>WTBR01000041.1 GCA_013138975.1 Bacteroidales bacterium
TACCAGCGGTTACTTGCTAAAGGCAAACCCAAAAAAGTAGCATTGATTGCAGTTGCTAATAAATTATTAAAAATTGTATATGCTATTGCAAAGTCTGGATTGCCCTATGATGAATACTACGTCTCAATAAAAACGACATGAAAAAAAGCACCAGTAAAAGAGATGCTTCGGGTATTGATGAGCCATTAGTTTTTCTTTCTGCTTTTGCAGAGCAAAAAATAGTGAGGAAATAATTCCCTCACTATACAAGATAAACTTCGGTTAAATGAATCACCAAAAGTTTTCTTTCTGCTAATACAAAATTATTGAAAATAACTTGAATTTTAACACAATTCAATTAAATTTCAAAATGACCTATAAATAATTTGAATTATTTTTTGCTTAGATGATTCAAAAAATCCAAGCATAGCAGTAGCTACGGTTTTATTTTTTGAAGAAATATAAGTGAAAAAGAAACAAATTATATAGGGCATTTTGGTGTTTAATTGGTATAACACCTCCCCATAAATCAAACTTAAAATTTGCTTCATTACTTTCAATTACAAAAATTCGGCGTGTCAAAACCACTTTAAATAAAAAACCGCTGCGACTTTGTATTAAGCTACAAATGGTTGACACTTTTTTCATTATTTTTTTATCTTATCGGATTCATTAAATATACCTGCCTTATTTATTCTACAATTCCATTTTACTTCTTTAGTCCAGCCCCCGTGTGTGTTCAATTCAACTACTCCATCTGCAATTAAATTATCCTTTTCAAAGCAACTACTCAAGTCATCTGAGTATACTTTTACCTTTAGTCCTTCTTTTAATTTAATAGTATTTCCTTTAGAATCTTTGGTGAAGTCCGTTTTAGAAAGTAATACTAAATTATCTTCAATCATTTCATTAAAATCTACATAAATTCTTGCTTCTTTCATCTCGCTTGCAATTATTTATAAGGGTCTTGTGTTAACATTAAGTTGGGAGCTTTAGAACCAAAATTGTCAAACCGATGATCGAAAAAGAAGATAGCAAAACTTTGTCAAACTGCAAAAACACCCGAATCATCCGGTAAACACATGTATTACCGGCTGTTTTTCTCTATTTCTTTTAATGTCTCTATTTTTTCATTACATATCTGCTCTGTCAAACCAAGCAGCTTTTGGGCTTCTTCGCTCCAATAATCCAATTGTTCTTTGCTTATCGGAAAATCTTCCTCACTTCGGTAACGCCCACCGATATATGCAAAATTCAAATAGTCAAACAATTCAATTTGCTCTTCTGTTTCGTAGGGTAAAACTTCTTTTATTCTGCTGTCAAATTTTATTATTCGTTCTCTAAGTGTTTCTAAGTTATGTTCGTAAGGATTATAATGTGTAAGCACCATTTCTATTGCTGTATAACACATCTCAACTGCTTGTTGTGTATAAAAAGATGCTAATCCAAAATCATTTCTATTGATTGCATTTTCTTTATCAATAAAGAAACCTTTGCCTTTATTGAACCACATTTGAAAGTCCGCTTCTGCAATCTCCCTTCTGCGAGTAGGTGTTAATTCTTTAGGCTCTTCCAGTTTGTGCTTTTTGGTGTCAAACAATATTTTACCTTCTCTTTTTACGTCAGTAAAGAAATATTGCTTTTCTCTCAAATTACTATTAACATAATATTCTTTTTCAACTATCAATTGTACAGGCACGGAAATATCCTTGAATTTTCGATTTAATTCATTTCGCAATTTATTTTTAGTATCATTATCACAGTCCGAAATAATAACCAAAATATCGTAATCACTTTTTTTGCCTCGGTGTTTTCCTCTTTCTTCTTTGTAATCTCCTCTGGCATACGAACCGTATAATACAATAATCTCTGCTTTTCCTGTGGCAGTTATTCTTTCGGTTATAATCTCCAACTCCTTTATCTTATTTTCAGGAAGATGGGATAATATGTTTTTTAAGTCAATCACTTATTTGTTATTTTTCAATTTACTATTACAAAGATAATGTTTTATATGACTTAGGTATTTGTAGCTTCCCCAAATTGCTTGTAACAGCAGTTTGTCTAAAAACTGCTTCGGTGTATAAATTTAGATCAAAATTTATACATTTTAAGCTTTTTAAGGCATGTTTGAATGCGAAAGGCTTTTGAAAACTAAAAGGTAAAAGTCTAAAATCAATTCTACAATATATGGTGTCTCGGTTCAAATCGGGGTTAGTTTAGCATAAAACACATATTCGACTATGCCGAAAACGATGCTTAAGTGTTCGCAATTGTGCTGAGTTATATCTAAAACTCAGGTTTCCAATAATTCTTTCTCAAAATATAATATCCAATTCCCAAAATGAAAAAGAAAAATCCTGCCATAACTTCAATATTACTATTTTCAATCTTTAAAGTCGAATATTTATTTAGAAAAATTGAATGCTGATTTTCCAAATGATAAACAAAAACTTTCTTATCATTATTTATTTCACTTTCTTGAAACTTTAAAATATAAATCTTCATTTTAGGATTGCGTGTGATTTCACCTTGAAAACTAAAACTATTAAATTTTTTCAAAAATTTAGCTGGTACTTGAAATGTACATTTATAATTATCAGTCCAGAAGTAATACAATTGACTATTACGTGTTCCAGTCTCATATGAATAATTAATTACATTTCCATTTAAGCATATTAAGTCTTTTTCATTTTGAACCTTATCCTTTGTCAGAATATGAAAAAATATAAACACTGAAACTAAGATTGATAATCCAGAAAATGCATAATATTCTCTATCAAACCAAGGTAAAATTTCATTCCAAACTTTCATTTTACTAATAAATTTTAGTTCTGGTGTGGCAAAGCATTATTGCCAATAACAGTTTGTCTAAAAACTGCTTCAGCGTCTAAATTTAGATCAAAATTCAGACATTTTAAGCTTTTTAAGGAATGTTTGAATGCGAATGGCTTTTGAAAACTAAAAGGCTAAAAAATCAATTCCACAATATGTAAGGTACTCCTTTTAAATTGGGGTCAGTGCAACATAAAGCACATATTCGGCAAAGCCGAAAACGATGCTTAAGTGTTATAAATTGAAGAGTGTGACTCTATGCAATATTCAATTCAGTATTGTCTAATTCTACTGACAACTTGACTTTCGCTTTCAAAGCACTAAAAACTTTCATGATAGTAGAAAACCTAACATCTTTAATATTATTCTCTATCTTAGAAATTTGAGCTTTCTTTACACCAATCAATTTCCCTAATTGTTCTTGTGTTAAATGCCTTTCTTTTCTCGTCTGCTTTACAATATCGCCAAGCAAATCAAGTTTCAATTCAAATTCAAATTGTTCTCTTTCTTCTGCTCCTACTTTTCCAACAATTTCATCAGTTATCTCGTCTAATGAATATTGCTTTAGTTCTTCCTTAATTTCTTTATTTGCTTTCATGGTCAAAATACTTTTTCATTATCAATGTAGCTTTCTCAATATCCGATTTGGGTGTCTTCTTAGTTTTCTTTATGAATCCATGAGCACAAATAACCAAGGTTTCCTTTTTGTCTGACTTATCCCAAAAAGCTAAGAGCCTATAGTAATTCTTATTGTATTTCGTTCTAAATTCCCAGATCTCATCTGTCAATTTCTTAAATAATTCAGGATCAACGATCACCTGAGCTTTTCTCATATTAAAAACTATCTTGGTGCTTGTTTTCTTATCCAAACTTTTCAAAAACTGTCTTACTGTCTCAAGAATTACTATTTCAAACTTTTTTACATTCATCATATTTTACTCTACAAAAATACAAAAAGTTTCCCGAAAAGGAAACTAATTCACGATATTATTTCTCACGCCCTCGTATATATAACAGCAGTTTGTCTATAAACAGCTTCAGTGTATAAATTTAGATCAAAATTCAGATATTTTAAGCTTTTTAAGGCTTGTTTGAATGTGAAAGGCTTTTGAAAACTAAAAGGCTAAAAAATCAATTCCATAATATGTAAGGTACTCCTTTTAAATCGGGGTCAGTTCAACATAAAGCACTACCTGTCACGCTTTGCAGGATATTCGGAAAAACCGAAAACGATGCTTAAGTGTTAAGGATTGGGAGTTTTTAATATACTGACTTGTCAGTTTGTTACTTTTTATCAATAAAGCAAATACGATAAATAAGTTACCTTTTTTTGTTTGATAGTTTTATTAAAAAACGATACATTTGATTTGCAAATAATCAATATTCATGGAAGAAGAAATTAATTCAATTAGTAACTTGATAGATATTCTAAAAAAGAATAATTCTGATTTTGAAGAGGATATTTGGTATAGAGGTCAAAGTAATTTTGACTGGACTTTATCTCCAGGTTTAATGCGATTGACTAATGCGCCATCAGAGGGATCATTATTAACTAGATTTAAACAATCAGCAGGAATGTTAGTTAAAGCAAATCCTAAAGATGATTTTGATTGGTTATTTCTGATGCAACATTATGGTGTGCCAACGAGACTTCTGGATTGGAGTGAGAGTCCATTAGTAGCTCTTTACTTTGCTGTAAACAACGAAGGTGATGATAGTGTTGACGCTGCTCTTTGGTCGTTAAAACCAACTAGATTAAATAAAATTGCTAGTATAAGTACTAATGAAAAAAATTTCATTCCCTCTTTTGACGATATTGAATTGGAAAATTATACTGTGGAAACATTGAGTTCTAATCCGAGGAATAAGTTGACACCTATTGCTACAATTGCTACTCGAAATAGTTCAAGGATTCAAGCGCAATTAGGTGTATTTACAATACACCATCAGGATAACAGGGCAATAGAAGAAATATGCTTAAATAGAGAGGTTGTTAAATATAAAATACCTGCAAAATTAAAAAATGAAATCAGACAAGAGTTAGCCTTATTGAGTGTAAACAAATTTAGCTTATTTCCTGAATTATCAAGTATTGGATCAATGTTAAAAGAAAAGTTATTATGAGTTATATAGAAACAAACCCAGTTCAACACGCAACTATCTTACGAATATATTCTGAAAGAGATGAAATAATCGTAGATCCTGATTATCAAAGAAAGGGGGGAGTTTGGACTCCTGAAAAGAAGCAGCTTTTGATTGACTCTATTTTAAATAATTATGATATCCCAAAGATATATTTTCATCAGTTTGACAGAGTTGAAAAAAACAAAATAGGCAAATCCTTTTCCATAATAGATGGAAAACAAAGACTTGAGACAATTTGGGGTTTCATTGAAGGAAAATTCTGTTTATCAAATGATTTTGAATATCAAGATAATCCCGAAATAATATTAGCTGGTTTAAGCTACAATGATTTAGCCAAGGAATTCCCTAAGATTAAAATTAAATTTGATTCTTTTGTATTGCCAATTATTGGGGTAGTGACTGATGATTTAGATTTAATTGAAGATATGTTTTTTAGGCTTAATGAAGCTGTACCATTAAATTCTGCAGAAAAACGAAATGCTTTTGGTGGAAACATGGTAAAAGCAATACGTGATTTATCACAGCATCGTTTTTTTACAGAAAAAGTAAAATTTAAAGATACAAGATATCAACATTTTGAGGTATCTGCAAGATTTTTACTTGTTGAAATTTCAAATATCGAACATTCCAAATTAATTGATACAAAAAAGGTTTATTTGGATTCTATGGCAAAAAAATATAGGACTGAAAATTCGAAAATTGTAAATAAAGTATTAGATGTTGTTGAAATGTATTTGGACATAATGTCAAAATGTTTTACAGAAAAAGATCATTTACTTCGGACACAAGGAAGTATGGTTATGTATTATCTATTATTCAAATCGGCAGATAAAAAAAATATAGTTATAAAGAGATCTACATTGATAGATTTTGAAAACAAAGTAAAAAATAATAGATATTTTGCTGAACAAAAATATGAGTCTGCTGATTATGATTTATTAGAATTTGATAGATTAGCACAACATGGGACGAATGATGTTTCAAATATTAAAGAACGATTGAGAATAATTTCAGAATATATAATAGAATAACAGTAAATTAAATCTCAAATTTAAATGCAGTTGGATAAATGTACTTTTTAGCAATTCAAATCTTAATATAAAAAATTGAAAAAATGTTAAGAAATTGAATTTTTAAAAACTTATTGTTTGACTAATTTTTACCTTTTTTGTATAAAACAAATGAAATTGTTGATATCACAAAATAAGTCTTCTTTATACAATTAGCAAAACAATTAATACTTGATGATGTAGTTTAAACTCTTTTGTGGAGCGAAGCAAAACAAATGTGTTTAATGTTCAATGGGATTTTTTAAATTGCACGTTAGTGCAAAAGCGCGCTGGAATACTAAAATATTCTTTATCTAATTTGCTGAATTATCTGATCTAGGAAATGCTATCAGATTGTAATTTTATTTTTTTTGCCTTACTTATAACATGTGATAAAATGAAACAGAGTTTCACCTATCTATTTATATGTATAACTGCAAAAAACTAATTTAGCCTCCGCAGAATCAATTACATATAAAAATATTAAATCGAACTGAGCCTATTAAGAATCCTACTTAGTGACGGCAAGAAAACTACCATTTTTAAGTCTTTGATAAGAAAGCGACAAAGACAAGGCTTTCGAAGTGCTGGAAATCAAGGAGCTTACTTTTGTAAGTGACTGTTTTCAGCACAAGAATAACGCAGTATTTGGCGTTTTCTTGCAAAGACTACTTATTAATTTGCCCATTTAAATCAATATAAAACTGATTTTCGTACATCTTAAAACTATTAAACCCGAAAGAAACTTTATTTCTTGCTACAGTACGAATTAAGCCTTCATTCCTTAGTGTGTAGTTGTCATTTGAATTTCTAACTTTACTCGATAACTGTTTAGAAAGGGTGGTTATATTATTTAAAACACCAACCATATAGCCATTCCATAAACCACGATTTAAACGAAATGTATTTAACTCAGAATCTGTACTATCCTTAACAAATTCAATCTCGGTTCTATAATTATACGTTCTTTCTTCAAACTCAATATTTTTATTAGCAAAAATTGAATTAATATCGAATCCACGATTTACAACCCGGTAGTTATATTGGGCACTAAAATCTGTTGAATCGCTTTTGTCCAAATTATCTTGAATAGACAAATTAAAAAATTCAATTTTTTCGCTTTTAAAATTCCTTTCAATAAATATTTGTAAATGCTCTCCTTTAACAACAATGGTATCCTTATTTTCAATTGAACTTAATTGTTGATTAAAATCTAACAAAACAATACCTTCATTGTATTTTGTGTAAAAAGTATCAATTAAAACAATTGCAGAGTCCTTGTATGCCATTTCAACTTTTGAGAGCGAAAAGTCCTGAAACTTAGTAGTGTATAAGGAATAATTACCCGACTCTTTTAAATTCGTATAATCATCGGCAATATTACTTACAGTACTAAAATTCATTAAAGCATACATTGCTTTAGCTCTTAAAATAGCTTGCGCATATGCCTCCTCTTTTTTCATATTAGGATCAGAATAAGCAACAATTCTCGTTGTATTATTTATTTCAATAGGAGCAAAAACCCAATCAGGAAGTTTTTCAGGAATTCTATCATATAGTTTCCTGGCTGCATCATAATCATCATCTTTATCACCAAACTCTTTGTTAAAAACATTTTCTTCGTACTTCTCTTTATCCTTATCAATACGATTATATGTATTTTCTTCTTGTGAAAACAGTGATGAATTTAACACTAAAATTAAAAATGCTGTTCCTAATATATACCTCATTCTCTAAAAGATTATTTGTTGAAAAAAAAATAAAATTACCAAATTATTGTAATCCATTACAATCTTTGAACCAAAAAATTTCATGCAAATTAAAATTTTAAACGTACTCCAACAATTAAATTTCTGCCCGGCGCAACTATACCCGAAGAATATGGTCTATAACGATTATCAAAAATATTTTCAATCCCTAAATTAATTATCATATTTTCCCCGTAATTAATCGACGACATAAAATTTAATGTCCACCAAGCAGGTGAAAAGGGATTCCCATTATCATCGCTAGCATACATATAAGGCTTACCTTGTTCGCTTGGCGCCAGATTATTGTAACTAATTTTATCGTTATAATTTGCATATACCGATGCCGTAAATTTTTCATTTGTAAAACTTAACCTCGTAGTACCAAACAAGGGAGCTACATGTCTTAGCGGTTCTCCCTCATGATCTTTTCCTGTAGTATAATTTATTTTTGATAAAAGCTTAATCCTTGTAGAAACATTAATTTTTAAAGCAGCACTTAAACCATAAACATTCGCCCCATCAGCATTTACTATTGCTTGAGTTTTACTCATCTCACCTTCATAAATTATAGAATCCTGACCATTAAACTCAAAATCTCTACGAACAAAAGCATTTTCTATAAAAGTATAAAATCCGGTTATGCTTAAAGATCCAATATTTTTGAAGCTTTTTGAGATTCCCAAATCAATATTATAGGCATATTCAGGTTTTAAATTCTTATTAGGAACAACAACATTCCCCGGTTCAGAGTCAAATATTTTTGACATATCGTCAATATTTGGTGCATGAAACCCTGAAGACAAGTTTAAGTTTATTTGCCATGTTTTTACTGGTTTATAAACAATCCCGATTGACCCGTTTAATGCACTGTTGCTAACCGAAATTTCATTATAAGGAAGATTAAAAAACGTTGTGTCTATTAAAGTCGAATAAGTATTAACATAATTAGCACGAATACCTGTAATCATTGTAAATTTTTCGCTAAAATTCTCCTTATAACTTAAATACGCTGCTACGGTAGTATACTTATTATCCCCATCGGGATACCTGGTTGATTCAGGAGATAAAGCATCGGTTAAAATATTTTTATTGTGTGCCGTTGATATTACTTTATTATAAACGGCCTCAAGTCCATAAAACAATTGATTATCTCTTTTAAGGTTTTTATCAAAATCCAGATTTAAACTATAAGCTAAAACATTTTCTTCTCTTTCACTTAAATCTTCGCTTCTATATTTTCTGCTATGCCGACTTTCTTTGTAATCTTGATATGCAAAAGTTAAATTCGATCTGTCAAAAAATCTGGTTGAATCTAAATAGCTCGCATTTAATGTGTGCATCATCCAAATTTGTGGCCCATAATACCAATCACCATACTTCAAGGTTTCATCTTTATATTGAATAAGTCTATCGTAACGTGGCACATCCGAAAGCTTCGAATAATGAAAAGCATAATTCAAATCAAGTTTTTCTGTTGGTCTAAATCGAACTTTTTGCATTAAATTAATCTGATTATATCCCGATTCATATTGAATATTTGGATTACTATTCGCCATTACAGAGTCTACTCCATTTACTTGCTTTACATATTCCAATCGTTTGTATTCAGAATTATTTTTACTCCCCATTCGCAAATCATCAAAATCGCTATAACTTATACTAGTTAACGATGCCCATTTTTCCGATGCAATATTAAAATCCAGATGTCCTGTTTTTTCTTTATTGGCCGATGAATATCGAGCAAAAGCATTCCCTGAAAATGCCATTTCCTCACTTGTAGAAAGCTTAGCTCTTAAAGTATGAAAATCCATAACACCACCAAGAGCATCACTACCATATGTTACCGATCCGGGGCCAAATATAATTTCGCTACTTTCAATAACATTTGCATCTAAAGAAATTACATTTTGCAAGTTACCTTCCCGATATATTGCATTATTCATTCGCACACCATCAATCACTAACAAAACAGTGTTTGTCGAAAACCCTCTAATCATTGGACTTCCTCCACCAAGTTGACTTTTCTGAACAAATACTTCATTCGAATTTGCTAACAAATCTGCTGTAGTTTGAGGATTATTAAATATAATATCCTTCTGACTTAAACGAGTGATTTTATTTGGAATCTCACTCTTGTTTTGCTCCCATCGATACGCTGAAATAACAAATTCCTCAATTTGAATTATATTTTTCTCTACATATAAGATATCAGATTTAAGGCTCTCTTTTGTAAATTTTATTTTCTTATACGATGGATGTTGCATATAAATCATTTCTTTACTTGAAAAAACGTCAAGTAAAATTTCTCCCTCCGAATTCGAAAGAGCCGATTTTGTATGATCTTTATTAAAAATTGCAACTCCAGCAACAAGATTTTTTGTTTCAGCGTCTTGTAATACAAGCGTTTGACCAAAAGAAGAAAGAGCTAAAAATAAGCATATGGAAGTAATATAAATTTGTTTAATCATAATAATAAAATCTAAAACGGTATAAAGCTCCAAATATACGTATTATTAAAAAAATTATTAATGACAGCTAATTTAAATAATATATTAGACTTTACTTTAAATCCGACAAGCGTGGTACGGATTTATTAATAATCAGCAAGTTGATTATAATTTCATTCATCCATATTAGTTAACCATGGTACGGCTAATTACTTAATATTTAAACAAATAAAAATTTACTTGCGGATATTAGACTTTATATAAATTCACTTGATAAATCCATTTTTAATTGTGTTTGTTTAGCTATATATTTCATATATAACATTATATTTAATATTTTTGAGAAATTGTATAATTGATTTAAAATCTTATGTTTAAAAAAATACTAATCGGAGCAGTATCGTTGATCGTAATTTCTTCTGCCTTCATTGGTTACACATATTTAAAAAAACAACAACTTCCCGATTTTAATTTGCATTATGCAATCCCTACTGATGCTGCAATAATTATAGAAAGTGATGACTTTATAAAAAAAATAACAGATATTCGAATTGAGAATAAAATCTGGGACGAACTTTTAGTACTTCCTGCCTTAAAAAGTTTTGATAATGATTTAGATTACTTAACCAAAATCTCCAATAGCGATCCCATAATCCAAAACCTTACAAAAGATAATGAAATTATAATCTCTGCACACAAAATAGGAAAATCCGATTTAGGATTTCTATTTATGATAAAGCTTCATAATTCAAGAGACAGAAAGCTTATTCTTCAAACAATTACCGATCTTTTAAAAACAGAAAAGAATGTTTCAAGCAGAGATTACAATAATTCTAATATTTACAGAACGGAAATAAATGAAAAGGAATTTCATTTCTCTTTTAACAAAGGAATATTAATTTTTAGTTCATCGGCAATACTAATTGAAAATTCATTACGGCAAATCGATGCTGAAAAATCAATACTTAATGATAAGGGATTTTTAAAAGTTCGAAAAACAGCAGGGAAAAATGTAGACGCAAATATTTATCTGAATCTAACTAAATTAAATGAAATTATATCCTTTACACTTAACGAAAAACAAAGATCAATAATTTCTAAATTCTCAAATTTTGGCAATTGGGCCGAACTTGATATTAATTTAAAAGATGACGCAGCTCTACTAAACGGTTTTACTTTTAGTAATGATTCCTCAAATAATTATCTAAATATTTTCCTTAATCAGGAACCCGTTAGTCACGAAATGAATAGTATTCTTCCATCAAACACTTCACTTTTTTTATCGCTTGGAATTAGTAACAGTCAAAAATATTTTAAAAATTACAAATCATATCTCGAAAAAGAAGGTAGAATAAACAAGTATCAGTTGCAGCTAGATCGATTTAAAAACAAGTATGACATCGATTTGGAACAATTTTTCAACAGTCGTTTGGACGAAGAAATTGGAATTGTTGTAAGCAATGAACCAAATAATAGCTTCGAAGATAATACTTATATTATCATGCGAACAAGCGGTAAAAGTGTTACCGAAAATCATTTAAATGATATTATTTCTAAAATTGCAAAAGCAGATAATATAAATTCCTCGCAATTAATTAACGAAGTAAGAATAGATAAAGAATCAACATACAAAGTTTATACATTACCATTTAATAGTGTATTTAGTACATTTTTTGGTGATGTTTTTCCGGAGTTTAAAGTTCAACATGCAACCTTTATCGATAACTTTTTAATTATAGGTAATTCTGTAAATTCGGTTTCCAATTTTATTCATTCCAATATTTTACATAAAACCTTGGATAACGATATGAGATTTGAACAATTCACTAATTATTTATCCTCAAAATCAAATTTCTATTTTTACACCAATATGTTTCATTCGCCAAAATATATTTCAGAGTTTTTAAATCAAAATCTTAAAAAAGGATTAAATCAAAACATTGAAACCTTCAAGAAATTTCATGCTTTTGCTGTTCAGTTTCAGCAAAACAACGATATGATATACAATAATTTATATTTGCAATATGTTCCTGAAATAAAAGAAGAAGCCATTACAGTATGGGAAAGTCATTTAGATACTTCTATTAACTTTAAACCGGCATTAGTAACAAATCATTACACAAAAGAAAATGAAATTTTTGTTCAGGATTTAAATAATAAAATCTACCTGATTAATAAAGTTGGTAGAATATTATGGAAAGTGCAGTTAAATGAAAAAATAAACAGTGAAATACATCAAGTTGATTTTTACAAAAACGGAAAACTTCAATTTTTGTTTAGTACAAAAAGTAAAATTCATTTAATCGACAGGAACGGTAATTATGTTGAGCGCTATCCCGTTAAGTTAAGATCTCCTTCAACGGCAGGATTGGCAATATTTGATTATGACAAAACACTTGATTATCGGATTTTTATACCCTGCGAAAACAAGAATGTTTATTTATATAATTTGGAGGGAAACTTAATTAATGGATGGAAATTTGATCAAACAGATAATTTTGTAACAACTTCAATTCAACACTTTAAGATAAAATCAAACGATTATCTTATATTTGCTGATAAATCAAGAGTTTATATATTAAATAGAAAAGGTGAAGAGCGAATTAGAATAAAAAATCAATTCTCTAAATCAGTAAATAACAAATTTATACTTGAAAAGGGTAACACTAATGTCAATCCATATTTTGTAACAACAGACACATCAGGATTGGTAAGAATGATACATCTGGATGGTTCGGTTGAATCAAAACAAATTGATAACTACTCTTCAAACCATTTCTTTGATTACATCGATATTAATGCTGACGGATTTATGGATTATTTATTTCTTGATAAAAACAAATTAAAAGTTTATAAAAAAGATAGAACAAAATTATTTGATTATAAATTTGATGACAACATTAATTCAGCTCCTGTTTATTATTATTTTTCGTACGATGATCGAAAGTTAGGAATAGTATCAGAAACAAACAATGAGATATTCTTGTTTAATAGCAATGGAAGTTTGTATAATGGATTTCCTTTAAAAGGGAATACTCCATTTACGATAGGTTTTTTAGGCGACTCTCGTAATCAGTTTAATTTAATTGTTGGTACAAAATATAACTTTTTATACAATTATTCCGTAGATTAGTAAATAATGTCAGCAAGAAAACTACCTTTTTTTCAAGTCTTTGATAAGAAAGCGTCAAAGACAAGGCTTTCGAAGTGTTGGAAACCAAGGAGTTTACTTTTGTAAGTGACTGTTTTCAACACAAGAGTAACGCAGTATTTGGCGTTTTCTTGCAAAAACTAAATATCTAAATTCAAAAGTCATGAAGCAATATAAAATAATATTTTCCATAATTACAGTAATCTTATTTACTCAATGTATGCAAGATGAATACAATCTTGACAAACTCGATGATGACATTGAAATTCGAATGGGTGTTCTAACTCCATTAGCTTACGGATCATTAAATTTTGGTGATATTGTAAGCGAGTTTGATAGTTCAAGTTTTATAAGTACAGATGCTGATGGCTTATTATTAATTACGTATGCAGATTCATTGTTTTCATTTAAAGCTAATGATTTATTGGAAATCCCTTCGCAAGATTTTTTTCAATTTTTCATTGATTCTGATTTTGGTTTACCACCTTTACCTATTTTAGATACTTTCGAAATTAACAGGACAGAAAGTTTCCCTTTTACATTTGGTAATAATGAACGTATAGACAGTATGATTTTAGATGAAGGAAGCATAAATTTTGATCTTACTTCTACATTTTTACATACAGGAAAAATTGATATGGTAATACCAAATCTTAAACTAAATGGAGTTGCTTTTACACAATCAATAATAATTAATGTAGATGATGGAAGCTTTTCTGAAAATACAGTTGCTGATTTGTCTAATTATACTTTACAGTTAAATGATTCCGTTGGAACCGACACCATGTTTTTTCCAGTTGAATTTCATGTTGAAATTTACACAAATGGTGTTAGTGGTGTTACCGTTGGAGATCAAGTTGGAATTGATGCCGGTTTAGGAAATTTAAATTTCGAAGCTATTTTCGGATACATTGGTGATTACGAATTAGTAAGCGAAAATGGTGAAATTGCTCTTGGCTTTTTTGAAAACCCTCTTGATGGAAATTTTCGTTTCGAAGATCCTCGAATTAATTTAAATATTGGAAACTCATACGGTGTTCCCACGGATATTAATATTTCTCGCTTTACCGGGTTTAACAATAATCAAGATTCAATTGTTATGGATCTAACAGCTAGAAATCCATTTGGATATGCATATCCTACAATATCAGATTATACTAATAACGACATTTTAAAAGACACTACAATCTCTATCAACAAAGACAACTCAAATATTTCAGATTTTCTGGCATTCTTGCCTTCAAGTTTTGAATATAGTTTATCGGCAAAGTCTAATCCTGACGGCGAAGGAGCTTCATATAATTTTGTTTCAGATGAAAGTGAAGTAAATATTGGTCTTGAACTTATTCTTCCTTTATGGTTTAGCGCTGACAGTTTTGCATTAGTAGATACAATGGATATTACATTTTTTGAAGATGCTGACTACATTGATAAAGTAAGTATAGTATTAGAAGTTTCAAATGGCTTACCTCTTGAAATTGATTTTCAGGTGTTTTTCTTAGATTCAGCATACAATCTTGTTGATTCTTTATTCTCAGAAGAATATACTCCTGTAATTAGCTCTGCAACAATTGATCCTTCAACTAGTTTGGTAACTGACCCTGGTTTTAAAACTTCGCACATTGAGTTTACAAATGAAGATATAACTAATTTAGAAAAAGTCCGATATGGAATTATTAGAGCGGGTCTAAAAACATCCCCAGATTCAAACGGAGATCCTCTAGCTGTTAAATTCTTTACAGATTATGAAATTGATTTTAATTTAAGTGTGAGTATAGATATAAAGGCTAACTCAAATGACTTTTAAATCCCGATAATATGAAACTTAATAAAAGCTACATAATATTAACATTTATATTTTTTCAAATATTTATTTCAGAATCTGTAAGAGCACAAGATTCACAAACACTATATTATATGAATAGTGTACCGCAATCAACAATAATGAACCCTGCATTGCAACCTTCATATAATGTTTTTGTGGGACTTCCTGTAATTTCTTCATTACAATTTGGTGCCGGAAATAACAGATTAGGCTTAACCGACATTATAATGAAGCATCCTACAAATGATTCTTTAATAACTTTTTTACATCCCGATGCAGAGTTTAATACTTCCGATTTTCTTTCAAAGTTAGATGATAATAATTTCTTTTATGAAGACTTTAGAACAGATCTTCTTTCATTTGGATTTAGAGTTAATACTTGGTATTTTTCATTTAACCTTTCAGAAAAATTTACAACTTCAATTAATTATCCGAAAGATTTGTTGGTAATTGCATTAGAAGGTAATAAAAGCTTCATTAATCAAAGTGCCGACTTAAGCAACTTAGGAGTTAACTCAACTTTTTATCGCGAATATGGACTAGGAATTTCAAAAAAAATAAGTGATAAGTTATCCGTTGGGATACGTGCAAAAATTCTATTTGGTCATGCGAATATATCATCAGACTTTAATGATAATACTTTAGAACTATATTCTAGTCGTGATTCTATATATATAAATGCCGATGCAGTTATAAAAACTTCATCTCCTTTAATTGCTACAACAAATGCAGATGGAGACTTTAACGGCTTTGAAATTCCGGGTTTTATTGAAAATTCTAATGTTGACTCACTAATTGATTACGGATTATCCCATACTAATATGGGACTAGGAATTGATTTTGGAATTAATTATAAACCAATTGATAAGCTTTCAGTATCATTAAGCGTAATAGATTTAGGCTATATAAAATGGGATGCTAAAGATGTAACTTCAATTGAATTAAAAGGTAATTATTCATTTAAAGGTGTAGATGTTAGTAATGAAATTGGCAATTCAAGTTCAGCAGATTCACCCTTTGATGAAATGCTTGATTCATTAGAAAATAGTTTTACATTAAAAAATACTTCAAATTCTTATACAACATCCTTAGGAGCAAAAATTTACATTGGTGCTAATTATGCGCTTTCCAAAAAGTTTGATCTAGGATTTCTATCTCGATCGTACTTTTATAACAGCAATTTAAATCAGGCCTTTACATTTTCTGCTAATGTTCACATGAGAGGATTATCTACAAGTATAAGTTATTCCATGATGAATGGTTCTTATAACAATATAGGTTTTGGATTAGTTCTAGGAGGAGCTCCTCTACAAATTTATATTATCTCAGATAATGCATCAGCAGCTTTATGGGGGCACAAAACAACATCTGCAAATTTCAGATTCGGCTTAAATATTGCTTTAGGATCTAGTCTTAAAACTAAAAATAAAGCTAAAGATATACCACTTTTAAAGTCTGTATTCTAAAATACCTTAAATCCGCAAAGCGTGGCACGGATTTATCAATAATCTGCATTTGATTATAATTTCATGTCATCTATATTAGTTAACCGTGGCACGGCTAATTACTTAATATCTAAATGAATGAAAATTTACTTACAGATACTCTAAAATAAAAAATACTTTTTTAATTAAAAATTATTTCGACTACTAAAACTATGCGGTCGAAAATTTAAATGTCTAATTCTAATTATATAACTCTGCAAATACGTATATATTAAATTATTAATTGATTATTATAAACGATCATTAAAATTATATGCATTTTGGTCGGGTTTTTTTTTTTTCTTTTCCTAAAAAATCTATCTTTATTTTTTAAAACTAAATTAAAATTATATGAAAAGAATAGCTTTACTTTTTGTAGGCTTGCTAAGTCTGCCAATTTTCTCTTACTCAGGTGGTATAGTTCACAATACTAACCAAAGTGCATCATGGGTGCGTAATTTTGCTCGCGACGCTTCAACAGATATTGATGCTGTATTTTATAATCCAGCAGGTTTAACCAAACTCGGCGATGGATTCTTTATTTCTTTAAACAGCCAAACATTATTTCAGAACAGACAAATTACATCTGACTATATGCATTTAAATAATACACCAGCCGATTATGAAGGTGCAGTAACAGTTCCAGTTCTTCCTAGTATATATGCTGTATATAATACAGGTAAACTCTCTTTCTCTTTTGGTATGAATGTAGTTGGTGGTGGAGGAAGCGCTCAATTTGATAAAGGATTACCATCTTTTGAACTCGGCGTTTCTGATTTAGTTCCAGGTTTAACAGCAAGAGGTTTGCCAACAACAGCTTATAGTCTTGATGCATATTTTGAAGGATCTTCTGCATTTTGGGGTTACCAGTTAGGTGCATCTTATGAAATAAACGATATGATATCTGTATATCTTGGAGCAAGATATGTTACAGCTAAAAATACTTATGCAGGTCATTTAACTGATGTAATGATTAATACTGCACATCCTTTATATAATCCAACCTTGGATATGATTTCTGCACCTCAATTCTTTACAGACTTAGCAGCTGATGCAACAGCTGCTGCAGGGAGTTTAACAGCAATTTCTGGATTAGGTTTTGGAGGTGCTACTCCAGAGCAAATATTTCTAGGAGGCAACATGTCTGCTGCAGAATATGGTGCGCTTGCTGCTGGTTATGCTTCATTAGGATTAGATGCTACTGTTAACACCGTTGATGAAGGTATTACTCCTTTTACGGCTTCAGCAGGTGAAAGCACCGTTAAAGCTTTACTTTTATCTGACCAAGAAGATGTAGAAGTTGAACAAACAGGTTCTGGGATTACTCCAATTATTGGTGTAAATATTAGTCCTAACGACAAATTAAATATTGGTATAAAATATGAGTTCATGACTAAAATTGAACTCGAAAATAATACTACTAAGGACTTTATAGTTGGATTTAATCCAACTTTAGGAACTACTGTTGGAATGTTTCCTGATGGTGAAATAAAAAGAAATGATATGCCTGCTTTATTAACTGTTGGTGCAGATTATAAAGTATCAGAGAAATTTTTAGTTTCAACCGGTATACATTATTACTTCGATAAGAATGCCAATTATGGTTATGCTGTAGAAAATAGCGACGTATTTGATAGCAATTACTTAGAATGGGCTTTAGGTTTAGAATATAACATTTCTGAAAAAATGCTTGTTAGTGCAGGTTATTTATTTGCAAAATCAGGCTTAAAAGCTGAATACCAAACTGATTTAAACTATAAAATATCATCTCATAGTATTGGTTTAGGTGGAGCATATTCAATTACACCAAAATTTGATTTAAATATTGCTGTTGCTTACTCTATTTATCCTGAAGATTCTAAAGATTACCAACATGATTTAGGTGGTTCAGGTATGCTTGTTGATCTTACTGAATCATACAATAGAAACAATTTATTTTTTGGTATAGGTCTTGATTTCAAATTCGGAAAAACATCTGAATAATGATATAAAATTTGTAATATACATGCCCTTCAAGTATCTTGGAGGGCATTTTAATTTTTTATATATGAAATAGCCATGAGAAATAAATTTCACACAAACAGAAAATAATTATTTCATGGCGTATTCTATGTGGCCTCTAAAAAATAATCACATGAAAAAAATAATCACAACTCTGATATTTGTATTTCTCTTAAATCCAATTGTATTTTCACAAATCTACAATTATCCAATTGCAGGTAAACAAAGTCATCCGGAATTGGAAATAATACAAATTGAAATTACAGAAAACAACACGATAATTAACTTACAAGTTATTAATAAGCGTGATCAAGGAGCTTGGTTTTGTGCAGATAAAAATATTTATATTAAAAATTCTAAAGGACAAGAAAAATATCAATTAATAAATTCTGAAAATATTCCTACTTGCCCCGATCAACATGAATTTAAAAAAATTAACGAAATACTAGAGTTTCAACTTATTTTTCCAAAAATATCTGATGATATTGTATTTATTGATTTAATCGAAAACTGCACCAATGCATGTTTTTCCTTTTCCGGTATCATTCTCGACAATAATCACAATGAAAAAATCCGTTTGTTCGAAAAAGCTTTTGATCTATATAGAAATGATAATATGAAAGAAGCAATTCCCCTATTTGAGAAAATTCTTAATGGTAAAATAACTATCGAATCTCAAATTCATGGGTTTTCATACTATTATTTAATTGATATTTATAAAAGTCTGGAAAATACAGAAAAAATTATTTTTTGGACTGAACAATTAAAGAATTCAAATCTAGTCGATAAAAATACATTTTTAAAAGAATTAGAAAATCTGGGAACACATTTATAGCTAGCAACAAAATATATAGTAAAAACCGCCTTAAAAGGCGGTTTTTACTATATATAGAATTTAGTTTAGGTAACCACCTAGCCGCTGGAGCGGCTTGGTGGTTATTCCAAAACATATAATCTAATTTTATGTAAAGATAATTTGAGAACCTTCACCACCAGCCATTGCGTAAAAATCACCAATAGTTATAACAGCACTTACTTGATCGGAAAGATCTTCCTTCTCCAATTTAAACATATCCATTGCCAATTTACAAGCGTAAATTTCTCCTCCACCTGCTGTAATCATATCTAAAAATTCATCTACCGGAGGAATATCTAGTTTTTCCATTTGGCTGCGCATCATTGCTGAAACACCGGCTTCAACACCAGGAATTGCTCCTAATAATGTTGGGAACGGTAAACCACCCGGCATACGCATACCCGGATTACCAACAGTAGCAGTATGAAGTTTATTCATTTGCTTTTTTGTAATAGCATCAAGTCCAAAAAAAGTAAAGAAAACTTTTGCTTCCATACCTTCCATTACTGCGCCATTAGCCATTACCAAAGTTGCATATACATCTTCAATTGACGCTTTAGCACATATAATAGCAACTTTTTTCACTTGAGTATCTTTTTTTTCAGTCATCATTTCAGTTTATTTATTAAACACAACTTGCTGGCTTCTTAATACCTGCAATTTTACTTGAAATTTTTAAAGGTCCACCAGGGAATAATCCATAGAATCCTTTAATATCAACAATACCTGATTTTCCAATTTTACGTATTGTTAAACCAGCCTCAGCGTTTTCACGAATAAAGTTAATAACTTCAAAATGCTTTTCAGTAAGTTCAATATTTTCTTCTTTTGCAATTTCTTTTGCAATTTCTTCTGTCCATAGTGTTGGATCAGCTAAATATCCTTCTTCTGATACTTCGAGGTTTACACCTGCAATTGTTTTTTGTGCCATAATGTTAATTTTAAAATTATATTATTTTTTCGTTTTATTTATTTGTCATTGATTCTTGAGATAAATTCTTCAAGAAAGTAATCATAAATCCAATACCACGTTTCATTTCAGGAGTATTCATTTCACGGAACGCTTTCCATAATGAATATTCTTTAATATTTTCAGTATCAAGATTCTTAAATATACTTACTGCATTATTAATTGCATGAAGCATATCGGGTTGTGTGATATTTCTAACTGTATCAAGAATAGTTACTATATTTTCAGATAAAGCCCTAACTTCTTCAGGAGGATAACTTGAAATAACATTATCCATAATATTCGCTATTTCCTTAAAGAATTCAAAATATCCCTTTTTCTCAAAATCGTTTAGTTTATGAGTAAAATCAATACCTACCTCATTTACAATTGGACCAACATCTTTTAATAAATCAGTAACACTCTCAAACATGTCCATTACTTGAGAGAAATTATTTACATTTCTAATTAGTTTGAATGCCAATAATTTAACATCCTCAATATTAAGTTCTATTCCACGCGTATCAAGTTCTTCTACAGCACTTGAGAACGCATCCTTACTTATGATTGAAACGTCAGCAACTAAATCCTCAATCGTTTCGCTTTTTAATCGTTGCTCATTTACATACTGCAACAAAAGGTCAAGCTTCTGATTGATTTGATTAATTTGTTCCTGAACATTGTTCTCTTTAATTTCCATTTTCCTACTTTTTGAAATTATTGACTTTTCTTCCCTGCCATTGTCATATGATTATCAACAGGAAGCTCTTTTCCCTTTAATAACATATGCCAGTAAATCCAACGGAAAATTACTTTACCATAGTGATTGAACTTAGTGTTTTTTAATAAGCCAAATGGGCCAACTCCCGGTAATGGATAATTACCTGGTAAAGGTTCAGTAGTATAGTTAAAATCAATAAGTGATCCTTTTCCAAATCCTGTTTCAATATAACAGTTTGCATGTCCATCAAACTTAGCGCGTAATTCTCTTCCTTTCATCGCACAAAGTAAGTTTTCAAAAAGAATTTCTGCAGCAAAGTGAACAACTGAACCTGCTTTTGATGTAGGAATATTTGAAGCATCACCTAATACAAAAACATTTTCAAATTTTTCTGATCTTAAAGTATATTTATCGGTAGGAACAAAATTCAAATCATCCCCCATTCCGCTTCTTTCGATCATATCATCTCCCTTATTAACAGGAACAATTGTTAATACATCAAACGGTATTTCTTGACCATCATACGATATAATTTTCTTTTCCTTATTATCAACACTCTCAATATAAAAGTCAGGAATAACTTTAATATTCTTTTCTATTAAAAGCTCACCTAACATTTTCGTAGCAATAGGCTTTGTAAATGCTCCTGGTAACGGAGTAACATAAGTTATATCTACTTTGTCACGAATTCCAGCTTTTGTAAAATATTCATCAGCTAAGAATACAAATTCAAGTGGAGCAACAGGGCATTTAAATGGGAGCTCTGCAATACTCATTACTAAATGTCCACCTTGCCATGTTTCAAAATATTCTCTTAATGCAACAGCACCTTCAACAGTATAAAAGTCAAATATCTCTTTGTGCCACAATTCTTCTTTCAATCCAGGAGTTTCAGATGGATCAACTTGTGTTCCAGTAGCCACAATTAAAAAATCATAATTTAATACTTTGCCACCTTCAAGAATCACCTTGTTTTCTTCACCAACTATTTTATCTACATCACTGTAAATAATATTAACTCCAGCAGGAATAAAATCCCCTTTTGGTTTTATTACATCATGCTTATTATATATACCGAACGGAATAAACAAGAAACCTGGTTGATAATAATGTGTTTTATTTTTGTCAACTATTGTAATATCCCATTCTTCCCTATCCAGAGCTTTTCTTAATTTATTAGCCATGATGGTTCCACCTGTCCCAGCTCCTAAAATTAAAATCTTTTTCATTTTAGCGTTTTTTTATATTATTTTTATGTAATTATTATTTTATACTGTTACAAAACTAACAATACATAACATATACACATCTTTACATATTATGATATATATCATAAATGATATATATCACTAAAAAAACGATAAATATAAATAATGGAATTATCTCTCAAAGTCAGTAATTGTAAGGAATGTATTTATAAATCTTGGGCTTTTCAAAATCTTTCTGAAGCCGACTTAAATATTATTAATAAAACAAAAAAGGAATATTTCTTTAGAAAAGGAGAGAAAATTTGTACAGAAGGTGACAAGATTTCTTCATTTATGTATCTTAAAAATGGTCTTGTTAAACTATTTAAAACAGAAACAAATGCAAAAGAACATATAATAAGTATTGCTAAACCTAAAGATTTTGTTGGTTTATTAAGTGTTTTTTCAAACATTGAACATATTTATTCAATTTCAGCACTTGAAGATTCGACCGTTTGCTTAGTTGACCTTGAAACTATTAGGAACTTAATAAAGAGTAATGGAATATTTGCTTTAGATTTTTTTAAAAAAATCAGCACTATTTCCGATGCTGTAATTAAAACTAGAATTGACATTAATACTCGGCAACTACGCGGTAGAATAGCTTATATTTTATTACTTTTTGCAAAACACATTTACAATTCAAATTCATTTAATCTTCCAATAAGCAGAAAAGAAATTGCAGAATTAATAGATATGAGTACCGAAAATGTAATTAGAGTATTATCCGAGTTCAGAAAAGATAAGCTAATACAAATTGAAGGTAAAAATATTGAAATCATGGATATTAAACGACTCGAAAAAATATACGAATTAGGTTAAGTTCGGTTTTTAAGGTCTCTTATTTTTTGAGAAAGTTTTGATGCAAAAATAAAATTATTCAATTCTTTATTTTCAGTATCAAAAATCCCGTTTTTTGTACCTTCCCACCACTTTTCACCCTTATATATAAATATAACCTTTTCGCCCATCTCCATTACTGAATTCATATCATGAGTATTAATAATTGTAGTCATGTTATATTCTTCTGTTATTTCTTCAATTAGCTTATCAATTAAAATGGCGGTTTGAGGATCTAATCCTGAATTTGGTTCATCACAAAACAAATACTTAGGATTTAAGGCTATAGCTCTGGCAATAGCAACTCTTTTTTGCATTCCACCACTTATTTCAGCAGGGTAAAGTTTATTTGTATTTATAATATTTACTCTTTTAAGACACTCATTTACCCTGTCTTGTTTATCTGTAAAAGATAAGTTTGTAAACATATCTAAAGGATACATAACATTTTCCTCAACTGTTGAAGAATCAAAAAGAGCTCCACCTTGAAAAAGCATTCCTATTTGCTTTCTCATTTCCTTTTTGTCTTTAAAATTTAATTTATTAAATACAATATCATCGAATATTATTTCTCCTCTTTCAACATCATGTAAACCAACAATTGATTTAAGCAAAACTGTTTTACCCGAGCCACTCTGTCCAATTATTAAATTTGTTTTACCCTGTTCGAATAAAACATTAATATCCTTTAAGACCATCACCTCATTAAAAGATTTACAAACATTCCTAACTTCTATCATGAAAGCAAAAGTTGAGTTAATATAACGTTAAACAACAAAATAAAAATACTACTCCGAACAACTGCCTTTGTACTTGATTTTCCTACTTCTAAAGATCCTCCTGAAGTGTAATAACCATAAAACGCAGATATTGTAGTTATTAAAAATACAAATACAACAATCTTAATTACGGAATAAGTAATATAATAAGGTACAAATGCATACTGAATGCCATAAATGTAATTCTCGGTAGTAACTACACCAGCAGCTATACCTGCCAGCCAACCACCTGTGATTCCAACAATCATGCTAAGCAAAGTAAGAAAAGGTGCAAAAATTACAGATGCTACTATTTTAGGTAAAATCAAATAACTAGCCGAATTTACACCCATAATCTCTAAGGCGTCAATTTGCTCAGTAACCCTCATTGTTCCGATCTCTGATGCAATATTAGAGCCTATCTTACCTGCCAAGATTAACGCAACAATCGTCGACGAAAACTCAAGAATGATAGAGTCCCTTGCACCTAATCCGATTAAATAAGTAGGTAATAAGGGATTCTCAATATTATAGGCTGTTTGTATTGTAATTACAGCTCCCATAAAAACGGAAACAATTGCTACAATTCCCATAGAATCAATACCTTGTTTCTGAATTTCCTTCAATGTTTCTTTATAATAAACACTGTGTTTTTCAGGTCTGGCAAACACGCGATTCAACAACAAAAAATATTTTCCAACGTGATAAAAAAAGCTCATAAAGACATAAATTTAAACAACAAATATACTAAAATAATAAAGCCTATTTTTATCACATATTTTTATGTGATGTTTTTTTATTTTAAACCTTATTATTCCTTTTCATTTATTAAATTAGTACAATACAAAATAATCAAAATAAATTATGATGATAAATAATTATTGTGTTATTATGGCTGGCGGTGTGGGCAGCAGGTTTTGGCCATTAAGTAGAACGAATAAACCCAAACAGTTTTTAGATATTCTAGGTACAGGAAGGACATTGCTTCAAATGACTTTTGATCGTTTTAAAACAATTTGTCCTATTGAAAATATATATATTGTTACAAGTATTATTTATAAAGATACAATTCTTGACCAGCTACCATTATTAACCGAAGATCAGATTTTATTAGAACCCACAAGAAGAAATACAGCTCCTTGTATAGCTTATGCAAATTATAAAATTTTTAAGAAAAATCCGAATGCCAATATTATTACAGCTCCTTCGGATCATTTAATTCTTAAAGAGGATGAATATACAAAAGTAATTACAGAAGGTCTTGATTTTGTTTCTGATAAAAATGTATTACTTACCTTAGGTATAAAACCAAGTAGACCAGAGACCGGATACGGTTATATTCAAGTTAATGGAAACAAAAACACTTCTGACAATAAAAATATTTATAAAGTAAAAACGTTTACAGAGAAACCAGATAAAGATTTAGCAAAAGTTTTTTACGAAAGTGGTGAATTTTTCTGGAACTCGGGTATTTTTATTTGGTCGTTAAAATCAATAATGCAAGCCTTCAAAGATCATTTGCCAGAAATAGATTCATTATTTAATGAGGGTTTAGATATTTATAATACTGAAAAAGAACCTGACTTTATTTCTCAAACTTACTCTGAATGCAAAAATATTTCGATTGACTACGGAATAATGGAGAAAGCTGACAATACATTCGTTTACCGTAGCGAATTCGGTTGGGCAGATTTAGGAACATGGGGCTCATTACATGAAAATAGTTCAAAAGATGCAAACAAAAATTCAATTCTTGGAGACAATATATTTTCTTATGAACTTGAAAACTGTATTGTTAATATGCCAAAGGATAAGCTAGTTGTTTTACAAGGCCTAAAAGATATGATTGTTGTGGAATCTGATAATATACTTTTGGTTTGCAAAAAAGAAGATGAACAAGAAATAAAACAATATGTTAATGCAGTAAAATTAAAACTCGGAGATAAATACTTATAAAAAAAGAGACGTTTTAACGTCTCTTTTTTATTATATTTTATGTTTTTCTACTTTAAAATTCCCAAAGATCGTGTTCCATTTCAAAAAGTTCCTGCTTAATTCTTTCTCCCTCGTGTAAGCTATTTAATCCCTGCATATATTCCGTAATTTCTCTGTTATCATAAACATTTGTTTCTTTTACAATATAACTGCTAAATCTTCTTTGAAAAAATATGTCATCAAAACTTACTCGTTGAGCATCGTTATTTCTATTAAAAACTTCTTGTCCTGCTAACAATGGTCTTACTTCAGGAAAATAAATCCAAAATGTTCTTGTCTTTCTTAATTCGCCTGTCTCTATATCCATATACCTTCTAATTGGGCACACTCCTAACACTCTAATTCTCATCATAGAATGTTGTTTATCAAAGTACCATTGCTCCTTTATTTCATACTTATAAACTTCGTCATAACTTATTTCACCTTCAATTACAGTTTCCACTAACTCACCAGTATTTGGATCAGGTACTTGCTGTGTATCTGGTAAAGCATCAAATAATCCATAAACTTCATCTCTGGTAAATAATTCCCTAAATTCATCATCTTTATAAGCTGTTAGACCCTCATTATTAATACCGTATATTAATAAACTTATTAAACTTTTTCTATCATCAACATCTTGCGTTGGAAAATAAAAAGGATGATTCATTTTTTCTCTACAGTCAATAACTTGCCAAATCTTTTTATTCCACATTATATCGGCTTCTCGCACATGCGGATATGGAACCGGTCTTTTACCTGGAATATTTTCTTTAATATATATACCATCATTTACATTCTGTGCATAACATTGTTGTTTGTTAAACATTGAGCCAATAATTCCGATAACAATAAAAACAACAAATAATTTTTTCATAGCAATATTTTTAAATTTTACATTATTTCAAATACAATAGAAGCTAATTTTCTAACACTTCCATCAGGACCAATCGCTTTAACATCTTCTACATTTATTCTTTGTCCTTTTCTTAAATTTTTAATCAAATCTTGTTGTGCTTTTGTAAACACATTTCCTTTTGTTTTTGAATCAATAGTATAACCACCTCTATCAGTTGTTGATAAAGTAAATTCTGTAATTTTAAATTCCAAATCAAATTCAAAATTTTCCATATCTGCAATAACACCTGTTTGCGCTGCTAATACATTTCTTTGAATCTTTCCACCTTTTTTACCCGCCACTTTCACAACAGGATCAGGTAAACCACGAACCCTAAATTGAACTGTTCCCATACTCCTACTAGCCCCATCTATTTCAGCTCTAACAGAAATTATACTATTCCCAGGTCTTTTGGGATTTACTATGTATTCACCATCTCTTTGCTTTCTTATTGAACCGTTTGTCATAGAAGGAGATACTTTATCTCCGGGAACTCCTGCAATAGATACACTAACTGGATTATCCACTCCTACATAAAATACATTCATTTTTGTTGGAGAAACTACCAAGTTAGTTTTCGCTATTTGATACTCACGTTTAAAGGTTTTAGTAATGTACCCACCATCTGGACCCATTACCTTTATTAAACCACCCCATTTTTGCTTACCAAGGCTTGTGCTTAATCTTGAAAATTTTCCTTTGCCTTCCAAAACATCTAATGAATCATACCTGCCTACCATATTATATTCGTAGACTCCTTCTTCATTCATGGTAGAATCATACTCTCCAATGTAAACAATAGGTGGAGCGGTAGTATCCAATGCTGCTAGGAAAACATCCGCCGTATATTCATTTCCTTGTAATATATAACTTGAATTGGGAATTACTGTTGCTTCTATTTTATTAACAGCAAAAGAACCAGCATCAATTTGAGCGTACAAATAATTTACAATTTCTGATTCAGAATTTCGAACATCGAGTTGTAATTTGGTTAACATTGGCAAGATAGCTGCTATAGGCATATGCCCTAAATGTTTTACTTCCCATACTTTATGTTCCCCATCCGGGCTTGGAGGAGGATCATTTGTATCTAAATTATTTTCTATTGATTTAATAACTCTTGTAGCGTCTACATCAACCAAACTTAAAAGTTCTTCTCTGTATTCAATTAATTTTTCTTTCAATTCAAACGCTTTTCCATCCATATTTGATCCTAACATGATCATATCTGAATAAGATGAGTTGTCTTTACCTTTTATATTCTCACCATGGATCGACCCATCTTCCAAAATAACACCATCTTCTAGATCACCTTGTCCGCTTACTCTTATAATGTCATATTTTAGCTCTTGTATATAATCATATAACACTTGAGACAATGTTTGAACTTCATCAGCCTTTTCCTTCCACGGTTTAACTTTGGTTTCATTCTGAGCGTATTGTTCATTAAATTCTTTATATAGAACTTGGTTTTTTAAACCGTAATTAATTGTCGTTTTAGTCAAACCTTCGTCAACTGAATTAAATGCATCCAAAACTGCCGCTGATACATTCAGAGCTAACATTGCTGTTAACACCAAATACATCATGCCAATCATTTTTTGCCTAGGGGTTTCTTTTCCGTGACCCATAACTAGTTATTTTCTGAAAAACAAATTATTTGTTTGAACTATTCATAGCTGACAACATACTGCCATAAACATTATTTAAAGCAGCTAAATTATTATTTAACCTAGCGATTTCTTCTCTATAAACATTTGTTTCATCAACAGAACCTTTCAAGTTCTCCATAATTCCACCAAGATCATTATATAAATTCTTTGATGTTTTAAGGTGCTCATTAGAATTCTGCATTTGTAATTCATAAACAGAATTTAATGCTGATAAATTCTTATTTAAAGATTCCAATTTTTCATTATATGTCTGATTTCCTTTTGAAATCATTTCGATATTTGACTGTATCTTTTCTTCTGTGTCTTTATAATTTATAAGGAAGCCATCACTAGCCTGAGCGAATTGTTCTGCAACATTTTTACTCGTTTCACTAATTGCTTCTGAAGAATCTTTATAGGCTCCAACCAAATTCTCAACCGATGAACTCAATTGTTCCGCTGATTGCCCATAAGTCTCTGTCATTGAAGAAACTGATTCTGAAGCCGCTTGGATATTATCTACAAATTGGTTAGTTGCTTGTGCTGCATCCGAAACATTCATTAAGTTTTGTGTAGTCTGATTTAAATTTTTCAATCCCTTTCCAAGTTTCTCAAACAATTCCGGTTTAATATCTGCATTTTCTAACATTTGGTCGAGTGCTCCGAAACCTCCTCCTCCTGAAGATCTTACTTCTCTTGATACAGGAGTAAAATCCTCATCTTCGCTAATTCCAGCTAACTCAGGATAAGCTAATGTCCAATCTACTTCCTCATGCAGAGGTTCAAAGGCGGAAAAAATAAAAATTACTACTTCTGTACCCATACCTATAATTAACATAGGCGAGGCAAAGGGCCAGTGCATAATTTTAAATAAAGCACCCATAATTACAACAGCTGCTCCCAAACCATACAATTTACCCATAAAGTTCTTCCAACCTGAGCTTTGGGTTAATTCTGCAAAATTAATCATAACACAAACTTTTAAGTTTATATAAACAATTATTAATTAACTCCGAGATATGAACGTACACATCTGAAGCCTATAGAGGCTTTTGAAGAATCCTGAAATTCGTATGCTCTTGTTCCATTTTGTAAAAAATAACCTATATCTTTCCATGAGCCACCTCTTACTACTTTTCTTTTCATAGATACAGGGTCGCCTGGTAATGCTTCATAATTATAATCTGGATTCATATCATGCATAAAGCTATAAGCTGATTCATCAAAGGAATTTGCAGTCCATTCAGCAACGTTTCCTGCCATATCAAAAAGTCCATATTCATTTGGGGAATAACTTCCAACAGCAACAGGAATCATTCCTCCATCATCAACATAATTTCCTCTTAAAGGTTTAAAGTTTGCCACAAAACATCCTTGTTTATTTCTTGTATACATACCACCCCATGGATACATTGATAAATCTAAGTTTCCTCTTGCTCCATATTCCCATTCGGTTTCGCTTGGCAATCTGTAATCTTGAACAAAACCCTCACCATTTCTCATTAACTCGTTATTCAATAATTGAGTTCTCCAAATTGTAAAAGCTCTGGCTTGTTTCCAGTTAACACCTACAACAGGGTAGTTATCATAAGAAGGATGCCAAAAATACATATTTGTATAAGGCTCGTTAAATGAATATGTGAAATCACTTATCCAACAAAGCGTATCAGGATAAACGTTAATAACGTCTCTTAAAACAAAAGCAGAACGATCTTCCACATCCATTATTTCACCTTGTGCATTCATTGCAGAACCAGAATATTCTTTAGTATCAAAATTATATTGATTTGATTTCTTAGCAGCTTGTTTCATATCAACTCGATAATATTCGAACATAAGTTTTCGAGTATCTATCTCCTTACGACGATAAAATCTCTCGTGCTCAGCCAAATATAATTCGTTCAATATTTCCGCTTGCTCTTCATCTAACATATCTATTTCTGTCTCCCAATTAATAATAGGCGGCTCAATTGGATTACCAAATTCATCTTCTGAAATAAGAAAATCCTCTATTTGTTCACCTAATTTTCTACGCATAATGGAATCACGAACATAGTATACAAATTGACGGTATTCATTATTCGTAATTTCTGTATCGTCCATCCAAAAAGCATCAACAGAAACAGTTCTTTGGTAGGCAGTCATTGCCCAGGCTACATCCTGATCACTTGGACCCATGTTAAAACTTCCCATAGGTACAAAAACCATTCCATGAGGAACAGATTCAAACCACGGTTTTCTACCTTCAACACCCGATAATTCTCCAACATTGTAATTACTACAACTAAAAGAAATTGCAAATAGTATACTTATAACAAGTAATTTTTTCATGATATCTTATATTAATTTTGCAAAATAACAATAATTCTTCAATTTCGTATTATATATTTTATAAAAATCTTATACTCTTATACTTTTCTGGAGTTTTATCTTTTTTAACATCCAAACAAAACCCCATCATAATTTCATGTGTTCCATTATTATAACCTATTAAATCTGAGACAATAAAGTCGTATGAATAACTAACTTTAGCCCAATTAAATAGCTCTAATCCAAATATTCCAGAAATTGCATTATCTGTTCTTAAAGAAACGCCACCCCATATCTTTTTATTGTATTCAAATAATGCGTTTATAGCCAACTGAGTATTTATACCATCAGATTGCACAAATATATTTGGTTTAAATTCTAATAATGGATTGGCGAAAGGTAAATTGTACCCCGCTGTTATATAATAATGTCTTTTAAGTGCTACTTTTGTTGTTGCTGTGCCTTCCATACTGCTAAACTCGAATTCAGAACCTAATAAATGAGTTGAGGAAATTCCCAAATATACATTCTGTGTCTTATAATATAGTCCGAACCCAAAATCTAAAAAGTTAAGTTCATTACTTCCATCATCAGGAATTGCTGGATCATCACTTGCATTTCCCCCATCAGAAGGAATCCATTCTGAACCATCTAAATCAATCGCAGAGTTAGCAACACCCCATTTTATACCAATACCCAATTTCCCGTTTCCAACTGTTTGCTTATATGCAATTGATAAATTAATTTTAAAATTCTTGTCAAATCCCAGCTCATCGTTTTCAAGAGAAACTCCTAATCCTAATCTGTTTTTTATTGCTGCATCAACATTAAAAACTGTAATAGAAGGAGCTCCTTCAAATCCAGACCATTGACTTCTTTGAAGCGCATAGGCACAAATTTTATCCTCACTTCCTGCATAACCAGGGTTTGTGAGTAACTGCGTGTACATATTTTGAGTAAACTGAGGATCCTGTTGCGCTTTTAACAGCAAAGAAACTACCATGAAAATGGCAAGAAACAGTGACTTTTTTCCCATATTAAATACCGTATACCTCAATTATATTAATGATTACCAAAAGTAAAATAAATAAAAATAATATTTCTAAACAAATTTTATGAACAATTAAATGTTCGTATCTAATGTAAAGATACATCTTTTATACTGTGGAAAAATAATAAAGTTACTATTGGTTATTATTTTTTAATAAAAAATCAGAATGCGGTTTTTGTTAATTCAGTTTTTGAAATGCTTTTAACCATCTCTCTGGAACATCTCCATTTCCTGCCTCTTTGTAATCATCATGAGTACACGATATTAAAACATAACTTTTAAGAGTAGGAACTTCTACCCACCAACGACTTGTTTTTTCACTTTTATAAAATACAATTTCTTGATCGAAACCATCTATATTAACAATAAACCTTTTATAATTTTTATCGTTATCAAGAGGGTGTTCGGTAATTTTATTAAGATGTCCGTCAATAAAATACCATAGTATTTGGGCGATTAAGTGCGCAGTTTGATAATTTATATCTGAAGCAAAATGATAATCATAAATTCCAAATGAAGTTAGCTTAGTACTTAAACCAGCATATCGCGCTAATTGACAGATTTCTTCACCAAAATAACCATTAGGAGAAGGGTTTTCTTGCCCAAAAGCATCTGACTGTCTTACAGAAGAAATATTTAGTCCAATAATATCTGCATCCCTAAAAACAGGTTCTACATCTCTTATCTTAGATCGAATATTTCCAAGTCTATAAAAGGAGTGTAACTGGTCTGAAAGATATTTTGTAATTTTAGAATTAACAAAATGTGTTTGATATCCAATATTTGAAAAAGAGAATAAGGATTCATTGTTTTCTAGTATTATCTTCCACAAAGGTGATCTATATTCCCTTTCGCTGTTTTCAGTTATATTAATCTTACTATCAATAGAAACAATATTTATTTTCTGATCAAGCATTTGATAAGCCAGATAATTTGGATAAATTATATCTTCTGATGATCCTATTATAATAGGTGTAATATTTAATGAGATTAATTCAACAAGGACATCTCTTAAACCAACTGAATGATCATTCGCTGTTTTTCCTTGTTTTAAATTTCCTAAATCGTATATCTTAATTTGTTTACTAAAAGAAGACAAGCTATAAAAATATTCTCTTATTTTTAACAAGCCTTTGATCGACTCCTCAGTTTTGTTTGTGTAATTATTTACAACACCAAGTATGGCTATATTAAAACTCTCAATATTCTTTATTTTATTTTCACTTGTATTGATCGAACAATAAGAATATAGTTGTTCTTTTGAATTGATATAATCTTTATATTCAAAATCTACATTAACCGGATCAAAATAATCATTTAAGTTCATCAATTTAATATAGCTTAATTCCTACAAATTAAAAAATCTTATTTTTTTGTTGTTTTCTTTTTAGCAACAATCTTTTTAGTCTTCTTTACTTTCCCTTTTTTTCCTGTTTTTTCTTCAGCTTTAATAATATCCATACATTGCTCAAGAGTTAATTTGCTCGCTTCAATCTCTTTAGATATTTTATAATTATTCTTGTTGTATGAAATATATGGACCCCAACGACCATTAAGCACCTGTACTTCTGGATCTTCTTCAAAAATCTTTATTGTTTTTAAACGATCTTTTTCTCTTTTTTCTTCTATTAATTCAATTGCACGATCAAGTTCAATCTTATATGGGTTTTCTTCCTTTGGTAAAGAAACAAATTTTGAATCATGTCTTACATAAGGTCCAAAACGTCCTATTGAAACTACTACCTTCTTATCTTCATATTGCCCCAAATCTCTTGGCAGCTTAAACAACTCCAATGCTTCTTCAAGTGTTATTGTTTCAAGATGCTGACCTCTTTGAAGTGATGCAAATCTTGGTTTTTCCTCGTCATCCTTAGACCCAATTTGAACCATCGCTCCATAAGGTCCAATTTTTGCAATAATGGGTTTCCCTGAAGTAGGATCATCTCCTAGGGCTCTTTCACCAACACTTCTACTTGATGTTTCGAGAGTATTTTCTACTGTTTTATGAAATGGCTTATAAAACTTATCAATCATTTTTGACCAAATAAGTTTTCCATTTGCTATCTCATCAAACTCTTCTTCTACAGATGCCGTAAAATTATAATTCAATATTTCATCAAAATGTTCGGAAAGAAAATCAGTTACAACCATTCCTATATCAGTTGGGAAAAGTTTCTTTTTTTCTGCTCCGGTTATTTCTTTTTTCTTTTGCTCTTTAATTTCATTATTACTTAATATATATGATATATATTCTCGATCTTTTCCTTCTCTATCTTCTTTAATAACATAACCTCTATTCTGAATTGTATATATGGTAGGGGCATAAGTTGACGGACGTCCAATCCCAAGTTCTTCCAATTTTTTAACTAAACTTGCTTCAGTAAATCTTGCTGGGTGGTGTGTAAATCGTTCAACAGCACCGATCGAATTATATTCTACATCTTCACCTTTATTAACTGCAGGTAACAATCCTTTTACTTCTTCTTCGTTTTCATCATCAGTTGATTCTAAATAGACCTTAAGAAAACCATCAAACTTTAATACTTCTCCTACTGCAACAAACTTATGTTCATCATTCGACAAATTTATAGAGATTGTCGTTTTTTCCAACTGAGCTTCACTCATTTGAGAAGCGACTGTTCTTTTCCAAATTAAATCATACAATCTTTTTTCTCCATCTGTTCCGGAAACTTCTTGATTTTCAATAAAGGTTGGCCTGATTGCTTCGTGAGCCTCTTGAGCACCTTTTGATTTTGTCTTGAAATTTCTTGTTTTCAGATATTTTTCTCCATACTCATTTAATATAACGTTTTTAGCTGCACCAATTGCCATTGTTGATAAGTTAACCGAGTCAGTTCTCATATATGTTATTTTCCCTGCTTCGTATAATTTTTGTGCAACAGACATCGTTTGACCAACAGAAAATCCTAGTTTTCGACTTGCCTCTTGCTGCAATGTTGATGTAGTAAATGGTGCGGAAGGTGATTTCTTTCCCGGTTTTTTTACAACATCTGTAATATTATATGCTGCCTTTTTACATTTCTCTAACAATTCTAATGTTTTTTCAGGAGATTTAATCCTCTCAGACAAATCTGCTTTTAACTCTTCGTTTTTGTTAGTTTTAAATAGCCCCGTTATTTTAAAGAAGGATTCACTTTTAAAATTTATTATCTCTCTTTCTCGTTCAACAAGCAACTTAACTGCAACAGACTGCACTCTACCTGCTGAAAGAGAAGGTCTTACTTTTTTCCATAATACTGGAGATAATTCAAAACCTACCAATCTATCCAAGATTCTTCTTGCTTGCTGAGCATTAACAAGATTTTCGTCAATCAATCTAGGAGTTTTTATTGCACCTTGTATAGCTTCTTTTGTAATTTCATGAAAAACAATTCTTTTTGTTTTCTTAATATCAAGATCAAGTTCCTTCAGTAAATGCCATGCTATAGCCTCTCCCTCGCGGTCTTCATCAGATGCTAGCCAAACAATTTTTGCATCCTTTGCTAATTTCTTTAATTCCTTTACGATTGCTTTTTTATCATCTGGAACGATATATTGTGGTTCATAATCTTTCTCTATATCAATCCCTAAATTCTTTTTTGCTAAATCTCTTATATGACCAAAACTGGATTTGACCTGAAAATCTTTTCCCAAAAACTTCTCTATTGTCTTTGCTTTTGCAGGAGACTCAACTATTACTAAATTTTCTACCATGAATATTTTGATTTTGAAAATACCTAAAAACGTCACAAAATTAATATAAATAGTATTTTATGTTCTATATTTTGAATTAAATATTATTTATTATTTTTACGACCTAGCTAATAACAGCAATATGGACAAAATTAAATTTACAACAAAACTTTATACTAGATTGTTTTGGACTTTGGTTTCAATACCTATTCTTACAATCATTTTACTATTTGTATTAATATCCTTTGAAAAGCTTGGCGAAATGCCAAGTTTTAAAGAATTGGAGAATCCTGAAAATAATCTAGCTTCTGAAATTTTTTCAGATGATGATGTATTAATTGGAAATCTTTTCTGGGATAATAGGTCATATGCAAAACATAACGAAATTCCACAAAACATAATTGACGCTTTAATTGCAACTGAAGATGTCCGTTTTCATCAACATTCAGGAATTGATGCACGTGGTTTAGGAAGAGTATTAGTATACTCTATTTTAATGAATGATAGATCTTCCGGTGGTGGTAGTACAATTACGCAACAACTTGCAAAAAACCTTTTCCCAAGAGATACAACTTCATACAAAACTTCTATTGGAAGAAAATTAAATCTTGGCGTTTCTAAATTTAAAGAATGGGTTACAGCAGTAAAACTTGAGCGCAATTACACCAAAGACGAAATCATTGTAATGTACTTAAATACAGTGCCTTTTGGAGGGATTACATATGGTGTTAAATCAGCTGCAAAAACATACTTTAACATACCTCCTGATTCATTAAAAACAGAACAATCTGCATTGCTGATTGGATTATTAAAAGCTCCAACTTATTATAGTCCTGTTCGAAATCCCGAAAGATCGAAACTAAGAAGGAATGTTGTTCTAAATCAAATGAATAAATACAATTATATTACGAATGAAGAGTTTGATTCTTTAAGTATTCTTCCAATTGAACTAACTTACAAAATCCAAGATCAAAATGTTGGTTTAGCAACTTACTTTAGGGGATATTTAAGATTAACATTAAATAAGTCTAAACCCAATAAAAAGAATTATTATTCAGATCGTGATTATAGAAATGATTCTATTGAATGGCTCACAAATCCTTTATATGGCTGGTGTAAAAAGAATAAAAAACCTGATGGTTCTGACTATGATCTCTATAGAGATGGCTTAAAGATTTATACAACTATTGATTCTCGAATGCAAAAATATGCCGAAGAAGCGTTAGTTGAACATTTAAGTCAAGACTTGCAGAATGATTTTAATTTGGAACAAGAAAATAATCCTAATGCTCCTTATTACGAAGAGTTAGGTGATGAAGAATTAAAGGATATTATTGACTTAGCTATTCGAAGGACTGAAAGATACAGAAGGCTTCGAAGAAGAGGCGTTAAAAAGGATTCAATAAAATCAATTTTTAATTCTCTAACGAAAATGACTGTTTTTTCATGGAAAGGTGAAGTTGACACTGTAATGACTCCTTTAGACTCTTTGCTTTATTATAAAAATTATTTAAGAGCTGGATTTATTTCTATTGACCCACATAATGGATATGTTAAAGCTTATGTTGGTGGTCCAAATTTCAAACATTTTAAGTACGATTATGTAACGCAAGCCAAAAGACAGGTTGGCTCAACAATAAAGCCATTCTTATATACCCTTGCAATGAAAGAAGGATATTCTCCTTGTTATAAAGTACCAAATATACCAAGCACCTTTATTTTAAATGACACAACCTGGACTCCTAAAAACTCCGGCTCATCAAGTAAAGATGGACAAATGGTAACTTTAAAATGGGGGCTTTCAAATTCTGTCAACTATATTTCTGCTTGGTTAATTAAACAATTTAATCCTGTTTCGGTAATTGATGTAATGCGTAAAATGGGTGTAAAAAGTAGAATTGCTGCAGTTCCGTCTATCTTTTTAGGAACTTCGGATATATCACTTACAGAGATGGTAAGTGCATACTCAACTTTTTCGAATAAGGGTGTACATTCTGAACCCGTTTTTGTTACACGAATTGAAGATAAAAATGGAAATATTCTTGCTAAATTTACTTCCAACAAAAACGAGGCTATAAGTGCCCAAACAGCATATCTTATGACTAACCTACTTCAAGGTGTAGTTCGTTCCGGATCAGGAAGAAGAGTAAGATTTAAATACGAATTATACAACGAAATTGGCGGAAAAACCGGAACAACACAGAATCAGTCAGATGGTTGGTTTATGGGTGTTACTCCAAATTTAGTTTCGGGTGTTTGGGTTGGTGGCGAAGATCGCAGTATCCATTTTAAAGGCATAACACTTGGTCAAGGAGCAAATATGGCACTGCCTATTTGGGCACTTTATATGAAAAAGGTTTATAACGACTCTACCATAGTTGGCGTTACTCAAGAAGATAAATTTGATGAACCGATCAATTTTTCAATTGATATGGATTGTGACAAATATGAAGAAAATAAATCTGATCAAGAAAGTTTTGATAGCGAATTCTTCTAATTGCTTTTTATAATTGGAATTGAATCAATAAGATTTTTAGTATACTCTGAAGCAGGTGATTTATATATTTCATCTGCTTTATTTATTTCTATAAGTTCCCCATTTTTCATAACCATTATTCTATCTGCCATATATTTAACTACCGATAAATCATGAGAGATAAAAATATATGTTAATTGCAATTCGTCTTTTAAATCATTAAGTAAATTTAAAATCTCAGCCTGTACCGAAACATCGAGAGCAGAAACAGATTCATCGCAAATAATAAATTCGGGATTTAAAATTAAAGCTCGAGCAATTACAATTCTTTGCCTTTGCCCCCCGGAAAATTCGTGTGGATATTTATAATAACTATCCGAATCTAATTTCACTTTCTTCAACATTTCAAAGACCTTCTCTTTTTGTTCTGTATTATTTTTACATATACCGTGAACAATAAGAGGTTCGGTTAATGCATCACCAATTATTAATTTGGGGTTTAAAGATGAATACGGATCTTGAAATATTATTTGTGCATTTTTTCTATACTGTTTAAGTTCTCTTGTTGTTAGTTCATTTAGCAATTTTCCTTTATATTTTACGAAGCCTGAACTTTGCTCAATTAACTGAACAATAATTCTTCCTAAAGTAGTTTTTCCGCAGCCTGACTCCCCAACCAACCCTAAGGTTTCTCCTTTAAAGACTTCAAAATTTAAATTCTGCACAGCTATTTGTTGCTGTTTGGGTTTTCCTAGAAAATTCCTTTTCGATACAAAAACTTTATTTAATTGATTTACACTTAATACTACTTCTTCAGAAGGTTTTTTTTTATTTCTATTATCATTAAATGTACTTTCATCTATTTCTACTGATTCAATAAAATCCGATAAAATAGGTAATCGTTCTCTTAAGAAATTTAAGTCGGGTCTACAATTTAATAAGCCTTTGGTATATGGATGCTCCGGATTTAACAAAATTTGATCTGACGTTCCAAATTCTACAACTTCTCCTTTATACATAACAAGTACATCATCTGCAATTTGAGATATAACACCTAAATCATGTGAAATAAAAATTATACTCATTTGGTATTTTACTTGAATTTGCTTTAACAACTCTATAATTGTTTTCTGCACAGTTACATCTAATGCAGTTGTAGGCTCATCGGCTATTAATATTGATGGTTTTAAAGCAATTGCCATTGCAATCATTACTCGTTGTTTCTGACCTCCTGAAATTTCATGTGGATAACTATTATATATTCTTTTGGGATCAGGGAATTTGACTTCTTCAAATAATTTTGCCACTTGACTTTTTGCTTCTTTTCTTGATATTTTTGAATGTTTCATTATTATTTCAAGAACTTGATCTCCACATCTTAAAGATGGATTTAACGAAGTCATAGGTTCCTGAAAAATCATTGAAATATCTTTACCTCTTATATTAAGCAGTTCTTCATCGCTTAATTGATTTAGATTTACTTTCTTATTCTGAGTGAAATAAAAAATATCTCCTTTATCAATAATGGCATTATTTGGAAGTAATTTTAAAATTGATAATGCTGTTAGTGACTTTCCTGACCCAGACTCTCCAACTATTCCGAGTGTTTTAGATTTAAATAAAGAAAATGAAATATCCTTTAAAACTTGTGTCTTACCAAGCTTATTTGAAAACGATAATGATAGATTTTTAACCTCAAGTAACTTCACAAAATTTAATTCTTCTTAAATAATGATCTAAACAATTCTTCGACTCTAGAAACTTTAACAATTTCAATTTTATATTTAGATTGATCTAATCCTTTTGAATTATATTTAGAAATATAAATTTTCTTAAATCCCAATTTATTTGCTTCGCTAATTCTTTGATCAACTCTGGCAACGGGTCTAATTTCTCCAGTTAGACCAACTTCTCCTGCAAAACAAACATCTTTATCAATTGGCAAATCGAGGTTTGAAGATAAAACAGAGGCAATAACTGCCAAATCGATAGCAGGATCATCTACTTTTATTCCACCTGCAATATTTAAGAATACATCTTTTTGCGCCAATCTGAAACCTGCCCGTTTTTCCAACACTGCTAGTAACATCCCTAATCTTCTGTTATCAAAACCTGTAGAAGATCTCTGCGGTGTACCATAAGCAGCAGAACTTGCCAATGCTTGAATTTCAATAAGCAAGGGTCTTGCTCCGTTTATAGTCGATGCAATTGCTGTTCCACTTAAATTATCGTCTGATTGAGTAATTAATATTTCCGAAGGATTTGTAACTTCTCTTAACCCTTTTTCACCCATTTCAAATATGCCTAATTCCGACGTAGAACCAAACCTATTTTTTGTGGTTCTTAGTATTCGGTACATATGATTATGATCGCCTTCGAACTGCAGAACAGTGTCCACTATATGTTCCAAAACTTTTGGTCCTGCTAAATTTCCATCTTTTGTAATATGACCAATTAAGAAAACAGGAACATTTTTCTCTTTTGCAAATTTTAGCAGAGACGCCGCTGATTCCCTAACCTGAGTAACTGTTCCTGCAGATGATTCTATTTTATCCGAATAAAGTGTTTGAATAGAATCTATAATCAGTAAATCGGGATTTACATTTAATGTTTGCGTAAAAATATTCTCCAATAATGTTTCACTTAAGATAAAACAATTATCATTTTGAAGACTTAGTCGTTCTGCTCTCATTTTTATTTGCTGAGGACTTTCTTCTCCTGATATATATAATACTTTTAAATGTTGTAGTTTTAAAGCAACTTGTAATGCAAGAGTAGATTTTCCAATGCCTGGCTCTCCTCCAATTAAAATCATTGATCCAGGAACTAAACCACCGCCTAATATTCTATCTAACTCACCTATATTTGTAGAAATTCTTCCTTCTTTTTTACTTTTTACTTCTGAAATTTTTTGTGGAAATTGTTTTTCTGATTCGTATAATACTTGATTTTGCTTGCTTGTCTTAGTAATAACTTGTTCTGTATAAGTATTCCATTCTCCACACGAAGGACATTTACCAATCCATTTAGAAGATTCTGCTCCACAATTCTTACAAAAGAATACTGATTTTAATTTTGCCATTATTAATCCTTTTTCAATTTCTCAATTATAGACGTTGTGGAATATCCTTCAATAAAATCAATCGTAATTACTTTACCTCCCTTAGCAATAACAATATCAGACCCTATAATATCTTTAATACTATAATCGCTACCTTTTATTAATACATCGGGTTGCACTCTTTTTATTAAATTATATGGTGTATCATCGTCGAATAAAACGATTGCAGAAACGAAACTTAAAGATGCTAATAAAATTGAACGTGCATATTCATCTTGAACAGGACGGGTTTCGCCTTTTATCCTTCTCACAGAACTATCAGTATTTACACCAATTATCAACACATCGCCATGGTTAGCTGCTTGTGCTAAATATTCAACATGACCGCGATGTAGAATATCAAAACAACCATTTGTAAAAACAATTTTTTGATTTTTTAATTTCCAGTAAGTTAAGTATGATTCAATATTATTTATGTCAATAATTTTTGATTGAATAATATTCAATTTATCCATAAAATCTCTTTTTAAGATTAATCAGTAAATTTAAATATTATTTTTTCTTTTCCGGCGGGAATTAATAAATAACATTAAAATAGAAAATGTACCCAAGATAATTACCAAAACAGCCTGTGATTCGTGCTGAATAGTTGCAAATACGAGACCGTCTTCTCGCGAAATACCATATAATGAAAGAGCCATAGTAACAATCCAGTGAAATGCTCCAATTCCTCCTTGAACAGGTGCAGCCATTCCCAATCCACCTATAACTAATAAAAATAATCCGTCAATAGGTTTTAAGCCTTGTGTTGCCTGAATTGAAAAAATAACCACATAAGTCATTAAAAAATACATTAACCAAATTAAAACAGTATGGAATAAAAACTCAGAACGACTTCGCATTTTTGTTACTGTTTTAACTCCTGAGATCACTCCTCTAATTATTTTTCGTATTTTAATAACAATTCTTACTCTTTTAAATCTTTTTCTGAAAAAATAAACTAACCCAATTGATGAACTAATAACAATAACAATAAGCAACCAGTAATAAATAGAAAAATCAACGGTATTAATTAACTTTCTTGACATTGGTATAAAAACATTGTCTTTTATAAAAAGTCCGAATGATTCTATTTTGGCAATAAAGACTATAAATAATAAAAATAATAGAACAATCATATCAATTGCCCGTTCAATAATAACTGTTCCAATTAGGGAATCCATTGGAATCTTATCTGTTTTTGTTAATGAACCACAGCGACTTATCTCACCTATCCGTGGAAAAGCAAAATTTGCTAAATACCCAACCATTAATGCATAAAAAACATTTTTTACCGGCGGATTAAAATTTAAAGGTTCTATTAATAATTTCCACCTGTAGGCTCTGCTAACATACCCAATAAATGCAAAAAATATAGACAAAAGTACCCAGTAGTAATTTGCATTTTTTAGATCATCAAGTAAAGTGTCAAAAGCAACACCCTTAAATGCAAGGTATAACATTGCAATTCCTATAGCTAGGAAAAGAAAAAAATTAAAGGTCTTTATGATTTTCCGTTTCAATGATTCAGACTAATTTATTTGTTGCAGTATCGGGAAAGATTAAAAAAGGTTTGAAACTTTTAGCTTCTTCAAAATCCATTGAAGCATAAGAGATTATAATAATAACATCACCCACGGTTGCTTTCCTTGCAGCAGGCCCATTCAAACAAATTTCTCCAGAACCTCTTTCTCCTTTAATTACATATGTTTCCAGACGCTCACCATTATTGATATTTACAATTTGAACTTTTTCATTTTCAATGATATTGGAGGCTTCTAATAAATCCTCATCAATTGTAATACTACCCACATATTGTAGATTAGCTTCAGTTACTGTAACCTTATGTAGTTTCGACTTAACAACTTCAATATTCATAATAATTCCACAGATTTAATGCAAAGTTAAGAATAAAATCTAATATTGTCTATCAATCGGATTGTTCCAACTTGAACAGCAATACAACCAACTTTTTCTATTTCACTATTCCAAGAACTAATTGGTTCAAGACTAGTGTAATCAACTATTTCAAAATATTCAACTTTCAAAAAAACATTTTTATTTATTGTTTCTTTTACCCAATCCTTTGTTTCTGAAACGGTCATTGATTTTGCTTTTTCTTGAGCATTAAGAAGAGTCATTGAGATTAATTTTACATTTGCTCTTTGATCAGCTGTCAACAACATATTCCTGGAACTCATAGCCAAGCCATCTTTTTCTCTTAATATTGGACAAGAAATTACATCAATGTCAAAATTTAATTGATTAGTTAAACTTTTAATTATAGCAAGCTGTTGAAAATCCTTTTCTCCAAAATAAGCCTTATCAGGATTCACTATTTCAAAAAATTTACTAACTATTAATGCAACACCTCTAAAATGTCCTGGACGATGTTCTCCTTCCATTACTTTATCCAGATTACCAAAATTAAATTCTCGATTATCTTCAGAAGGATACATGTTATTTTCAGAAGGAGTAAAAAGAATGTCACATTTAACTTTTTTTAACTTCTCTAAATCATCTTCCAAAATCCTAGGGTATTTAGCATAATCACCTTTATCGTTGAACTGAGTAGGATTAACAAAAATACTAACTATCGTTATATCATTATCTTTATTTGAACACTCAATTAAAGACAAATGCCCTTCATGCAAAGCACCCATAGTAGGAACAAATCCAATACACAAACTCTCTTTTTTTAAAGTAGTTACTTTCTCCGAAAGTTCTTTACTATTCTCAATAATTATCATAAAATATTGTAATAAAAAAAATAATTAGTTCGACAAAGTAAAAAATAATATTTTAAATAATAACAATATAATAGCTTGATAAGTTTAAGGAAAGAGTAATTAGTTGATGATTAATATAATTTTTACTAATTTTGCGGTGTTTAAATTAATTTGAATTCCCAGATGGAAAATACGAAGGTTTTATTTATTTCGCAAGAAATTACACCATATCTACCTGAAAGCAAAATGTCTTTAATTGGAAGACACTTGCCACAAGGCATACAAGAGAGAGGGAAAGAAATTAGGACATTTATGCCTAAATATGGTTCCATAAACGAACGACGTAATCAGTTGCATGAGGTTATTCGTCTTTCAGGTATGAATTTGATTATAAATGATACTGATCATCCATTAATCATAAAAGTTGCATCAATACAAGCTGCAAGAATGCAAGTATATTTTATTGATAATGAAGATTACTTCCAAAGAAAATTCATGCTAAAAGATGAAAATGAAAAACCTTTTGAAGATAATGATGAAAGAACTATTTTCTTTGCACGAGGAGTTCTTGAAACTGTAAAAAAATTACGATGGGCTCCAGATATCATCCATTGTCACGGATGGTTTACTAGTCTTGTGCCGTTATATATCAAGAAAGCATATAATGAAGATCCCTTATTTGCAAATTCAAAAATTGTATATTCAGTATATGACAATGATTTTGACAAACCCTTAAAAAAAGAATTTAAGGACAAATTATTATATGAAAACATTACTAAAAAAGATGTTGATATCTTAAAAGATCCTAATTATATTAACCTGAGCAAGCTTGCTATTGAAATGTCTGATGCTACAATTATTGGCAGTGAAGCAATAAATCCTGAAATTTCAAGTTTTATTAAAAATTCCAAAAAACCTTACCTTGATTTTAAAAATGAAGAGGAATATATTGAAGCTTACTCAAATTTCTATGACGAAATACTATAAAAATCTTATGAACAACAAAAATACAAAACTTAGACCTAAAAATATAACAAGATTATTTTTGGGCATAATTTCTATTTTTATTTTAATAATAACATATTCTTGTGAAAATGAAACAAGTTCTCTTGGAAAAGAACTATTACCACAAAGTGATAAAATAAATTATAATTACGACACAAGCTTTACTTTTACAGGTCATGTTTTTGAAGGTGAACCGATATACACGTCAGATTTAACCAATTATTCTCTAGGAATATTAAATGATGATTATTTTGGAAATTTTAAAGGTGAATATGTCGGACAATTTCTCCCCTTTATTTACGACGACACTATTGTTTATTATTCTATTGACTCTGCAAATCTATATTTAGATATTGATTCAATTTATGGAGATGCTCTAAATAATATTTCATTTAATTTGTTTGAATTAATTACTGAAATTGATGATGATGGTGAGTATATGTCAAATACAGACATAAGCACTTATTATGACCCTGTATTTAAAATAAGTTCTAATAGCTCATTTTGTGGAGACACATTGGTGAAAATTCCATTAGTTTACGACTTTATTAATAAATTAACCTCTGTTGACACTTCTGTTTATACAGATATGGAATCCTTTACATCAGTTTTTAATGGGATAGCAATAATTCCAGAGGCTTCCGATCCTTCTGGAGGTGTTTTATTTACGAACATGGCATCATCCGACACAAAAATAGTTTTATATTATAATGATTCCTTAATGTATACATATAAACTGCCTACTGGAGCAGATTATTCTAAAGGTAATGGATTTGCAAAATATACTTACGACTACAGTTCATCAATTGCTAATGATTATTTAACAAATCCCGAATCTGAAAATGATGATTTATTGTTTCTTCAAGGGATTAATGGAATTTCTACTAAAATTTCTCTTTCAAATATTAATTCGTGGCTACAAGATGATTCTACTTATTCAATTTTAAATGCAGAGTTAATAATTCCTGTATTTAAAGATGATAATTTTGAGCTATTTTATCCACCAAAGAGCTTATTTCTAGATTATAATGAAAATGATTCTACATTAATTAATATTCAAGATTCTGAAGAAAAAATTTTTGATGGTTATTACAATGAAGAAAAAGGATATTACCGTTTCTTTATTTCAAAACATTTAACAAAAATTCTTAACGGAAATGTAGAAGACCCTTCATTATACTTAAATATCTTTTACAAATCTTATTTCCCCCACAGGGTTATCTTTCAATCAAGTGAAAATATAAAACTTAACGTTACATATACAAAACATTAATTATACATGTGTGGAATTGTTGGATATATAGGTAATAAGCAGGCTTATCCTATTCTAATAAACGGTTTAAAACGACTTGAATATAGAGGTTATGATTCTGCAGGAATCTCATTATTAAATAATCAAATCAAGGTTTTTAAGAAAAAAGGGAAAGTGTCTGATTTAGAAGAATATGTTTCTAATGAAGATGTTTCCGGAAATATAGGTATTGGACATACTCGATGGGCTACACATGGAGAACCTAATGACATTAATTCCCATCCTCATACTTCAATGAATGGAAAGTTTGTTCTTATACACAATGGAATAATTGAGAATTATAGTAGACTTAAAGAAAAATTAATTGACAGAGGTTATACTTTTCAGACAGAAACTGATACTGAAGTTTTGGTAAACCTTATTGAATATGTTTATTTAAAAGGAAAAGTAAGTGCTGAAATAGCTGTTAGATTAGCTTTATCAAAAGTAATTGGAGCATATGGATTAGCTATAATGTGCAAAGATGAGCCAGACAAATTAATTGCTGCAAGAAAAGGGAGTCCTTTAGTTATTGGTGTAGGTGAAGGAGAGTATTTTATTGCCTCGGATGCTACCCCAATAGTTGAATATACAAAAAGTGTTATATATCTTAATGATGATGATGTAGCCATTTTAGGAAAAGACGGACTTACGCTTAAAACTTTAAAAAATGACAAACTAACTCCCAATGTTCAGCAAGTTGATTTGGATATAGGAGAAATTGAAAAAAATGGTTTTGATCATTTCATGCTAAAGGAAATATTTGAACAGCCAAGATCCATATTAGATACATTTAGAGGAAGAGTTTCTATTGAGAAGAATGAAATACACTTAGGTGGTTTATATCATGTTCTTCCAAAACTTCTAAATGCTAAAAGAATTCTAATAATTGGTTGTGGTACGTCTTGGCATGCAGGTTTAGTTGGAGAATACTTAATAGAAGATTTGGCTAGGATTCCTGTGGAGGTTGAATATGCTTCAGAATTTAGATATCGAAATCCAATTATTAATGAAGATGATGTTGTTATTGCTATAAGTCAAAGCGGTGAGACTGCAGATACATTAGCAGCTATAAAACTAGCTAAGCAAGCAGGAGCAACTGTAATTGGGATTTGTAACGTAGTAGGTTCAAGTATTCCTAGAGAAACTGATGGTGGTGTTTATACACATGCTGGCCCTGAAATTGGAGTAGCTTCAACGAAAGCATTTACTGCTCAGGTTACTGTATTAACTATGATGGCAATGATGTTGGGATTTGAAAAGAAACACATTTCTCCAGAAAAATATAAAGAACTTATTTCTGAGTTAAATGATATTCCTGCTAAGATTGAAAAAATCCTTACTTATAATGATCATTATTTAAAAATAAGTAATTTATACAAAGATGCGACCAACTTCCTTTATCTAGGACGAGGTTATCTTTTCCCTGTGGCATTAGAAGGGGCTCTAAAGTTAAAAGAGATTTCATACATTCATGCGGAAGGTTATCCTGCTGCTGAAATGAAACACGGTCCAATTGCATTAATTGATGAAAAAATGCCTATTGTTGTTTTAGCCACAAAGGATAAATCATATGAAAAAATTGTTAGCAATATTCAAGAAGTAAAAGCAAGAAAAGGAATTGTTATTGCAGTAGTTAGTGAGGGAGACACAGTAATTAGAGATATGGCAGATCATGTTTTAGAAATTCCTGAAACACGAGAAGAATTAGCTGCACTTTTAACGGTAGTTCCATTGCAATTATTATCATATCATATTGCTGTTTTAAGGAGTTGTAATGTAGATCAACCAAGAAACTTAGCTAAGTCTGTTACTGTAGAATAATTACAAAAAAATATACTAAAAAAGGAGAGCAAAATTGCTCTCCTTTTTTTATCTCTTGGTGTATTGTCCTTCGTAATACTTTTCATAGTCGCCACTTAAAATATGCTCTAACCATTCTGAATTAGCCAAATACCAATCCACTGTTTTGTCTAATCCTTCTTCAAATTGCAAAGATGGCTCCCACCCTAATTCATTTTGAATTTTTGATGAATCAATTGCATATCTTAAATCATGTCCTGCTCGATCTTTAACAAATGTTATTAACTGCGCAGATTCACCTTCTTTTCGTCCAAGCTTGTTGTCCATAATCTTGCATAATGAATGAATAAGACTAATATTTGTCCATTCATTATTTCCGCCAATATTATATGTTTCGCCAATATTCCCTTTATGAAAAACTAAATCAATTGCGTTTGCATGATCTTCAACAAATAACCAATCACGGATATTTTCTCCTTTACCATAAATAGGAATTTGCTTCTTTTTCTTAATATTATTTATAGCCAATGGAATCAATTTTTCTGGAAACTGATTTGGGCCATAATTATTTGAGCAATTTGTAATAACAACTGGCAATTTAAAGGTGTGAAAATATGCTCTTACTAAATGATCAGAACTTGCCTTTGAAGCTGAATATGGACTACGGGGATCATAAGATGTATCCTCAACAAATAAACCCTCATCACCTAAAGAACCATAAACCTCATCGGTTGAAATATGGTAAAATAATTTCCCTTCTAAATTATCATTCCAAATATTGCGTGCTGCATTTAGTAAATTAACTGTTCCTACAATATTCGTTTTTATAAATTCATTCGGATTAGCAATAGAGCGATCAACATGAGATTCTGCTGCTAAATGAACGACCCCATCAAATTGATATTTTTTGAACAATTCAAAAATAAATGTATCATCAACTATATCACCTTTTACAAATTCGTAATTTGGGGCATTCTGTATATCAGTTAAGTTTTCAAGATTTCCTGCATAAGTTAACTTATCAAGATTAACTATTTTATAATCAGGATATTTATTCACGAATAATTTTACTACATGTGATCCTATAAATCCCGCTCCACCAGTTATAAGTATAGTTTTTTTTGCCATTTTATTATTTTCTATTTCGTATATATTTCTCCCAGTTCCAAGCTGAAAGTAAAGTTTCTTCTAAACCTATTCGAGCTTTCCAGCCTAACTCTTCATTTGCGTATTTTGTATCTGCATAAACAGATTCAACATCTCCTGATCGCCTATCTACAATTTTATAATTTAGTTTTTCACCCGTTACTTTATCAAATGCATTTACAATTTCTAATACAGATGATCCTTTTCCGGTACCTAAATTAAATACTTCTAAATTTGCTTTAATCTTATTTTCAATCATTCGTTTAATTGAAACAACATGAGCTTTTGCTAAATCAACCACATTTATATAATCGCGAACGGCTGAACCGTCAGAAGTATTGTAATCATCCCCAAAAACTTTTAGTTCATCGCGAATACCTATTGCAGTTTGAGTTATAAACGGAACTAAATTATTTGGGACACCTCTTGGCAATTCTCCTATCAAAGCTGAAGAATGCGCTCCTATGGGATTAAAATATCGTAAAGATATTGCATTTAAATCTGGATTTACTTTAACAGTATCTCTAATAATATCTTCAGCAATTTGTTTCGTATTACCATAGGGAGAATCGGCTGGTTTAAATGAAGCCTTTTCCGTTACAGGTAATTCATCAGGCTGTCCGTAAACTGTTGCCGATGAAGAAAAAACAAAATTCGGAATTTTATAATTTACCATACATTCCAACAAATTAGTTAGGGTTGTAAGGTTATTCTGGTAATACATTAAAGGTTTTTCGATTGACTCTCCTACTGCCTTATATGCTGCAAAATGGATTATTGCATCGAGTTTTTTGTAAATTTTGAAAAAATTATCCAATTTTTCTTTATCACAAATATCAAATTGCTCAAAATAAGGTCTACGCCCGGTTATTTCAGATATTCCATCTAATACTGATTTCTCAGAATTAGAAAGATTATCGATAATTACAACATCGAAACCATTATTCATTAATTCAACTACTGTGTGAGAACCAATATATCCCGTACCTCCTGTAACCAGTATTAATTTATTCATATATACAATTCATATTTAATGGTTTGCTAATTTAATCATATAATTCTTTAAATAAAGTGCTAAGCTGCTATTTTTATAAAACTCAAAATTAGCAATCCTTATTATTAACTTATATACAAATCTGCTAAGCCCCTAAGTAGAGTCTGTCCATAAAGTCCGATTTTTTCGTTACGCTCATTTCAAAAACAGTCATTTACAATTGTAAACTCCTTGATTTTTGCAATTTCGCAAGCCTCAAAATCGAACATTCTGAACAAGACTCTTACTTTATGGACAGACACTAAGTAGTCTTTGTAAGAAAACGCCAAATTACTCACAAGTATAAAATTTATACAATTTTGTTCTTGAGCTTCGCATGGTTCTGCGTTACTCTTGTGTTAAAAACAGTTACTTCGACATGCTCAGCACATAGCACTTACAAAAGTAAACTCCTTGGTTTCCAAAAGTTTTTCGCTATCGCTCAAGAGATCGCTAACGCTAAGTTTGAAAGCCTTGTCTTTGACGTTTTCTTATTAAAGACTTGAAAAAAGGCTGTTTACTTACAGACACTAAGTACATTTATATTAATTAATTGATGAAATGTTTATTAATAGTGCTTTCAATGCTATTGGTCGGAACATAATTTTCTATATATTTGTTTCAATTTAAAATTCGCATTGAAAATAAAAGATTACATAAAAGAATTATTGTTTACAAATCAAGGAGTTGTAATTCCCGGATTAGGTGGATTTGTATCTGAATATGAGTCTGCTGCTTTTGATGTTAATGAAAATAGTTTTATTCCTCCCTCAAAGAAAATAACATTTAATCCTAAATATTCTTATCACGATAATCTTTTAATTGAGTTTATTTCAGAAAAGGAAAATATCGATAAAGAAAAATCAATAAAAAATCTTGAGGATTTTGTAAAAGATATTAAGACAAGATTGATAAAAGGAGAGAAAATTGATTTTCCTGAAATAGGGAGTTTATCTCAAAATGTTAATGAAGAAATCCTTTTTGAACAGGATACAACATCAAATTTACTGAGCGATTCATTTGGTTTAACAAGTGTAAAAACAAAACTAATTGTAAATCCGCAAAATAATGTTGCTAAAGCGGTTAAACCTGTCAAACAAAAAAAATCTTATAAAAAATTAATTTTTATTAGTTCTTCGGCAATTGTATTTTTATGTTTGCTTACTTTAAGTTGGTTTTTAACAGAAGGTTATACAGATTTTAGCTTAATATCATCAAACGAAAAACCCAATCCTGAGTCAAGTAATAATATTATAATTAATACTCCTGAAAAAAATCTGGATAGTATTGCACAAGCTGATAGTGTAAAGGCATTAATTAATCAGTCGATTGATGAAAATACAGATAAAAAGGATGCCTTGTTTTATACTGAACCTGAAAAGGAAGCGCCTAAACCAAAATATTCAGAGTTTCATATTATTGCTGGTAGTTTTAAAAAGATAGAAAATGCTGAAGTATTTTCATCTAAACTTAGAGATAAAGGTTACGAACCCGTAATAATTCGTTCAGGGGAAAATCTTATTCGAATTGCAATTTTTTCTTACACCGATGAAACCGAGGCTTTAACAAAACTTTATAGTCTGCGTGAAAGCTCAAATATTAAATCGGTTTGGATTCTAAAATCCATCTAGTAAATTTACAATATCATCTCCTATTGCAATATCAACCAACATTGTTTGTAATCCTGTACTTTTTGCTGATTCTATATTTACCTTCAAATCATCAATAAACAAAGTTTCTCCTGGTAATAGTTTACTATCGGATAAAGCAAATTCAAAAATATTAACATCAGGCTTTCGCATTCCCATTTGAAACGAATAATATGCTTTTACAAATAAACTGTTGAATTCAAATCCATATTGATCAATAAACGCTTGTATATACTGTTTGTAGTGTATAGCGTTTGTATTACTCAATAAATATATATTATATTTTTTCCCTAGTTCTTTTAATAAATTAATTCGTTCTTTCGGAAAATCAAGTAGCATTTTTCCCCAAGCTTTATCGAAACTCTGATCCGCAATCTCACTCTTGACTTGCTTCCTCAACTCATTTCTAAGATAATCCGCATTAATCAAGCCCTTTTCTAATTTATCAAATATGTCTGTTTGTTTAAATAAAGAATAACTTTTCTCAAAATCATTAAATCCAAGGTTTTTCATTGCCTTTGCAGTAAGTTCCGGATTAATGTTGATAATTACGGCTCCTAAATCAAATATGATATTTTTAACTTTATTCATTTATATAGATCTTTTATATTTTGATGCTCAAAATTAAAAAACATTTAAACATTTGCCTATCTTTCCATACTTTTATCAAAAATTTACATCGATGAACATAAACGGAAAACATTACCATACAATTTGGCTTAAGAAAAATGATCCTAAAACGATTCAAATTATAGATCAGCGATTATTGCCTTTTGAATTTAAAACTCAAGATTTAAAAACAATACAAGATGCTTATACTGCAATAAAAGAAATGTGGGTACGTGGTGCTCCTTTAATTGGCGTTGCAGCTGCTTATGGAATGTATCTTGGGTTCTTAGGTTTAAATGATTCTGAAAACCTGAATCAAGAAATTAAAGATTTAGGGCTATTTTTGGAATCTTCGAGACCCACGGCTGTTAACTTAAAATTTGCAATTGATTTAGTATTGGAAAAAACTAACGCTGGTAAATCGTTAAGTGATAAAATTCAAATTGCGCTTGAAACTGCAAATCAGTTAAAGCTTGATGAAATTGAAAACTGCAGATTAATTGGAGAAAACGGATTTCCTTTAATCGAAAAAATTAGTAAAGCTAAAAAAGGAGATACGGTAAACATTTTAACACATTGTAATGCGGGTTGGCTTGCTTGTGTAGATTATGGGACTGCTACTGCTCCTATTTATCTGGCTCACGAAAAAGGAATAAAAATTCATGTTTGGGTTGATGAAACCCGGCCACGAAATCAAGGTGCACGTTTAACTGCTTTTGAAATGGATCAGCAAGGAATTCCACATACTGTAATTGCAGATAATACCGGTGGTTTATTGATGCAAAAAGGCATGGTGGATATGGTAATTGTTGGTAGTGACAGAACAAGCTCAAACGGAGATGTTGCTAATAAAATTGGAACATATTTAAAGGCTTTAGCTGCTCATGATAATAAGATTCCATTTTATGCTGCATTACCATTGTCTACAATAGATTGGAATATGAATGACGGTATTAATGAAATCCCTATTGAACAGCGTGATGAGGATGAAGTTAAATATGTTGAAGGTTGGAATAATAATCAAATTACTAAAGTTAGGGTAATGCCTGAAAATAGTCCTGTTTTAAATTACGGATTTGATGTTACTCCTGCGAAATATGTTTCTGCTATTATTACTGAAAATGGTGTTTGTAATGCTAATAAAGAGGATATTGAGAATTTGAAAAAATAATACAAAGGAGGGTGTCTAAAAATTTCCTTTTTGTCATTACTCACTTCGTTCGTGAGAATAGTTCCCTTTAAAAAAGGAATCTCTTAATTTAATTATAAATAATGAATTACGAGATCCCTAATCAAGTTGGGGATGACATGTTACAAATTTTTGAACAGCTAACTAAAGTACATTTTAAGAATGACTAAACACGATGAAGGATATATAAAATTTAATTTGAGTTGGGAAGAAAAAGACTTTGACTTTAACGATAAGGACTTCCTTCAAATAAATTCATATCGCAATAAATTTTACAAGTTAGGATTAATTGGTGCTTATCCTGATGGAATTGGCTTTGGAAATATTAGTATTCGAAATAATAAGAATGAATTTATTATTTCGGGTTCTGCAACTGGTAATTTTAAAAATCTTACTAAAAAACACTATTCTTTAGTAAAAGATTATAATATTCATAAAAATAGTGTTCTTTGTGAAGGCCTAAATAAAGTTTCATCAGAATCGTTAACACATGCTACAATTTATGAAACCAACTTAGATGTTAATACTGTTATTCATATACATCATGAAACCATGTGGAGCAGATATTTAGACGATTTGCCTACTACGGATAAAAAAGCTGAATTTGGAACTCCTGAAATTGCAATGGAAATAAAAAAATTAGCAAATCAAGATTCAGGAATAATTATAATGGGCGGACATCGGGAAGGAATAATTGCTTATGGCAAATCCTTATTTGAAGCTGAAGAAATAATATTAAATTACTTTAATAAATTATAAAAATGACAAAAGTTGCAATTATTGGTGGATCAGGTTTAGAAGATCCTAACATTTTAAAATCACCTAAAATTATAAAAGTGGATACTCCTTTTGGTGAACCTACATCGGAATTAACATGTGGAAAAATCGGAGATATCGATGTTGTTATTTTATCGCGTCACGGTAAAAAACATACTATTCCACCAACTCAGGTTAATAATCGTGCTAATATTTGGGCTTTGAAAGAACAGGGCTGTAATTTTATATTAACTACAACCGCTTGTGGCAGTTTACGTGAAGAAATTGGACGTGGTGACCTGGTAATTATTGATCAGTTTATTGATTTTACAAAACATCGTAAAACTACGTTTTTTGATAAATTCGAGGAGGGAGAAATGAAACATACTCCAATGGCTGATCCTTTTGATTCAAATTTAAGAAACTTACTTATCCAATCGGCCGAAGAACTAAAACTTAAATACCATAAAAGTGGAACGGTAGTTAGTATTGAAGGGCCAAGATTTTCGACACGAGCAGAATCAAATATGTTTAGACTGTGGGGTGCTGATATTATTAATATGTCTGTTGCTCCTGAGGCTATACTTGCGAACGAAATAGGACTACCCTATGCATCTATTGCCATGAGTACCGATTATGATTGTTGGAAAACCGATGAAGAACCGGTTACATGGGAGGCTGTACTGGAAATTTTCAATCAAAATGTGCATAATGTTATTGACTTATTATTAGCAACTCTCAAGAGAATTGAAAAAAAGTAAAAATATTTTTTGATTTTTTTCAAAAAGTATTGTGTAATTAATAACAAATCGTTAATATTGCAATCCCAAATTTATCGTAAGATAAATAGGGCCCATAGCTCAGCTGGTTAGAGCACCTGACTCATAATCAGGGGGTCCCTGGTTCGAGCCCAGGTGGGCCCACAGGCACAAAAAGACTTCTAGGAAACTAGGAGTCTTTTTTTATGGGGTTCTTGCCAATGTTATTTGCTCCTTTATTTTTGTAAAAAATAGTCTTGTAATTATCTTCAATTTTAACAACTTCTTCATTGGTAAGAGCTACAAATTCATTGTCTTGAGCACGTTTTGATAGTTTTCCTTCATTCTGTTCTAAAAACCTTACAATTAATGCCACTGATTTATCAGGCATATCAAACTCATCTTCCAAATACCTTTTAAACTGATCATAACAGGTAAGATATTTTATTTCATCAGGTATTATATGTTCAATAGTATCCAGCACACAATCATATAAAAACTCAGCTTGTTTGGTTGCATCAAAATAACGATAGTAATCTATTGTTTCGTTAAGCACTTCAACATTATGATCGTTTGTTCCTTTCCACTCAATAAAATCCAATAAAGGATATGAATAAGATTCCAACACCTTACGATAATTATCAATATGATCCAAAATTGAAGCAGAAACAGGAAATATAATTCCTTGTTGCGAGAACCTTTTTTTTGCCAACACATGATGTATCAGATAGCGATGAATCCTTCCATTTCCATCTTCAAAAGGATGAATAAGAACAAATCCAAAAGCAATAATTGCTGCAACAATAACAGCATCTGTTTCTGATTCCAATAACTGTTTTGAAGTAGCTATCAAACCATCAATTAATTGGTTTAAATCCTTCCAGTGTGAAGATATATGGTCTGGAATAGGTTCTCCTGTATTACGATCGTGTTCGCCAACAAAACCTCCTTTTTGGCGAAATCCCATATCTAAAAAGCGAGCGTTAGCTATAACAACTTGCTGCAAACGAAGAAGTTCTGTTTTACTTAAATCGTTCACACCTGCCTGTCCTATTGCCTTTCCCCAACGTGCAGCTCTTTGACTTTTGGGGCTTTCACCTTCGATACTAAATGATGCTTTAGAATCTTTTAACAATAAAAAGGCTGAGGCACGTTGTAAAATATCCTTATGAATGTTTTTCAGATAACTGTTTTCTTGCTGTGCAAAATCAGCCGCAATATATTGTTCCAATTTCGGAGTCTTTCGTACTAAAGGACAAAAATCTTTTGTACCGGTTAAATTATTAATGACACGATGACGTATTGATTTCTCACCACCTGCAATAACATACTGAAGCTTTTCATCCACTAATACAGTATATTTTATTTTGGTATCGGCATCAGGTATTTCTATTCTTTTATTTAGAAGCCATTCATACAAAAACCATATTTTTCGACTATACTGCCCTGTAGGTTCTGTTTGTACCAGCACCATTATATCTTTTTCTGCTAGTTTTTCAAAGAGTTTTTTAAGCACTAATAAATTTACCCCTTCGTACTTGAATGCGAATATTAACTGACCATACAAAGAATCCTCAGGTTTATGTTTTGGAGTTAATACATTCCATGCATCAATTTTGTATTTCCTGTTTTTAGTGCTTATGAGTGAAATAACTTCCGGTATAGGTACTTTAAGGTTATAGGCATTAATAATTGCTGCATAACCTTCTATACTTCCCTCTTCAGGAATAGTCCGTCCGTGAAAAACAGACGCATTGTATGAAATATGAACGCTTTTCATGTTTTTTTGTAATTAATGAACGCTTTTACAAGTGCAAAAATATCTTAATTTTTCTGAAAAACAATTGCCAGTTGAGAAAAATACACGCAAAAGTATGTTTTGTATGAAATACGCACGCCATTTGCCTTTTTACATGCTGCCGAACTATGGCTTCCATATCAATATTAGTAAAAAAATACCCAAGAAGGGTATTTCGTATTTTTGTATAATATTAACCAACAATATTTTTAAATGAATAACAGCATGTCGATTACGGTGTTAAAGTATTTAAATGAACACCAAGATGGAGAATTTCATAGCGTAGATCAGATTTTAAAAGATCTAAGTGATGAAGAAAAAGGATTAGTTTTAATGGAGTTAAGTGAGAAACTCTTTATTGATGCAAAACCCTATTACGAAATTGGAGGATTTTTCGGTTGGACTACAAATGTGAGTAGTGAAGTAACTTTTGAGGCAATTATTTTGCCTGAAGGAATCAATTATTTAAATTCAAATCACACTTAATTTAGGAAACTCATTCTCAGGTGGCCCCTGGTTCGAGCCCAGATTGATCCACAGGCAATCAAGTGGTTATAAATAATACTTTATAACCTCTTTTTTTTTGCACGCAAATTATTTAATTAATAAGCATAATATTGCCATAGCAACAATCATAAGCCACAAAAAAATCTGAAAATTCCATTTCTTGCTTCTTCAAAAATAAAAAATAACTACAGGATGTAAATGCATACCCGATAATTATTAAATTTGGATTGTATTAAAAAGCAAATTACTAAATAATAATATTTATATGACAGGTCTATTCAATAAAATACTTATTGTAAATCTCAGTTCCGGAAAACAACAAACCTTAGAATTAGAGGATAAGATATATGAGGATTACCTTGGAGGTAGAGGATTGGGCGTAAAATTATTTACAGATAAGGTTTCTCCAAAAACGGATCCGTTAAGTAAAGAAAATATTCTTGTTTTTACCGTGGGACCTATTACAGGAACTTCAGTTTCAACAAGTGGCCGAATGTCGCTAGTTACAAAATCTCCTTTAACGGGAACAATATTTTATTCAAACACAGGAGGCATGTTTGGTTTTAGTTTGAAGCGTTGCGGTATTGACGGGTTAATTGTTGAAGGAAAATCCGACATGCCTTGTTATTTAGTTGTTGATGGTGAAAAGGGTATAAGTATTAAATCCGGAAATGCACTTTGGAATTTGGATACAGAAGAAACCTATGAAGAAATAAAAAAGATTGAAGGTGATAGAAGCCATTCTTTAATGATAGGGCCGGCAGGAGAAAACCTAGTAAGGATTGCATCGATAATGAACGATGGAGGAAGGGCATTTGGGCGTGGAGGAGTAGGTGCGGTAATGGGTTCAAAAAATTTAAAAGCCATTGTGGTTAAAAATGGAAAACAAAAAACACCTGTTCATAACGAAGAGCTATTAAAAACTTATGCAAAATCGGCACAAGATAAAATTAAAGCCTTGCCTATAACTCGCGCTGCTTTACCTTTGTTCGGGACAGCAGGAATATTGCATGTTACTAATAGTTTAGGAATGTTACCCATACGTAACTTTAAAAAAGGATTTCATAAGGAGGCGGATAAGACAGGAGGAGAGGCTATCCGAAAAGAAATATTTAGCAAATCGGAAGCTTGTTATGGCTGTTCCATACGTTGCGGGCGATATACAAAAGCTGGTGGTATGAAAGGCAAGGGCCCGGAATACGAATCGGTATGGGCACTAGGCGCCAATTGCGAAATATTTAATCTATTAAAAATAACCCAGGCCAATTATTATTGCAATAGTTTAGGTTTGGATACTATTTCTATGGGTGTTACCATTTCGTGTGCAATGGAACTGCAGGAAAAAGGATTGTTTCCTTATCCACAGATGCAATTCGGCAATGAGGATATTTTAATAGAAACTGTTAAAAACACTGCATATCGTAAGGGTGTTGGAGAAGAATTGGCTGAAGGTTCTAAACTACTGGCTGAAAAATATGGAGATCCGGAAACAGCTATTCAGGTAAAAGGCTTAGAAATTCCGGCTTATGATCCCAGAGGAGCTTTTGGCCATGCTCTGGGTTATGCAACCAGCAACCGTGGAGGCTGTCACCTTAGCGGATACCTTGCGGCTATGGAATTATTTTCAGCTCCCAAAAGGGTGCCTCGCTTTACACAACAAGGAAAGCCAGACTTATTGGTTCTAAAACAAAATCAAAGTGCTGTGGAAGATAGTTTGGTTTGTTGTAAATTCGTTGGTTATGCGTTGGGATTTGATTTTCAATCACGTTTTGTAACAGCAATTACCGGTTACGATTTTAACATTAGCAGATTATTGGAAATAGGGGAAAGAATTTATAATCTGGAAAGACTGTTTAATATAAAAGCCGGGTTTACGAATAAAGAGGACAATTTACCGGATCGTTTTAAAAACGTTCCATTTAAAGAAGGTTTATCGAAAGACAGGATTGTGCCTCTTGATGATATGATGAAATCATACTACAATGTAAGAGGTTGGAATGAGCAAGGGATACCCGAGCAAAAAAAATTATTGGAGTTAGGCATAATAGAGTTAAATAATTAACTATGATAGATAAAGAAACATTTAATAGTTTTGACCTTGTAGGCAAAGACCTAAGTAACAGGGGTTACAACAGCAGTTATTCTGGAAACATTTCCATGAAAAGCGGAGGCAAAATTATTATTACAAGGCGATCAGCTATGTTAGGTTGGTTGCAGCCCGAAGATTTGGTAATTATTGATTTGGAAGAAGAAGATGCGCATAGCGGGCTTGTAGCCAGCACCGAATCTAATGTACATCGTAATATATACAAAGAAACTGATGCCATGGCGATTGTGCATGCTCATACTCCTGCATGTACAGCTTTATCTATGGTAGAAGATGAAATTACCTGCATAGATGCAGAAGGAATGCTTATATACAAAAAAATTCCGGTTGTAGAATGTGATGTTCCTGTTGGATCCTATGAACTTGCTGAAAAAGTTGCATCTACGTTGAAAAATTATCCTGCAATGATAGTACGGGCACACGGTGTATTTGCCAAAGGAATTACTTTAGAGGATGCTTTAGGAGTACTTACAGGAGTTGAGCAATCTGCTGATATTCTTTATCGCATCAAATTAATGGGACAACCATTAAAAAGAGATTATTCAAAAGAAAAAGGATTCAGTAATTGGTAAAAAATAAAATAAGAACGCTAAGTAAAAGAATTAGTAGAAATATTGATCTTTTTTTTTACTAGTACGTTGCTGGTTAGTGCATCCTAACTGTCAGGGGGTTCCTGGTTCGAGGCCTGGTGGACCCACAGGCACATAAAGACTTCTAGGAAACCAGGAGTCTTTTTTATTTAAGAACTATCCCTCTAAAATTCTAATTAAATCATTATTTAAATAATAGACTTCTTTGCCATCTTGTTTAGGGCTTAAAATACCGAGTTTTGTTAGTTCTTGCATATATTTTGAAAGGGTTGTTCGACTTGAACGTTCCAATATATCGCCCAGAAGTTTTGGCTTTATATAGGGCTGCATAAAGAGAGCTTCATTTATCTCTTTATTATACCATTTTAATTTTTCTTTTCCATATTCAAGGGTTGCATCCATTTGTAATACAATTTCATCAATTAAATGATTCGTATATAATGCAGTATCCTGAACTGCTTTCATCATATAAAGCAACCAGGGTTTCCATTCTCCCCTTTGAGTAACTGCTCCTAATTTAAAATAATAATCATCTTTATTTTCAATGATATACTTACTGAGATATAATACTGGCTGAGAAAGTAAATTTTGATTAACCAAATACAATAAATTTATAATTCGTCCTGTTCTTCCATTCCCATCTGAAAATGGATGAATTGCTTCGAACTGATAATGAGCTATGGCCATTTTTAACAATGGATCAGTATTATATTCTTTATTATCAGCAAGGTATTTAATAAAATTATTGATAAGTTCTTTAAGAATAGTTTCTCCTCTTGGAGGTATATAAATAATTTCTCCTGCTCTTAAATCACTATTTCCTCTGCGAATAACTACCTGTGATTGAGGAGAACGCAATTCCTGAGTTGTGTTTTTAACTTTCTGATAAACTTGTAGAATTGTTGTTAAGCTTACTTCTTTCTTATCTTGTATATTATTATATCCAGCCCATAATGCTTCTCTATATCTGAGAACCTCCTTTGTGTTTGGAGATGCATTTTCTTCTTTTAGAGAATCTGATACTGCTTTATATAATTCATCTTCTGTTGTAAATATATTCTCAATTTCTGAAGAACTCTTAGCTTCCTGTAATGTTAGCGTATTAATAAGCATCGCAGGATTGGGTAATCTATATAAATTTTTATTTAATTCCGCTAAATTTCTACTTGCTAAACCCCACTCAAGTAAAATGTCTTTATCGATAATATCCTCTTTTGGTGGTAATAAAGGTAAGTTATTATATGGTTTTGTTCTGTCAAACATTTTTATCGCGTCCATTTTATCACTATTTATTGAACATATCGTAAATATATGTCCAATTATTTAAAAAACCAAACATCATGTTCATTTTTTGCGCATTTAGTGAACATGTCTTTGTTTTGTGTTCAATTTCTTAATATCTCTGAACATTAATGTTAAAAGTACTAGACTTTATATTTCAAGATTTAAGTAATAGTGATGACCTCCGATTTTTTATTTAGTAAACATTAAAATACAGAATATTTAAGGTTTACTTGGATTCTGACATTAATATTGTTTCTTAAATACGCAACAAACATTAATTTTTTCAAATTTTAATGTTCAGTTAAATTATGGCTTTAAAATATAAAAAAAGAGGGTGTCCAAAAAGTCCAAAAGTTGTCTATACTTCGACAAGCTCAGTATGACAACTTTCTATCAATCAGCTTGCAATAATGCGTCAGTGGAAGTGTTTTTGTTTTAAAACTAGCTTTTTGGACATACTATTTTTATGGAATTCGTATGGGAATCGCAAACTATGCTTCGATAATTCCATATATTGATTGGTTTTCTCCTTTTGCAATAGCCCAACCTGCATTGCCATAATCAAAGTGCCAATATTCTTTTAGGTCTACTACAAAACCTTCTTCTTCAAATAAATTAATTAGCAATTCTCTGTTTCTTTTTGCAAGTGCCGGAATAAAAGGATGGTATGGATAACATTTATCATTAAGATCAATTTTCAGTCCATCATTCGTTCCAAAATCCATTACAAAGTCATTTTTTAAATCATAAATTAAAGCATCTACTGCTCCTCCGGTCGCATGCAATGATTTGGAAGGTGGCGCAATAAAATAGGAAACATTTTCTTTAATTTCTTCCATTTCGAGTTTTGGATGTTCTTTCTGCATAAATTCAACCTTTTCTTCCCACAATTGTTTTTGATGTGCGAAAGATCTCCAAGCGGAACGAATAATCAATGTTTTATCCTGCTCATCTAAAATTCTGCTTATTCTTCCTATTTTTTCATACACTTCTTCTCTAACCAGGTATTGATAATCTTTCTGTACAGATGGTTCATAAATTAAATTAAACCCGGAATCTTTAAGACTTATTAAAGGAGAATTATTTTCTCTAATTTCGATTGTTTGAAGAAGTTGCAGATGCTTACGGTATTTCTTTTCAACCGACTCGCAATATTCATGAGCATTTAAATAATCGCTGGTCTTTTTAATTACATAAGGTGATGTCATGGCTGAGAGCAATGCTCCATAACTCAGATTAAATTCTAATTCCGTTCCTACTTTATGCTTTATTTTTTTTGAATTAACAATGATAAGGTCACTACTGGCTCCAATAATTTCAAGATCCAATTTGGGTGTTAATCCGGAAATCATAACATCTTGCAATCCGATGCCTAATATTGCTCTATTTATCAGGCCAATATCTTTAAACTCAGGGATATTTCCAAAAGCATCCTGAGAAACTTCTCCGTAAGGTAAAGATGGTTTTGTTTTTGATTCAATTACTTCTGCTACCAAGGTAAATGCATCGGTAAATAAGCCCGGGATTGGATTCCGATGTAGCGTTTCTCGTCCTAAAAAGACGGACTCCCCTATTCTCAGATTATTAATTCTTTCAATATTTTTAGTCGACATAAACCAATCGTAATTGGCTGAGTTTCCGCCGGAAACAAAGTCTAATGTTAATCCAAACTTTTCTTCAACATTACTGGCAAGGGTAGATAAATAATTCATTTTTTCCTCATCAGGATTTATGCCTCCAATACAAGCTAAATTAGTTCCTAAACCCACAAGCTCAATACTTTTCAGTTCTAAAATCTGCTCAATGGTGCTATCTACATCTGAAGGCATTATCCCTTCTCTTAGGTCTCCCAGTTCAAGCATTAATATGATTTTATGCTTTATATTTTGCTCTACCGCAAACTTAGAAAGTCTTTTAACAACTGAGATTTCTGAGTTTAAGCTAATATCGGCATATTTCACAACCTCTTCGGCTTGACTAAGCAAAGGTGTTCGTAGTAACATGAATTGAGCTTTTACACCTTCGGTGCGCATCTTTCTAATATTGCTAATCCTGGAATCAGCAAGAATACTTATTCCATTTTTTACAAAGATATCAGCAATATCAGAATTTCCGCAAATCGCCTTAGTAACACCAATTATATTAATCCCTTTTGAAGCATACAATTCCTTCAGGGTTTTTATATTATGCCCAATTTTACCAAGGTTTATCTCTATTCTTGGGGTTGCCATATCAGATTCTCAGCCTTTAGTAATACTGGAAATGTTTCAAATAATTTTACAATGATTTTTTCACATCCAAACTTTAATACATCTGTCGTTGGTAAATCATATTTATATTCATACTCTACTACTTTGTTTTTCACTTCATCATCTGTCATATCTTCATGATTAAGCGTAATTGCAATTACCTTTGATTTAGAAAATGCTTCTATTAATTCTATCTCACTTTCCAATGTAGGCATCGGAATATTGGGATAATCGCAATGATTTATTCTCTTTGGAGGGTGTTGCAAGATAACAGCATTTGGCATTGCTCCTCTAAGAATAGCGCTTGATGATGTAAATGCAGGATGACTTAAGGCTCCTTGTCCTTCAACAATAATAATATCAGGATTTTCTATTTTTTGAGCTTCCAGGATTGCATGTTCAACTTCACCTGTTGCAAATCCTGAGGTTAGAACATCAACTGCCAGCCCGTATTTTGAGCCTTGAAGAATTCCTGTTTGACCGGTTGCTATAAAAACTGCCTTAAGTCCCTTTTTTCTTAATTCATTAACAAGTTTTACTGTAGTTGTTCTTTTTCCTACAGCGCAATCTGTACCAAAAACGGTAATTACCGGAGTTTTTATTTTAGAAATTAATCCTCTAAATATATGTAGATCCTTTCTTGCCGGGGGTTTTCTTATATCAAATATCTTTACTCCGTATTCTATAGCCTTTTGTATATATTCTTGATTATCAGTAAAAAATTCAGGCAGTCCATTAACAATGTTCATACCTCTTTTCATAGCAGTGAAAATTATTTCTTTTTGCTCTGCATCAAGAAATGAAGCCAATGGTGCTATACCATAAATAAAATAAGTTGGAACTTCACCTAAATTGCTAATAGCGTCACTAATACTTTTAAATATCGGGATTCCATTTTTTATTCCATCAAGGAATTCTCCGGCATCGTTTCCTGCCTTTGTACTATCAATAATACCAACTATATCATATTTTTCAGAGTGTCTTGCAAGGCCATTTGCAACTTTACCATCTAACTTCCCAAATTCATTTTCACTAAATACTAGCGCTTTTACTTTCATTTTTTGTAATTTAAATTAATCTCTGATTCCAATAATGAATGATTTAACCAAATTAATATTGACTTTCGATTATATGCTGTACAAATACTGGCTTGATTTAAGTAGTCTTTGCAAGAAAACCCCAAATTACTCACAAGTTTAAAACTTATAAATTTGTGTTCGTGAGCTTCGCAAGGTTCTGCGTTACACTCGTATTGAAAACTGTTACTTCGACAAGTTCAGTACATCGCACTTACGAAAGTAAACTCCTTGGTTTCCAACACTTCATATTCCGATAGACATCGGAATGTCTTTGACGTTTTCTTATCAAAGACTTGAAAAAAACTGTTTTCTTGTGGACACTAAGTAATTTCAATTAGAGCTTGACCAAAAAGCAATATAAATTATAAAAACACTACGACAATCCTGACCACTGTCAGGCAGGCACAATGTGACAAACTGTATTTCAGTTACATGTCGTATTGAGCTTGTCGAAATATGATTAATAATATGCTTTTCTAAAAAACCTCTGGTATATTACATTTAGCTTAATTGGTGGCGTGATTTTATACTTGGATTCAAGTACGAGTTGATTTTTGTTAGTTTATTATTCCATTTTATATGCCTACCAATATTTAGGTTGGTCTATTTTTGCATAAACTGCCTCACCTTCTATATTTTCTTTTTGTTTGCTTTCAATTAATTTTATAAACGGGTCGGTATAAATATACCTAGACCCGTATCAATTAATATTGACTAGCATAAATTACAATTTCAGTAATTTTAACGTGATGCATTTTAGATTTTGTAATTTTTAAATTTTCTTTTCAATATATTTCAGATATTCGCTTAAAGTTTTATTAAACCTCAATAATTATTCTTACTTCTTAACATATTTTGCATTAATCTGTTCCAAGTAACGCGCCTTAGCTTTTACCGGATCCGCTCCTATTGCAATAAAAATTATTGTTTTGTGATCAATTTCAACTCTTTGAAAATTGTTCAAATTGGGAGATTGAAAAACATGTGCTTTTTTTTCACTCATATATTTAATTTTAATTTATTTATCAGTATTGATTATAAGATTTTGATATGTTAAAGTTCGCTTACTCTAGTTTTGTTAGCACGCTTTGTAGCTTTAGCAGCTCTTTTCTCTTTAAGGCTTTTAGCAGCTACTTTTTTATCATTTTTCGGTTTTCCTTCTTTACTTTTTGACATGATTTCTAATTTTTAGTTCATGAATTAAATTATATCTTTTTATAAAGCCAAGAAGCTTTAATACAATATATTTTCTTCGTATCCACTTTTAATAATGGTAGAGATCATCTTAAACCGCTTATTAGCAATAAACTTATTTGACGCATGCGCTGGTATTATAATTGATTGGCCTGTTTTAATTACATATGATTTTTCATTAATAATAATTTCTGCCACTCCATCAATAATCTGAATAAAAGCATCGAAAGGAGAAATTTTAGCCGCAAAAGTCTCACCTTCATCAATAGCCATTAAACTGATATTACCAGTTATTTTTTTAATTATCGTTTTACAAATAACTGAACTTGGTATGTATTCTATTATTTCAACCAAATTATAAGTATTCGATTTTTCGAATTCGAAATTTTTCACGAGTATTTTTTCCAAGTTACAAAGATATGCCTCAACATTTCCGATATCATTACACAACTATATAAATATGTTACATCATTCACACATCTTCAAGTGTATTTCGTCGCTTATTTTTTAATTCTTTAAAATGAGAAGGTGTAAGTCCTGTAAACTTTTTAAATTGATTTGACAAATGAGCAACACTGCTATAATGCATTTTATATGCTATCTCGGAAAGATTAAGTTCATCGTAAATTATTAATTCTTTAACTCTTTCTATTTTATGATTTAGATAAAATTTTTCAATGGTAGTACCCTTAACCTCCGAAAATAGATTAGCAAGATAGGTATAATCGTAATTAAGTTTTTCGCTTAGGTAATCGGAAAGATTTACCTTGATCTGTTCTTCGGTATAATGCACTAGTTCAATAATAGCAGTTTTAATTTTTTCGACAAGAATACTTTTTTTATTATCCATTAGCTCTAATCCCGACCTTTTTAGAGCTTTATCTAAATGCTGAATTTGTTCTGTTGAAATATCCTCTTTAATTTTTGCTTCCCCAATTTTAACATAAATATGATGCAATCCGAGTTTTTCTAACTCAGATTTCACTACCATCTGGCAACGAATACAGACCATATTTTTAATGTATAGTTTCACAAACTCCAAAATTTTCCATTCGAATATACTACAAAGTTATAACTTTTGGTGCACTAAGTAAATAGGGTAAGTTACACTATTTAAAAGAAAAGTAACAATTTTTAGTATTTGCAATACTTTCTTCAATCAATATATTATGAAACTAATTAGTTTTATTTTGTTAAGATTTTCGTATAAAAATCTAAAAACGCCTATTTCACATTCAAACGTTAATGTCTTTTTTATCAGGAAGGAATAAAAATTAAAAGAACAGAATAAAACAACAAACCCTTGTAGATTAAATAACTACAAGGGTTTGTTGTTTTATCTCTGAAATATTTTTTATTTATTCTACACTTAAATTTTCCTTTGATTCTTTCTTACTAATTTTTTCAGGTTCGTATTTCAAGTCAGTTAATTCCTGAGTTAAAAAAATCTTATCCATATCTAAGAGCATTATAAATTCTTCTGAAATCTTGGCTATTCCATAAATAATATCTGATTTATATTTACTCCCAATATTTGGAGGCGGTTGGATTTTTTCAGGAGTGACCTCAAAAACTTCCTGCACAGAATCTACCAAAGCTCCCACCTTTAATAACTCCTTATCGATTTCAACTTCAAGTACAAGTATACAAGTCTTTGTTGTATATGCAGTTTGTTTCATGCCAAATTTAATCCTCAGATCAATTAAAGGAAGAACACTTCCTCTTAAATTTATTACTCCCAACATATAATCGGGCGACTTTGGCACTTTTATTATTTTTATCATTTCCAGAATATTAAGGACTTTTGCTACATTGGTAGCAAAAGACTCATCTCCAAGGGTAAATGATAAAAATGAATTGGATTTATATATATTTCCCATATTAATGTTATTCTAGAATATTACTTAAATATCCGCAAGTAAATTTTCATTCATTCAAATATTAAGTAATTTGCCGTGCCACGGTCAACTAATATTGATGACATGAAATTATGATCAAATGCGTATTATTAATAAATTTATTGCAAATTACTGATCAAATTTGCTAACTACTAAAAATTTTCATACTCCATATCTGATGTACTTGTTTCTACATCAACACCCTTTGCAGGAATAGATTCTAAAGCTGTCTTACGTTTTTTAGTTGCCTTTTTTTTATCAGATCCTTTATTCCCTGACATAGCATTTCCTTTTGGGGTTCTGATATTATGATTATCAACTTTAAAATAAGCTATGACATCACGCAACTGATCAGCTTGAGCTGATAATTCTTCAGATGATGTTGCTAATTCCTCAGAAGCTGCAGCATTTTGTTGTGTTACCTGATTTAATTGCTGAATGGCACTGTTAATTTGATCTGCTCCGGAATTTTGCTCTAGCGATGCTGCGGCAATTTCCTGAACTAATTTAACTGTCTTATCCATTTCGGGAACAACTTCTCCTAATTGTTTGCCGGCTTTATCAGAAACCTCAACGCCTGCTTTAGAAACAATAGCTATTTCGTCAGCAGCTATCTTACTTCTTTCAGCTAATTTTCTTACTTCAGCAGCAACTACTGCAAAACCCCTACCATGTTCTCCTGCTCTGGCAGCTTCAACTGCTGCATTCAGCGCAAGAATATTAGTTTGAAATGAAATGTCATTAACAATTTGTATTTTATTTGCGATATCTTTCATAGATTTTACAGCCATAGATGTAGTTTCAGAACCACTTCTTATACTATTTGCTGATGTAATGGCAATTTTTTCTGTTTGCTGTGAATTCGCTGCATTCTGTTCAATATTAGCTACCATCTGTTCCATAGAAGATGAAACCTCTTCTGCAGATGAGGCTTGTTCAGATGAACCTTGAGACATTTCTTGCGAGGTAGAACTCATTTGCTGACTTGATGATGCAATGTTTTCAGCACCTGATCGTACATTTTCAACTATTTGGCGCAATTTTGCTACCATATTTGTTAATGATGATGCTAATTTCCCAATTTCATCTTTTTGATTTACATCAACACTGGCTGTTAAATCTCCCTTAGCAACCATTTCAGCAAATTTTACGCCCTTATTAATTGGTATAATAAGTCCACGTGATATAATTACTGCGAATAAAATTGAAACCAAAGCTACAATAATACTTATTAGCATAATCACACTTCTTGTATTCTTCGCAGAATCAAGCATTACTTCATCCGTCATTATATGTTTCTCTGATTGATCAACTATTTCAGTCAATAATCTTCCAACTTCTTTTAAATGCTTACTCGTTTCTTCGGTGTAAATTTCATTTGCCCTATCCATTCCCTTTAATTCATCATCATTCCAAGCAATCATTTCATCAAGAATTCCTAAAACTATTTGTGCTTTAACAAGTGTAAAAGAACGGTAATATTTTATTGCTTGTTGATTTTTACCTTGCCTCAAATATGTTTGAAGGCTATTTACACTTTCATGAAGTTCTCTATGTGGTTGTTCTATTTTATTTAACAATTGGGCAAATACAGGGTTTTTTGAAATAAAATCTTTCATTACCGGAGAAGTTAACCATGAACCCAAATTACATAAGGCCGGATCTTTTTGCACATTAATAGTTGAGTTTTTTTCTACTGCAACAGCAGTAAGAACTTTTTCAAGCCATAATACGTGATCAACCTTAACCGTTCTAAGCGTTGTGCCAATATAACGATCAGCCTGAATAAAAACATCGGAAATTGCAATAGCAGATTCATGAAGTTTATTATGAGGTTCTTCTATTTCATCTAGCAATAATTTTAACTCAGGTGCTATTTCTTCTGCATGTTCTCTTCCTTCTCCATAGTACCACTCACCAAAACCACACTTATGCGGATCAGTTTCAACATCGAGTTTTGTTACATTTACATCGGTTAATAATGCATTAACTTCTTCAGCCCAATTTAAATGATCAACTAAACGCTGCGTAATACCCGTACGTAATTTATTGCCTTCAATTACTTCTTCGGCATCTGTTGTAATATTTCCAATCCCTGTTATTGACCATAATGCTATAACAGCTAACAAAACGATTATTGTACCAAATCCGATAGCAAACTTAAATCCAAGTTTTAAATCTTTCCAATTCATAATATTTATTGCTTTATTTAATATTAATTCTAATTTTTTATACTCAATTTAGTTTCTTTACTTTTGAAAATTTAACTACAAGCTATTAAGTTCAATATCCTCAGGAAAATACAACTTATTCTTCAATACATTTTTAATTGCTAATTCAATATCATCAAAAAGGTTTCTCTTGAAAACACAGCCTTTAAATCCGGTCTCAATAAGATCTTTTAAATAAGCTTTATCCTGATAATTAGTAATCGCTATTATATTTAAATTTTTATGAGACCATATTGCTTTTTTAGCAGCAACAAAACCATTTAATACCGGCATTTCTATATCCATTAAAATAATATCTGCTTTATGAATATTATTTAATGCCAGAAATTCTTCTCCATCAGTAGCAATGCCAATAACTTCATAGTTCAGTGTTATTTTTAAATGAAATTCGAGACTACGTCGAAATGTTTCATTATCATCAACAATAATTACTTTAGGCTTGAATACGGTCATACTCATTTTAAAATATTTTTATATAAAGTTATTCAACACAGGAATAGTTTTATAGAGTGAAATACATTAAAATGAATAGTAAAAACAACTCTTTTTTACTAGTAGAATTCTACTAATTTTTGAAGTTATTGCATGAAGTATTATAGCTATGATATAAATTAATGTAGCCGTAATAGTTCGTGTTTATTAGTTTTTTAGAGGCTTTGTGGCAGAAAAAAAAATCTGCTTGTGTGGTTCTTTAAATTTGAGAATGGAGAATTAAACAAATTTACTTAATCAGAATAAACACTTAATTATTATTCGTGTAACAAATCAGTGGCAATTATTAGTTTAAGTAACACTGATTAGTTACTTATTCGTTTATCTCTAAAATATGATTCTTTATTGCAAACATTAGAAGACTTGCTGTATTTTTTGTATTTGTTTTTGATAGTAAATTTGAGCGATGGTTATTAACAGTTGAAGGGCTGATAAACAGTTTTTCGCTAATTTCAATATTTGAATATCCTTTGCTAATGAGCATTAATACTTCGTTTTCTCTTTTACTTAGTTTTATTCCTAATTTATTAAAAGGTTCATTGTTTATGTTCGCACGCATACAAACTGCTTTTTGAAGTAAATCCTGTGAGAAAAAATTCCCTCCATTAAATACTGTTTCTATAGCTTTTTCTAGTTCATTTATTCCAGCCTTTTTTAATACAAAACCTAGGACACCTGCCTTTATCATATCAGAATAATAAACTTCATCGCCATAACTTGAGAGTACAATAATTTTTAATTTAGGAAGTTTCGCAATTGCCAAAACCGATGCTTCGATACCATTTATCTTTGGCATCTCAATATCCATAAGAACTATATCCGGCTTATTCTTTTCAAGCTTTAATAGAAATTCTTCACCATTTGCTGCATCAGCAATAACTTCAAATTTATCGCTTTTATTTAAAATAAATTTCAAGCCTTCTCTGAATAATTCATGATCCTCAACAATTAATATTTTTATTTTATTAGTCAATTTTTTTCAGTTAATTTATTAAAAATAATCTCTTGAAATTAATTTAAAGGTATTCGAATAACAACTTTTATTCCATCTTTATTTATAAAATTAATGCTTCCATTTATAGAATGAATTCGATTGGAAAGATTAAACAAGCCCATTCCTTCACTATCAATAGTCTCAATATCGAATCCTTGTCCATTATCTTTGTACGTGTATTCAACATCAATCCCTTTATTAACTTTAATAGATATTTTGCTTGCTTTCGAATGTTTAAGGGTGTTATTTATTAATTCTGTTGTAACCCTGTAAAGTGTTGTTTCAGTATTAATTTCGAGACCGTCAATATCATTTGCCTTTATATCGAATTTTATATCTTTAATTTTTTTACTGAAACTTTCAATTGCTTTAACCAAACCAAAATTACGAAGTATATGTGGACTTAAATTATTTGATATCTCTGCTATTCCTTCCAGGGTTTCATCAATTGTAAATTCTATTCTTTTATGAATTTCATCAACGATTTCTTTCTTTTTATGCTTTTTTAAGGACTGTATATAAATTTTTAGAGCCGACAACATTGGAGAAACTCCATCGTGAATATCACTGGCTACCCTTGCTCGTTCCTTTTCTTCAGCTTGAATAGCTGCATTAAAAATTAATTGTTGCTGTTGTTCTCTTTCGCTAATATCACGCACAAATACTAAAAATACAGTTTCGTTGTTATAAATAATTTTTCTTGTAGAAATTTCTACCGGAAAAACTGTGCCATCGGCCTTTTTATGTTTATGTATAAACTGTCCTCTTTCACTCTTAAATACCGTAACTACTTCTTTTTTCGTTTGCATATCTATCTTAAAAGGAGATAGTTGATGAGTTTGCATTTCTAAAAATTCCTTTTTTGAGTATCCATATCGTTTAACCGCTTCCTCATTTACCTCAATAAACTCCTTATTATTATTAATCAAGAAAATAGCTTCGTTTGCAGTATTAAATAACATTCTGAATTTTGCTTCGGACTCTATCAAGTCCATTTCATTTTTTTTTCGAGATGTAATATCGTGATATATCGTAAGCTTTGAATTATCTTTTAGCAACATAGAGCTTACAATATAAAAACGATTGTTTCTCTCAATTTCAATTACAATTTTTCTTTCTTTCTTTTTGTTAAGCTCGTCGAAATAACACCATGAACATATTTCATTTGAATTATAGATTGCTTTATGGCATTTTTCACCAACAGCGTCATATCCAATCTTATCTTTCATTGAGGGATTTAAATATTGGATTTTATAATCAGAAGAGCATAAATATATTCCGTCGTCAAATGCATCCAATATTTTACCCTGAGTTTCTTTACTCTCTTTAAGGCATTTTTCTGCTTCTAAACGCTGAGTAACATCATGTATAATTGCGAATAATATCTGTTCATCCTTAATCTTAATTAACGAGGCATAAACCTCAACATCTCTTAAATCCTCAGAAGCCAATTTATGTTTAAACGTAAATGAATTTAATTCTTCATTTATGGCTAATTTCATCTTTCTTTTAATTTCTTCTTTCGGTAAAACATTAATATCGTACATTGTTTTATCAAATAATTCTTCCTCTTTGTATTGATAAAAGTTTATTGCTGCATTATTTGCATTAATAACTTTCATTGTTTTTGGATTTATTTGGAGGATTGCAGCCTTGTTACTTTCGAAAAAGGCTTTAAATTTTTCTTCGCTTTCTTTAAGTGCTATTTCTGCTTGCTTTCGTTTGGTAATATCTAAAACCGAAAAGGTAATTCCTTTACTTAAATCGTCTATATCAATTGGTGTGGAACTTAATAATACATTTATTAATTCGCCATCTTTCCTTTTAAAAATAGTTTCAACAGTTCCCGTTCCTAACAATTTTATTTGCTCATATTTGTATTTTCCAACTCTCTCATATTCATCTATTGTAGGATAAACTATTTTTGCTGATTTATTAATTAATTCTTCTTCTTCATATCCTGTAATTTCACAAAACTGCTCATTGATTAATGTTAGCACTCTATTATGCACAACTCCTATACCAATTGATGCTGATTTAAAAATACTTCTTAAATATTTTTCATTTTTCTTAATTTGCAGATCGGCCACTATAAGAGCATTATTTTGTAAACCAAACTCTTCAATAAGTATTAAATATTCATCACGTTGCTCTTTTATTTCAATCGTTTTATCATTTATTTCTTTCAAATACTCGTTTTCTTTAAATAATATCAAGCGTTTTTTACGGCTATTTAATAAAGTAAATGTAACGATAGAAAGTAATATCAGAATTACTAAAATAAAAATCCAGAACTTACTATTATATTTCCTTGTTGGCAGTATAACGCTCTTATAATCTTCACATACTATAATATACAAAATTTTATTTAATATTCGGGTTGATCTGTATGCAGCAATTCTTCGTTGAACTTTATTGGTTTCAACATTTACATTGTAAAAAGTAGATACACCTATTTCATTATTGTAGATTTTCCACATCATATCCTCCAGCTCTTTCCAGCTTCGTTTTGGAAATTTAGTTTTGTATTCCAAAATTACATCCTTATAGTTTCTATTTAACAAATATCCATCACTATGATATATATAATCTCCCTGGTTATTTAATATTATAACAGTGCGGTTTTCAATTTCAATCGGTGTAAAAAATAGATTCTTAATAATTTCCAGATAAACAGTTATCCTGACTATTCCTATAAAATTATCTTTATTGAAAACTGGATTAGAAATTGATATGGAAGATTTTTTTTCTGAATTAATAAAAACATCGCTTATATGTGTTATTTCTTCTTTTAGAATATGGCTAACATCCTCTTTATCTGAATAATCTAAAATGCCACGGTTTATTAAAGGGTGGCGATGAAACATAAAGCCTTTTTTATCTATAATTGTTACAGAACTAATTTCGGGCTGGTGCTGAGTAAATAGATTATCTAAGGAGCAAAATTCCTTTGAAAAATCATGTGTCTCTTTATTTAAAAGGGCTTGAATAATATCCGGTTCATTGGCAAGAGTTTTCAGCGTTTTATGATGTCCCTTGTAAATTCCACTTATTCCGTTAGATATTATTGTTGCTTGAATTGATAATTCATTTTGTTGTTGCTTAATTTGTTGATGCTTGTAATTGTGCACATTCCATACTGCAAAAAATGTAGCACAAAGTCCTAAAATAATACAAACACTTAGTACTACTATGATTCTTTTTGAAACGATAAATGTCTTTTTTCTCATATAATCCGATTTTACAATCAACTAATTGTATCATCTGCTTTTTATAATGTTTAATAAAACATAAAAATACTAAAACTAAACTAATTACTTGAGGGCAAAAACAAGCAAAATATAATTAATCTACAATTAGCATCTATAATTATTTATTTTGTTGATCCATAGACAAAAAAGGGGCTGTCCAAAAAGTCAAAAATGTCTATACTTCTACAAGTTCAGCATAACAACTTTTTATTAATCAGCTTGTCACACTTAGCCTATCGAACTGTTTTTGCTTTAAAACTAGCCTTTTTGACAGCCCCTTTTTCTCAATGTTTATTATAGAATATTTACTCAACAAAAGTTAATTCATCGACAATACGTTGTGCACCCATGAATTTCTCCATCAACCATATTATGTATTTAATATCGGTACAAACTGTTTTTTGCATTTTTTCTTCAAACTCAATATCACCTGTCATTCCTTCCCAGTTGCTATCGAAAGCAAGACCAATCAATTCACCTTTTCCATTAATTACGGAGCTACCGGAGTTTCCGCCTGTTATGTCGTTATTGGTGGTAAAACATACACGCATTTCGTCGCCATATGCATATTTTCCGTAATCTTTTGCCTCATATAACTCTTTAAGCTTAGCAGGAACAATAAACTCGTAGTTGTTTGGGTCTTCTTTCTCCATTACCCCTGCAAGCGTAGTGTAATGTTTATAATACACAGCATCGTTTGGACTATATCCGCCAACTTTCCCATATGTAAGCCGCATAGTAAAATTTGCATCGGGATAAAAATTACCGCCTTCCTGCATGTCCATAACTCCTTGAATAAATAAACGATGACCTTTTGCCAATTGCTCATCATAGCTCCTTGTTTGCATGCTTAAGTCGGCATATTTAGTATCTACCGATAATGTCAATTGAAAAATCGGATCTTTAGAAATAACTTTGCTTTTTGGATTGGCAATAAAAGTATTAAAAGCAGCTTCGTTGGCAAAAATTGATTTAGCATATAGGTCAGCTACAAACTTCTCAACATCCTGATTGTATTGTTCCATTGCTGAAATGAAATAATCGGGATGATATTTGATATCCAAGTCATTTCTCAAGATTTGGAATAAAGCAACAGCGATCTTTTGGTCTGTTTCTTTATGATAATCTCTATAATATCGCTTACCATATGATTCTAAACCATCCACTAAACTTTGTATTTCTTCCTTATTGCTTTTTCTTTTACTTAGCTCTTCGAATAAGCTATTTGCCATACCTGCAAAGCCAACCGCCTCTGCACCACGTTGCATGGTCTCACTAATATACTGACTAGCATTAGCAAATTCTTTACGAGCATTGTAGCCGTCTTCGATAAGCTTTAATGTCTCTCCATATTTAACTTCTCGATCTTCGCTTTGTGATACCCATGTTACAAATTCTTTTTCCAATTCCCGGCCTTGTTCAAGTACATTATTACGTTTAAATCCTGCCATTTGTGCCACAGAATATTTCCAATAGTTACTAGCGCCCTTGTATTTTGCAGCATACATAATACGATGTGCGGGACTAATAGCCATAGTTTGGTTCATTATTTCTAGTTTGGCACCTCTAATTTTTATGCGATTAGGATTCTCTATCTCTATTAATTCATTCATTCCAAAAGTTGTCATGAAGCGATCGGTAGAACCCGGATTCCCCAATATCATAGCGTAATCATCAGCTTGAACGCCTTTTAACGAAACAGGAAGATGATGCTTAGGTTTTAAAGGTATATTTTCCGGTGAATATTCGGCCGGCTTACCATCGGGACTTGTATATACTCTAAACATTGAAAAATCGGCTTTGTGACGTGGCCACATCCAATTATCGGTTAAACTACCAAAATCGCCTATAGAAACCGGTGGGTTAGCTACCAAACGAACATCTGTAAAGGTTTCATATATCAACACGTAAAACTGATTACCACCATAATATGATTTAAATATAGATTCATAATGTGTTCCTTTAACTGCTACTTTAGCTATTTCAATACCTAAAGTATCTATTTTTTGATATCTTGCTTTTTCGCTCATATCATCGGTCAACTGACTGTTTATTTTCTCTGAAACGTCTTCGACTTTAACCAGAAATTTTACGGTTAATTCCGGATTAGGTAGCTCATCTTTTAACTCTTTTGCCCAGAATCCTTCTTTCAGGTAATCATTTTCAATGGTTGAATGCGATTGTACTTGATGATATCCACAGTGCATATTAGTCAACAATAATCCTTGATCAGAAATAATTTCACCGGTACATCCGCCGCCAAATATTACAATGGCATCTTTTAAACTTGATTGATTAACATTATAAATTTCTTCTGCAGATAGTTTCAAACCCATCTCCTGCATTTTATCCATATTTACCTGGTTAAGTAAAAACGGTAGCCACATTCCTTCGTCAGCCAAAGCGATTCTGAACATAGACGAACATAGCAATAAGAATACTAATCCTTTTTTCATCTGTATATAATTTTGTTTTTAATTTAATTCTAATTTATGACTTTAATGTTTGTTCGACTAAGTCCGTCATTCCAACCTGCCAAAGCACATTATTCGGCAGGTTTGCGAAGTATAAAAGTACAGAACTTTGGGCTTGAGCCCTTAAAAAAACACCTCGTAGGCTAAAGCCCATTTTGTTTGAATTCTTGTTTCACCGGCATAAATGCCGAAGTTAGTTATTATCTCATTGATAGTTTAATTGGTTTAAGTATATCTTACACGATAATAATACTATTTGATTTGTTTAAATAGTAAAGGTTTAAAGAAATAGAGTTTATTAAAATGTTTTGTGATATTAATTTTCAACCAGCAGTGAAAATTCAATTACAAATACAAAATTAATGACCTCGCAGCAAGCTACAAGGTGTCAATTGAAACTCATACCATTTATGCGCCATATTGTTGTGTATATATTACTTCTTTTTCCCATTTACTTCGGTAGAAAAAATTTCCGTAGCTATGGCTATGCAAATATTTTATACTTCGTAAATGAAATAAATAATTTAATTTCTTTATACGACACTATGATGAATAATTGGTTTTGCATGCAAATATTAATATTTCCTCACCAATTTGTGCTTTTTTAAATCAAATTTATAAATAAATAAAAAAAAAATTGTTTAACTCATATCTAAATATTAGAAACACTAAACACTGTTAGGACTTGATTTACTGGTTTTTACCGTCGTCATCTTAATTTTAATCATGATTTAAATCATTTATTAACACAAATTTTGTAGCTTTTTTTTATAAAATTAAGTACTTTGGCGAACTTATTATTTCTGTAATTTGTTTATCATGGAGATAATTTTATGTTTTTTTTAAATAAAATTAAACACATCGGAGGAACGAAATGGCTTGGTATAGTGACCCAATAGAAGTAAAAAAGAAATCAAAAAAAGATTTGTGGATAAAGTGCAAAAAATGTCATTCTCATATTTACAAAAATGAATGGGAAGATAAGCTGAATGTTTGCCCAAACTGCAACTACCATGGGAGTATTACTTCGTACGAACGTATAAATATTTTATTTGATGAAAATACCTTTAAAGAGTTATTCAATAATATAAGCCCGACCGACTCGCTTAAATTTATTGATTTAAAAGGTAGTTACAAAGACAAGTATGAAACTGCTATTAAGAAAACAGGGATCTCTGAATCGGTAGTTACCGGACATGGTAAAATTAATGGTATTGAAGCTGTTATTGCTGTAATGGACTTCAGATTTTTAGGTGGTAGCTTAGGAAGTGGTACTGGCGAAAAAATTCTACAAGCAGCAAATTATGCTTATGATAACAATCTTCCATATATTGTTTTTTCTGCATCGGGAGGAGCAAGAATGCAAGAAGGGGCTCTATCGCTTATGCAAATGGCAAAAACTTGTGCCGGTATTGCTCGCTTAAACAAAAAAAACATTCCATATATATCAGTACTTACTAATCCTACAACGGGTGGTGTGTCTGCTAGTTATGCCATGGTGGGTGATTTAAATATTTCTGAGCCCGGTGCGCTAATTGCATTTGCCGGTCGTAGAGTAATTGAACAAACCATTGGCGAAAAACTCCCTGATGATTTCCAAACCTCAGAATATCTTCTTGAACACGGATTTATGGATTCGATTGTGAACAGAAAAGATATGAAAGATTATTTAAGTAATGTTCTTAGCTTTTATAATCGCTAATTAGTTTAAAATAATTTTCAACTAAATTAAAAACTATAGAGGTATGAAATTAGAAGTTGATAATATAGCAGTTTTAACGGAAGAGAAAAAAATGACTAAAAATAAAAAAACGACCGCTTGGGATGTAGTTAGCATAAGTAGACACCCTAAAAGGCCAATTTTACAAGATTATCTTTCATTGATTTTTACAAATTTTGTTGAACTACATGGCGACAGATTTTTTTCTGATGATTTAGCAATGATAGGTGGTTTTGCAGAAATTGGAGATCAAAAAGTTATGCTTATTGGTCATAATAAAGGAAAAAAAGTTAACGATAATATTGCTCGTAATTTTGGTATGGCAAAACCCGATGGTTACCGAAAAGCATTACGCTTAATGAAATTAGCCGAAAGATTTAATATTCCAATTGTTACTATAATTGATACTCCCGGTGCTTTCCCCGGTCTTGAAGCCGAGGAAAGAGGGCAAGCTGAAGCAATTGCTAAAAATTTAACCGAAATGGCTTCTCTTGAAGTTCCTGTTATCTGTGTTGTTATTGGCGAAGGAGGAAGCGGAGGTGCTTTAGGCATTGGTGTTGGCGATAAGATTTTAATGTTATCTAATTCTATTTATTCGGTGATATCACCTGAAGGCTGTGCATCGATTTTATGGAGAGATGCAAAATTTGCTCCTGATGCTGCCGAAGCATTAAATTTAACTGCAAGCGCTCTTCTTAAGAACGGCATTATTGATGAAATAATTGAAGAGCCGGGAGAAGGTGCTCATACTAATTATGAAAAAATTGCAGAATCAATTAAAGAATCTGTATTGCGAAATCTTGATAAAATTAAAAACTTAAGCGCAGAAGAAATAGTTCAAAGCAGATTTGAAAAATTCTCAGCAATGGGAAAATTCTCAATTAATAAATAAGAATAATCCTCTGTGGAATTTAATTTTTAATAATAAAAAAGTTTAAATATAATCCGATTACTAATATCAATATTGGACAAAAATTTGATAAAATGGGAAACACTAAGTTAAGAATTACAGATACTACCTTAAGAGATGGACATCAATCGCTTTGGGCTACAAGAATGCGAACTAAAGATATTATTGATATAATTGAAACCATTGACTCCGTGGGCTATTATTCCCTTGAAGTTTGGGGTGGAGCAACCTTTGATGTTTGTTTAAGATTCTTACGTGAAAATCCTTGGGAGAGATTACGTTTAATAAAATCGAAAGCAAAGCACACACCTTTACAAATGTTATTAAGGGGTCAGAATATTGTTGGATACAAAAATTATCCGGACGATGTTGTTGATCGCTTTGTGCAAACTGCGCACGAAAATGGTATTGATATTTTTAGAATATTTGATGCGCTAAATGATTCACGAAATCTTGAGGCTGCTATTAAATCGGTTAAAAAACATGGTGCTCATGCACAAGGTACTCTTTCATATACTATAAGTCCTGTACATACCATTAAAAAATATGTAAGCGACGCTAAAGAGCAAGTTGCAATGGGTATCGACTCTTTATGTATTAAAGATATGGCAGGTTTATTGTCTCCTACTATGTCCACTAATTTGGTTACTGCTTTAAAAAACGAAATAAATATACCTATTCAAATTCATTGTCATGCTACTAGTGGAATGGCTGATTCTGCTTACCTTGACGGGGTAAGAGCCGGTGCGGGTGCAGTTGATTGTGCTATTTCAGCTATGGCAGGTTTTTCATCGCAGCCTCCTGTAGAAACCATAAACGCTATTTTCAAAGAAACTGAGTTTGATGTTGATTTAGATCTTGAGGCTTTAAGAAAAGTAAATAAGTATTTTACTGCTTTAGCTCCTCAGAGAGCTAAGGGTCGTGGCTTTGAACCAATTATTGATTCTGAAATTTTGGTTCATCAGATTCCGGGTGGAATGATTTCAAATTTCCGCTCGCAACTGGAACAACAAGGTGCTATTGAGAAATTACCTGAAGCTTTAGAAGAAGTAACTAGGGTACGAAAAGATTTAGGATATCCTCCATTGGTTACTCCTACAAGTCAGATAGTTGGAACACAAGCCGTAATGAATGTTATTACCGGAGAAAGATATAAGGTTGTTCCTCAAGAGGTAAAGAATTATGTTAAGGGAATGTATGGTCGTTCACCTGCTCCTATTGATCCTAAATTTATTAAGCAAATCTTAGGTAATGAAAAACCTATTGATCACCGCCCTGCCGATGATCTTAAACCTATGTTACCTACAGCTACTAAGAATGTAGCTAATCCTGAGTTAATCGAAAATGAAGAGGATATTTTATCTTATTGCTTATTCCCTGAAGTTTCGATGGAATACTTTAAATGGAGAGCTATTGCTGAAGATATAAAACCTAAAACTCCTGCTGATATTGAATTAGAGGAATTTGTGAAAATTCCGGTAGCAGAAAAAGAAGCTACTGCTAATGCTGCAATTTCTGAAGGTGCAAATCAGATGTTACATCAGGATGATTATGCAGGAATGAATGCGATATTAGACAGGGCTTCAAGAATGCAACTTAATGAGTTGGTAATAAGAAAAGGTGACTTTAACTTATCAATGCGATCTGGAAATGGAAGTGCAAGTGGACATTCAATATCAGAACCATTTGTTGAATCTGCTCCTTCTGAAGTTGAAGAAAAGTCTCAAGAGCTTGCAAAACCAGAAGTAAAAAGCACTCTAGAATATAAGGATACAATTAATGCAGTAATGGCCGGAACGTTTTATCTTTCTGCTGGTGCTGATCAAGCTCCTTTTGTTGAAGAAGGAACAGAAGTTAAAGAAGGTGATCCTATTTGTATTTTAGAAGCTATGAAACTTTTCAACGAGATTGAAGCTCCTTTCGATTGTAAAATTGTAAAGATCCTTGTTGATGATGCAACTTTAATGAAAAAAGATCAAGCTATTATGGCTATCGAAAAATTGTAAAAAACCATATTTTACAAACTAGAGAAGAGGATGTCTGTAATGGACATCCTCTTTTTGCTTGTTTTTATACCTATTAAACACCAAAATAACCGATGTTATTCGTTTCTTTTTCACTTATATTTCTTCAAAAATAAAACGGTAGCTATACTTCGACAAAGCTCAGCACGGGCGGCTATGCTTGGATTTTTTGAATTATCTAAGCAAAAAATAATTCTAATTATTTATAGATGATTTTGAAATTTAAAAATTGTGTTCGTGAGCTTCGCAATGTTCAGCCTTACTCTTGTTTTGAAAATAGATTCTTCGACATCGCGATAACTATCGGGACAGAATGACAACTATTTAGTCACTCAAATGGTGCAATCGTCTCTCTTCTGCCTAATTTAGTCCAAGTCGGAGACTTGAACCATAGAAATACGAGTTTCTTAAATTTCCTTAATGATGCAGGTGTTTCCCGTATCTCCGCAAGCTGTGTCACGGCAACTATAGGAATTTGTAATTTAATTGCAATTTGTTTTCCTCTTTTTAAAAAGCCGTAACACTGCTGCTTACTTAATCTCGATGTACGGTACAACATAAAAAACCATCCGAATATTAATTTATGTTCGTGAGCTAGGCAAAGTTCTGCGTTACTCTTGTGTTGATAATAGATTCTTCGACAAGCTCAGAATGACAACTATTTAGTCACTCAAATGGTGCAAGCGTCTCTCTTATATCAGCAAGCTGTGTCACGGCAACAATGAGAATTAGTAATTTAATTGCAATTTGCTTTCCTCTTTTTAAAAAAGCCATAACACAGCTACTTTCTAAATTTACATGTACGGCACAATACAAAAAACCATCCGATTTCGGATGGTTTTGTTGTTAAGTTTTTTTCTCTTTTTCTTTCAAGTCTTCAATTTTCTTCAGACAAACTTTTTCTGTTATATCTAATAGCTTTTGTGCTTCTTTTTCCCAATAGTCCAGTTGTTCTTTGCTTACTTTGTAGTGTTCTTTGTCGATGTACCGCCCACCGATGTATGCAGCATCCAAATGATAAAATAGATCTTTTTCTTCTTTTGTTTCCAGCGGAAAACATTGGTCTATTTCAGGGACATAGCGTTTGGCATTCATCCGTAATATAGTCAGGCGGTGTTCGTAAGGGTTGTTCCTGCTGTAAACCATTTCTATGGCAGTGTAACAGTTTTCAACACTCTGCTGTATCATAAATGATGCAAGTTTGTATTCATTTTCATTATGGCTAAAATGAGCATTTTTCAAAAAACCTTTAGCTTGTCCATACCATTGTTTAAAATCCAGTTCTGCGATCTCACGAAGTCTAGCTGCTGTAAGGTTTTCGGCTTCTGCAAGTGTTAAGTTTTTTTCGGCATAAAGTATTTTCCCTTGATTTTTTATCTCGGTAAAGAAATATTGTTTTTCTCTAAGGTGCATATTTACAAAGCCAATAGTTCGCACCATATTTTGAACAATAGTTTGAGAGCTATCAAACATCTTCTCAATTCGTTTCTTTAAGTCTTCGCAATCGCGCTCGTCTTTGGTAAGCACCAAAATATCATAATCACTTTTTTTGCTCATGTATAATCCATTAGGATCTTTCCAATCTCCTCTGGCAAACGAGCCATATAATATAATCATACAAGGCAACCCGGTGTTAATTATTCGCTGTGTAATTGTCTCCAGTTCTTTAATATTATTTTCGGGCAAATGGGATAATATTTCGGATATATTTTTCACTTATTTTTTCGTTTTTACAAACTTAAGTATTTTTTTATCTGGTATCAAATCGGTATTGATGATAACGTTTCAGCTAAAAGTTGGCGGGATTTAACTGCAAAACCGCCTCATTTTTCGCTCTGTCTCAAATATAGAGAAACTTTGCAAACTACACATTAAACCCGCTTACTTTTGAGCTGGTGTTATGCATTGTTTTTACTTCATCAATCATAGCTTTAAAACCTGCTATTAGATGTTTTTTACCTTCAATAGGAATATTTTTTTTCATAATATATGCTGACAAATCATTTATTATTAATTCCCCATGCTTTTGATGAAGAAACAGTAATAAAGACTGCATTACAACTATATCTTGAGAAGTAAATGAAATTGTCAAAGCATTAAATTGAGCTTCTTTATCCCATTCTTGTAAGAGACTAGTACAAATAAAAGAAAACATTGCTTCCTTGTGTTTTCCCTCTTTATCTTGTGCTACCCCAAGGTTAAACCAAGCTAAACCGTTAGTTGGGTTACTATTAACTGCTGATTTTAATTTATTAATTCTATCTTCAATAGTTGACGCTTTTATTGCGTCTTCACAATATTTTAGAGATTGTTTTCTGTCTAACTTAACATTATCAAGTTCTCCTTCCATTAATTCCTGACAAATCATATTCTTTAAAATCCATTCTTGGGATATTGAGCTAGAAAATTTAAAATATTGTTCAAAAGCCTTATTGGCTTCGTTAAATTTACCTTGAAAAAATAGACAATCTCCTATTAAAGCTGTCACTAAGAAATGTTCTGATGGATTGTCAATAATCATTCTATCATACTTTTTCCCAACGCCCTTATTAATATCAAGTTTTAAAGATTTCTTACACATGCGTTCAGCCCATAAATAATGACCTTTTGAAAAAACTAGTCCAGCTATTTCACGCCACCAGTAATCTCTATTTAGATAATCAGGCTGAAGTTTTCTAGCTCTAAAATAACAATCTATAGCTTTATTTGAGGATAGCTCTGATTTATATATATTACCCAAATTGTAATGGCAAGTACCTAATAGTTTTTCATCCTGATTCTCTTCAATTATTCTAGTTAGATTTTTAATACGTGAATCCTTTTGATTAGGTAATTGCAGCGAGAAGTAAGCTAAGTCAAAGAAGAAAAATAAGTCAAATTGCTTACTATCAATAATTGCAAGTACAAATTTGTCATAAGATTCTAACTCGTTTTTCGTGTTCGCTAAAACTAGTAACCCAACAGGGTCGAGAAAAATGAAATCTTTTGTAGAATCAAAATCAACATTGACAATCACTTTTTTCAATATCTCAAGACTACTTTTTATATCATATTTAGCAAGTGCGGTTGCAATAAAAAGAAGAGCTTTTTTATTAAAATCATTAATGTCATTATTATCAAACAAGGGCTTGTACAGGAAACTTTCTTGCTCTGATATATTGTTGATTTCAAGTTTCTTAGAGAAAGTGGAGGTGATTATTTCTAATTGTATATTATTTAATTTATCTGTTGAATAGTTTAGTTCAAGATGTTTAGGTAGGTTATTGAACTTAGTAGAAACAGTATCAGTGTAATAGTTTTCAATCCAACTTATTATATGTTGATTAAATAATTTTTCAATATCTCCTTTGGCTTTAACTGATATTCCAATCTTATCTGACAGGTATGGGTCAGAGGCAATTTTTAATAATACTTTTTCATCAATTAAATACTCTTCTCCTAATGAGATTGAAATGCTTTTTTGATTTTTTTTAATTTTCTTAGAGTCTATTAAATTGTTAGCCCAAATCCCCCAGATTTGATTTGACGTAACTGAAACACATACTATTAAAACAGGTATTGATAATGATTTATAATAATTGAGATTATCTGTGGTAAATTGTTTTTCAAAAGTATTGTTTTCAATATTCTGTGTTGAACCTTTTAGTTGTACAAAGAAAGTCTTACCTGTTGATTTATTGTTTTCAAATATTTCAACTAAATAGTCAACTCCATAATCTGGTTTGATTTCACGGCAGACCCATTCAAAAGGAACAATCCTCTCAAATATTCTTTGTGATTTGGTTTCGGTTATATGTTGTTCTGGTCTTTCCATCTAAATAATGCATAACATCTATATATACCCAACTTGCCTATTTGTATTGTGGATATATCCGTTTTGTTTACAATTAGATTTTATTTCGTAATTGTTTGTTTTCAGGTATTAAATGTACTATTCTGAATTATCACATCCAAAGGCTTGTATGTTTTTTGATTGTAAACATTAATTAGTCTATGTAAGAAAACGCCAAATTACTCACGAGTTTAATATTTATAAAATTGTGTTCGTGAGCATCGCAAGGTTCTTCGTTAATCTTGTGTTGAAAAAAGATTCTTCGACAAGCTCAGAATGACAACTACTTAGTCACCCAAATGATGAAAGTGTTTCTCTTATGTCAGCAAGCTGTGTCACGGCAACTATTGGAATTAGTAATTTAATTGCAATTTGTTTTCTTCTTTATAAAAAAGCCGTAACACAGCTTCTTATTAATTAGGGTTTGCAAGAAAACGCCAAATTACTCACATGTTTAATATTAATTTGTGTTCATGAGCTAGGCAAAGTTCTGCGTTACTCTTGTGTTGAAAATAGATTCTTCGACAAGCTCAGAATGACAACTATTTAGTTACCCAAATGGTGCAGGTGTTTCCCTTATATCAGCAAGCTGTGTCCCAGCACTTATGAGAATTAGTAATTTAATTGCAATTTGTTTTCCTCTGTTTAAAAAAGCCGTAACACTGCTTCTTATTAATTAGTGTTTGCAAGAAAACTCCAAATTACTCACATATTTAATATTAATTTGTGTTCGTGAGCTTCGCAATATCCTGTGTTACTCTTAGTTAAAACCAATTTACAATCCTACATTTTCGATATCACTCATTAACTTCTGCTTTTTCATATAGAACAATACCAAGCCTGTTTATGTGATCAATTAAATCTGTATTTTCAATTTTATAAAAAATAGAAAGGTCAATCGTGTAGGGCAAAAGAAGGTCATCTAGTTGGTTTTCTAATTTAAGCAAGATAGTTAAATCGATAGCTTTTCCGACCAAACTTATGTCAATATCTGAATTATTTCGGTAATTTCCTTTAGCTCGTGAACCATAAAGAATAGCTTTTTCTATAAATTCACAATTAGTAAATACTGATTGTATTTTTTCAATATGTATATCTTTTAATCCGTACATTATTCTTTATCAAGTAAGCTTTGTTGTTCTCCCGCTCTTTTTCCTTCCATTGTTATTTGAAACTTTAAAAATGCGGAATAATATTCATTAAGAATTTTTAAATAAATCTCATTTGCCGTTTCTTCATTATAAGTATGCGATGTTTTTATTCGGCTTTTTATCATATCCATCCACAATTCGCCGTCAGAGATAAGGTTTGATGCGAATGCATACCTTATTGCATCGCGGGAACCTCCAATATCTGAATTCCCTTGATACAATGCGTAATCTTTCATGACATTCCACGCCATTTCATATGTATATTCAAAACGTTGAATAAGTCCTTCCTTTATAATCTCCTCAAGAACTTGTTTTGAATCTTCATTCTTTGTATCAATTTCTTTTTCTAACAGATCTTTTTTTATGTATTTTATGGCTTCAGAAAGTTTATTTAATGCTTTCATAAAATTAGAGAATCGCTGTTCCCACCTAATATCTTTATTATCTGTCATTATTTAGTTATTTCTTATTCCTTGTAAAGATAAGAATTATCGCAATGCATAAAAAAATAGATTTTTATTAATTGTTTTCAAATTTCTGCGGACGTTTTTGATTACTAATATTAATTATATAGGTGTAAATTTTGGCTTGACTTTTATGATATTTAGTAAAAAATCAGCAATTTGCAGTCATCTGTTTAATTGAGTTGTAGCACAAATAACCAATATAGATGACATGAAAGTATAATCAACTTACTGACTATTAATAAATCCATGCCAGGCTTTGCGGATTTAAGGAAAACGCCAAATTACTCACATGTTTAATATTAATTTGTGTTCGTGAGCTAAGCAATGTTCAGCGTTACTCTGTGTTGAAAATAGATTCTTCGACAAGCTCAGAATGACAACTATTTAGTCACTCAAATGGTGAAAGCGTCTCTCTTATGTCAGCAAGCTGTGTCACGGCAACTATAGGAATTTGTAAGTTAATTGCAACTTGTTTTCCTCTGTTTAAAAAAGCCGTAACACTGCTGCTTATTTAATCTCGATGTACGGTACAACATAAAAAAACATCCGAATATTAATTTATGTTCGTGAGCTAGGCAAAGTTCTGCGTTACTCTGTGCTGTAAATAGATTCTTCGACATCCCGATAACTATCGGGACAGAATGACAACTACTTAGTTACCCAAATGGTGCAGGTGTCTCCCTTCTGCCTAATTTAGTCCAAGTCGGAGACTTGAACCATAAAATACGAGTTTCTTAAATTTACCTAATGATGCAAGCGCCTCTCTTATATCAGCAAGCTGTGTCACGGCTAATATGATAATCAGTAAGTTAATTACAACTTGTTTTCCTCTTTTTAAAAAGCCGTAACACTGCTGCTTACTTAATCTGCAAAAAAAGCCGTACGACAGCTTCTTGCTAAATCTACATGCACGGTACAATACAAAAAGCCATCCGAATTCGGATGGCTTTTTTGTTTACTATAAAAAAAATAGATCCCTCGACTGCACTTCGACAAGCTCTGTGCAGCCTGCTCGGGATCAGTTCGACTATATGATTTCAGTTCACTATCGTTCCTAAAATCATAGTCTCACTGATTTTATATTCCTGTAATTCTTATTTCTGTTCTTCTGTTCTCCTGATGTTCTGCTTTTGAACAACTAACGCCATCTACACAACGGTTTTTAATTTGTTCTTCGCCATATCCTCTTGCGGTTATTCTCTCACTTTCAATACCTTTTCCTACGATATAATCAACTGCTGATTGTGCTCGTTTTTGCGATAATGATTGATTAGATTTTGAACTTCCTCGTGCATCTGTATGCGATCCTAGCTCAATTTTAATACGTGAATTATCAAGTAAGAATTGAACTACATTATCTAATTCAACTGCTGCATCTTCGCGAATATTCCATTTTGCTACATCATAATAGATATTAGGTATCTCAATCTTTTTATTTAACTCAATTTTTTCAAATACTAACTCAACGAATTCATTTATATTAACCCAACCTGAATCTCGTCCGACTGTTGAATATTCAGCTCGAATAGCAAAAATATCGTCTTTTTCGAAACGTAGTTTATAATCTCTTTCTTTTTTCAATTTAATGCGGAATACACCGTTACTGTCTGATAAATAACTCTTCACAAAGGATGATGTACCATCTTCAATATGAATATTGACATTAGGAATTTCTTCCATTGTTTCTTTATAGAATACTTTACCAAATATTCCCCATTCAGCTTCTTTTTCAAGATATACATTGTAAACTATAGTATTATTCTGTTTTTCTAATTCAGCTATATTAAAAGATGCATTGAAAGGACGATATCCGGGTTTTTTTACCATTAATGCATGCTTTTCTTCTGATTTTACTTTTACACTGTAATCAAAATCTTGATTTTCAGAATGCTCATTTGCATTAATAATAACTACTTCATTAAAATAGATTTTAGGATTCGTTATTCTCTGTTTGCTAAGCTTGTCAAAAGTTCTTACTTGTAAAGTAATAGATACATCTAATTTTTCAAATTTATAAATATCATCGTCGCCTTGACCTCCTTCTCTATTTGATGCGAAGTAACCTTCTTTTTGTTCTTCATTCATTGTCAAAGAAAAATCATCATATTTTGAATTTAATGGATAGCCCATATTCTCTATCTTGTATTTTTCATTATCTGGTATAGCCTGATAAATATCTAAACCACCTAATCCTAAATGTCCATTCGAGGCAAAATATAAAACTCCCGATTCGTGAATGTAAGGAAACATCTCATTGCCTTCTGTATTTATTTCCGGGCCTAAGTTCCTAGGTGCTGTCCAAGCGGAATCTGTTCTTTCGCTTAAGTAAATATCTGCTCCTCCATAACCTCCAGGCATATCAGATGTAAAATATAATATCGAATCATTTGCCGATATTGAAGGATGGCCACAAGAATAATTATCACTATTAAATGGCATTTCTTCTGGTGTGCTAAAAATTCCATTTACATCATTAATATATAATATCCTTAAATTGTTTGTATTATCCTCTCCTTTTTTTGATATAAACCTAAACAAAGAATTATTTCGGGTAAAAAACATTTCTTTACCGTCCTTACTAAAACATGCTGGGCCATCATGATATTTCGAGTTAACTTTTTCTTTTAAAAACTCAGGTTTAGAAATTAATCCATTCATTTTTAATTCGTAAATATCTAAGTACGGTGCTTCTTTCCATGCATATTCGTAATTAACAACTGCGTCAATTCTTCGTTCGGAAGTAAAATATATTTTATCATCCTTCACTATGGCTCCAAAATCAGAATATTTTGAGTTAAAAGATACTGGTTCGATTTTGTATCTTATTACAGATTTTATCTTTTTAATTTCATCATTTGTATTCGCTTGCCTTTTTATTCTGGAATCTTCTGAATTTAAGGTAGCATATTGCTTCATCCTTATATCTGACTCGCTATAATTTCCTATGGATTTTAATGCTTGAGCATAATTATAAAGATCTTCGGCTTTGTATTCCGAAAGACTGATTAAGTTATTATAGTTTTTTACAGAGTTCTCCCATTCACCGATTTTTAGATAGGAATATGCAAGCTTGCTATAAATATTTTTTTGATTAAAATCCTTATCAATTAAATTTACATAAATATCGATGGCTTTTGCATAAGCCAAATTTTCGTAGGCTTTATCTGCTCGTTTATTATTAAATGTATTTAATAATGAATCTATCTTTCCTTCGGCATGAAGATTTGAATTTACTCCAAAGAAAATACATAATAACAGTAATATGGATATATATCTTTTCACAATTTTTTTCATCTTTACTTATATAATTTTATTTAAAAGTATCTCGGTGATTTTACTTTACCTCCTGCAAAACCTTCAAAATCATAACTTATCATTATTTCATGCGTGCCACTATTTAGTCCGGATAAACCGTTCAAAGAAAAATCATATCCGTAACCTACAACTAATTGCTTATTAAGTTTTATATCTAAAAATAATCCGCCAGAATCACCTATACGATACATTGCTCCTATCCATATTTTATCATTATATAAAAATTGCATACTAATATCATTAGATACTGGTGCGCCTGATACGGCTTTTGTAAGAATTGTTGGTTTAAATATCCACTTTGAATTAAGTTCCCAAAGATATCCTGCTACGATATAATAATGACGTTTTAGCTCATTTACATTTGTAGCATATTCTTTATCAGCACTCGTTTCGAAAAGCTTTGGTGCAGAAAAACCTACATAATATTTATCACTGTACAAATAAAATCCAACGCCTATATTCGGACTCATTTTTTTTTCATTTGTCAAAAAAGCTTCATCTTCCTGATCAACAACATATAAATCGCTTAAACCGACATTAATATTACTTATACCTCCTTTTAATCCCATAGAAAGTGTAAGGTTTTCATTAATTCTTAGTCGGTATGCGTAATTTGCCGTAAAGTATGTATTTCGTACCGGCCCAAATTCATCACTTACAAGCGTTAAGCCAACTCCTATCTTCCTTTTATTAACAGGTGAATGTAGTGCTGCACTAAATGTTTGTGGTGCTCCTTCCATTCCAACCCATTGTAGTCGGGTTAATGTATTTAAATTTAATGAATTTGTTGTTCCTGCATACGCAGGGTTTATTGATACCATATTAAACATATATTGCGTAAACATGGGTTCCTGCTGTGCATTAACTCTTCCTACTCCTATAAACAGAATCAGAATAATTATTACATAAATATTTCTTTTCATTCTTTTCATCTCTAATAATATTTCTTTTCCTATTTATTCATGCGTTTTATATAAATACTTCCGTTATGCGTTTTCCCATTATCTTTAATTTCTAATAGATAGTAATATGTTCCTGATGGCAATTCTTGGCCTAAGCCCGTATTTACATTATTTGTTCCTGTCCAATCATTTTTATAATTAGAATCGGTATAAACCAAATTACCCCATCTATTATATATTCTAATAGAAGCCTCATCATATGAATCTAATCCTTCAATATAGAACTCTTCGTTATATTGACCATCACCTGGAGAAAATCCTTCCGGGATAATCAAGTCTACAATATCATCAGATTCATTATCTACGTTTAATACATCTACTCCTACTGATATTCCGTTATAATTATCATCTGAGTCTGCATCATTAACCGACAGAATTAACTCATAGTTTATATCACCGTCTAGTTCGTCGTCATCAACTCCTGTAACAGTTATTGTTTGAGGAACATTCCAGTTTGCTGATGTAAAGATCAGTTCTGTTTTGTCTAAGCTACCTTCTGTAATATCAAGATCCAATATATCTATAACTACATCTGAATCTGGTTGTGAACGTAGAACAATATCAACATAATCTTCAGTGCCATCTTCAGAAGTTAGCATGTTATCTCCCGATAAGCTTGTAAGAATTTCTGCTGTATTATTATCTAAATTTGCAACTTCTACAGTTGCTGATTTTCCATCATAACTATCATCTGAATTTGCATCATCAACAATCAGTGTTAAAGTGTAATCAATATCTCCATCGATTAAATCATCATCCTGACCTGTTACAGTTACTGTTTGTGCTGTATTCCAATTAGTATTTGTGAATGTTAACTGTATTTTATCTAAGTTACCCTCTGTAGCATCAATACCTGTAATATCAATTACAACATCTGCTAATGGTTGATTATTTAGTACCACATCAAATGAATCGCTTGTTTCATCTTCTGAAGTTTCATTGCTTCCGCCAGTTAACGTAGTGGTAATGCCTGCTTCCTCCTTACCATTAATTGTTATTACTAAATTAGCTGTACTTGTTCCACTGTTACCATCGTTTACAGTATAAATAAAAGTTTCAGTTAAGGTTTCTCCATTATTCAAGGCCTGAACTGCCGCATTAGAATTATCTATTGTGTAAATATATGTTCCATCGGTTTCCCAATTGATTGTTCCGTAAGTTCCGGTTACATCATTAGCGGCATTGGTCTCTGCTCCAACTTTTGAAACTGTAAGTGCATCCAAATCAACATCCGTATCATTGAAAATTAAAGTTCCTGAGCCATCTGCTTGATCTACTGAAACTGCATCTTCGTCTATTGCATTGCTATCATCATTGGCTACTGGTGCTGTATTTCCTACAGGTTCATCTTTTCCATTTATGGTTATAGTAAGATTAGCTGTATTTGTTCCACTGTTGCCATCGTTTACAGTATAAATAAAAGTTTCAGTTAAAGTTTCTCCATTATTCAAGGCTTGAACTGCTGCATTAGAATTATCTATTGTGTAAATATATGTTCCATCGGTTTCCCAATTGATTGTTCCGTAAGTTCCGGTTACATCATTGGCGGCATTGGTCTCTGCTCCTACTTTTGAAACTGTAAGTGCATCCAAATCAACATCCGTATCATTGAAAATTAATGTTCCTGAACCATCTGCTTGATTTACTGAAACTGCATCTTCGTCTATTGCATTGCTATCATCATTGGCTACTGGTGCTGTATTTCCTACAGGTTCATCCTTTCCATTTATGGTTATAATAAGATTAGCTGTATTTGTTCCACTGTTGCCATCGTTTACAGTATAAATAAAAGTTTCAGTTAAAGTTTCTCCATTATTCAAGGCTTGAACTGCTGCATTAGAATTATCTATTGTATAAACATAAGTTCCATCGGTTTCCCAGTTGATCGTTCCGTAAGTTCCGGTTACATCATTGGCGGCATTGGTCTCTGCTCCTACTTTTGATACTGTAAGTGCATCCAAATCAACATCCGTATCATTGAAAATTAATGTTCCTGAGCCATCTGTTTGATCTACTGAAACTGCATCTTCGTCTATTGTATTGCTATCATCATTGGCTACTGGAGCGTCGTTAACTCCGTTAATAGTGATTTCCAGTGAAGCTGTGTTTGTGCCTCCATTGCCATCACTAATTTCATAAGTAAATGTTTCTGTTAGGGTAGCTCCTACTTTTAAGGCTTGAACTGCTGCAT
>WTBR01000147.1 GCA_013138975.1 Bacteroidales bacterium
AGAGATGAGAATAAACAAACTAAAAGATTGGAGTAAAGAAAATTTATCTCCCAATTTAGTCTCAATGAGAACGCAAGTTTTACAAAAAGCGGGATAAAAATAGAACATCAAAATGGACACCCTACCTGAAAGGGTAGCTTATTTTTGATCTGTCTCCCACACTTATTTAAAGTGATCTGAAACAATCAATTAACAAAAAATAGTTAAAATTCATTTTCTTATTAAATTGTTATAATTTTGAATAAACCAAAACTATACAAGTATGAAAGATGGAAATATTGAAATCCTGGATCTTGATTTTGAGTATAAACTTTGGAAAAACAAGCTTCAATTTTATCAAATAGAACTTGAACTAATGAGTAGTAGAGTAGAAGTTCTTAAAAAGGAGCATAGTGTATTCAAATTTGAAATAAAGCATTTTAAAAATATTGTTAATCAAAAAGAAAACATTGAATTAGTAAGAAATAAAATAATTACTATGGAATTCGAAATGGCTCATTATGCTGTGGATTATCCTATTTCAAGCAAACATTCACATTATATTGAGCATGAAAAAATTCGATTAGAAATTGAAAGAATTAATTCTAACCAACAAGGTATATTAAAGAATATTTATCCCTTACTTTGTTTTCCATTAAACTTAAAGTAGTTGAAATCACTAAATAATTCAATAATTGAAATTTATACCGATGGTAGTTGTAATCCACAGCAGAAGGTAGGAGCGTGGGCAGCCTTAATTTTTTATGATAGTGAAAAAATAGTGTTGCAAGACACTGTAAGCGAAACTACACATAACAGAATGGAATTAATTGCTGTTATAAAATCAATAGAATATGTTTTAAAAGAAATTCCGGGTAATAAACAAATTAAAATATATACCGACAGCCAGTATGTCGAAAAAATCCCGGATAGAACCCGAAAATTAGTTTCTAAAGATTTTAAAACAAAAAAAGGAGTTGAAATTCAAAATGCAGATTTAGTTCAAGACTTAATTGAATTATTAAATTCAACAACATCCATTGAGTTTATTAAGGTCAAAGCACATCAAAAAGCATCTGTTATGCCTAATTATAACAGAGAAGTTGATAAACTTTCCAGAAAGCTTGTACGTCAATACATAAGCAAGAATCAGCAATTGTAAATTTGATATTGAACAATACAAATCAGTAATCTGTTTTTATATAATATTAAAACTAATGTTATTATGAAACGATTACTTTTTACTTCGATATTTTTACTTGCATTATATATAGGAACGCAGGCACAGACAACTCATACAATAAGTATTAGTGGATTAAGTTTTTCACCATCCAGTCTTAATATTTCCGTTGGCGATAAAGTGCAATTTAATGGAAGCTCAAGTCATCCAATTGCTGAAGTTAGCGAGGAAACATGGAATGCAAATAGTAATACTCCCTTAGCCGGAGGATTTTCATTTCCCTCAGGCCTTGGAGAAAAGACTTTTAATATGGTAGGAACATACTACTATATCTGTGAAAATCATTATTCAAGTGGTATGAAAGGTAAAATTACTGTTTCTGCCGTAACAGCTTTAGAGGATATACCAGAATCAATTGAACTTAAAATTTTTCCAAATCCCTTAGATAAAGATTATTTAACTATCTCATTAAATAGAAATCCAATATCAACACTTGAAATAACAATATTTGATATTACAGGTTCTTCAAAAATTGTTAAGTCTAATAATCTTGATAAGGATCAAATTATTGATTGTTCAGACTTATTATCAGGAATTTATATTGTGCAAATTAATATGGATAACAATATCTCATCAACCAAGCTGGTAAAGAGGTAATAATCTGATATAGTTTGATAAACATCTATGTTGATTTTTGATATTTAGCTTTAAATTGATTATATTTAGTGACAGCAAGAAAACTACTTATTTTTAAGGTCTTTGATAAGAAAGCGTCAAAGACGAGGCTTTCGAAGTTTTTGGCGTTTTCTTGCAAAGACTATTTATCTGAAATCATAATACTTATGATATGAAACTGATAAAATACCTCGTATTTATTGTTTTTTTTGTTTCATTCGGTTTAATCTATTCTACTTCCTGCACTTTCGATAACGAAGAAGACCTTCTTAAAAATTTCATATGTGACACTAACGATATAGTATATAATGATTTAACATATATATTTACAGATATTTGTTCTGTTTGTCATAAGGAAGGAGATACAGAGCGACTAGGAATAGAAATGGATTCATACCTTTCCGTAAAGGCGTCAATGAATACCGGATTAGTTTTACAAGCCATAAATCATACCGGGCCATATAAAATGCCATTTCAGCAAGCAAAATTATCCGATTGCGATATTGATAAAATTGAAGCTTGGGTAAACGCCGATATGCCCGAAAACTAATTATATATGAGAAATATCTATTTTTTACTTTTCATTTTTACCATGGTTTTTCATTTCGATGGAAAAAGTCAGGATCTACTTTCCATGCTTGATTCAATAAAGCCTGAAAAGAATGAAACCTACTATGCAGAAGGTACTTTCAAAACCATAAGATTAATAAATGGTTATACCAGTGAAACTGTTGCTAAAAATGAACTTGTTTTTTGCATTTCACATCGTTTTGGTACTGTTAATCAAGGGATATACGATTTTTTTGGATTAGATCAATCTACCATTAGATTTGGGTTTGAATATGGTTTAAATGATAGAATTGATCTTGGGATAGGGCGAAGTAATTATGAGAAATTATACGATGGATTTATTAAAATAAAATTAGCCAGACAATCATCGGGAAATAAAGAATTTCCGGTAAGTATTACATTGCTGGAGGGAATGTCGGTTAGTACAGTAAAATGGACTAATGATGCTGTTGAATATCCATTAACGGGACGATTATATTATATACACGAATTATTTATTGCCCGTAAATTTAATGAAAAGCTCTCATTACAATTAAGTCCTGTAATTATTCATCGAAATATGGTTAAAACACCTGAAGAACAGAACACTGTTGGTGCTTTGGGGATTGGAGGACGTTATAAAATAACGAACCGATTTACAGTAGTTGGCGAATATTATTATCTTTTTCCGGGAAATACTGCGGATAATTTCAACAATTCACTGGCTTTTGGTGTTGAACTAGAAACGGGTGGTCATGTTTTTCAAATACATGTATCGAATTCGACTGGTATGACCGAGAAAGCATTTATACCTGAAACATTGGGTAAATGGAGCGAAGGTGATATAGGTATAGGTTTTAATATCATCCGATTATTTAGTTTAAATCGTAAATAGTAATGAAAAAAATACTAATACTTGTTTTAGTTCTGATTTTCCATGTATTGAACTCTTTTGCACAAGATTTATATATGGTTTCGAAAGCAAATATTAATTTCACTTCAGATGCTCCACTGGAAGTAATTGAGGCTTCTTCAAATCAATGCACAGGAGTATTAAAGATTACTGAGGGTTCTTTTGCTTTTCGTGTTACTGTAAAAAGTTTCGAAGGTTTTAATAGCTCTTTACAGAAGACCCATTTCAATGAAAATTATATGGAATCATCCAAGTTTCCTTATGCCGTATTTGAAGGAAAAATTATTGAGGAAATTGATTTTTATTCTCCCGGAACACACAGTGTACGTGGAAAAGGAAGTTTTACTTCGCATGGAGTAAAGCAGGAAAGAATTATTAAATGTAAACTAACTATTTCGCCTGATAAAATAATTGTAAAATCAGATTTCAGCGTATTACTTGATGATCATAATATAAAAATACCATCTGTTGTTCGTCAGAAAATTGCAGAAGAGATTCTTGTACATTTAGAATTAGAATTAGTTCCTAAAAAATAATGAGACAACTCTCCAAATATTTAATTATACTTTTTTCAATTGCTTTATTTCATAGTACATTATATGCTCAAAGCCCAAAGTTTGAATCGTATAAAATCCTGAAAAACAAGAAGAATGTAGAAGTAAATGCTGTGTTCCAGAATCATTCAGGATATTTATGGTTAGGTACAAATTATGGATTGGTTAAATATGATGGCACCGAATTTCAGCTTTTTACAGAAAAAGATAGTTTATGGGATAATAGTATTTCGACAATAAATGAAGATCAGAAAGGACTATTATGGATAGGTCATGAGTCGGGAAAAATATCAATTTATGATGGTCGTAATTTTAAAAAATTCGATCCGGAAGAAGGATTGAGTGCTGAAGAAATATCTTCCTTTTTTATTGATAAAAATGATGTGTTATGGTTTTCGACCTTTGGTGAAGGGCTTTATTATTATACAGGAGAAAATCGCAAAAGACTTTATAATTTAAATTCAGACAATGGCCTATTAGATAATTATGTGTATGGTATTGTGCAAGATAGCGATTCTAATTTATATTTTGCCACAGATAAAGGAATTTCTGTTTACAATACCGAAAACAAAGAATTTATTGATGAGATAACAACAACGGATGGATTACCAGATAACATTGTTAAACATTTAATTATAAATAATAATGATTTGTGGTTGGCTATGGAAGATGGTGGAATATGCAAGTATAACATTATCAGTAAAGAGTTTTCTCGAATATTTGATTGGGAATTTGGATCAATTAATAATTTTATTTGTATCAGCGATAAAGAATTTTGGATTAGTACTAAACGTAAAGGTATAGTGAAAATATATTATGATGATAATGAAGTTTCATGGTATACCGTTTATGGAGAAAATAATGATCTTCCCGATGTACGAACCAATACTATATTTAAAGACAGGGAAAACAATATATGGATAGGTACTCGCAATGGATTAGCTGTTAGAAAGAACAATAATATTGAATTTTTAAATGAAAAGGATGATTTCACTATCAAAGATATTTTTAGTTTCGTTATCGATGATTTAGGGAATTACTGGATAGCATCTCAACAAGGATTATTTATTGTTAGTAAGGATAATATGGGTAAAATAAAACAGAAACTTTTGTTCTACAACCCAGATAATCCATACTCATTTATATCTCTTTATAAAGATAATCTTGGAGATATATGGGCCGGGACATATGGTTATGGCGCTTTTAAGATCAATCCGATTACCTTGGAAATCAAAAATTTCAATTCCAAAAATGGTTTATCAAATGATAATATCATACATATTTCCGGAGATTCCCAATTTATTTGGTTATCGACCTTAGGAGGTGGTGTTTCAAAATATTGTTTGAGTGGTTTAAAAGAGTTCATGACGTATACAATTGAGGATGGATTAAGCTCTAATTACGTATATTCAACCTTTACTGATTCGGAAAACAGAACATGGATAGCAACTGATGGAGGTGGAGTTGGTTATTATAAAAATGATAGTATATATGCCTTTGCTAATACTGATTTAGATTCAATTCAGAAAACGGTATACTCGGTTATAGAAGATTGTAATAAGGATTTGTGGTTTAACTGTGCAAATCATGGTTTATATAGGTTCGATGGAAATTCTTATTATAATTACAACGAAGAAAATGGATTAAGAAGCAACTCAATACAAGGTTTAACAACCGATTTTATGGGTAATCCAATCATTATTAGTAATGAAGGAATTGATCGATATGCTACCAAAGACAGTTCGTTTGAACATCAAGGTGAAGCTTCAGGAGTTGCTTATCAGGAGCCTCATTTAAATTCTGTTTATAAAGATAAAAATGGAAATATATGGATTGGAACCGCTTCCGGTATAATTAAATTTATTGCCGATATTGATACAACAAACATATTACCTAGAATATTCATAACACAAAAAAATGTATTATCAGTTCCAATTAAAGAGAATCAATATACGTTTAAGTACAATAAAAACTATCTAACATTCTTTTACACTGCTATTTGGTTTAAATCATCCGAAGAATTAAAATATCGTTATAAGCTGGAGGGTTACGATATGGACTGGAATCCTACGACGAATTTACGTATGGTAAATTATTCAAATATTCCACCGGGTGAGTATAAATTCAAAGTTCAGGTAAATTATGCAGGAGGTAAATGGTTAAGTAGCACTGAATCTGAATATTCGTTTAAAATTCGCAAACCATTTTGGAAAACCTATTGGTTTATTGCTGCCACAATTATTTTAATAATAATTGGGATTTATACTTTTATAAAAGCACGAATTAAAAACCTTGAACATGCAAAAGAAGTTCTTGAAGAAGAAGTAAAAAAACGTACTGCCGAAATTCAACAGCAAAAAGAAGAAATAGAAACACAGCGTAATTATGTTACTGAACAACGCGACAAAATTAAGCTGCAAAACAAGAACATTACATCTAGTATTGAATATGCAAGTAGAATACAACGTGCAGTGTTGCCCTCAAAAGAAATATTTATAAAGAATTTAGGTGAACATTTCATCTTTTTTAAACCCAGAGATATTGTTAGTGGCGATTTCTATTACCTTAATGTTAAAAACAATAATATAATTGTGGCTGCTGCCGATTGCACCGGACATGGCGTACCTGGAGCATTCATGAGCATACTAGGTGTTTCTTTATTAAATCAAATTGTTGGTCAGTTGCCTGATTCATTTAATGCCGGGGATATATTAACGCTCTTACGCAACGAAATAAAATTAGCACTGGGACAAACAGGCAAAGACGGGGAAGCAAAGGACGGAATGGATATTTCACTTTGTGTATTAAACAGAGAAAATGAAACCATTAACTTTGCAGGAGCTTATAATCCCTTAATAATTGTACGAAACAAGGAGATAATCAAATATAAAGGCGATAAAATGCCAATAGGTATTTTTATTAAAGAAAAAGAGTCTTTTACAAATCATATAATAGATATAAAATCAGGAGATACTTTATATATTTATTCGGATGGCTTTCAAGACCAGTTTGGTGGCGAGATGAAAAAGAAATTTCTTCCTAAAAACCTAAACAATTTACTGCTTGAAATATCCCACGAACCTGCACAAAAACAAAAAGAAATTCTTGACAGTACCCTTGAATCATGGAAAGGCGAAGAGCCTCAGGTTGATGATATTATTGTGTTGGGGTTTAAAATATGAGAGAGGTTTTCCTGCTTCAAGTATTGCAATTTAAAATGCCCTGAAATAATTCCACCCGTTTTTTTTTTTTTAGAATTAACAGAAAATTCTCCTGCTCCAATATCTAAGTCACCAGAAAAAGGTATTCTATAATTGCCCCAATTACAAGTTTTTATATTTTCAGAATCATAAGGTTTCCATATGCCAATATGCTGATTATTTCTATAACTATCAGAATAAGAATCTATATTATTCAAATGAAGAACTCCGTTCTGGTCAACTATCCTATACCTGAGATTGATCTTGAGCAATTAAAAAACTCAAGTTTAAAACTGCTATCAATAATAGGGAAAAATGTTTCATAATTATTATTTTAAATGTTTGCCCATATTAGTTTGTTTATTTTTCTGTCAAATGTCAATGACCAATTAACAGTATACCCATTAATTATAGTTTATATTTCATCTGATTTTAAGTTTGGTAGATTTCCAAGTTTTGGTTTTTTATATCTCGATATATTCAATATTTTTCTTATTAATTCTTCTTGTTTTAATTTGTACTGTTTCGCTTCAGTAAAATCAAGTGAAAATTTTGTTTTTAGATAACTTGGCAATGAATCAGTCAAGTTTTTGTCATATTTTCTAATAATCGAGATAAATTTATTTGATTTCTTTTTGTCATAAAATTCTCCTGTTATAATAGTGTTTTCCACTCCAACTCCACCTATTCTATTATTAGCCTTGTTAGCGTAATTTGGAGTACATATTATAATAACTTTATCAGATTCTCTTATTCCAGTTTCCATAAACTGATGTAAGTCATTATTGAATTTATCCAAATCCCACTCATCTATTAAAACATCAATTCCATTTTTTATTAAATCAGATGCAAGTTTTAAAACCCAAAACCTGTGTTCATCATCATCCCATGAATAAGAAAAGAAAACTTTAGGATTGTCTTGTCTCTCTTGTATTTGAGTTATAGCCTTATTTTCTTTTTTATCAAATCCTTGATGTTTCAGTAATCCCTCAAAGTCGTACGAAATTGAATATTTTAAATGATTAGAAAATTCAATAATATGATTTAATATATTCAAGTCAATATTCATTGAACCAGAAACTATAATGCTTTTATTTTTGAAATCAACTGAAATTAAAGTGAGTTGTTTATTCGCTTTTGCAAGCCTTTCAGCAATGTGCTTAAATAATCGTGTTATAAATATGTAGTTATCAATGGTATGTCCTTTGAATGTTGGCGTTTTTGCCATAAAATCCTGAATGCGTTTTCCTCCAACAGGAAGTGTTGAATCAGAAGGTTTTAGAATTATTCTTTTTTTATCAACAAGGTTTTTTATTAATAGTGATCCAAAATATGTATGACCCGAATATACCCACACATCTTCATTTATTTTACGATTCAGGTAAACTTCGAATTCTTCTAAAAAATCATATATACTGTTCATTTATTCATTGTTTTAGCCTTAAACCTAACTTGTTTCAACAAATATAACAAAAATGTAGTTTTATATTCATATAATAAATACTAAACAAACATTTTGAAGAATACAGGTAGATAAGACTAAATGACTTATTACAGATTTGTCACTTTTAAGGTGTCTGTTTTTAGGGAAGCTTATAAAAAGCAGAAGAGTGTATTGTTACCAACTGCACGTAGCCTGAGGTTCTCGAAGGCTACCTTAAGAAGTGAAAAGTTATAAAATTCACTTTAAATACTTTATTATTAAGAACTTTGGCAAAGCTAGCTTAATTTAATCATGCGATAGATTATCAGCATCTTGACTATTTGCAAATTCAACTTTGCCAAAGCTTAACAAAGAATTGATACATAAAAGGAATATTAAACAAACATTTTGAAGAATACAGATAGATAAGACTAAATGACTCATGCGAATCAAGCTTTTTCAATGTAAGGCACTGAAAGTGCAGTTATACCAATTAAACACCAAAATGCCTCATATAACGACAGCAAGAAAACAGCCTTTTAAATAGTCGTTCCACGGATTCTCCTCAGAAAGAGCAAAACCTTTTTATTACTCTATAACAACTAATACAGATTTGCTTAATAATTATAATATCCGTTGTACGACTTGCTACATGATCTTGGCAAAAAATAAATTTAACTCTTGATTCGCATGACTCATTAAAGATTTGTCACTTTTAAATTTTCCGGTATAATAGACAAAATGCTTGCTATTTTTTACAACTATTCAACATACACAACCGGACAATTTACATACATAACACCCTGTGCCAGAATATTTGCAGCTTGTGCAGTAGATAGATTCATTACATTATCAAAATCAGCATTATCATAAACAGAAACCGACCATAGGGGTGAATAATCCTCATCGCTTGGAATTGTTGCGATAACATTATGAGTTTGAATACTTCCCGGTTCTGTTACTGCACCTGATGGAGGCCCACTATCTGAATTTAAATCATCGGGGTTAATATTAAACGTAACATAAATTGGAGAAATTGGCATAAGTCCTCCGGCATTAGCTTCTAAAGCTTTTTCCATAAAAGTAAAATAATATACAATTTGATCCTTATACCAACCACGATCTAAAGTTTTACTTTCTGTACCTAATCTCATATTTGCAATACTAGCTTGCGGAACTACTGGGCAATTAACTAATGTTGTTGTAACTTCTTTAGAATAACCGGCAGTAATAATATCATTGTAACTTGTTACCGTATTGGCTATGTAATTTTGAGGAACGGTAACTTTAGTAAGTACCCAAAAATCGGTATAAGCATCATCTCCCGGTATTACATTAATTATATTTAATTGACCTTCAACCGGTTCTTCACTGCCTTCTTTAAACAAAACATAAATTGGAGCAGGAGTAAGGCGTTGAACATCGAAATTATAATATACAACAACTTGTCCATCAGGCCCGAAACCTTGAGTAATAAAATTTCCTAAATCAAAATTAATAGATTCGTTAGCGGCTGGTAATAAAGGGTCTTCGCTACGCTTCATCAATGTAGCTGCTGCATCGCTAAACCTGTCGATACTAACTATTTGCGCTGTATTGGGATCTTTTGCTTTCGGTTTTACTTCATCATCTGAGCAATTGATTATTACAAACGCCAGAATAATAACTCCTAATAGAATAAAAACATATTTAAAATTGAAGCTTCTCATAATCCTAATTTTTAAGTATATAATCAAAAACTTAAACAACAATATATTGAAATTTGTTCATACAATATTTTTTGGTCAAAAATTGGATTACATTTATTTCGATGCTTATTCTAAAATCATATCTTTATTAAATAAAATTAAAATTCCAAGTATTTATCTTTAATATTAGTAATTTGATTACATAATGTATTGACAGCGCATCTTAAAGTAACAATTTATAAGCATAACACACAATAATCAACTGACTTATCAATAAAATTTGATATTTATATAGATTATTAATATGTTTAGGTTTTCAAATGTTTTACTAATCAATCCATAAAATAAAACTAAAAATTGAAATTATGAAATACAATTTATTATCGAAAACTGATTTAAAATCAATTGATGCTTTACTTGAATTTCATGGAGGAGCCAAACACATTGATGCTACAATTGCGAAGATGCGTGATTATGAAACAAGAAAAAATATTCTTGCTAATAAAGGTTACGGTGATATGCTTAAAGATGCAGAGAAACTTGTTAATATGTTCCCAAAAGTTACCGATTTAGAAAAGAAAATCGGAGTTACTTATAATCCAAAGTATGGAATCGCAACAAGTCAGGTTTCCGGATTTCAAGGAGCTAAGGTTACTCATGAATGCATGAAAAAAATGGCTGCTTCAACAAATGAAAATGAGCCTTGTTATGTACCTGCAGAAATGATTTCGGTAGTTGCTTTAACAGATCATTATGTTTATAGCGGCGATTTAATGGCAACATTAGCAATGACTGAGAATATAATGCAAACTTCTAAATATTGTAGTACAAACTTAATTGGTATTCCACATCCTGAAACCAGGTTTGCAGAATTGGAAAAGGTTACCGGAGAAAAATTCGACAGAGCATCTCTTGGAGATGGAATGTCAAACCTAATTCTTAAAAATCAAGGTACTGCTTTTGGAAATTTTGGTGGAATTGAGGTAGCAAATAATAATCATATATTTTATTTAGATGGCGTAGCAAGAACTGCTAAAGAAAATGGAGCTGATTTCTTCTTAAATCCTAGTTGGAGTTCAATTATTGCAGCTTGCTATTTCGGAAGAGATATTCCAAATCTTAATTTTAAGGTATCAATGCTTCTTGCAACGCAAAATACAATGCAGTTTAGAATGTTGTTGAATATTATTAGTGAATATATCCGTGAAGATAATACTTCGCCGATTTATGAAATTAACATTGGAAACGGAACAACTGCTGAAACTTTTATTCAATGTTCGAAAGAATTGGATGAAAGTGGAATAAAAGGAATTAGCCTTGCTGCTCATATGTACATAAATCCTGATTTAGGTATGCCTAATTTTAACTGGACAAAGCATGCATATAATGTTTTGGAAAGTGGAACTAACATGACTTACAAATATGAAAGCGACGGAACTGCTCGTGAAATGGATACTATGGCTGCATATTTCCTTTCAGATGAAGAAAGAGTTGCCGCTGCTGAAAAAATTGGAGATGTAATATTCCATAAATCATTACAAGCATCGAGAGATGGTATTGAAATGATGAAAAAAGGAATTAAACCTGTTTTTGGTAAAACTTCTTATTAATTGTATAAGTTAAACTAATAAATTTGCTAGATGTCATTCTGAGCGAAGTCGAAGAATCTATTTTAAGCAAGGATATTTCGCCTTCGTTCACTATAACTTTTATAGTTTTAATATTATTTTTGAAACACTCTCATCTTTTAAAATACTACGAAAATGAATGAAAATTGGTATTCCAGATATTCTGACAATATTAAAGATTATGAAGGTTATCCTATTGGTAAAACTTTAAAATATCTTGCAGATCCTGAAATAATATCTTTAGCGGGAGGTTTACCTTCACCTGATGTATTCCAGAAAACAGAATTTAAAATTGCTTCTGAAAAATCCTTAAATAGCGATATTGATAAAGTTATGCAATACTCTGCTGCACCTGGTGAGCCAGGATTAATAAATGCTGTTATAAACTATTTAAAACGGGACAATATAAATATAAAAGCCGAAAATCTTCTTATTACTTCTTCGGGACAACAAAGTTTAGATATTGTTGGCAGGCTTTTTCTTAACCCTGATGATATAGTATTATCGGACAGACCAACATTTGCGGGAGCTATAGTTGCCTTTCAAATGCAAAGGCCAAAATTTGCAGGGGTTGATATTCAAGAAGATGGCTCTGATGTTGATGGATTTAGACAGAAAGTTATAGAATTGCAAAAAACGGGACAAAAGCCTAAGTTTATATATGTTGTGCCTGATTTTCAGAACCCGACAGGAATTACAATGTCGTTTGAAAAAAGAGAAGCACTCTTGGATTTGAGTTATGAATTTGATATTCCAATTATTGAAGATAGCCCTTACAGAGATTTAAGATATTATGGAGAAACAATTCCATCAATATTCAGTTTGGATCAAAAACGTGGTGGTGAAAATGTGATTGGATTATACACATTTTCAAAAATCTTTTGCCCTGGCATGCGTGTTGGTTTTAATATTGGAAACAAAGAAGTTATTGAGAAAATGACATATATTAAAGAAGGGAATACTTTAAATACTCCAAAATACAATCAGGATATTTGCAGAGCTTTTCTTGAAGATATGAATTATGATGAGCATATTAAAAAATCAATTATATATTATAAAGAAAAACTTAATGGTTTTTTAAATACCCTTAGTGAATATTTTCCTGAAAGTACCGGTGTAACATGGACAAAACCTGAAGGAGGCTTGTTTTTATGGTTAACACTACCTGAGAAAATTGACACAGACCAATTGTTTTTTGAAGCTATAAAATACAAAGTTGCGTTTGTGCCGGGAAGTCAATTTTTTGGCGAAAATCATGCAAGAAATAATATGCGTTTAAATTTCTCATTTTGTTCACAGGAGCAACTTACAGAAGCTATAAAGCGACTTGCTAAATGTATTAAAGATCAATTGTAAATTATTAAATGAAATGGAACCAATAAAATATTATTCAACTAATTTAAATGCTGATGATGTAACTTTTAGCGAAGCTTTGCTTAAAGGATTAGCTCCGGATAAAGGACTTTACATGCCTAGAGAAATTCCAACATTTTCAAAGGAAGAAATAAAGAGTTTTTCACAAAAAAAATATTATGAAATTGCTTTTGAAGTATTAAATAAATTTTTGGTTGGGCAAATTCGTGAATATGAGTTATTAGAATTAGTTAAAGATGCTTATGACTTTTCTGTTCCATTAGAAAAAGGCTATGAAAATAAATATGTAATGCGTCTAGATCATGGGCCAACAGCTTCTTTTAAAGATTTTGCTGCCAGAATGATGGGAAGACTCATGAATTATTATATTAAAAAGGATAAAAGAAAACTTCTTATTCTTACGGCAACTTCGGGCGATACAGGCAGTGCTATTGCAAATGCTTTTTATGGTCTTGATAACATTAAAGTATTAGTATTATTTCCTGATGGAGAAGTAACTGATCGACAGCGTAAACAAATGACAACGCTGGGGGAAAACATTCAGGTAATTTCTTTAAAAGGAAAATTTGACGATTGCCAGGCATTGGTTAAAGAAGCTTTTGCTGATTCTGATTTGGATTATCTTGGATTATCATCTGCAAACTCTATTAATATTGGAAGATTAATTCCTCAAATAGTATACTATTTCTACTCATTCTCAAGATTAAGAAAACCTGCTAATCAGGCAGGCGAGAGTGAAGAAAACGATGATGTTATTTTCTCTGTTCCTTCAGGAAATTTTGGAGATATGATGGGTGGAGTTTTTGCAAAGCATATGGGTTTGCCAATTAAAAAATTCATTATATCAGTTAATGAAAATGACGAATTTCCAAACTTTTTAGAAACTGGTAAATACAATAAAATTGAACCTTCTAAGAATTGTTTATCTAGTGCAATGAATGTTGGACATCCAAGTAATTTAGCTCGATTGGTTGCATTATATGGTGGTGTTATGGATGAAAAAGGAGAAATTTCAAAAGCACCAGATATGGACAAAATGCGAAATGAGATTTATTCAAAGAGTATTTCAGATCTTGAAACCAAGGAAATGATTCATATTGCGTATGATGAGCATGAATTAATATTGGAACCTCATGGGGCTGTTGGTTGGAAAGGTTTAATGGATTATTGTGAAGAATTTGATGTGGATATGGAACAGTTATGTATTTCATTAGAAACTGCGCATCCTGCAAAATTTCCTGCAGAAATAATTGAGATCCTAAAGTTTGATCCTGAATTACCGGAAAGCCTTAAAGGCTTGGAAAAGAAAAAGGAATTTTTTGATAATCTAGATAAAAATTATTTAGATTTTAAAAATTATTTAATAAGCAACTATAAGTAAGAATAATAGAAACTGGAAAATTGAAAATAGATAATTATAATGAAACTTAAATTTTATCATGAAGCAGGTTTATGAATTGGATGTTTATACCTTATCTGAGAAACTATCGGATGGTATGAAAGATATTTACCCGCTGATCGAAAAAGGTTTTATCCTTATTCCAGAGGTTCATTTGAAGAAACAAAATCCTTGTTAAGAAAACTAAATAGAAGAAAAATTGTTTCAAATAGTGAACTTGAAAAATATACAATAATTATAAATTAATTAGATCCAAAATTAAATGATTTTATAAAAAGTACGAAATAATGACAATTTTCTAATCTCAAATAACAATTTTTAACAAAATGAAATATATAATTATTCTTGGAGATGGAATGGGAGGTTATCCAATAAAGGAGTTAGGTAATAAAACTACTTTAATGGCTGCTAACACTCCTAATATTGATGAATTATGTAAAAAAGGTAGATGTGGTAAATTAGTTACAGTTCCTGCAGATATGCACCCTGGAAGCGAAATCGCAAATATGGCCGTTTTAGGTTATGATGTTAAAAAAGTATATCAGGGCAGAGGAGTATTGGAAGCTGCAAGTATGGGAGTTGAATTAGATGATAAGGATATTGCCATGCGATGTAATTTAGTTTGTATTGAAAATGACATATTAAAAAATCATTCAGCAAGTCATATTGGTAATGAGGAAGCACATGAACTAATAAAAAGTCTTCAGGATGAACTTGGAACAGACGAAATAAAATTTTATCCGGGAGTAAGTTATCGTCATCTTTTAGTTATAAAGAATGGAAAAACAAACATAGATACTACACCTCCTCACGATGTTCCCGGAACACCTTTTAGAGATGTGTTAATTAAGGCTACAGATAGTGATGAAACTACTGCAAATTTATTGAATGATTTAATAATCAGATCACAGGAAATTTTAAACGAACATCCTGTTAATAAAAAGAGAGTTTCAGAAGGAAAAGATCCTGCCAATTCTATTTGGCCATGGTCTCCTGGCAATAAGCCGGATATGCGTACTTTACAGGAAACATATGGAATTTCGGGAGCAATGATTTCAGCTGTTGATTTATTATATGGTATTGGAAAATATGCCGGAATGAAAGCAATAAAAGTTGAAGGCTCAACCGGATTGTATGATACAAATTATGAAGGCAAAGCAAAAGCTGCTATTGAAGCATTAAAAGATGTAGATTTAGTTTATTTGCATATTGAGGCTAGTGACGAAGCAGGTCATGAAGGTGATTATGAATTGAAAAAGAAGACAATTGAATATCTTGATCAAAGAATTGTAAAGTATATTATGGAAGAAACTGAAAAAATGGATGAAGATGTTGCAATTGCATTAATTCCTGATCATTTTACTCCATGCGTACTTAAAACGCATACGCACGATCCTGTTCCATTTATCATTTATCACCCTGGCGAAAATCCTGATGACGTATTAAGCTATGATGAAGAAACTACAAATAAAGGTTTCTATGGATTATTAAAAGGAGATGAATTTATTAAAGCATTATTGAAAAAGTAAATTAGATATAATTCATTAAAAAAAATCCCGGATTTCTCCGGGATTTTTTTTGTTCTTATACTAAACTTTTCAGATAAGGGATTTTATACCAATTAAATTTCAATATGACCTATAAATAATTTGAATTCTTTTTTGCTTAGATGATTCAAAAAATCCAAGCATAGCCACCCGTGCTGAGCTTTGTCAAAATAGCTACGGTTTTATTTTTTGAAGATATATAAGTGAAAAAGAAACGAATTATATCGGTCATTTTGGTGTTTAGTTGGTATTAGTGTCATGTTTCTACATATTTGAACTTTAGAAAGTATAGTTTGTTTACGTTTTTATAAATACAAAAAATAGTTGCGTATCTAAACTTATATCATGGTAAGAAAAATAACAAGCTTAGGAGGTTATATTCATGAATACCAAAAAAGTGTAGAAAATCCCAAAGCATTCTGGGAACAACAAGCAGAAGATTTTTATTGGAGAAAAAAATGGGACAATGCCCTGGAATGGAATTTTGAAGAGCCATCTGTTAATTGGTTTGTAAATGGCAAATTAAATATTACAGAAAATATTTTTGAACGAAATATGTTCTTGCGAAAGAATCAAACAGCTATAATATGGGAACCTAATAAACCTGATGAAGAAAGTATTACATTAACATATGAGGAACTTTTCAGAAAAGTTAATCAGTTTGCTAATGCCTTAATAAAAATTGGAATTGAGAAAGGGGACAGAGTAATAATTTATATGCCTATGATTCCTGAACTTGCTATTGCAATGTTAGCATGCGCCAGAATTGGAGCCATACATTCTATTGTTTTTGCAGGATTTTCAGCTAATTCATTGGAAGAAAGAATAAATGATACACAAGCTAAGTTAGTTATTACTTCCGACGAAGCTTTCAGAGGAAATAAAATTATACAAATAAAAAATATAGTAGATGAAGCATTAGTAGATTGCCCTTGTGTAAAGAATGTTGTTGTTGTTAAAAGAACAAGTGGTAAAATAAACATGAAAGACGGAAGGGATGTATGGTGGCATGATGTTATAAAGGGATTATCAGAAGAAAATGAATCGGTAGAAATGGATTCTGAAGATACTCTTTTTATACTTTACACATCTGGATCTACAGGAAAACCCAAAGGTATAGTGCACTCTATTGGTGGTTATATGGTATATTCGGCTTATACTTTTAAAAATGTATTTCAATATAGCGATAATGATGTTTTCTTTTGCACTGCTGACATAGGATGGATTACAGGTCATTCTTACATTATATATGGTCCATTACTTTGCGGTGCAAAAACCCTAATGTTTGAAGGAATTCCTACGTATCCCGATGCAGGTAGGCTTTGGGAGATTGTTGACAAATATAAAGTCAATCAAATTTATACTGCGCCCACAGCTATCAGATCATTAATTACTTATGGTGAATCGTATCTGGAAAATAAAGATCTTAGTTCATTAAAAGTTTTAGGAACAGTTGGAGAACCTATTAATGAGGAAGCATGGCACTGGTATCACGATCATATTGGCAAAGGAAATTGTCCTATAGTTGATACTTGGTGGCAAACAGAAACAGGTGGTATATCTATTAGTTCGCTGGCAGGTATTATTCCAACAAAACCATCCTTTGCAACACTTCCTTTACCGGGTTTTCAGCCTGTTATACTCGACAATAACGGAAACGAATTGAGTGGAAGAAATGTGGAGGGAAATCTATGTGTTAAGTTTCCGTGGCCCGGAATGTTAAGAACTATATACGGTGATCATAAAAGGTGCAAAGAAACATATTTTTCAAAATTTAAAGCTTATTATTTTACCGGCGATGGAGTCAAACGCGATGAAGATGGCTATTACAGACTCCTTGGAAGGGTTGACGATGTGATTATTGTTTCAGGTCATAATTTAGGAACTGCTGAAATTGAGAACGCAATTAATGAACATCCACTGGTGCACGAATCGGCCGTTGTTGGCTATTCACACGAAATAAAAGGACAAGGTATTTATGCATTTGTTGTTTGCAGTGAACTATCAACTGGTGGAGAGGAGGGCATACGTAAAAGTGTAATCAAAGGAGTTACTAAAATCATTGGTCCTATTGCAAAACCTGATAAAGTTCAGATAGTAAAAGAATTACCAAAAACAAGGTCAGGAAAGATTATGAGACGAATTTTAAGAAAAATAGCAGATGATGATTTTACAAATTTCGGTGATACTTCAACTTTACTTGATCCTGAGTTGGTTGAGATAATAATAAAAGGCAGAGTAAAGTAAAAATAAAACGATTATAACAATAAATTATGGCTGCAGAGAGTATTAAAAAAGCAAGTAAAATTATAAAAACACTTTGACGACCTTCAGTGTGACAATTTGATTAACAGAAAATTGTCATGCTGTATTTGTCTGCTATCATGAAAGTTTCTAACTTATTGGACAGCTTCTTTTTTAACTTTAGGAAGTGTAAAGAAAAAAGTACATCCACTACCAATTTCGGTTTCAATACCTACATTACCATCGAGTTTAGTAACTATACGTTTAACTATTGAAAGTCCTAAACCATGTCCTTCAGTATCGTTTTTTCTGCTTTCCAATTGTGAGAACTCATTAAAAAGATCTTTTTTTTCTTCAATTGTTAAACCTTTGCCATTATCTTTTACCCAAAATTTAATTGAATCTTTCATTTCCGTTGCACCAAGCTCAACATATGGTGGAGATCCACTATATTTAAGTGCATTCGAAATATAATTAACCCAAACCTCTTCAATCCAAATAGGATAGCCTACAGATAATGGCCATTTGTTGTTATAATTAATATTCCCATTAGTTTGTTTAATTAAATCTTCCAATCTATATAATACCTTTTCAATTATTACATCCATTTCAAGCGATGAAGTTTTTATATCTTTATTGTTTCGCACTCTGGCTAAGAGAAGTAAGCCTTCAATAATATCATGCATCTTGTTTGCACTCTCATGTATATAATTAGTGAATTCCCTTTGTTTATCGTTCAGATTTTCATATTCTTTAAATATTGCAGTAAAGCCTAAAATAGTATTCATTGGATTTTTTAAGTCGTGAGCCACTGTTCTTGCATAAGCATCTAACTCAAGTATAGCTTGCTTTCGATCTGTTACATCATAAAACATAAGAATTCTTCCGATAATTTTTTTATTGTAATCATAAAGCAAATCTGTAATTATCTCATAATGTCTATTATTCTTTTCATTATATATTTCTGCCTTAAATTCTTGATCTACTAAAAGTTGTTCGTAAACAGCTTTGTAATCATGCATAAGATCTAAAATATTGTTACCTACTATTTCTTTTAGATTAAAATTAAATATTTGCTCTGCAGATGCGTTAATATCTATTATTACACCTTGTTCATTTATAATGATCACGCCGCTTTTAGTACTTCTAAATACCAAATTATACGCTACTGGTACAATATTGAGAAACTTATCGAAATGAATTATGCTAAAAAAACCGATGCCAATTAACACAAAAGACAAACTGGTTGGTTCATAAGGTGCTATTGGATTTATTCCAAGATTATATAATAAATTTGGTATGAATATTATCAACAAAATAAAAATAATGACAAAAATCTGCCTTCTGAATTTTATAGGCATATTTATAATTCCACGAATTAGAATTATCCCCCCGGCAATTAAAATAATGTATGAATATAATACCCAGATATAGAATCCGGGTCCGTATTCTTTTACTAAGACAAATAAACCATCGACTTCAGTAAATTCATATGAAGTATAATAGAAACGATGATATTGAAAAGTTAAAATCTGAATAAAAGAAAGTACAGGTATTATTAATATTAAACCTTTCATCCATTTGCTTAGCCAATTATCAGAATTTGTGTAACTCAGTACAAAAAACAACCAAAATACTACCGAACAAATTAAACCAAGATATGATATTCGAAGCATAATCAATTTCATCATAATATTTGTACTAAAAACCATAAGAGCATAAGCTAGAGTCCAAATACCTGTGAATAGATTTAGGAAACGAAAGTATGTTTTCCCGTTAACATCTCTCATTTTCCAAACAAATATTGAAAGTGAAAAGGAAATTAAAGCAGCAATAAAATACAGAATAGCTATTGGTGTAAACTGCCAAGAATTCATAATTAATAAGATAAGTTTTATATAAAACTAAATTGAGATCAATTCCCAATAATTGATTTACTTAGTATCTTAAACTTTTTTCTTTATAGAAAGTTCAAAAATATTTTTTACAAAAAAAATGAACACAATTATTAATATTTGGTTTTTACTTTATGACAAAACATTATAATGAGTTAAGAGATGAAATTACTAAAAAAAAGATAAATAAAGAAGGATTAACGAATGCGTTTAAGCTATATAAGTATTTAAAACCATATCGTGTAGAATATATCATTGGTATGTTTTTTCTTTTAGGATCAAGTGTAGCGAGTTTGGCATTTCCTAAGTTATTAGGCGATTTAGTAAACTCAGGCAACGATGGTAAACTTTCTGAAGACCTTAACTTTATTGGTTTTTTATTGATTATAACATTGCTTGTACAATCCACATTTTCTTACTTTAGAACTATATTATTTGTCAATGTAACCGAGAAAACCTTGTCTTTTCTAAGGCAACATACATATAATCATTTAATAAAGTTACCGCTTAAGTTTTTTGAGCAACATCGTGTTGGTGAATTAAATAGCCGCATTTCTTCAGATATTTCTCTGCTTCAGGAAACATTAACAACAACGCTAGCAGAATTTATCAGGCAAATCATTATTATTATAGGAGGTATTACTTTATTGGTAATTACATCTTTAAAATTAACCTTGTTTATGTTAGCTATATTGCCTGCTATATCAATATTGTCAGTAGTTTTCGGACGATTTATTCGAAGATTTTCTAAACAAGTTCAAAATCAGGTTGCCGAGTCAAATACAATTGTTGAAGAAACATTGCAAGGGATTCAAAGTGTAAAAACTTTTACCAACGAATTTTTAGAAATTTTAAGATACAAAAGAAAGGTTGACGAAATTGCTAAAATTGGCATGAAAAGTGGGCATTATCGAGGAGCTTTTTCAGCGTTTATAATATTGGGTTTATTTGGAGCTTTGGTAGCAGTAATATGGAAAGGAGCGATATTACTTTCTCAAGGAAGTATAGATGCTGGAGAATTGTTCTCATTTGTAATTTATTCAGGTTTTATTGGAGGAACCATAGGAGGTTTGGCAAATGTATTTACACGAATACAGCGATTTATAGGTGCAACAGAGGAGCTTTTCGAAATTTTTGATGTAGAAGAAGAAACAATTACTGAAATTATAGAAAATATAGATCCTAAAGATGAGCTTAAGGGTAATATAGAATTTAAGAATTTATCATTTACATATCCATCAAGACCAGATGAAGAAGTTTTAAAAAATATAAATTTAGCTATTTCGGCTAATCAGTTGGTTGCTTTAGTTGGATCAAGCGGTTCAGGTAAAACAACTATTGTATCGCTACTTTTACAGTTGCATTTAACACAAAAAAATCAAATCTTATTTGACGGACGAGAAAGTTCTAATTTCCCAATTTCATCTTTACGTCATCAGATATCCTTAGTGCCACAAGATATTTTCTTATTTGGAGGTACTATTCGCGAGAATATTGCTTATGGTAAATCCAATGCTACGGAAGAAGAAATAAGAAATGCAGCAAAACAAGCAAATGCAATTGAATTTATAGAACGATTCCCTGAAAAATTAGATACAATTGTTGGAGAACGAGGAACGCAACTATCGGGTGGGCAACGTCAACGAATTGCCATTGCTCGTGCAGTGCTTAAAAATCCTAAAATACTGATTCTTGATGAAGCAACCTCTTCTTTGGATTCAGAGTCAGAGCGATTAGTTCAGGATGCTTTAGAAAAACTCATGAAAGGACGAACATCTATTGTAATAGCACACCGTTTATCGACTATTCGTAATGCAGATCAAATTTTTGTAATCGAAAAAGGAGAATTAATTGAGTCTGGAACACATAACGAACTGATGAAAAAATCGAAAGGGATTTATAAAAATCTGAGCGATTTGCAATATACAGGATAGCTTCTATATAAAATATTTCGACAAGCTCAATATGACATTGTTACACTAAACTGTGTCACCCTGAGCTTGTCGAAGGGTCGAAGTGTTTATTACTACGAACTTGCACTCACCCTATGTCGTGGTTTTCTTGCACGTTTTATTTCCTCACGTTTAGCCTTTTTCTCGGCTCTTCGTTCTTTAAACTTTTTTAATGGCGACTTCAACTTCTTACCGTCGTGAATGGTTTTTTCGTGTGACATAAGTTAACAGTTTAAGTTAATATTGATACCTCAAATTTAACAATTGAAATATCTATAAAGTTATGAAATGACCATAGCCCTTGTCAAGTTTTTAAATAGTTATTTTTTAAAATATTTAACTTGGATAAGCTATTATTAAAACCTAAAAAAGATCAGTTTCATCATCAATCTTAGTCATCATTAATTTCCATAATATACTTATAATTAAAAAGATGGAATTATTTTATATAGTATAGCTACGAGCTTGTAATGTTAAAAAGTTATAATTTATACTAATGGTTTTTAATAGCTTATCGATATTTTTAAAAGATATAATTTTGTTACATTTACAGTTGCGAAAAAATAAACAGTAATACATAGAATATCAATGATAAATTTTTTAGTAACATTTAACAAAATGCCACTAAAAAAACTAATTCTTAATAAACCAAAATAAAACAGTAAATGATAAACAAGGCCTTAATATTTGTAAAGAACACGTTGGATCAAAATCTAAGGAATAACTTTGAATTAAACGAAAGTGTTGTTGTATTAAACTCGTTGGTAAGTGGCAACGAAGAAAAAATATCGAAAATTAACCAAAACAAAATGGTTATTTCATTAATCAATGTCGAACAGGAAATCCAGCAGCCATTTAATACCCGGCATAATTCTGTTAACAAAACTGGTTATACTGATGTAAACCAAGCAGTAAACTTTAATCTTGATTTGTTGTTTACGGCATGTTTCGACGATTATGAAGAAGCTTTAAAATTCCTTACAGCCACCATATCTTATTTTCGAGCCAATAGTTCGTTAACTTCTTCTAACAGTAGCAATATCCCTCAAGGAATTTCAAAATTGGAGCTCGATATGAAAACGATAAACTATAATGAAACAGATAGTTTGTGGAGTGCTATGGGAGCAAAATATCAGCCTTCTATAATTTATAAGCTCCGTTTACTTTCTGTTCAGGCGAGTGGTATAGTAAAATTAGCAAATCCAAAAATTTGATTAATGCGTATATATTATTTGAGATTAATATATTTCATAATTATTACAGTAATAATATTATGAAAGACCTTGCACTAATTCCAAATAAAAAAACGAAGGAAATAAAAGAATGTTTCTAAGCATTAAAATATGCGGTGTTACCAAGTATTGTTTAAAAATTAATCTTTGAATTAATTTTTAAACAATTACAAAATAAAATGGATGTATAAGCCAATATGCTACTTGGAATTACTAATAGCATTTTAAGAACAAATACTAAACTTATAGTAACAATTTAAAATTTTAAAACATAAATGCTTATAATGAAAATTTGCAGATAAGTATAAAAGAAGAATTGTCGCAACTCGATAATGAACAATCGTAATTAAAGAACCAAGAAAATGCAGCTTGATTAACCATATATTATGCTTATACATATATGATAACTGTATTATACCAACTAAACACCAAAATGAGCTATATAATTCGTTTCTTTTTTACTTATATTTCTTCAAAAAATAAAACCGTAACTACTGCTATGATTGTATTTTTCGAATCATCTAAGCTATAAATAATTCAAATTATTTATAGCTCATTTTGAAATTTAATTGAATTGTGTTAAAATCCAAGTTATTTTCAATAATTTTGTATTCGCAGAAAGAAAACTTTTGGTGATTCATTGAACCGAAGTTTATC
>WTBR01000108.1 GCA_013138975.1 Bacteroidales bacterium
GGATATTAACACAGTGGTTTTAGTAAATCCGTACTACGGCTTTTGAATAAAACTGTGCAACAGCCTGAGGACAAGTTCTGTTAGCCATAGCACGACTGCATAAGTAACAAGCCGTAGCACGGATAAATGATACGCACTAAGGCTTGAGGAAAAAAGTATGGTAATTAGCCGTGCTACGACTATTAAACTAAATTCATTTAATATAATATTAGGTAATTTCCATTCCAACCCTTTTTTCTTTCTCTTCGTCTTAGATATATAAATTCTTTTTTAGGAAACCCTTAAACTAAATAATCATGAAAAAATTAATTACGTTAACCGCACTATTTGTATTTGCAATTTTTTTATTTACAAATTGTGAGGAGGAAGATTCAACTAAAGGAACTCTAACACTTTCTATTACAGATGCCCCAATTGATATGACAGATGTAAGCGGTGTTTATCTAACAATTACTGAAATTCAGTTAAATACTAGTGGGAATAGCTGGATTACATTTGAAGAATATGAAGGGCCACAAACATTTAATATTTTAGAACTTACTGATGGTGTATCTGCACTTTTAGGCAGTTTTAGTTTGGATCCGGGGCATTATACTCAATTACGATTCTATGTTGATGCTCCTGAGTTAAATTCTGCTAATCCTTCAAATCCCGGATGTTACATAGAATTTGCAGATGGATCTACAGAACCATTATTTGTTCCAAGTGGAAGCAAATCAGGATGGAAAGCTGTTGGTGCATTTAATGTTCCAATAAATGGAGATGTTGCAATTACTGCAGATTTTGATGCTCGAAAATCAATAATGGAACAAGGAGCAAATCATTTTTTTATTTTAAAACCAACAATTCGAATTATTGTTGATGAGCAAGCAGGAAAAATTGTAGGAGGATTAACTAATATTCCTGCCGATGTTGATATTGTTATTTACGCCTATGAAGATGGTGAATATATTTCTGATGAAGCTGAAGATCCTGTGAATGATACCACAGCACGATTTCCAAATGCTGTTACGAGTGATATTGCTAATGATACTGACTCTTATCATTTAGCTTTCTTAGCTCCAATGACATATGATTTAATTGTAACTACATCAATTGACGGAGAATTTCAGGAAGTATTAGGAATTGTTGAGGATGTTGTTGTGGAAGATAGGAGCACTACTAGTCAACCGATTGACTTATCTTTACTTTAATAGTCATTGCAAGAAAACGCCAAATTACTCACAAGTTTAATAATTATAAATTTGTGTTCGTGAGCTTCGCAAGGTTCTGCGTTACTCTCGTACTGAAAACAGTCACTTACAAAAGTAAGCTCCCTGATTTCCAGCACTTCGAAAGCCTTGTCTTTGCCGCTTTCTTATCAAAGACTTAAAAATGACAGTTTCATTGCAGACACTACATAATAAAGAAAGGATCGCAAATTTACGATCCTTTCTTTATATTATATGTGTTGAGTTTATTTTAAAACGCCAAGTTCTTTTCCAACTTTAGTAAATGCTTTAACAGCTTTATCTAAATGTTCTATTTCATGCCCTGCAGAAATTTGAACACGAATTCTTGCTTTTTCTTTAGGAACAACTGGATAGTAAAATCCAATAACATAAATACCTTCTTCGAGTAGCTTTGTAGCAAATTCTTGAGATAATTTAGCATCGTAAAGCATAACAGCTAAAATAGCCGATTGGCTTGGTTTAATATCAAAACCTGCGTCAATCATTTTTTTCTTAAAATACTTTGTGTTTTCTACTAACTTATCGTGTAATTCATTTGATTCTTCCAGCATTTTAAAAACCTCTATACCTGCAGCAGTAACAACAGGAGGAATAGAATTTGAAAACAAATATGGACGAGATCGTTGACGTAACATATCAATTATTTCTTTTTTTCCTGTTGTAAATCCTCCAACAGCTCCACCAAATGCTTTTCCTAATGTGCCGGTAATAATATCAACCTTGCCTCTTTGATTGTAAAGCTCAGAGACACCTTTACCGGTTTCTCCTACAACTCCGGCAGAATGACATTCATCTACCATAACCAATGCATCGTATTTCTCTGCTAATTCGCAAATTTTATCTAATGGAGCAACATTTCCATCCATTGAGAAAACTCCATCAGTTACGATTATTCTGAAACGATGTACCTGTGAAACTTTTAACTGTTCTTCCAGGTCTTCCATATCAGCCGATTCATATCTGAATCGCTTAGCTTTACAAAGTCGAACGCCATCAATAATAGAAGCATGATTTAAAGTATCAGAAATAATTGCATCTTCACTTGTTAAAAGAGGTTCAAATACTCCTCCATTTGCATCAAAACATGCTGCATATAAAATTGTATCTTCTGTTCCAAAATAATTAGCAATACGCTTTTCAAGTTCTTTATGTAAATCTTGTGTCCCACAAATAAATCGTACCGACGACATTCCATAACCATGTGAATCCATCGCATTTTTTGCTGCTTGAACTAAACGTGGATGGTTTGATAATCCAAGATAGTTATTTGCACAAAAATTTAATACTTCTTGACCTGTATTTACCTTTATGTTAGCTTGTTGAGGGCTAGTAATAATGCGTTCGTTTTTATATAATCCTGCATTTTCAATTGCCTCAAGCTCAGTCTTTAAATGTTCTTTTATTTTCCCATACATAATATCTTAATTTTAAATAGAGAATTAATATAAATTGGAATGTGTTTTTATATTGGATGCAAATGTAATGTAAAATTCATCATTTTATATCGACATTTTTCATGATTTTAATCACTTCAAATGAACCTTTCTTTAATGTAATTGTGTTTGTATTAGCTCATATAATACAAATATTTTTGATTTTTGTTTAATAAATCGAAATTGCATGTAATTATCTAAATATGAAACACATCAGTATAAAATTGCCATTATTGTTATATACTTATACTTTAATTTATATACTGATATATATCAATCAATATGTATATTGATCTATATATATGTTGATTTTTCGTTTTATTTTTTATCTTTAACATCACACTAAATTAAAATCTATGCAAACCCAAAAAGATTTTGTACTTATAGGAGGCGGAATTATGAGCGCCACTTTAGGAGTAATTATGAAAAAGTTAATGCCAGAAGCTAAGATTTCTATTTTTGAAAAATTAGATAAAGTGGCAGCGGAAAGTACTGATGGGTGGAATAACGCAGGTACAGGGCATTCTGCATTTTGTGAATTAAATTACACACCACAACAATCAGACGGAACAGTAAACATTGAAAAAGCCTTAAATATTGCATCCTCTTTTGAGGTATCCAGGCAATTCTGGGCATATCTAAAAATACAAAATGTTCTGAAAGGTTCATTTATTAAAACGGTTCCTCATATGAGTTTTTTATGGGGAGAGGATAATATTACATTTCTTAAGAAAAGACATGAGGCAATGACGGCATTTGCTCTTTTTGAGGACATGAAATATTCTGAAGATTTTGACAAAGTGGAATCCTGGGTGCCGATGATGATGAAAAACAGGGATCGTAATGAGAGAATGGGTGTTACCCGAATGATTGCAGGTACTGATGTGGATTTTGAGGCAATTGCAAAAGATATGATGGCATATCTTAAAAGTTGTGAAGGTGTCGAGGTATACACAAATCATAAGGTTAAAAAATTTAAAAAACTATCAGACGGAAGCTGGAAAGTTAAAGTTAAGGATGTTAAAACTGGCAAAAGCATAGTTGAACAAACTAAATTTGTATTTATTGGAGCTGGTGGTGCTTCATTGCCATTATTACAGAAATCGGGAATTGAAGAAGGAAAAGGATATGGAGGATTTCCTGTAAGTGGGAAATTTATGCGTTGCAAAGATCCTGAAATTATTGAACAACACAGAGCAAAAGTTTATGGTAAAGCTGCCTCTGGTTCACCACCAATGTCTATGCCTCATTTAGACGAAAGAAGAATTGCCGGGGAAGATTCATTGTTATTCGGTCCTTATGCTGGGATGTCACTGAGATTCTTAAAAACAGGTTCAATATTTGATTTGGCTGGTTCGATTAGGTTGCATAATATTTGGCCAATGTTGTCGGTTGCTAAAAATGAGTTTGGATTAATAAAATATTTAGTAGGACAGGTAACGCTATCGAAAAAAGAACGTTTTAAAATGCTTAAAATTTATTTCCCTGAAGCACAAATGAAAAATTGGGAACTTTATACGGCCGGACAGCGTGTTCAAATTATGAAAAAGGACAAGGAAAAAGGGGGTATATTAAAGTTAGGTACCGAAATAATTAACAGTGAAGATGGAAGCCTTGTAGCTTTACTTGGAGCATCGCCAGGAGCTTCTACCTCAGTTTCTATTATGCTGGATGTACTAAATAAATGTTTCCCGGAACAAATGAATTCAGACGATTGGAAAAATAAAATTACTGAAATGATTCCATCATATGGAAAATCATTAATTGAAGATCAACAACTTTGTCGGGACACAAGAAAAGCTTCGGCAGAGGTATTGGGACTTGAAGAGTAAAAGAGATTATAAGATTATAAAAAGCGTAGTCATTGGGCTACGCTTTTTTTAATCAACATTTCTTTAGTACATGAAAAGTGTTAATCCTTCTCATTGATTATTGTACCAATTAAATTTCAAAAAGAACTATAAATAATTTGATTTGTTTTTTGCTAAGATCATTAGCAAGTCGTAGTAAGACTATTTAATTAAATTGAATTATTTTTTAAAGAAATTATAAGTGAAAAAGAAACGAATTATACCGGTCATTTTGGTGTTTAATTGGTAAAATACAAAAATGTAACAAACTAATATTAATTAGCACATTTAATATATTAGAATAGTCAATTGCATACTTTAAATTTGAGAATTAAATAAAATTGAAAAATATGAAAAAGACAATAAAAAGAATCTTGCTTGCAATTGGTATAGTAATCATTTTAATAGTGTTGTTTTTTGTTGGATACGGCTATAAAGCACAATCGGAGGTAAAAACAATGACTCCTGTAGAAACCGGTGAAATAATTGAAAATATATTAGTCGTAAAAGATTCGTTTTCAAATTTATATTTAATAAAAGATAGCCTGAATTATATTGCGATTGATGCAGGGAATAAAATAGAAGTTATAACTGAAGAATTAAAAAATCTTAATATTAATCCTGATATGGTAAGTGCCGTGTTACTAACACATACCGATGGAGATCATGTAGCAGCAATTTCACTATTCAAAAATGCAAAAGTGTATCTTTCGAAACAGGAAGAACAATTAATAAACGGTGAAAAATCACGATTTTTATTCTTCGGAAATACTATTGATACAGAAGAATACTCATTAATCGAAGATCAGCAAATTTTCAGCATTGGAAACCTGAAAATAAAAGGGATTTTAAACCCGGGACACACGCCGGGATCAATGAGTTTTATAATTAATGATAAATATTTATTTACCGGCGATGCCTTAAGTTTAAAAGATGGTAAGATTGAAAAGATGAACGAGTTTTTTAATATGGATACAGAAACAGCCATTAAATCAATGGGGAATATCACAAAAATACCTAATGTTGAATATATATTTACAGCCCATCACGGATACACAAATGACTATAAAAATGCAGTTAGCAGTTGGGGAAAATAGAGAAATCAGATGCTAAGAATAATTGAGAAACAATTCAGAAAACCATCCGGTTTTCTTGGGAAAGTAGTTTCAATAATAATGCAAAAAGGCAATGATATAGCTTATAACAGAATAATTAACAGCTTAGAAATTAAAGAAAAAGAACATGTCTTTGAAATTGGATATGGACACGGACTCGGAATAAAGAAAATATTAGCTAACACTAATTGTTTCGTTTCAGGCATTGACTATTCAAAATTAATGAACAAATTAGCCTCAAAACGTAATAAAAATAGCATATACAAGGGGAAAGTTAAATTATATTATGGTGATTTTCTGGATTATAAAATCAAGCCCCATTTATACGATAAAATATACTTTTTAAATGTCATCTATTTTTGGGATAAGCTAGAACTTCCTTTTAATAAAATTAATGTCGGACTAAAAGAAAAAGGAATTTTTTGTTTTTATATGGATCACCCCGATGAATTAAGCAGACAGGGATTTATGAAAGAAGATCTTTTCAATAAATATTCAATTGATGAGGTGATAGAGAAATTAAGGTTCTCCGGCTTTAATAAAATTGATTACCAACAAGACAAAATGGGATATTTTGTAAAATGCATGAAATAGTACAATCCAAAATATAAGTTGCTTATATAATCGCTTAGCCACTGATTTTTAATTCCGTATAACCCGCCAAGCCGCTAGAGCAGCTAGGCGGATTAAAAAGAATTTCAACAATTCAAAATAAAAATCGTTTAAATATTCGCCAAACCCTTTAAGCGACTAGGTGATTATTTGCTAAAGCAAAAATACTTCGACAAACTGATTTACTGAAAGTTGTCATGCTGAGACCCTATGTTTGTAAAGCATAAGTCTTTAAGATTTTTAGTAAATTAGTTTTGACAAAACATTACTAACTTAAACTTAAAAACTTATGCAGAATAAAAGTACAACTTTAAA
>WTBR01000054.1 GCA_013138975.1 Bacteroidales bacterium
AAAACAAATAAGCCATAAACTCGAAAAATCAATTCCACAATATATAAGGTACTCCCATTTAAATCGGGATTTAGTTCAACATAAAGCACATATTCGGGTAAACCGAAAACGATGCTTAATTGTTATGACTTGCCTTTTTCTATTATAAAATATTTTAAAAATAACCTTTACTTTAACATATTTATGGCAAATTCTAATTGTTTATCTATACCCTTAATAATATCATTTTCTGTTTGTTCAACACGTATATCCGGTGGCACGCCATTCCATTCAATGTGCTGACCATCATATCGTTTTATATGTCCGGTAGGTATATAAACTATTTTCCCACTGGGCAGCCTGTATTTACTATTGGTTTCTTGCGATCTGTCTGAACTACTGCCAGCAGCTCCTGCAGTAGTATCACCAACTATTGTTACATTAGACAATTGTTTAAATATTTCAGGGGCTACTTCAGCTGCACTAAATGATACACCATTTATCAATACGATAACTGAGTTTGTATAAGTGAAAGATCCCTGTGGTAGAATTGGATTCATTTCACGCCGTACTCCTAAAAAATAAATTTTAGGCCACTCTAGCGGCTCGGTAATAAAACGTGAAACAACAGCCTCAACATTAACAATATCTCCCCCCGGATTGTTCCGTAGGTCAATTATTAATCCTTTTGTATTTTTCAGGTATTCTATTACACCAGAAAATTCTTTTAATAAATATTTTTCGAGAAAATTTGATAAATAAATATAACCAATATTGTCAGGCGTAATTCCATATTCAGTTGTTTCACTCTCGGTCAGTAATAATTCACTTTCAAAATACTTGCTTACCACAAAAGGGCTATAAACATTTTTGTCTTTGATCGACCTGTGTGGAATATAAGGTACAACTAAACCACCACCTTCGCTGGTATACATAATATGACCGTCCTTAAGCTCGGTCAATAAATCATGCAACACAAAATAGAATTCATCATCCCTTGCAGCTTCAACACGAGGATGATAAACAATATAAATAGAGTCCCAATCTATTCTTTTCAATTCAAAAAAAGGATAAACTTCGTTTGCTCTGTTCCAAACAGATGTAAAGTCTTCCATGTCTTGGTTCGAGACAGCGGGTTTTACATAAGTATTTTCATCTTCGCAACTGTAAATAAGTATGACGGATATGATGTAAAATATAAATTTTAACTTTTTCATAATTCGTCTCCGTTTAAAATATATTAAGTTAATTTTATAACTAAATTATCGCTTGCAGAAAAAAGCGGATCCCAAGCGGTTTAGGTTACTCATAACATTCAGTATAAAAATAGAGGGCGACTGCGTGGCACTTTCCTGTCAAGTTGCAAGGAAGTTGAAGCGGGCTACACCTCTTAAAATTACTACTATCTCGGTTATTAATTTAATATATTGTTAGCGTTTTGTGCTTTATTTCTCTGCTTGTAATTCTTTTTCTTTTAATTCATTTATTCGTTTTTTGCAGTGTCTTTCTGTTATTTCCAATAATTTCTTCGCTTCCTTTTCCCAATAGTCCAACTGCCCACTTGTCACCTTGTAATGTTCTTCTGTGATATATCTACCACCAATATAGGCGGAATCAAGATGCCAGAACAAAAACTTTTCATCATCTGAATTCTGGGGAAAACAATCATCAATCTCAGGTACATATCGCTTGGCATTCATTCTCAAGCGCACAAGTCTATGTTCATAAGGATTATTTCTACTATAAATTATTTCAATTGCAGTATAGCAATTTTCAACACATTGCTGGAGTTCAAAAGATGCTTTTTGTGCTGACTTATGTTTTTGCAGTTTTTTAAACTTTTCAATTATAATTTGGGCAGTTTCAAAATCTTCATTTGCAGTGCTAAACCAATGTTTAAAGTCAAGTTCTGCAACTTCTCTCAATCGTTTTGGTGTCAGATTTTCAGCATTTGCTAATTGAACTTGTTTATCTTGGTATAATATAATGCCTTGATGTTTTATTTCTGAGAAAAAGTACTGACCTTCTCTAAGGTGCATATTCACAAATCCAAGTGTCTCAACTATCGTATCAACCGCTGTATCAATGCCTTCAAACATTTTTCGCAGTCGGTTTCTTAAATCTTCGCAGTCTCGTTCGTCTCTTGTCAGGACACATATGTCATAGTCGCTTTTCTTTCCGCTCCTACCTCCTACATGTTCTTTCCAGTCACCACGGGCGTATGAACCATACAAAATAATCATTGAAACCATTCCTGTCTCTTTTATTCTTTCGGTTATGGTTTCAAGTTCCTTTATCTTATCTTCTGGCAGGTGTTTTAACTCATTTTCTGTCATAATTCATGCGTCATGGTTAGCGGTTTCTTCCAATTTTCCTATACCCAAAAGTATAAAATAATAAGTTGCTTTTAAATCTGAAATTGATAATTCTTCTATTTTCGTTCTAATCCCCTATTATTTCAGTACGATATTTCCTATAATTAAGAATTGGTATTAAATGTATACATATTAATGCAGCAAATGCTACCAAAAATAGAACGACGAAGTAATGTCCGATAACTATCCGAATGCCAAGCCGCTTCGATTTATAGACTTCGCTCAGCTGGGGCGTATACAATAATTATTGAATGCTCAGAGCAAAGAACAGTGCACTCTTAATATATTTATCACCTGAGAACAATCTAATCCAACTATCCTTCATGTAAATATTTGATTCTTTGTTCAATTATATTACTTTTAATTAATTTTGAAAAATACTATCAAATTTTGCAATTCCTTAGGATAAATAGAATTTGGTGTGATTGGTAAATTGAAATAATTTAATAATTAAAACAAACACCATGACCTTACCTAGTGATTTTTTCTTTAGAAGGGCTTATAATCCGCAAGTTCATGAAACACTTGAGTTTCAAAGAAATAAAAATAGTAGAGAGTTAGACAATATTATTAATTTAGTATTTAGTCATCAGAAAGCAGTGTATGATATGGATATGGATATCAAAATGAATGCTGATGAAAAAAAAACGGCAAAACTATTCTATAAGAATTACTATGCAAAATCCAAGGTTAAAAAAAATGGCATAAAGAATGAAATAGAAATTGAAGAATTCATTGAAGATATTTTTCTTGATAAATCAAAAGAAAACAAGAATAAATTGTGCTTTTTATTGGGTAATGTTGGTGTTGGTAAAACTAGCTATTTAAATAATATTATCACCAATCAAGAACGCTACAAGCTCGTTGAAAATGGCATTTGGTTTGTTAGGTTAGACTTTGAAAAAGCATTAAAAGAAAGATATTTTAAACCTCAATACATTATTAATCAGCTGATAGAAAAATGCAAGAGAGTAATAGACAAAAGATTTTTTAATGATTTAGATAATGATTTATTGTTAAAATATAAAAACCTTCCACATTATGAACTTACAGAAATTGAAGAATTTATTAAAAATTCAACCCAAGACTGTAATGTTCAAGCAAAATTATTTCAGGAATTTATTGAATCATTTTACAATAAAACAGAGAAAAAACTATCTATTATCATTGACAACATTGATGTTGTTTATCATAAAAGTATTGTTTCTTTATCAAGATATAATGATGGGAAAATGGATGATAATTTGATTCATTTAATTTTTACATTTTTACATGATCATGGCATTACTGGTATGTTATATGCAAATGTTCTTTTTATAATGAGAAATGATAGTTTTAATTATATAAAGAGCGTTGGTCATACTTCATTTAAACAAATCACAGAACATCCTTATCGTCTTATTCCTCATAATTGGGAAAATGTGGTTGATATCCGTTACAATATGTTGGTTGATCAAATTAAATCCAAACCAGACGAGCAAAATACTACGATATTACTAAAAATGGCAAAGGAAATTCAAGATTATATTAGAGAAGATGTATATAGTGGCGTGCCATTAATAAGACATATCCGCGAGATGACAAATTACGGATTACGTGATTTAATAAATTTTTTTAATAAATATAGTTGGGTGTCATATAATAATTTTGGGATGAATCGCCTTATTGACCAATATCATATTGGTTTAATCTCATATTTTTTGGGTGGCAATAAAATCTATGATGAATCAGAATCTGATTTCCCAAATTTTTTCTCTGTCAATCCAGAAATATCAGGAATAAAAAGAAGGTTTCCTCAGACATATTGGCTAAAATACCTAATAATTAAATATTTATATGAATATTCAGGGAAAGAGGAAGTAAATGTAGATCATATTTACAATATATTTGGCGGTGAAGGTAATACTGATAAAGATAGTAAGTATTATGATTTAGAATTAGTTAAAGAAGTTGTAGAATGCCTTGGCAATGCAAACAAATCAAATGTTATCAGAATTAAAAAGAGATTTAATGGCAAAGGTTCGCTAACAACTTTTGTGGACTTGACACTAAGAGGTAAGTATATCATTGAAAATTTCGTTTTTAAATTTATTTATTTGCAATTAATTGTTGATGATCAAGAAATGAGATTACCTCGAATTTTTAAAGACGGTGCATACAGTAAATACTTTAATACTAGCAGTAAAGATTATCCTGATTATTCATACATTTTAGAAAGTAATGAGTCTTTTATACCTAAAGCTAAAGAAATGATTACTCATAAAAGTCATTCGGTAATTTACTTTTTGTTTTTATTGCAGGGTGCTCTTTATAGTGAAATGGAAAGGTATAAATCAACTTTTGCAAAGTTGGAAAAATTTAAAGTTAAATTACCAAATATAAAAAGCATAATTGAAAATCACATACCAAAAGAATTGCGAGCAATTAATAATACAGTAAAATTCACAAACGATGTTAATGCATTTGTAAATAAATGTACTACAGAACAAACTCAAATTGAAACTTATGTAATGGAAGGCATTAAAAATGACTAAGTTAGTATTTGTATTTTTGTTTCTATTTGTAATTATTCTAGGTGGTTATTCTCAAGATATTAATATTCTAGAGTATGAAATTGAAGAACAGTCAAATGTAAATGTTCTAATTACAAATATTGCGAATACTAATTTAGCTGAAATCATTATTTACTCATCATATTCTATTGATACAATATTTGTAGATAGTTCAGCTAACTATTATCATTATGATTTAATTTTCCCTAAATATGGCTCTTATCAAATACACATAATTTTGTTGGATAATAAGGCAAGTATAATTAAGCAAGAAACTTCAATTATAAAAGTAAATAAGAAAGTATACCTGCAAAAATTAGAGAAAATATTAGGTCCAATAATTGGTGCTATTATAGCAAGTTTAATATTTGTCTTAAACAATTATCTTAATCAAATATTTAATAAAAAAAGATTGACAAAAAGATTTGTACTCAAAATTAATAGTTTAATAGAAAGAACTGTAAATGATTTAACACAAGAATATATCGATGAAATTCTTGTATTAATAAATAATCCAGATCATCCTATTTTATTACCATTTTCAAATAGTAAAATTTTTGATAAAACCAATTTAATTAAAAGACATATTATGCAATTTCAAGCTAGGAAAAATTCCAATATCAAATCATTTGCAAAATCACTTAAGCAATTAAAGCTTTAGATATTTCTAATTTAATATTAATTCCAAAAAGTGCATTTTACTGTGCCAATACTAATTCATTGTAACTTACAGCTAACCAACGCAAATACAGGAACATTGTCCAAATGCTACTAAACAAATAGTCCTATGTCAAGTCTTGTCAAAGAGTATACAACATTACGTTATTTGAAATTCTGAATTTAATAATTATAAAAAAAAAGAAGCCAAGTCTATAACATCACATTACCAGTAATTTGGGATGTATGACAGTTTGGCTAAGTTTTACTATCTGCCGTTTCAATAATCTGGCTGGCATTTTTGAGCTTTGGAAACCCAGACTTCTGATATCTATAAAGCCTTACCTTACCTATTTATAATAGGCTTATACTCATTTCTTTTGCAAACATTCTTATATGCCAGGCGAATAATTCGTTTACTATCGAAATTAAGTTCCTCAATTCTATGTGCACACCAACCTGCAATTCGCGACATTGCAAATAAAGGTGTAAACAACTCTCTTGGGATTCCTACCATTTCATATACAAATCCGGAGTAGAAATCAACATTTACAAATGAAACCCAACCCACATTGCAAATTGGTATTTCCTACAAGCCGATGCTAAAACCAAAATTAGCCTAAGATGCAATTTTGTCGACACAAACGTGCTAAATTAAAGCTAAACTTGTATTTTTGAATTAAATATGAAGAACGCGAAACTATTAAGAAAGGAGATTGTAAACATCTGCTTAAAACAGGTAGGTTAGAGTTTTGGTGATCGTTCGCTGGTAATTGAGGAACATAAAATAATTGTTGCCTCAGATTTAATTCAAGAAGTAAGTTCTACCGGACAAAAACAAAAATTGGCTGCGGAGCTAGAAGTAAAGTGTAATTCTAAAAGTTAAATATTTTGGCAGAATTTTACGATATCACAAAATGGAGTGAAAAGTTATGGTTTCAACCCGGAGGAACTAGAGATAAAGTAGTAATTGAAAACCCTGCTACAGGTGAATTATACTTTTTTAAAACATCATTATTAAAAATACAAAAAGACTATAAACACGAATTTTGGTCTGAAATAATTGCCAGTGAGATTGGTGACATATTAGGTTTTAATATTCTCAAATACAACATTGCATATAATCGAGGAAGTATAGGTTGCATATGTAAATCAATGGTTTCAGAGGGTAAAAATAAACTCACCGAAGGAATAAGTTATCTCACGGGATATGATACAACCTATAATCCGGAAGATAAGACATCAAAAAAACAATATACATTCCAATTAATAAAAGAAAGTCTGGAATTTTTTAGCCTTGACAAATTCATCCATAAGATTATAGAAATTATAATTCTTGACAGTATTATTAGCAATGGTGACAGACATCAAGAAAATTGGGGTATTATAACTGATTATAATGAAGTAATTAAATCGATTGAAGATATTGCTAAAAAACCAGAGAAACATTTTGGCATTAAACTTTTGTTTTCTATAATGGGCATCACTACAAAAGCAAAACGCAAAGAAGTGCAAGAGGTAGCCGAAAAGTTGTATTTATTTATGCCCGGGCAATTTTCACAGATATATGATAGCGGGAGTTGCTTAGGCCGAGAAAAGTCTGATGATAGTATTGCTCAAATGCTTACGGATTCAAATATGTTTGAAGCATATGTTCGTCGTGGACAATCTGAAATACATTGGGAAAGTAAAAAGTTGAATCATTTCGAATTAATACGAAAAATAAAAAACGAATACCCAGAATCTACTGTTAAATGTATTACAAGAGTGAGAAAGCTGTTTGATATTAATAAAATTAAAGAACTTGTCACGAACATAGATGAAAATCTACCAGCAACTTTATCAGAGCATAAACTTCCATTAGAAAGGAAAAGATTCATTAATAAATTGCTAACTTTGCGTATAGAAAAACTAATAGAAATAATTGAGTGAAAGCGATAAGTACTATATATCTGGTTTGGAGAAAAGGCAAAGGAAGCCGCAGAAGGATTGTGGGGGAAATTAAGAGAAATGCCACAGCAGGGGTTCGCTTTAAATATATTAGTAGTGGTGTAGAAGATGCACAGAAAGAAGGATTTACTCCATATATTGATTTTCCTGACACTTCAAAAATTTATGCAGAAAATGTACTTGACATTTTTGGTCAACGTCTGCTTAAATCAGAACGTTCAGATATTCAAAAATACCATGATTTTTGGTCGATTGATCCACGTTATAAAGAGGATAAGTTTTATTTATTAGCTTATACACAAGGAATGTTATCTACGGATAACTTTGAATTTTTGGCAGATTCTCATCCTGTAAAGGATTTAAAATTTGTTTCAGAAATCTGTGGGTTATCTCATTCAAAGCTAAGTCCAGATACTTTATCGATTGGAGATAAACTTACATGGAAACTTGAAAAGGATAATCCGATTGATAAATCAGCTGTAAAAGTGTTTAAAGATTCAATAGAAATAGGCTATGTTAAATTAGTGCATTCGAGAGTTTTTCATAAAAATTTAAAGTCTCTTTTAAAAATTACTGTCAAGAGTATTGATAGAAATGGCATCTTAAATAGAGTGTTTATCGATATATCATTTTAATACCAACGCACTGTTGCAAATATTATATACAGGTCACAACCAAAGTTAAAATTAAAGTTTTACAATGAACTTACGTCTCTTCGCCTAAGTTTGCCTTTAATGGAGTTTAAGAATTACCCTCTTAAAACAAATTTGTTTTGGTATTTCACAGTTTATTAACAAAAAGAAATATGTATGGTGATTTAGTGCACAGTTTTTAACAAACGTTAAAATTACACGCAGGATTATGTGGTTTGTTGACTCAGCTTAATCTTATAAAAATCAGCTTCACGCAAAGCACGCTAAGAAAAAAATACGCAAAGGCAGTATTTAACACATTTTAAGCCTTTTGCGATCTTTGCGGAAACTTTGCGCCTTTTGCGAGAAAACTATAAAGTATTAATATTTTATCTGTTAGTTTTAAATAGTGTACTTAAATAATTACAAAGGATCTACCTTATTTATATGCTATAAAGCCTTACCTATTTATAATAGGCTTATACTCATTTCTTTTGCAAACATTCTTATATGCCGGGCGAATAATTCGTTTACTATCGAAATTAAGTTCCTCAATTCTATGTGCACACCAACCTGCAATTCTCGACATCGCAAATAAAGGCGTATACAGCTCTTTTGGGATTCCAATCATTTCATATACAAAACCAGAATAGAAATCAACATTAGCGCAAACTACTTTCCCAACGTTTTTCCCTTTAAAATCCATAAAAGCTTCAATTCCCATGCGTTCAATAGTATGTAATAACTCGAATTCATCTAAACGTTCTTTTTCTATGGCTAATTTTTTTGCCATCGCTTTTAATAAAATTGCTCTTGGATCAGATTTAGTATACACAGCATGTCCAACTCCATATATTTTACCCACCTTATCATATACTTCCTTTTTCAGAATCTTGGTCATATATTCTTTAATTTCAGCTTCATTTTTCCAATCGGTTATTGAACTTTTAAGATGATCGAACATATGCTTTACACGAAGGTTTGCACCTCCATGTAAAGGTCCCTTCAGTGATCCGATACCTGCTGTAATGGCTGAGTATGTATCTGTATTTGACGAACTTATAACTCTAACTGTAAAGGTTGAATTATTACCACCGCCGTGCTCAGCTTGGAGTACTTGAATTAAGTCTAACACATCGGCATCCAATTTTGTGTAATTGTTTTCTCCCTTTAACATATATAAAAAGTTCTCTCCCATTGATAATTCCGGAATAGGATGCCTTAATGATAATGTCTTATTTCTATAATAATGTTGCATACTATGATAAGCATAGGCAATAATTGTTGGAAATTGTGCAATTAATTTAATGGATTGTTTCAGTAAATTTTCCCGGGAAATATTATCAGCCTCCAGATCCCTCACATACATAACCATTACAGTTCTTGCAAGGACATTCATAATATCTAATCCTTTAAATTCCAAAATACTCATTTTAATGGCCGCATCAAGAGTCCTTTGACTAGAAAGTAGTTCCCGAAAAACATCATGTGTTTCCCTGTCGGGTAATCTCCCGGCAAGAAGTAAATAAACAACTTCGGCAAATCCATGTCGATCATCTGCTTGAAATCCAAGAACAATATCTTTAATATTCAGCCCCCTATAAAACAATTCACCATCAACTGGCAATGTGTTTCCATGCTCTTGTCTTTTATAACCAACAACATCACCAATGTTAGTCAGTCCAACCAAAACACCACTATGATCTTCGTTTCTTAATCCTCTTTTAACATGGTATTCTTTAAATAGTTGATTTTCTATACAACTTGTACCTTTTATCGATTCTGTTATGTGCTGTATTATTGAATCAAAGTCTTCAATCGATTTTCTCATAGTGATATGAATTATAAAGTTTTAATAATTGGTTTATATTTTATCTGTATTGTCCGAAAATAAAAGGGCTAAAGTCCAATTGGCATGTGAGTTTGATTAAGAAGGTGTCCAAAAAGTGCCTAACATTATAAAAACACTTCGACGGGCTCAGTGTGACAAACTGATTAACAGAGAACTGTCATGCTGTCCCGATAGCTATCGGGATGTCGAAGCATAGACAAATTCTGACTTTTGGAAACCCTCCAACAAAATGCAACTAGTTGATAAACTTTTATCTTCATCCTTTTATCAAACACAATTAATTATTTATTTAATGATGCTTTCAAATTATTATCAATAGCATTTAAAAAATCCTCTGTATTCAAGTAATGTTCTTCTTTCAAATCTTTTTCATGAATAATTAGCGCTAAGTCTTTGGTCATTTTACCCGATTCAACAGTCTCAATACAAACCTTTTCGAGGCGATTAGCAAAATCTACTAATTCATCGTTTTTATCAAACATACCACGGAATGCTAAACCTCTTGTCCATGCAAAAATGGAAGCAATAGGATTTGTCGAAGTAGGTTTTCCTTGTTGATGCAAACGATAATGTCTTGTAACTGTCCCATGAGCAGCTTCAGCCTCCATTGTAGTTCCATCGGGTGTAATTAATGTTGATGTCATTAATCCCAATGAGCCAAAACCTTGTGCAAGACTATCGGACTGAACATCGCCATCATAATTTTTACAAGCCCAAACAAATTCACCTTCCCATTTCATTGCTGCGGCAACCATATCATCAATTAAGCGGTGCTCATATGTAATTCCTAATTCATCAAACTTTGATTTGAATTCTGCCTCATATATTTCCTGAAAAATATCCTTAAATCTACCATCGTATTGTTTTAGTATGGTATTTTTTGTAGAAAGATACAAAGGCCATTTCTTAAGAATCGCCTGATTCATACAAGCACGGGCAAATCCTCTGATTGATTCGTCAAGGTTAAACATTACCATTGCAACACCATCATCCTCAAACTGATGAACATCATAACTCGTTTCGTCATCTCCATTATCAGGTATAAATGTTACCCTTAACATTCCTTTTCCTTTTATCAAAAAGTCTGTTGCAATATATTGATCTCCATATGCATGCCGACCAATACAAATCGGTTTTTTCCAAGTCCTTACAATAGGCTTGATATTATTTAATAAGATAGGCTCTCTAAAAACAGTCCCATCCAAAATCTTTCGAATCGTACCATTTGGCGATCTCCACATCTTTTTCAAACCAAATTCTTCAACCCTGGCTTCGTCAGGAGTTATTGTGGCACATTTTATTCCTACATTGTATTTCTTTATTGCTACTGCGGCGTCAATGGTTATCTGATCATTTGTTTCATCTCTTTTCTCAATACTTAAATCATAATATTTTATATCAATATCTAAGTATGGGAGAATTAATTTTTCTTTAATAGCACTCCAAATAACACGTGTCATTTCATCTCCATCAATTTCGACAACCGGATTTTTAACTTTTATCTTTTGCATATGGAATAATTTATATGTTTTGTGATTTAATTAAATTCAGAGCCGATCCTGCTTTATACCATTCTATTTGTTGTTGATTATAGGTGTGTGCCAGTTTAATTATCTCCTTTTCACCATCGGAATGAACAATTTCAAGTTCTATAGGATTACCTGGAGCAAAATCTTTCAAATTAATAAAATTGAATGTATCATTCTCTTTAATAAGATCATAGTCGCTCTCATTTGTAAATGTGAGACCCAGCAAACCTTGTTTTTTAAGGTTTGTCTCGTGAATTCGCGCAAACGATTTAACGATTACAGCAATTACTCCCAAATGACGAGGTTCCATTGCAGCATGTTCACGTGAAGAGCCTTCCCCATAATTTTGATCACCAACTACAATACTCAGAATATTAGATTCTTTATAAGCTCGTTGCACTTGGGGAACCGGGGCATATTCGCCTGTGATTTGATTTTTTACAGAATTCGTTTTATCGTTAAAAGCATTTATTGCTCCAATTAGCATATTGTTAGAAATATTATCGAGATGTCCTCTGAATTTTAACCATGGGCCTGCCATTGATATATGATCGGTAGTACATTTTCCAAGTGCTTTAATAAGCAATTTTGCATCGAAAATATTCTTCCCATCCCAAGCCTTAAAGGCTTTTAATAATTGTAATCTTTCCGAATCGGGTGCTACTTTTACCTCAATTCCTTCACCAGATTCTGCAGGTGCTCTGTATCCTTTATCCTTTACATCAAATCCTTTTAAAGGAAGTTCAATACCCACCGGAGGCTTAAATTTTACTTTTTCGCCCTTTTCATTTACAAGTTCATCTGTAATAGGATTAAACCCTAAATCACCAGCAATAACCAATGCTGTAACAATTTCAGGAGATGTTACAAAAGCATGTGTATTTGGATTTCCGTCTGCTCTTTTAGAGAAATTCCTGTTAAAGGAATGTACTATCGTATTTTTCTCCGCTTTATCGGCTCCTTCCCTTTTCCATTGTCCAATACAGGGGCCGCATGCATTTGCAAATACATTTGCACCTATTTTATTTAATATATCTATAAAGCCATCACGTTCAATGGTATATCGCACTTGTTCAGAGCCAGGAGTAACCGTAAAATCAGATTTTGCTTTTAATCCCATATCTATGGCTTGTTTAGCCACAGATGCTGCCTTCGAAATATCTTCGTATGATGAATTAGTACATGAACCAATTAAACCTACCTCTATTTTTAGTGGCCAATTATTTTTTATGGCTTCATTTTTCATCTGCGAAATCGGGGTAGCTCTATCAGGCGTAAATGGTCCATTAATATAAGGATCCAAATCCGACAAATTAATTTCAATCAATTGATCAAAATATTTTTCAGGATTCTCAATTACTTCAATATCCGGAGTAAGGTGTTGTTTAACTTTATTCGCAAGCTCAGCAATTTCAGTTCTTTCTGTAGCCTTTAAGTATCGCTCAATAGAATTATCATATGCAAAAAGTGAAGTTGTTGCACCAATTTCTGCACCCATATTACAAATAGTACCTTTCCCTGTTGCTGAAATAGATTGTGCCCCTTCGCCAAAATACTCGATAATGCATCCTGTACCTCCCTTAACGGTAAGTATTCCTGCTAATTTTAAAATTATATCTTTAGGCGATGCCCAACCATTAAGAGATCCTGTAAGTTTAACCCCTATTAGTTTAGGCATTTTTAATTCCCAAGGCATCCCCGCCATAACATCTACAGCATCGGCACCACCAACTCCAATGGCAATCATTCCTAAACCTCCTGCATTTGGGGTATGAGAATCTGTGCCAATCATCATTCCACCGGGAAATGCATAATTTTCCAGCACAACCTGATGAATTATGCCGCCTCCGGGTTCCCAAAAACCTATTCCATATTTATTTGAAACAGATTCAAGAAAATCATATACTTCCTTATTCGTTATTATGGCTTCTTGTAAATCTTTACGACCACTCTTATACGCTTGTATTAAATGGTCGCAATGAACGGTTGTGGGAACCGCAGATGTGCTTTTCCCTGAATTCATAAACTGTAAAAGAGCCATTTGTGCTGTGGCATCTTGCATTGCAACTCTATCCGGAGAAAAGTTCACGTAGTCTACTCCTCGTTCACAGGAGATAATCTTATTTTCATAAAGATGGGCATATAATATTTTTTCAGCTAAGCTTAAAGGTCTATTAAGAAATTTTTTAATTTCCAATAATTTAGAGTCTAATTTCCTATAACAATCTCTAATAAGATCTACATCAAATGCCATATGAAAAAATTTTAAATACGTAAAATGAACTTCAAATTTCAGGTTCTTTTAAAATGCAGTGTTTTAAGCTTATTTCTAAATATTAAAATCACTAAAAAAGAATCAAAACCCTATATCCACTAATATACATATTTAAATTGATATTTGCGAATGTTTAGAAGAAGATATTTCTTCTTTTCCAGAATCCTTATGTGTTAATTTACTAACAGTTGTAAAAATTATTGACGTTTTTAAGGATAGCTCCTTTTGTATACTTTGGCCTTTTTATGATGGTAGTTTTAAATAACTTTAGTTTAAAAAATAGTAGTTTCCCATAAAAGTATGTGCACTAAAGTCCATCAATTATTTACGTTCTGTAAGCCCAGCCAAAAGGCTGGAGTTAGTCAAACTCTCAAACCAATTGAATTATATCCCTTTTATTAAAAAAAACTTCTAAGTCTCTAAAAACCTGAGTACTTATTGCTTATATCTACAGTTTATTATAAATAAATTCTCATTTACATCTTTCCTTGGTACTATATTTGATAACTAATTTTGGTATTAATTAAACATTTTTACAGATTTATCTTATATAGATATCTAATTATATTCGGTAACTTATTTTCTAAACAAAAACCAATAATAATTTAAATTATATATCATGAAGAAAAAATACTTATTAATTGTAAGCATAGCTGTTTTAACATCAACGTTTTTTTATAGCTGTGAAAAAATAATAGATGCTCCCCAAGCGGATTTTAACGCATCAGGAATTAGTTCATCCGGGAATATTACAATTTCATTCACTGACATATCATCTGGCAGCCCTGATGAATGGTTCTGGACATTTGAAGGTGGAACTCCCTCAACATCAACAGAAAAGAACCCTTTAGTAACTTATCCGGAATCTGGCACTTACGATGTAACACTAGTTGTAACAAATGAAGGAGGAGATGATGTAATTACAGGATATGATTATATTAATGTTGTTCAATTCAACAATCCATTATTTACAGATATCTATGTAACTATAGGTAGTGAAACAAAATCAATGGCACCGGATTCTTATGTGCAATTTGTTCAAATTAATGACAATAATTTTACTTATTATGCTGACACCTATGGAGAAACAATAGGTGGGACAATTATAGGTGAAGAGATTTTTTGGGAAGAAACCTTAAGCATTGCTAATTATTCTTCTTATGATCTTATATTAGGCTCTGACTTTATATTTCTGTATATAAACAACTCTAGTAATGATGTCTATTATCCTATTTATGTAAACTGGGGTACAGATTATCAAACAGAAGATGAAGTAACAATACCTAGTGATCAAACTATCTATCAATTAGGATATTATTTCGCTTTTAACAATATGGAAGTTCGTGCTTATTTGAATAATTCCTTAACAGAATATGATGGCTGGTATGTCTACCCTGCTTGGACAGATAATCAATATGCTTTATTAGACTATAGTAAATCTACACAAGGTAATTCGAAAAGACTTAGTTCAGAAAAATCAATAAACAATGAATTACTCCATCCAAAAAGTATGTTAAAAAATAGAATTGAACGTGACCCTAATGCAAAAAAACTATTCCCATCGAATAAGAAGTAATTAAAGAGGGTTTCCAAAAAGACATAATAGTTGTCATTCTGAGCTTGTCGAAGAATCTATTTTATAATTAAAGAAACACTTCGACAGGCTCAATGTGACAAGTTAATTAACAAAAGCTGTCATGCTGAGCTTGTCGAAGTATAGACAACTTTTTGACTTTTTGGACAGCCCCTTTTAAAACCTTAAATAAAAAATTGTTCCCTTCTTTTCTTCCGATTCAAAATAAACCTCACCATTATGCTTTTGCATAATTTCTTTTGATAAGCTTAATCCTATTCCGGAACCTTTTTCTTTTGTAGTAAAAAACGGAATAAACAAATCATCTTTAATTTCGGTCTTAATCCCTGAGCCATTATCACGCAATGTAATAATTAAGGTATTATTATCCATTTGTGCGTTTATATCTAATTTCTTTTCGGTTCTATTTTCCAGTGCTTCTGCAGAATTCTTAATCAAATTTATGATGACTTGCTCAATTAAATTTTTATCGAAACTGAAGACCATATTTGAAGGACTTACTTGAAAAGAAAAATCAATTTGTTTTTCATTAATTGTTTCCGAAAATAACTGTTCTATATGTTTAAAAAACGCTTCTAATTTAATTTCTTCTTTCTGTAATTCCGGTACTCGGCCTATTTTTCTATACTGATTTATAAACTCAAATAAACTTTTGCTTCTGGCTTCGATGGTTTCGTTATTCTTAAAAATATCCTTTATATCTTCAGAATTAATTTCATCCAGTGATTTTAATTTATTATCACTTTTCAGAATTCGCCTAACTGCAACCGAAAGAGTTGTTATTGGAGTTAATGAATTCATCATTTCATGTGTTAAAACCCGCATAAGTTTTTTCCATGAATTGATTTCCTTTTCGTCCAATTCTCTTTTTAAATCCTGAAATGTTATAATCTTTAATATTTGATCTTCGATTTTAGCTTCTGATATCCTAAATATAAAATCATGAGAATTATTTCCTATTAACACTTTTATCATTTTACGCTGACCGGGTCTGCCAAGAACAAGATCTTTTGCAATACCCGATTGTATCTTATCCAAATCCCAAATCGAATTCAAAAACTGTATTTTAAATAATTTCTTTGCAGCCGAATTGATAATTTTAACTTTCCCATCTTCATCAAAAGATATTAATCCATCGCTAATATTCTCAATAATATAATTTAGATATTGTTCTTGTCCCAACTTTTGGATTCTTGTGTTTTTTATTTCATCGGATATTTGCTGAAAAGAATATTGCAGGTTTTTAAAATTCCGTTCTAATTTTTCGGGGAAATATAATTCTGAAGTATCTTTCTCTTTTAACTCAATTAAAAATCGGGCAAAATCACGATTTATTTTATTACCAAAAACAATTAACGAAACAACTTGCGTAATTGCTATTGTAATAAAAAATATTGAAGTAACCACTCTATTGGGTTTCGGCAGAAAATATACGAAGGCCAATAAGCTTAAGAATATTAATATCACCCGAATAATAATCTGAAAAGAATACCTGTTAAAGCCCATATTTCTCAATTTTTAAATAAAGAGTTGATCTTGATATTCCTAATTCGGAAGCAGCCTTTGTCAGGTTTCCTTTCATATTGTTTACTGCATTCGCAATTACCTCCTTTTCAACATCTTCAAGTCGTTTAATGCCTTTATTTTCTTTTTTAATAGTGATTCCTGCCGGAAACAAATCTTCAGGTTTTATAATTTTTGCATTACAAAGTAAAACTGCTCGTTCCACAGCATGACGCAACTCACGAATATTTCCGGGCCAATGGTGTTCTTCAATCTTTTTTATTGCAGTCTCCGAAAATTTCAAATCTAATTTATTGTATTTGTTCGCCAGCTCATTTAAAAATGAGTTTGCCAATATACTTAAATCTTTTTGACGATCTCTTAAAGCTGGGCTTTCAATAAGGATAGTGTTTATTCTGTATAAAAGATCTTCGCGAAATCGACCTTCACTTACCATTTGCTTAAGGTTTTGATTTGTAGCACAAACTAACCTCACGTTTACAGAAATACTCTTATTACTTCCTACTTTCAATATGGTATTTGTTTGAATAGCACTTAACAATTTTTGTTGCAAAGCAAGAGATAAATTCCCAATTTCATCCAGAAAAAGAGTTCCATCTGAAGCTGCCTCAAATCGTCCTATTCGATCTTCTTTAGCATCGGTAAAAGCTCCTTTTACATGACCAAACAATTCACTTTCAAACAAATTCTCATGAATAGCTCCTAAATCAACATGAACAAATGCTTCATTACTTCTATCCGATTGCTTATGAATTTCGAAGGCTATAAGTGCCTTTCCTGTGCCATTTTCTCCTTGGATTAAAACGCTTGCATCAGTTGCCGAAATCTTTTGTATGGTCAATTTTACTTGCGTCAGTGCATCTGATTCCCCAATCATTTTAGGATATATCTCATGTAATCCCGATTGCGAAGCTTTTAGCCTGTTTACCTTTTGTTTGGAGTGACTTAAATTTACAAAATTATGAAGTGATGAAATTAACTTATCACTATCCCAGGGTTTTGTAATAAAATCATCTGCACCTTCTTTCATCGCACGAACAGCAATCTCAATATCGCCATAGGCTGTAATAAATACGATTACCACATTCGGTTCCAGTTTCTTAATCTCTTTAAACCAAAAAAAACCTTCATTCCCGGTGTTCACTCCTGCAGTGAAATTCATATCCAGAAGAATAACATCTATTTGTTGCTTTTGCAGAAAATCGAGAACTTGATTTGGTTTTTTTAATGTGAATATCTTTTCAAACTCATTCTTAAGCAATTGATTTAAAGACCATAATATATCTTCATTATCATCAACAATTAGAATGTTTCCTTTTTTCCTTTTCACTTTATGATTAGTTTTGTTAACACAAATGTATGAATTGTCCGAAAATCATTCAACTAATTGTCCGAAAATCGGACAAATTGAAAGTGTGGTATTTTTGCAAATCATTAATTATCAACACAAATGATGTTTTGGCATTTATATTGGCTAAATAAAAAAAACATTTAGCTATGATTAAAAATTATTTAAAAATAACGTTCAGAAGTTTATATAAAAATAAACTTTTTACGAGTATTAACATACTTGGATTGGCAACAGGAATGGCGGGTGCTCTACTTGTTTTTCTTTACATTCAATACGAACTAAATTTTGATAGATTCTTTAATAACTACGATAATATTTATCGTTTAGAACGTAGTTATAATATTGGCGGAGAACAATCCGAAAATCCTTCGACTCCCTTTGGATTAGCTCCTTCGATTATGGAAGATATTCCATCAGTAGAAGTCGCTACTAAATTTTTCAGAAAAACATCTAATATTAAATTTAAGGATGACGTATTTCAGGAACGAGTTTGCTACACCGACTCTCTCTTTTTTAAAGTATTTGATTTTAAATTTATTACAGGCAACGCTAATGAGGCAATCAAAAGTCCTGATGAAATAATCATCACACAAAGCCTTGCAAAAAGATATTTTGGCGATGAAAATCCAATGGGTAAAGTTTTATTTTTTGATAATATTAAAACATTTAAAATAGCTGGTGTTATTAAAGATATCCCATCCAATTCTCATTTTAACTATAAAATTTTTGCCCCAATTTCTGATTTTAATAATGGAATCCCTGATAGCGAATGGTATAATAATTATTTCTTAACATTTGCTTTAATAAACAAGAATAGTGATTTAAACGAAACCAAGAATAAAATCACAGAATTGTATATAAATAAAATGAACGACAATGATCGTAAAACGGATATTATCCTGCAGAATTTACAAGAGCAACATTTTAGTTATAGTAATACTAGTAAGTTAAATGTATATCTTTTTTTAGCTATTGGTATTTTTATTCTGATTTTGGCTTCAATTAATTATATGAATTTAAATACGGCTAAATACATTAAACGAACGAAAGAAGTTGGAATAAGAAAAATATTAGGAGCACATAAATTTCAACTTATTAAACAGTTTTTTGGCGAAACTTTTTTACTCACTATCATTTCGGTATTTTTTGGGATACTGCTCGTTGAAACCATATTGCCTTATTTTAACCAAATTGCGGGTATCAATACAGATATTAATTATTTATCGAAGAGTTTTTTATTGATTGTTTTAAGCATTGTTCTTTTTTCAAGTTTTCTGTCCGGTTTTTATCCTGCGGTGTTTTTATCATCGTTTAAACCTGTTAGAATATTAAAAGGACAATTAGGATCGTTTAAGTTAAGTTCAAATCTTAGAAAAGTACTTGTAATTTTTCAATTCACAATTACTACAATTCTGTTAATTTCGATGGGTTTTATTTATTCCCAATTTAATTATATGACCAATAAAAACGTAGGGTTCACAACAGACAATACCTTATATCTTTATTTAAATTCTGATTTGGTAAGAAATTACGATGCTTTTAAATCAACTTTATTAAGTAATCCTAAAATCATGGGACTTACTAAAACGGCCTTCTTACCAATGGATATGCAAGGTTTACTTAACAATATTAATTGGGAAGATAGATTTGATCAGGAAAAAACAGCTTTTGGATTTCAATGTGTCGAATTTGACTTTTTAAATACGATTGATTATAAAATTGTTGAAGGGCGGTTTTTCTCAGAAGAATTCGTAACTGATTCAAACGCAGTTGTTATTAATCAGAAAGCACAAAAATTAATGAACTATGAGAACCCAATAGGAAAAAAAATCATGTTTGGAGATACTGAAGAAGATGGTGTGCTCAATATAATTGGTGTAGTTGAAGATTTTCACAGTTTATCTGTTAATGAGAACATGGAACCGGTGATGCTTTTGTTGAATTTTGAAGATTATTATAATTTCATTTTATTAAAATTAGACGGGATTAATAATGATGAAACCATACATTATATTTCGGAAACATGGAAAGAATTTTCACCGGGAATTCCGTTCGAATACAAATATCTGGATGACGAAATTGCAACAATGTATGGCGATACTGAAAAAACAGCCAAGGCATTTACTTTGTTTGTTATCATAGCTTTGTTAATATCCACTGCCGGATTATTCGGACTTTCAGCATTTACAGTTGAGCAAAAAACGAAAGAAATCGGAATTAGAAAAGCATTAGGAGCAAGTACTAAAACGGTATTTTTACTTCTGAATAAAACATTTACAAAATGGGTTATTATATCCATATTTATCGGAAGCCCGATTGCATATTATTTAATGAGCAAATGGCTTACTAATTTTGCCTATCACATAAAACCCAATATTTTAATTTTTATATCTGCCGGGTTTGTAATATTATTTATTGCTCAATTTACGGTTACATTTCATACCATTAAAACAGCAAGAGCAAATCCTGTTGATAGTTTGAGATACGAGTAAAGTAAAGTCTTAGTGAAACTTTGTGCGTCCTTTGTGACTCTTTGTGGTATAGTTTTAAAAGCTATTACACAGAGGTTCACAAAGAATACTCTACGGTTCACAAAGGAATAAAAACACTTCGACAAGCTCAGTGTGACAGACTATAATACAATAATCTATTTTTCCGAATTTGTCATTCTGAGCTTGTCGAAGAATCTATTTTATTATTATTATTAAGATATTTCGACAGGCTCAATATGACAGTATGAATTACAATAGTTTGTCATAATTCCCCTTTGCAATAAGAAAATTATGTAGATAGTTTGAGACACAAATAAAGCAAAAGGTGTTCTGAAAATCTTCGTGTAACTTTGCGGTAAAATAAAAATAACCTAACCGCAAAGAATCGAAAAGTACACACTAAGGCGCTCAAAGAAAAAACACTTCGACAAGCTCAGTGTGACAATCTGATTAAAAGATGGTTGTCATGCTGAATTTATCGAAGTATAGACAAGCATCTGACTTTTTGGTCACTCTCTTATTTCGTAGATTTCTCAACAATTTTTAAAATAACCTGAACGGCTTTTTCCATTGATTCCAAAGGAATAAATTCTTGCTTGCCATGGAAATTATGACCTCCTGTAAAAATATTTGGACAAGGTAATCCCATATATGAAAGTCGAGCTCCATCGGTACCTCCTCGAATAGGTTTTACATTGGGAGTAATACCTACTTCGATCATTGCTTGTTTGGCTTGTTCTACAATATGAAAAACTGGTTCTATTTTTTTGCGCATATTGTAATACTGATCCTCTAACTGATATCGTGCAACTTCCCGATTATATTTTTTATTTATCAAGCTTACTACTTCCTTAATAAATGTCTTTTTTTGTTCAAACTTATCCATATCATGATCTCGAATAAGATAATGAATTTCTGCGGTTTCAACTGTTCCTATAAATCTTATAATATGGAAAAATCCTTCGAGGTTTTCTGTCAATTCGGGTCGTTGATCTATAGGCAACATATCGTTTAATTCCGTTGCTACATGTATTGCATTAATCATTTTCCCTTTTGCGTAACCGGGATGAATATCTCTTCCTTGTATCTTAATTGAGATGCCGGCAGCATTAAAGTTCTCATATTCCAGTTCGCCTACTTCTCCTCCATCCATTGTGTATGCGTAGTCAGCTCCAAATTTCTTAACATCAAAAAAATCAACTCCTTTACCTATTTCCTCATCGGGTGTAAAAGCTACTTTTATTGTACCATGCTTTATTTCCGGATTCTTTACAAGATATTCAAGTGCAGTCATAATCTCGGCAATTCCTGCTTTATCATCAGCTCCAAGCAAAGTGTTTCCACTTGCAGTTATAATGGTTTGCCCGGTATAATTTTTAAGTTCAGGGAAATCTTTTACCGTCAAATGAATATTCAAATCTTTATTAATGATGATATCTTCACCAGTATAATTTTCAAAAACCTGCGGCCTTACATTTTTTCCGCTCATATCGGGAGCAGTATCCATGTGTGCTAAAAATGCTATAACAGGAATGTCTTTATCTATATTTGATGGTAAACTTGCTGTTACATATCCATATTCATCAATTCCAGCATCTTTCAAACCCAAATTCGCCAATTCTTTTTCGAGAATTCGGGCTAAATCAAATTGCTTTTTTGTGCTGGGATATGTTTCTGAATTTTCATCTGACTTTGTATCAATCTGAACGTATCTTAAAAATCTATTGAGTATTTCCTGTTTCATTTCTACTAAATTTAAACCTTTTGTGTAATTGATTGTAAAGATAAAGGAATAAAATTGAATGAAATTCCAAAATACAAATATCAAAAAACAAATAATATTCAAAATCCAAACAAAACAATGAAACAACAGATTTTTAAGTTTTGAAATTTGATTTTTGAGATTTGAGATTTATTTGGACTTTGGTGTTTGTTTATTGTAATTTATCTGATATTTGTATTATAATGATTTGATAAAATAAGTCCATCAAAAAGAACTAATAATTTAAATCTAAACATTATGTTAAGTAAAAATATCTTTCAGTATTTATCCGATTTAACGGAGAACAATTACAAAGAGTGGTTTCATGAAAATAAACCGGCTTATCAGGTTTTAAGAATAGAATTTGAACAATTTATTGCTCATACCATAGCATCGATAGCCCAATTTGATAATTCTGTAAAATCCATTGAGCCTAAAAAATGTATATTCAGGATTAATCGCGACGTACGGTTTTCAAAAGATAAATCGCCATATAAAACTAATTTCGGCGGGTTTATTGTTCCCGGTGGGAAAAGTGCAGGTTATGCCGGATATTATATTCATATTGAGCCGGGAAATTGCTTTTTGGCAGGAGGAATCTATATGCCACCACCTGATAGATTAAAAGCTGTACGAACAGAGATTTATGAGAATGCCGAAGATTTCAAAAAGATAATTAATAGCAAAAAATTTAAAAAGCATTTTAAAGAAATTGCAAGCGAAGGTAAATTAAAAACGGCTCCTAAAGGATTCCCTAAAGATTTTGAAGATATAGATTTACTTAGGCATAAACATTACACCGTAGCAAAACACATTAAAGATGATATAGTTACATCGGAAAAATTTGCTGACGAAATTACAGAGACTTTTAAAGCGCTATATCCTTTTAATGCTTTTATTAATGAGGCTATAAATTATCAATTAAGTTTAGACGAATAGCAATGGTGTTGTCATTCCAAGCTTGACTGGGAATCTCGAGTGATTAGTTAATTGAAAATAAACATATTTCGCCAAGCTCAGTATGACAATTCGTATTAGAAAGCTTGTCATACTGAACTTGTCATACTGTCCCGATAGCTATCGGGATGTCGAAGTATGCCAAGTTAATAACAAATAGTATTAGTTTTGTCATTCCCGGCTTGACCGGGAATCTCAAAATCAAAAAAAAGATTCCGTCCCAATATGTATCGGAATCGCCCAAAATAACACAAGAACAAAGAACCAAAAAAAAATGCAAATACACTTTATACTCGTTGAACCGGCAGTACCTGAAAATGTAGGATCTGCTGCCCGCGCAATAAAAACAATGGGATTTTCTTCATTTCGATTAGTAAATACCAAGGCTCATTTAAACGAAAAAGCAAGTTGGCTTGCTCATGCATCCAATGAGATTCTGGAAAACGCAAAGGTTTTTGAAACCCTAAAAGATGCTACCAGTGATATTGACTGGATTATTGGAACATCGGCAAAAAAGCGAAGGGTAAATGAAGATTATTATCCTGTAAATAAAATCAATGAATTGATTCAGTCTAAAGCAAATACCATTAAAAATTTAGCCATTGTTTTTGGCCGTGAGGAAAGCGGATTAACAAACGATGAATTAAAACTTTGCGATGTGGTTACAAGTGTTCCCATGAAAACCACTTACCCATCATTGAATCTTGCACAATCGGTAATGATTTATGCCTATACCTTATCAATGCTTGAATACGATGATGAAGAAAAACCTAATAAGAAATCGAATCAGGCAGAATTAAACATTTTAAAAACGAATACAGAAAATATACTTTCCGAAATCGGATTTGTAAATGATTCTTCGATTTATAACCGCATCATGGAGCGATTAATGATTCTTGGAGAAAAAGATATTCATTTGCTACTTTCTATTGAGCATAAATTAAATGAGAAGCTTAAGAAATAAGTATCAAATACAATAATTTTATATTTCTTATTAGGCTTTTGTGTGTTTTAATTAACGGAAATATTATCATCATGCAACGTGGAATAAATATTTTCAACAAAACTATCAAATTCTCCTATTACTTCTTTTATTTCAGGTAAGCTCAATTGATTTGAATATATTTTGACTTGTTCTGCTATTGTTGCCCTGCGCTCAACTAATGATTTATTATTAAGTCCAAACAGAGAAATAGTGTTAGCGACACGTTCTCCATTTATCTTATCTATTGTTTTCTCACCAATATTTCCAGTAAATGAATAATGAAAAAAACTAGAGGGATTATCTATTGTTGGGTTTAATATATTATTGTAATCTTGTTTATGTATATGTTTGTCTTTATATTTTGCACCATAATTTTCTCTATTGCAAGAAACAAGAAGATTATTCCAGTTAAACGTTTCTTCAGGGAAAAGTGCTCTTTTTTTAAAGTGATCAATATGTGAGTTTCTACTATTATGGTCTAAAGCAATTTCTGTATATGCACATTGATTATTTTGTTCAATATCAAGTATATGTTCACGTACATTTGAACCAATAGCTTGACTTAATGTTTTCCATTCTGTTGGTGATTCTTTTTTTAAATATTTAGCATAAAAATCAGGCTCTTTTTTATTGATTTGTTTCATTTAATAAGAGTTTCTTAATTATGAGATAATCGAGCTAATTCTAACCTAATCAATGTTAAGTCACGGTCATTACGTCCAAGAATATTTTCCATTTCAGTAAGTAATGTTTTAAATTCCGATTTGTTTTGTTTGTTATCAAGTAACATTTTCTGTAAGTGCTCAATTTTTTCTTCAACTTTAGGAGTCCGTAAGCCTTTCACCCCAAATATTTCTAATAATATTTCATCAATACGTTTGCCATATGAATATGTATTATTATCAATAACTTTTATAATACCATTTTCCTTGGTTAGAATTTTGAGGCATTCTTTTTTTATTCCTCCAACAATATAAGGAGAGTGTGTAGTAATAATTATTTGAAGGTTATTTTTAATGGCTACCTTTTCATAAAGTTCCACAATGCGACTTTGCCAATTTGGATGCAAAGAGGTTTCCGGCTCATCAATTAATATAATACTATCTTTAATATCAGAAAGGTAAAGAGGTAGTAATTTTGTTATTATTTCCCTTTCTCCTCCTGATAAGTCATAGATTTTTAAATTGTTATGGTTTTTATTTCTAAAAAAAACGTTTTTATCTTTATTTAAACTATCAAATTCAATTTCCAAATCAAGACATTCTAATATGTTTTTTATCTTATTACGTGTTTTTTCATAAGCTTCACTACTTTTTGTATCATCTTCATAAATTAACTTGTCCACATAGTTGACAATTGCATCATCAATATCATATAATTCTTTATCTGCCTCGTAATAGATTACTTTTGATGCATATTCCGTTGCTATATGTTTAAGGAAAGCTGGTGTAGTTGAATATTTACCTTCTTCGTCACTCCAAGGTGTTTTTATCTCATCAACATCTACAATATCTTCTCCATAAATATACCTTTTCTCAAAAGCATTTTCCCCTTTAGTAAATATGCGATTAATAAAATCTAGTAAAGTTGTTTTCCCACTTCCATTTATACCACAAATTACGGTCACCGGATTTGTCTTACCTTCATTTGTAAAATTAATATCAAAATTTTCTAATACTTTATATTTATTTATGTGTAAAGATTTTACTTTCATAATAAATTACATTTATATAATCATTTTTATGGTATCGCAGCAAAGATAAAATATTATTCCTATAAGCTTATAGAGCTTGAGAGAATGTACGAATCTATTACATTATATATGTTGTTTCCTGAATATGATATAATTTTGAATTAACTGTTTATTACTATTTTACCAAGTATAAAGCCTAATTTGTTATTATAACAAATATAACAAAAATGCTTGTTTTATATGCATGCAAGGAATATCAAACAAGTAAATTGAAGGATATCTGGACAAATAAGATTTAATGACTCATAATAGAAGTGGCAAAACTGCTAATATATGAATGTGGAATAGAAAAATTACAAACGTAGCTGAAAGCTGCAAATCGGGTAAGCAAGGATCAAAAAAATTGAAAAAATCCCTTGATTAAAATCTTGTGTGCATCGCAAAGTGATTTTAACGAAAATATTTTAAACTCCTGCATGCTACCATAAACTTCTATTGCATTTTTTACCTCAAATATATCTTTTTAAAGTGCTGATATTCTTTTATTGTCTAGTAAGTCCGTAATTTGCTCAATGGTAAGCGTATTACATTCAATTTCAAGTGAAGATTGAATTGTTTTTATTCTATTTTTTTCCTTAATTCAGTTGGCTGCTTTAATAAATGAGCTGCATTTATTTCACCAATTCTCTCGGATACAGAAGCAATCAAAAATGAAATTTTTTTTGTTATTTCGTATGGTGGTTTCATAACCTAAGCATCTTTGATAGTATCATATGACACTATCAAAGATGCTCTTTCTATGTGAAAAGTGCGTGAATTTAAATTAAGCTAAAGGCTGTTTATCTAAAAGCTGCTACCAATACAATAACTCCTAAATCATTTGCTTTTTTAAGTTCACTGCCTGTATTGTAGCCTTTATCAAATAGAACTGTAAAATGCAGCCTTTTACAATGCTAAAGATAGTGATTAGCTAAGATTTTTTGTAAATACAATAATTCTTATGTGTTGTAGCTCAAATACTCCCTAAATAAAAACACAAAAACCCATCGATAAATACATAGAGTAAAGTTCAGAATTTAGTTCAATATTAACTCATCGCCAGATCTTGCAGACCGCTCATAGTTCTATGTTGTATGCTGCCTTTTTATATCCAATTTCATGAATTGTTACAGAACTAGTAAAACCACCAGAGATGCTCAATTTAATCCATCCGTAGACTGGATTTTCATCATTTTCAATTATTATTCCGATATACACATTTGATAAATCATACCAATTCCCATAATGATGGATTATTCCATCGCCTCCAACTACTTGACTTGCATAATCAACGCTAAGAATCTCCATGTTTTCTCGAACCCAATTATTATCTACGTTTAAAGTATCTCCATAATCTAATATCTCAGGAGATAAAATCGAATCATTAGTCAATACTTTTGTTTTATCATTTAGACACTTAAATATAAAATCTGAAAAAAAATAGCCAAGCTTAGAATAAGCCGAAATTTCAAACGCAACGTCATTTATCCCGTTAAAATCAATATCTATTTTATTTTCCATACTACCATCACCGTAATAATATATATAAAAATTTAGTACCGTATCAAGAATCCTAACCGTTGCATTATTGTCTCCAATTACTAAAAAGGTATCTAAATCTTCAGTAGGATTATTTTCCTCTTCTTTTTCACAAGAGTAAAAAAGACTTAAAATAATTAATAATAAAATCAGTCTAATTTTCATGTTTGCTTGTTTTTAAGCTTACTTGCAACAAAATTATATGCGCATAGTGGCACATATATCTACTATATTTTTAATAATCGTCTCTTTTTGTGTTATATAAATGTATTAATTTTTATTTAAATAATCAAACAAATAGATTCAAATATGGTAATGTAATTAAAAGAGCCAAGTTCAATTCTTGGCTCTTTAATCGGATATCCTGTTGAAATAATGAAAAAATATAAATAAAGCTATATTTTAACATTATTGCTTATATTAGTTTAATATACATACTCATTAAGTAGCAAATACTCCCAAAATAGAACAACGTAGTTGGGTTTCGATAGCAATCTGAAAGCTAATCAGCGTCGATTTATAGACTATCGTTAGTTTTGTAATTATAATTTTATATCAAGAATTAACGATATTTACTCTATAAATATGAGACTCCATTTTCATATTGTTTATATATCCGTTTTGTGTGTACTTAATTTGTAGCAGTTAAAGTTAGTTTTCATGTTGACTCGCCTTAATATCATATCCTAATATGGTCGTTTCATTACACAACTTTCATGTTAAAAATGCTTTCAGCGTGTTTCTTCTTTACTTGTGCCTAACTTGTTATTACATCAAAAATAACAAAATTATTTGCTTCATATGCGTATAAGAAATATAAAACATACAAATTGAACAATATACGGACAAACAAGATTAATGAGCTAATTAAAAATAAAGCGAATACCATTAAAAATTTAGCCATTGTTTTTGACCGTGAGGAAAGCGGATTAACAAACGATGAATTAAAACTCTGTGATATTGTTACCAGTGTACCAATGAAAACTACTTATCCATCGTTAAATCTTGCACAATCGGTAATAATTTATGCATATACTTTATCAATGCTTGAATATGATGATGAAAAACCTGATCAAAAATCTAACCAAGCTGAATTAAACATTCTAAAAACGAAAACTGAAAATATTCTCTCCGAAATTGGATTTGTAAATGATTCTTCTATATATAACCGCATTATGGAGCGATTAATGATTCTTGGAGAAAAAGATATTCACTTGTTGCTTTCTATTGAGCATAAAATAAATGAGAAGCTTAAGATTTGATTGTCAAGACAAGTGGATTAATGTCCATGGAGTTAAGTAGAATTTAAGGTCTTTCAGAATCTGCTCAGCCGTTTATTAAGTATTTAAACCAGTTTTACTCCCAAATAATTTTACCCTTCATAATCTCATTGGATGAGTTAAGGCATATACATTGATAAGTTAACGGTTCTATCTCTTTTTCCACCAAATATTCCCAAGCAGCTATAGGTAGAAGAAATTTATCTGCAATTTCAGTTTTTAATGCTATATTTTTTCCTTTGAATTTTGAAGCAACACTGGGGTATAAAACTCCATCAATATTATTTAAAGGATTGAGGTAATTAATGCTCATTGCTACAGTTGGATGATACTCAAATTGCTTTTCTGAATCAACTAATTTAGTAAGCTGACTAACGAAATAATCATGGATTAATCTGTTTTTTTCAAAATCCTCTTTTTTGGAGAAAGTATGCTCCAGAAGCTCGTCTTCAAATTGAACTTTTTCAAATTCAGGCTGTTTGCTTCTTAGATATTGCTGAATCCCTATAGGTAAAAGTCTTAAGTGATAATCTTCTTTTATTATGCATTGAAGAATCGTAACTTTATCACCAGGAATTGGACGCACTTCCAGTAATGCTACATTTTGGTCATCACTGCAATAAAAAACACTTTCTTTTGCTTTATTTAACCGACCTATTCCAACAAACTCTTTTGGTGGATACCAAAGTTCATTAAGGCTTTCAAAAGAAATATTCCTATCTCCCTTTCTAGCCCTAAACAAGGAAGGAGGTCTCAATCCCATTAATCTAACACTGAAGCCCTCCATCAATAAGTCTATAACTTCTTGGACTTGTTTAAAATCTACTGATTGGAAATCAGTTTTGTTTAATTCTGCAACAACTTTTTTTATAAATTCAGAATCAATTTGGTCGAATAAATAGTTTATCGCCTTTTTGTCTGGTGGAACAAGAATTATATTTAATTTCTCTTTGTCTGACATATTAACTCTTACGGTTCATATTAGGAAAGTAGCCGATTGTATGTTTCATTTATTTCAAGTTACAAGAAAGTTGAAGCGCGCTATAACCTTTGAATTCACAACTAAACTATCTATTATTTTTATATATTATTAGCTTTTGTTTGTGTTATTAATCCTCTTTTAAAAGAAACTCAATAGAAGTTTCAAGATGATGTTGAAAATTCGCAGGATATCCATGCCCTTTTTCTGGAAATACAACAAATCGATTTTTTATCATGTATCGATCTAACCAGTATGCAAATTCTTTTTGTTGTTGAATAGCCCAGTCATTTTCACCGCAAAGTTGAACCACCTTTAAATCTCTTTCCTTAAAATCGAGATATTTTTGGTTGCTAATATTTCTTGGAATTACAGGAAAGTTAAGAAGAAAGCCTTTAGCAGAAATTTTATTTTCTAATCCAAGGTATATGGCTCTATACGCTCCAGCTGATTGACCAGCAAGAATTACTTTTGAAGTATCAACAGAGTATTTTGAAATAATTTTCTTATATCCGCTAATAATCTGATTTTCCCACCCAGTTCTTGAAAAGGATCTTATATATGATCCATTAACTGTACTTCCTTGAAAATATGCTACAATAAAGTCTGTTTTTAATTTTTGAGACCTATATGAGTATTGCATATCAGGAATGGAACCTGAACCACCATGCATTAAAAGTAAAAGTGGATAATTTTTATTTTCATCATAAGACTCAGGAAGTTGAATCATAAATTCTGTATTAACAGTTGATTCTGTCTCTTTTTTTAAGGTTTCGTTTTGCTCAACAAAAGATTGGTATTCATTAAACTCCTTTAATTCTTTGAGATAAGAAGGCCAAGAAAGGTCTTTACTAAAGGCAAAAAACATTCCTTCACTTTGTCCTTTTTTAAGAATTTCAAAACATTTGTCATATTCCTTCAAATCAGCATAATGAAAGGATAATTCCCAAAACACCAAATGTCGAGTATCTAGGTCATTGAATTTTTCAAATTCACTTTCTTTTATGTTAATTAAATTTTTGCTTCCAGAATTATCAATATCCTGAATAGTTTTTACAAGATTAATGTAGTCGTTATCTATATGTTTGAAAGGTATTTCAACTACTTCTTGAGCAATAGAAAATTGGCATATTAAAACTGTAATAATCAATAATAATGTTCTCAAAATTGAATATTTAATTGTTAAAATTGTTTATTGTACTAAGTTAAAGGTTTTATTAGAACAATTCAAAAATAATATGTTTGCTATGCGTTCGTCTCAAATTAAAGCTAACAAAATTATATGTGCCACTAGTGGCACATATTTCTACTATATTATTCAATTTTATTATTCAAATATAATAAATCCAATGGATTTATTATTTCATTTAATGATTTTGATGTCACATGTGTATATATCTCTGTTGTTTTCGTACTGCTATGACCTAATAATGATTGAATGTAACGAATATCTGTTCCTTCTTCCAAAAGATGAGTAGCAAAGCTGTGCCTTATACAATTGCCGCTTAGCTTCTTCGATCTAGTTTATATGTCGCTTATCGGGGGAATGTTTAGTTCAACATAAGCTCCAATGTAAAGCGTATGCAAGCAACGCTTTATTGAGAGCTAATTGTTATGCCCAGTTTATTAATTCATTTAGTATACTATTCTATTTCAACAAAACTAATTTCTTACTGTATTGATAATAACCTGCTTTAAAATTTAAGATATAAACACCTGAGGGGAAAGAATTGTAGGATATTTTAAACGCATGAGTCCCTGCAGACTCCATTCTGTTTAAAATAACTGAACTACAGATTCCTGAAATTGAATAGAGAGCCACATCAATATGACATGGGGCAGTAAGGTTATAAGAAATTGATACATGATCTGTTTGATAGGAAATGTTTATGATCCTTTCCATATCAGGCACTTCCAACTTGTTGGAAGTTGAAATGATGTTAAAATCAGGTGACCTCCATAACCCACAGTAATCTGTTTCAGCGAACAAATAACCTTGCTTTATTGTAGTTGTATTATTTTCCATAATACCAACCATAAGGGAGGTTATTGATGAATTGTTGGGTAATCCTAAATCAATTGGATACCAGTTTTTACAAGTATCATCGGAAACGAAAACACCGTTAATATCAGTTGCTACAAAAACCTTAGAATCAATTGTCTTAATAGAAGTGATATATGCTTGGGGAGGTAATCCAGAATTAACAGGCATCCAAGTTGCACCTCTATCGGTAGAAAGAAATACTCCAGCACCTTGATGAATTGCGTTTCCTGTTCCTGCAATAAGATTACTGCCTAAAACAGCAAGAGATGTTGTAAACATTGGCCAGTTCTGATATTTGATTAGAGGTAAACCAGAGTTTGCATCAAACCAACTTCCTCCATTATCAGTGGATCGTAAAACTCCTTCACTACTACTTACAAAAATATCCGTTTCCATCCTTACAATACAAAAAATTGAAGGACCAATTATCGAATCCATAAGTTCTGTCCAGTTTGTACCAAAATCATTTGAACGCAAGACACCAAGATTGGTACCTGCGAAAATGCTCGTTTCGTTTATTACAAAACACGAAATTGATAGTATATTCTCTCCTAATTTACCTGGATATATCTTTTCCCAGCTATTAACCATTTCATTGAAAAGAAAAATCCCACCGTTATCCATATCACCACTATAATTAGCAGTACCCGCAAAGATTTTTGTCCCAATAGATGCAAGACATGTAACTGGACGATCCTTTGGTAATCCAGCATTAATCTTTATCCAACTTTCACCATTATCATTAGAAAGGAATACTCCAATATCCGATCCCACAAATATCTTCGATCCGTTAAAAACAAGATCATTTGTGTTGTAAGCAGTTAATCCTGAATTGATTTCCTTCCAGCTATTACTTTTATCTATAGATTTGAATATCCCCCCTCGATTATTGCTTGATGACCCTCCTGCAAAAAGGTCTTTTCCGCTGGTTTTGAATAATCTAAGATAAATAGCACTATCAACAATACTATCATTAACCAGAACCCAATTATTTCCATTGTCGGTGGAAAGAAATACTTTATTATTTGCTAAAGCAAAAATATTTGTATCAATTGCTGCTAAATAGTTAAAACTAAGATCAGAATAATTTGTTAATCCAGAATTGACGGCAATCCAATTTTCACCATTGTTATCTGAGCGATAGATTCCTTTGCTTTTTATTTCTGGGACTCCCCAAGTGAAAGTTCCAGAAGTACCAATGAATAGACTTGATCCGATTGACACGATATTTGAAATATACTCAACATCTGGTATACTAATTTCAGTCCAAACATCTCCGTAATTTTTGGAACAAAAGAGTCTATCGCCAGTACTTGCAAATAAAACAGTATCTATTGCATTAACCCAACGAGTATTTATTCTAGTATAAAGAGTATCTAACTTATTAACTGGAGTCCATGATAAACCATTGTTTACAGATCGAAATATGCCATCCCACGACATTGATATAAAAATATTAGTATCTATAGATGTTATAGACCCAATATGGTTTGTATTTGGTAATCCAGAGTTTACAGGAATCCAATTTGCACCATTATCAGTAGAACGTAGTAAGCTACTACCCGGCAATCCTACTATTCCAACAAAAAGAATTGAATCAACAGCAAATGGGTATGCAAATTTGCCTAATAAAGGGTCTCTAGTTACTAATGACTCCCAACTTTCACCTTTATCAAAGGAACGAAAGCATCCTTTGGTTGTGCCAGCAATTAGAGTAGTGTCACTGGTTATTGCAAGTTCGCAAATTAAACCACCACCGGGTAAAGGCATTTGTGTCCATTGAGCATTAGTCACGTTCACTAATAAAGTTAACAATAAGGTTCCAACTATCCGTCTCAATAGATGTTTTTTTAAGAACCCAATCCTTTTAACATTGTGCAGTTCCATAATGATACTATTAATTCGCCATATTTTCTTTTAAACAAGATTACAAATTACAATTAATTATCATTAATTCAAAGCCTTACCAATTAAACTTCTTAACCACAACTGATTTATTCAGTAAATTTAGGTTATTCAAATTATTGCCTATTTAGTAAATAAATAGGAACTGCAAAGTTTAAAAAAATCTTTTATAATTCTAATTAAAATTATCTTTTATACTTTTTTGATTTGTTGCATTAAGATATTGAATTTTGAAAGCAGCTAAAAAATTGGGCATAACGTATTAGTATTCTATCAACTGTTTCTATAAAAATAGAATTATTAACTAACAATACAAAGCTTGTGGCTCTGGTATCCTTCAATTCACCCTATTCCCACTAGAAATTGTTGATAGAATACTATTACCTTATAAATGACTAAAATACTCTAAACTATATTTCAATACTCATCCCAGGATTTAACTTCCAGATTATCTAAATCATACTTACAAATTGCATAAACAAAAGCACTTGCTAATCGTGCGTTTGTTATTAGTGGAATATTAAAGTCGATGGCGCTTCTACGAATAGTATAATCGTTATACAACTCGTCTTTCGACAGATCTTTTGGAATATTAATTACCATATCAATCTCTTTTGCTTTCAGAAAATCCAAGACATTGGGTTTTTGATCTTCGTCGGGCCAATGTAATTTAGTAGATGGAATACCATGCAATTCCAAGAATTTCTGACTTCCACCAGTAGCATAAAGGTTATATCCCTTTTCATAAAGCATGCGTGAGCTTTGTAAAAGTTCAACTTTTGAGCGTGGCGGCCCCGATGATATAAGGATATTCTTTTTAGGGATTTTATATCCCACCGATAACATTGCTGTTAAGATTGCCTCGTAATAGTTTTCACCTATACATCCCACCTCTCCTGTCGATGCCATTTCAACACCTAACACCGGATCGGCTTTTAATAATCGTGAAAATGAAAATTGTGATGCTTTAACTCCAACATAATCTAAATCGAAAATTGATTTTTGTGGTTTTTCCACATCCAATCCTAACATTGCCTCGGTTGCCAGTTCAATAAAGTTGGTTTTTAGCACTTTCGATACAAAAGGGAAACTTCGCGATGCACGTAGGTTACACTCAATAACCTTTATATCATTATCTTTTGCTAAAAACTGAATATTAAAGGGCCCTGTAATGCTTAGCTCTTTGGAAATTTGCCTTGTAATTTTCTTTATGCGTTTTATTGTTTCTATATATATTTTTTGCGCAGGAAATACTATTGTGGCATCTCCGGAATGCACACCGGCAAATTCTACATGCTCTGATATGGCATAAACTACTATTTCACCATCTTTTGCAACAGCATCCATTTCAACCTCCTTAGCTTCCTGAATAAACTCAGAAACTACAACCGGATATTTCTTTGAAACATTTGTGGCTAATGTTAAAAAATGTTCCAACTCATCTTTGTTCGAAACCACATTCATGGCAGCGCCCGAAAGTACATACGATGGTCGTATTAGCACAGGAAATCCAACCTCATCAGCAAATCGATAAATATCATCTATTGTTGTTAGTTCTTTCCAACGAGGTTGATCAATTTTAAGATCATCGAGCATACTTGAGAATCTGTGTCTGTCTTCGGCATTATCGATATTATCTGCCGATGTTCCAAGAATTTTAACATTACTTCCGTTTAATCTCATTGCCAGATTATTCGGTATCTGTCCACCTACCGAAACAATTGTGCCTTTCGGATTTTCCAGATCAATTATATCCATTACTCTTTCGAAGGTCAATTCATCAAAATACAATCGATCGCAAACATCATAATCTGTGCTTACCGTTTCGGGATTATAATTGATCATGATTGATCGAAGCTTATTTTTCTTAATCGCATTTATAGCATTCACGCTACACCAATCAAACTCCACACTGCTACCAATTCTATATGCTCCCGAGCCCAGAACAACGACTGATTTTTTATCATCCGGAAACTCAACATCATGCTCTGTTCCATTATATGTAAGGTATAAATAATTTGTTTGTGCAGGATACTCAGCAGCCAGGGTATCAATCTGTTTTACTATTGGAGTGATTTTATTTTCGATTCTAAAATTACGAACCTTCATTAAATCATTTTCGATATCCTTATCATCGCTAGAGAATATTAATCGAGCAATTTGAAAATCCGAAAATCCAAACTGTTTAGCTCTTATCAAAATATCCTTGGGTAAATCATTCAAATTATTAAAACCTGAGATTTTGGTCTCAGCATCGAAAATATTTTTAAGCTTGTATAAAAACCAATTATCAATTTTTGTTAAGTCATGAATCTTTTCAATAGAATATCCTTCGCTTATGGCTTTAGCAATTACAAAAATCCTTTTATCGGTTGGTTCGGCAAGTTCTTTGTCTATATCATCGACCTTAATTTCTTTATTGGCAACAAATCCATGCATGCCCTGCCCTATCATTCTTAAACCCTTTTGAATAGCCTCTTCGAAAGTACGCCCGATGGACATAATTTCTCCAACACTTTTCATGCTACTGCCAATCTGTTTCGAAACACCAATAAATTTATTCAAATCCCAACGCGGAATCTTACAAACGATATAATCCAGTGCAGGTTCAAAACAAGCGGTTGTTGTTTTTGTAACCGAGTTTTTAAGTTCGTGCAATCCAAAACCCAAACCCAGCTTGGCTGCAACAAATGCCAATGGATAACCCGTAGCTTTCGATGCTAAAGCACTTGATCGTGATAATCGTGCATTTACTTCAATAACTCTATAATCCTCGGAATCGGGATCTAGCGCATATTGCACATTACACTCCCCCACAATACCAATATGTTTTATAATTTTAATTGCTAAGCTCCTTAATTTATGGTATTCGGTATTTGTTAGTGTTTGCGATGGAGCAACAACAATACTTTCCCCGGTGTGAACTCCCAAAGGGTCAAAATTCTCCATGTTACAAACCGTAATACAATTGTCGTATTTATCACGTACAACCTCATATTCTACCTCTTTCCAACCTTTTAACGATTTCTCAATAAGAAGTTGAGGAGAGAATGAAAAGGCCTTTTTCGCTAGTACCTCAATTTCCTCGTTGTTATCACAAAATCCACTTCCTTGTCCGCCCAATGTAAAAGCAGCACGAATAATAACAGGATAACCCAGTTCTGTTGCGGCTGTTTTTGCCGATTCAATATCGGTTACCGCAATACTTTTAATTGTATTTACATTAATTTCATCCAGCTTTTTTACAAATAGCTCTCGATCTTCGGTATCCATTATTGCCTGAACGGGAGTTCCCAAGACCTCAATATTATATTTTTCAAGAATTCCTGATTTATAAAGCTCAACTCCACAATTCAATGCAGTTTGTCCACCAAAAGCAAGAAGAATTCCTTCCGGTTTTTCTTTTCGAATAACTTTCTCTACAAAGTAAGGCGTAACCGGATAAAAGTAAATTTTATCTGCTATTCCTTCTGAAGTTTGAACCGTTGCTATATTCGGATTAATCAGCACTGTTTCTACACCTTCTTCTTTTAGCGCTTTTAATGCCTGTGAACCGGAATAATCGAACTCTCCAGCCTCTCCAATTTTTAGAGCTCCTGATCCTAAAACCAATACTTTTTTAACTTCAATTTGCATAATATTACTTTTTGTGCTTTTTAACTAAATCAATAAAATCATCGAATAAAAACTCTGTATCTGTTGGGCCACTTGATGCCTCAGGATGAAACTGAACGGAAAAGAAAGGCTTTGATTTATGCCGTATCCCTTCATTTGTTCCATCGTTTAAGTTTATAAAAAGAGGTTCCCAATCAGAAGGTAAAGTTTGTTGATCAATCGCAAAACCATGATTCTGAGATGTAATATAAGCTTTATTCGAGTTTGCCAATATTACAGGCTGATTATGACTTCGATGTCCGTATTTTAATTTATATGTTTTTGCTCCCGATGCCAAAGCCATTAATTGATTCCCAAGACAGATTCCAAATATTGGTTTATCATTTTCCATTGCTTTAGAAAGATTTTCGATGGTTGCTACACAATGTATCGGATTTCCGGGTCCATTCGAAACTAAAATGCCATCATAATCTTCATTCATAAAATTATAATTCCACGGTACTCTTGTTACTGTAGTATCGCGTTTTAAAACACGTCTGATGATATTATTTTTAACACCACAGTCAATTAACAGTATTTTGTTTTTGCCCGTTCCATAAACAATTTTTTCCTTGGCACAAACCTGATCAACGAGATTTTCTTGATCCGGGTCATAGAAATCGATATCTTGATCTTCATAAACCAACTTACCCTTTAAAGCACCTTTTTCGCGAATCAACTTGGTTAATGCTCTGGTATCTACTCCATACATTGCTGGAATTTTATTCTCTTTTAACCAATCACCTAAACTTTTAGTAGCATTCCAGTGGTTATAGTCATTCGAATAATCGGCTATAATCAAACCACTAATCTGAACTTTTGATGATTCAAAAAACCTTGAAAGTTCATCTTCAATAATATCTTTTGGCACACCATAATTACCAATAAGAGGATATGTAAGAACTAAAATTTGTCCTTTATAAGAGGGATCTGATAAACTTTCGGGATAACCGGTCATGGCTGTATTAAAAACAACTTCACCAGCAACTGATCCCATATGTCCAAAAAAAGAACCGCTAATAGCGGTTCCGTCTTCTAAAATTAATTTCATTTTCAATGATGTATGTTATATTTAATTTAAAATTCATCTTCTCAGTTTCGTTTTTAATTCAGGTAGTTTTGATACAAGAGCATCTATAAACTTATTAGGTTTTGTTTTCTCAGACATCACAATAAAAACAGTATCATTACCCGCAACAGTTCCTAAAATCTCATCGATTTCAGCCTTATCCAATGCATCTGCCACTGCGTGTGAATATGCCGGTAAGGTTTTAATAACCGCCATATTACCTGAAAATTCAATTGATTTAAATCCTATTTCTACGGGTGAATGTAAAGTTTCTGATTGAATAAAATCATTGGATATTACATAAGTAAAACCCAAGTCAGATGGTATCCTGCCAACTTTCATATGTTTTAAATCGCGTGATAAAGTTGCTTGAGTTAATTCAAATCCCTGTGTAATAAGAAGTGTAAGAAGCTCTTCCTGAGAACGAATCTTTTGATTCGAGATAATTTGTTTGATTGCATTTAAGCGTTTTTCTTTATTCACAGTAGTAATGTATAAATATGCATTCAGAGTGCAAAAATATACATTATTTTAATATTTGCAATTAAATCAATTAAACTTTTATTAATATATATTGTATATATTACATAATTCGTTTATGCTTACCTGTGTATTTAAATTTGAGCTTTTCAATATTTTCATTATCTTTATTATCTAATTTATAACCTACTAACATGATTACCCACTCCTTTGATAAAAATATATATAAAGTAATATATAGCGGAATTGTGAATTTTGAAGAAATTATTAATTTTCTTCATGAATTTAGTCACATTGAAAATCTTCCTAAAAAATTATCTCTTTTATACGATTTAAGAGATGCTGATTTGAAAGTTGCTCCCAACGAATTAAAAAAGATGTCTCAAGTAGCCGAAGAATCAACAAAAAAATACACATCTGTAAAAACAGCATTCTTAGTTGATGACCCTAAAATTACTGCGTACTCAACTTTATTTTCGAATCAATCGGTAGAAAAAAAAACAGAGAGAAAAACTTTCTCAACAATGGAAGCTGCCTTAAAATGGCTAAATCCTTCTGAGTAAATTAATTTTGACCAAATTATCAGGTTTGAAAGAATTCAAATTTCATAAAACCAAGTAGGGATAAGAACTTTAAAGAAAAACATCTTATAAATTATTATACTCAAATGCTGGGTATTAGCAAAACCTAATGAACTACCCCGCTGCAAGCGGACGGGGTATCAACTAAGGAATTATTCTTAAATCGCCCCTATCTTTGTGCCATATGGCTTTACCAAGGGGCGGGAAACTTCTCTCATGAGCAAAGCGAATAATAAGACCCAATAGATCCCTCAACTGCACTTCGACAAGCTCAGTGGAGTTCGCTCGGGATCAGTTCAACTATATGATTTCAGTTCACTATCGTTCCTAAAATCATAGTCTCACTGATTTAAACATCTATCGCAGTGTAGTGTTACTTTGTTGTTATAAAAATCATAAAATCTAAAATTATGAAAATAGCAGTAACAGCAGTTAGTGGGCAACTTGGAGCAGCAATAGCAAAAAGAGCGATTGAAGAATTTGGAAAAGAAAATGTAGTTGGAACAGCTCGTACACCAAAAAAGGCTAAATCATTGGGAATTAAAGTTTTTAAAGCTGATTATAATTCGAAAGAAGATTTCGCAACTGCTTTTCAAGGTATTGATGCGGTAGTTTTGATTTCAGGAATGGGTAATCCAAATGATAGGATTGGTCAACATCAAAATGTTATAAATGCAGCGAAAGAATCCGGAGTTAAAAAGATTGTTTATACAAGTATTATTGGAAAACCGGGAAATTCGACTTTCGATGCAATTGTAAATTCAAATCGTCAAACAGAAGTAGATATAATTGCAAGCGAACTTGAATATGCTATAGGTAGAAATGGATTATATATTGAACCCGATATAGAATATCTGGATAACTATATTAAAGAAGGAAAAATTGCCAATAGTGCTGCTGATGGAAAATGTTCTTATACAAGCAGAGATGAATTAGCAATAGCATATACCAATTTATTAGCAAACAGTTCACTTAATGGTGCTACATACAATCTGCTTGGTGAATCGATTACACAAACAGAATTAGTAGATTATTTTAATAAATATTTCAAAACAAAACTGGTTTATGAATCGATGACACCAGAAGATTATTTAAGCTGGCAACAAAAACAAAACGGAGATTTTCTGGGATCAGTAATCGCAGGAATTTATCAAAAAATCAGAAACAATGAATTTGAATTAGATTCGGATTTTGAAAAGATCCTTGGAAGAAAACATAAAACAATGGATGAGATATTTAAGGAATATTCAAAGTAACATAGTTTGGATTATTTGGATTAGTATGAATAATCACGTAACTTATTGAAAATATAATATATACTCAAAAACCGTAAAGATGAATCAATCATTTAACGAAATTTCAACTCAAGACCTTTTTTCTTTATTAAATAACAAAAATGTAAAAATTATTGATGTGCGGTCTGTTAATGCATACAATGGTTGGAAGCTAAAAAATGAGAAACGCGGTGGGCATATTCAAGGAGCTAAAAGTTTGCCTTTAAAATGGAGTAATTATATTGATTGGATCGAAATAGTCAGGTCAAAGCATATAAATCCTGGAAATTCTATCATAATTTATTCTTATAATAAAGCTGATTCTGAGAAAATTGCTTCACTTTTTAAAAAAGCCGGTTACAATGATATCCGAATTTATAATCACTTCATTACTGAATGGTCGGCTAATGAAGATTACCCAATAGATCGTTTAGCGAGATACAAACAACTTGTGTCTCCTGAGTGGGTGAACGATTTAATTCAAGGAAAAACCCCTCCTGAATACAATAACAATAAATTCGTAATTTGTCATGCACATTATCGTAATCGCGATGCGTATACAACCGGACACATTCCGGGAGCAATTGATATGGATACTTTAGCTCTTGAAGCTCCTGAAACATGGAATCTACGATCGCCTGAAGAACTAAAAAAAGCACTGGAACAGCATGGAATTACACACGACACAAGCGTAATTTTATATGGTAAATTCATGACTCCGAATAATGCAGATGAATTTCCAGGAAGTGCAGCCGGACATATTGGAGCAATTCGTAATGCATTTATCATGATGTATGCCGGGGTTAAAGATGTTCGTGTACTTAATGGTGGTTTCCAATCGTGGAAAGATGCGGGTTTTGATATAAGTACCGACGATATTTCAAAAAATCCTGTTACTGATTTCGGAGCAACTATCCCATCTCAAACACAACTTGCAGTTGATGTACCCGAAGCCAAGGAAATAATTAAATCGGATGACGCTAATTTAGTGAGCGTGCGAAGCTGGCCTGAATATATCGGCGAAGTAAGTGGATATAACTATATCGAAAAAAAGGGACGAATCCCGGGAGCAGTTTTTGGTAATTGTGGAACCGATGCCTACCATATGGAAAATTACAGAAATCTAGATCATACAACACGAGAATATCATGAAATTGAAGAAATATGGGCCGAAGTCGGAATTACATCTGACAAACGCAATGCTTTTTATTGCGGCACCGGATGGCGAGGTAGCGAAGCATTCTACAATGCTTGGTTAATGGGCTGGCCTAGAGTTTCTGTTTTCGATGGTGGATGGTTTGAATGGAGTAATGATCCTAAAAATCCTTTTGAAGTGGGGATTCCGGAAAAGGAATTAGTTAACAGTAATTGATTTTAACAAATTGAATATTATTTTGTTACCCATAAATATATCAGAAAGAAAACTGCCTTTTTTCAAGTCTTTGATAAGAAAGCGTCAAAGACAAGGCTTTCGAAGTGTTGAAAATCAAGGAGCTTATTTTTATAAGTGACTGTTTTCAACACGAGAATAACGCAGAACATTGCGAAGCTCACGAACACAATTTTATAAATATTAAACTCGTGAGTAATTTGGCGTTTTCTTGCAAAGACTAAGTAATTAATTCAAATCTTATTACATGAATTATATAGACACGGAAGTAATCGAGGCTCATAAGATTAAAATAATAAATCATTTAAATAATCTGGGAATTGAAAATATAAGAAAGGAAATTATTACCGGACTAACATCTAAACAAAAAACCATTTCAAGTAAGTTCTTTTACGATAAAACAGGCTCTAAACTTTTCGAAGATATAACTCAATTACCGGAATATTATCCAACTAGAACCGAAAAAAAAATCCTTAAAACCATTGCTCCTAAATTAATGCATAATCTTCGACATGCAGATATTGTTGAACTCGGAAGTGGCGATTGTTCTAAAATCAGTTTATTACTTAATTCAATTCCTAAAGAGAATTTAAAAACTATAAATTACATTCCTGTTGATGTAAGTCAATCTGCTGTAAACGAATCTGCTCGGAATCTGGTTGAAAAATTTCCTGATTTATCGATTAAGGGATTAGTTGCTGACTTTATAAATCAACTCGATTTGATTCCTAAAACAAGCAAACGTATGCTTTGCTTTTTAGGAAGCACATTAGGCAATTTTACAGAGACAGTTACGAATCAATTCTTGAAAAATTTGAGCTCATCAATGAATTCCGGTGATACATTTTTATTGGGGGTTGATTTGGTTAAATCTACAGATATATTGCATGATGCATACAATGATTCTCAAGAAGTTACTGCGGAGTTTAATAAAAACATCCTAAATGTAATTAATGATCTTATTAATTCTGATTTTAACATCAATGATTTTGAACATAAAGCTTTCTTTAACCAAGGAAAATCAAGAATAGAAATGCATTTGATTGCCAATAAAGATGTTATAATAAACACTCCTTTTTCAACTACCACAATCAATCTAAAAAAAGGAGAAAATATACATACCGAGAATTCCTATAAATTTACACAAGCACAAATTAACAATTTCGCAAAAGCAAGTGGTTTAAATATTAAAGAAATCTTTACTGATCCTAATAACTGGTTTGCTTTGGTGCTGTTTGAAAAATAAAAGAGAATAGTTTTAATAATTTAGTTTAAAACTGATAATAAGCATAAAAATCCAGATCAAAATCTCAAATAAAAAACACTTACCGTTAAAACTACAAACCTTTTTATTTAATTATTTAAGACCTGACAGGTCAAATAAATATTTTTTAATTAGATGGTGTAGTTTACTAAAAACCTAAAACATACAATATATATATTTTAATTTCAAAATATTCTTGAACTATTCTTGAACGAATATAATAACTATTTATTGAAAAGGATATAAATAATTCAAGAATGTTGTTTATGGAAAATAAAACTCATAGAGTAAATTTCGTCAATGAGCGAATTTTTATTGAGCAAAGACCATTCATTCGATAATTGTTTTACAGATTATTCTGTAAATCATATTTAACAATATCAATAATGAATACCAATAAAGTAAAAAGCAAAATCCACAATCTGAATAATGATACTAATCCAATACTTTCTGGAGGCTTTTTTTATAAATTTACACCATTATAAAGAGCTAAACTACCAAGAACTATGTTTTTAATTTGAATGTGTTCAGGAACAATAAACAATCCTAATATTCCCGATATGATATAATTCCAATTTTCTGTTTTTAGCTCATCTATTCAAAAATTGTAATTTTCCCTGCTTTCTCAAATTCTATTGATTTAATATGGTAGATGTATATCCCGGAATCAACAGGGTTACCATCATCACTCTTCAAGTTCCATCGCACTTCATTATTTCCCTTATTAAACAATTGATTTTTAGCTAAAGAACAAACTTTCTTACCTGTCAAACTATAAACATCAATCGTAATATTTAAACTTTCTTTTAAAGTAATTGCAATTGTTACATCTTTACTTGTCGGGTTAGGATATATGTTTATATTTTCAATATCAGGAGTAAGCTCATTTACTGCTACATCTTCTTTGTAAATACTCCCATTAGTTGTTTTAAATATTTCTCCATCCCTTGTAACTACATATCCCGTATCAGCATGCACAAAATAAACATCCTTGGCACGAAGCCAATCTTCTCCTACCCAAGTTTGCCCTCCATCTGTGGTTTTTGCAATACCCCCATATACCGGCATTTCATTTGTACCTGCACAATAGCCCGTCATTAATGTAGGGAAATGAAGGTTAAAAAGGTAATTGTATGATGTTGTTATCTCTGTCCATGTAATTCCTGAATCTGTTGTTTTGTATAAGTTTGAACCTCCACAAACATATCCAATCTGCTTGTTTGCAAAATATATACCCTGAAGTCCCATATATGCTCCTACATTGATTGCAGACCAGTTTTCTCCACCATCAGTTGTCCTATATACAAATTCAGTGAACGAAACCACAAACCCGGTATCAGAATCGATAAAATAAATATCATAAAAAGAGCTAACATGATAGATCGAATCCCAAGATGAACCGCCATTAACTGTTTTATATACAGTTCCCGGATATTCTGTAGCAACCCATCCTGTATCTTTATTAAAAAAGTTACATGAAGAAATGTGATAGCTGTTTGGAAAATTTAAATTTACCCATGTAGCTCCTGCATCTGAGCTTTTTAACACAGTACCGTTTCTTCCAACAATATAACCATCTGTATTATTACAAAAGAATACCTCGTTTAAAATCTCTGATGTTCCTGAACTTAACTGATTCCAGTTTTGCCCTCCATTTATCGTTCTAAGTATAACACCTGCTTCTCCAACTGAAATAACCGTATCATTATTTATACAATAAACACTCTCCAATGATGAGCTAACACCCGATTCTTGCTTAATTAATTGAGAGAATGATAAATTACATGTAATTAATAAGCTTATGATTAATATGAAATTTTTTAGTTTTTAATTGTTTACAAATTTCTTTTAAAAAATATTGTAGAGGGAGTAACAAAACTCCCTCTTTTAACTCATCTATTCAAAAATTGTAATTTTCCCTGCTTCTTCAAATTCTGCTGATTTAACATGGTAAATATATATACCTGAATCAATTGCATTTCCATTATCACTCTTCAAATTCCATCGTATTTCATTATTTCCCTCATTAAACAATTGGTTATTTGATAAAGAACAAATTCTTCTTCCTGTCAAACTATAAATATCAACAATAACATTTGACTTTTCTTTTAAGCTAAACGCAATTGTTACATCTTTATTTGACGGATTAGGATACACATTGACAATATTTTCATCATCAATATCTTTATCAATGTTTATATCATTTATTGCTTCACCTTCTGAATCTCCCCCTATTGTCCAATACCCTTTAGTATTAGTGATTATAGCTGATATTGTTTTTGTTTCCTTATCAACTGTACTTGCAAGCTCTACCCATTTTTTTGTTTCTTCATTATAGAATGCAATTTTTAATGAGTTTTCATCAAGTAATGATGATTGAACTTCTTTAGCAAGATAACGAATTGTAATCTTACTAGCAGTATTTTGATCTGAATAAATATCCCATAACACGCCAATACTATTAATTCCTTTATCTAAGAAAGCATGTTTGTTAAGTTTCTTAACAAAAACAAAATCACTTATTGTTCCTTTATTTGAATTTGAGAAACTCAATGCTACACCTGTATGTCCAAATTTGTGTTGAGGCAGGGTTGATAATATAGCTGCCCCATGGGCTTCGATCGAATTAATCCATCTTTCAAATAACCCCCCATATACTCCTATATTTGACCTTGTGCCATTAATATCGTTATATTCAATATGACCTGCGTCAATACAGGGAGAACCATACACTAAATGATAATTGTTGCTTAAAGCATCAGTAAACATAGGATCATTTGAAATATCTTCTATTCCATTCTCAATACCAGAAATATTTACTGAATTATTCCAAATATTATTGTATCCATGTACATCGACAGGTTGACCTTTAGCTTCAATGCCTTTACTATTTCCTGAAATAATATTATTAAAGATAATAGATGGCGAATTCCCAACAATTCGTATACCAGAACTATTATTGTCCAATATATTATTATTTGAAATTACACTTCTAACATTTCCTGCTATAAATAAACCATTGTTGTTATTTTTAATTATACAATTAGCAATAACAGGAGATTGATCTCCTGTGCATTTAATTCCTGCAAATTGTCCATTTTTAGCACTGTTTTGAATAGTAAAACCTATAATACCTCCACTATAAACCTCTTCCATAGAAACAACATTTTGCTTGTTACCTCCATCAATGATGGTTTTTGCAGGATCTCCCGTAGCTACAAGCCAAATATTATTATACAAAGTTATTCTCTCATTATATATTCCTTCCTGAACCAGTACTTTTGCTCCTTCCATTTCTTTTGCATTATCAATAGCTTCCTGGATTGTTGTATAATCATTTGGCACATTTAATACAAATAAATCAGGGCTGCTTGTTTTTTCTACAACCGTTGATTTAGTAATGCTTCTTTGATAATCCTTCCCAATTGCATCTACCTTAAAGGTATAACTTCCTTCGAGAATAGTGTTGTAGAAATAATTTGAATAGATACCATCATTAGCCATTTCGTCACCATTACTTCCATTATCATACAATAAAACATTTACTGAAGATAAGTCAGGCAAGGTTACTTTTGCAGAGACTAAAGAATTTGTGATTGGATAATCCCCTTCTTTTATAGCTGCTGAAACAATAATAGGATAATACTGAAAATAATAATCTTTATTGAATGTTAAATCTATAGTAAGACCTGCAAATGCAGAAACTAACAGATGGAAAGGTTCTCCTGTTGGTTCTGTTTCTATTCCTTCATATTGAATAGTCCATTTTCCAGAAATAGGATTATTGATAATATATGATTCAAAGGTTTCCCCAATTATTAAAGAAACATTCTCACTATTTGTGCTATGATCATATTCATTGCCTTCAGGATTAATTAGTTTTAAATCAATATTACTTCCCGGCCAAGTAATTGCAAAATTAGCAACGCTAACAGAAGGATCAATATTTACTGTATTTACTTTAATATCATTGTTTTTAATAAAACCACTAAGTGATGCTATTATTTCTTGTTGTTTTATATCAGCACCAACTGTGTTATAAATTTCCTGTAAGTCGGCTTTTGCAGATTTTCGATACAATCCGCTTGTTTGATTTGCAATATCGTTTAAAAAATTTTCGTCAGATAGGTCTCCTAAGCCAATTGCATAAACTTTTGACTTACCAATGATATCTGTAATAACTTCTTCGACCAAAGGTGGAGTGTTTTCATGGCCATCACTTAAAAGAACAATATTTTGATAAGTTCCAACAGGAGGATTCCCATTATTTAGTTCTCCCTGAGCAACTTGTAGTCCTGCACCAATTGATGTAGTTCCAGAACTATTTATCATAGATATTTCATCAATAGCTGTTTGCTTTGTAGTGGGATTTATAGAGGTAAAAGGTAAAATAATAGAAGCCGTATTACTAAAACTAACGACGGATACATTGTCTCCATCTTGCATTAACCCAATAAAATTACTTGCAGCAGTTTTTGCCGGTTTCATATAACCAAATAACCCCATACTTCCTGAACGATCTATTACTAAAGCAACATCATTGCTATTAAGCTGTGTTAGTTTAATAGTAAACGGGTTGTTAACAGCATAGGGAGATGAAATTATAATATTTGCAATTCTTACACCTCCAGGATTACTTAAAAAACTCAATGTGATTTGTCCTGAATTATTACCTATAACTCCTTCTGTAATGTCTAACCAATCATAGTCTGTTTCTTCTGTTGCTGTCCAACTGCCTCCACCTATTAACTGTATGTTGTAATCGACTACTCCACTCGTTGACGGATGAATTTGAGATTTTGGTGTGCAAACTATATTTTTTATAATGTATATGTTTACAATTGATATTTCATTGCTGTAACCAGAACTTCCAACACTATTAAAAGTCTTTATTCTGTAGTAGTATTGCGTATTGGAAATAACATTATCATCTGTAAAACTAGTAGCATTTGCATTAACATTTCCTACAGTAGTATATCCTGAACCAGAAGTTGTAGAGCGTTCAATGATAAATCCTGTTTCATTTGATGAATTATCATTCCATACAATTTGTATTTGAGATGGAGAAACAACTGAACCGGATGGATCTGTTGGGGCTGTTGGAGCAGAACCTCCACCTGAAAACAAGGTTGTTGCAGTTACAATATTTGAAAATGGTGAATCACTAGATATATTTCTAGCCTTAATTTTATAGTAATAAGGAGTTCCAGCAGATAATCCAGTATGGGTATATGAAGAACCTGTTGGATTAGCTAATTGTTGAAATCCTGTTATGGCTTGAGTAGAATACTCTAATACATAGCTTGTTGCATTAGCAATACTTGACCATGTTAAGCTTATTGATGAAATAGAAACAGGTGAAGCATTTAAGTTTTGTGGAGTATTAGGAGATAGATTTGTACAGATTGTTGTTGAAGAACCAAGAGTCTCAACATTAGAACCACATGACCAGTTTATAGATTTACTTGTGTTTATAATATTTGTTGCTCCATTGGCAGCCATTCCCCTGCCTGAAGTTAATGTTTTTCTTTGACTAGCTGAAGGAGCTTCTACCTGATTCGGGTGCATCAAATCATCATCTTCCAATACGTGGCGTAATCCTAACGCATGACCTATTTCATGAAGAATAGCTCCATAGAAGTCATAACCACTAGAAATGCTAGAACCTGTTATATTATAATTCCAATTTTTAAATTCATATATACGAATATCTGCCTGTTTTTGCCCATAATTATTATTACTACCACATGAATAATTATAACTAGACTGCCTATGCGTAACTGTCCCCATCCATTGATTAGGTACTTCATTTAAATTATCATATGATATTAAATTAATACCATCAGTTGCATAAATTGAATTGGATGCTATCGTAGTAGGGTTTCCAGGGGATATATATTCCAAACTTAAATCAATACCAAGGTGATTTGACCAGACAAGAAGTGCTCTTTCAATGGCTACTACAGCCAGACTGTTACTAGCAATACTAGTGCCTAGTTTAAATTGAATGCCATTTACGCAATTTAAACGGGGTAAGCTAATTCGTTGTTTGTCATTATTTGGATTTCCATCATTACTGACAATAGTCATAGAGTTTATACTATATTGTATATCAATTTCACTACTACTTTTATCATCTTTACCCCAATCAGTAATAACTTCAAATTTGCCCGAACCCGGAGGTAATAAGTTTGGGTGTTCTCCGATCATATAAACCCATGAAGGAAGAATTAACTCAATTCGATCATCTTGCCATAACACATAATCATCTTGATCCAAACCTTTGAGGTAATTTGTTCCTGAACCATCATCAGCATTCAAAAACTGAACTTGCTGAATTGGGTTTTGCCACGCTTGGGTGGAAACTTTACTACCAAAACTTGAACCATAAATGGTAACAAGAGTTCCTGCTCCTGCAGTTGCTGATGTTGTAAAACTGTTTATTGTAGGACTAGGAGCTAATAGGAATGTCGCTGGATTATCAAGAAAGTACGAATTATCATAAGAAACCCCATTCATCCAACTATCGGTTGAAGAATTTGTGTACATATTTAATAATGGATAAACATAAGAATCGCCACCATCAGTTAAAGTTAATTCGGTATCAACCTTGTCATCTTTAATTTTAATTTTTACATGAATTAACTGTTTTCCCAAACTTGATGTTGTTATCTCAGTTCTTGATACAGGATCTATAGTACCAGTGCTAATGTTAATTGACATGATTGAATTAGTGTGATCATAAACCGTTGCTGCTTCATAATTAGAATTATTAAAATCAGCTCCATTTGTTAAAGTAATATAACCATCAGCAGCACTGTTTGAATAGAATGGATTGAATAGCCCCGTTTCATATTCAATTCTAATTACTGCATTGTACAAATATGTATTAAAACTACTAGCTTTTACATATATGTCAAATTCAAAATATCTGTCTGTTGTATTTATTCCAGTATTTTTAGGGTTTCTTAGAAAAAAAGATATGTCACTACCAGCAGTTGCATTTTTTAAAGTGGATTCTTTAGCTTTATTAGAGTGAAAATAGTCCAACATAAATTTTTGACGTTCTAGCTCTTTTCTTTTTATTTCATCATGCTTTAATTGTGATGATTTTAATGGGGAACTTTCAATTGTTGCAGATTTTAAACTTACATCGCTTTTTTTTTCTATGTTGTCAAAATCGTATAAAAATCGATAAAGTTGATTGATGCTATTAAACCTCATACCTCCTAATCCTGAATAATTCTTATTGGCATCTTTTTTATAAATCATCTGCCAACCTTCTACATCATAAAAGATTGATAGTGATTGTTCGTTTTCAACTTCAAACAAATTCTTTTCGGGGTATTCATTCTTTTTACAAAAAAACAATTGGGTATTAAGGTCAGATATGGAATGCCCAAAACCTAATCTACTATCAATCATTTTTGCAGTATTGTTAGAATAATCCATAATTGCACCACCTTTACGGAAGACAACTGCTGTACCAGGTTTTAAGTTGCCATCACCTCTTAATATTTTAGTAATATTAATTTTAACCGCTGTATAAATCATTGATTTATCATCGTTATAATACCCCTTAATGGACGGTTCAATATTTGATCGTACTACAATCCCTTCAAAAATATAATCTGCAGTATTAATAATACTGTCTCTGGCATTGTTATAATAATCAGTTTTTCCAAAGGGATACTTTTTACCCTGAGAATATATGTTTTGGCATAGGAAGATGCTTGCGAGTATTAAAATATAACAGCTTTTACTACGTCTTTTTAATATTAAATTTAAAACCTTCAATCTAATTCTTTCCATAATATTTATTATTTATTTTATTGTTCGTCTGTTTAACATGCCCAATTGTTTACAACGCTGAGCGTCGAGTAGGCAAAGGGAGTTTCACCACTAAGCCTCTCACAGAACCGTACTTGATAGTCTCCCATCATACGGCTCTTGTTATACGCAAAAATACCAATTTAGCAAGAATATCCCACTCGCCAATGATAAAATAGATACGGAAATTGTTCCCGTATTCTAGCATACCACTTGAAAGCTCTGTTTAAACTTGTTTTATAGCGTTTATATCTTTGTCTTGCCCAACGTATTAAACGATTTTGCAATAATTTGAAAACCTTAGTCAATTCGGACTTTCTAAATTTTCCGTAATAATTAATCCACCCTTCTATCTTTGGATTCAGATATTGGGCAATACCAACTATACTTTTAAAAGTAAGTTTGACAATATTTAATTCTTCAAGTTTATCTGCAAGTCTTTTACGTGAACTTATACTAATTGCACAATCAAAGCCAAGAAACATATGACTACCTCTTTTTGATTTTGTACTGCGTGGCTGAAAGGTGTAGCTAAGAAAATCAAATTTAACTATTGGGTACTTTCCTTTCCTTCTATAATCCTTGCAATACACAATTTTGGTTTTCTCTGGATGTAGTTCTAACCCACATGCCTTAACCCTCGTGTCCAACTTATTTAGTATATACTCAGCATGTCCTTTACTTCTACAATGAATTATAGCATCGTCGGCATATCGTGCGAATTTCACTGTTGGGTCGGTTTTCTCTAGCCATTTATCTAGCGTATAATGCAAGTATAAATTTGCCAATAAAGGGCTGATAACTCCACCTTGTGGCGTTCCTTTTCCTTGCTTGACTACCAGTTCTCCCGATTTTAGTTGGACAGGCATTTCCAGCCACCTTTCAATATACATGCGAACCCACTTTTCTGGTACATGTTTCGTTACTGCAAGCATCAATTTATCATGATCTATGTTGTCAAAGAATCCTTTAATATCCAAATCTATCACCCAATCGGTTCGCCTACAATTTTCTCTTACAAAGGAGAGTGCTTGATGGGCATTCTTATTGGGTCGGTAGCCATAAGAATTAGGACTAAATTCCTTTTCCATACGTGGTTCTATAAAGTCCTTTACAACCATCTGACCAATTCTATCACTGATAGTTGGAATGCCTAATTTGCGCATTCTACCATCCTTCTTCTTTATTTCTACTTGCTTTACTGGTGGTGGGAAATAGCTCCCTGATGACATTCGATTCCAAAGTTTATACAAGTATTGTGACCGGTTTGTTTCAAAATCTTCCATGCTTACCAAATCAACCCCTGCACTCCCTTTGTTCGCTTTTACTTTCTTATAAGCCTCCCAAACCATGGTACGACTTATTGGTATTCCTCTTGTCTCATTCCATAAATTCATCCTCATACGAGTTGTTAAATGATCTGTGACTGTATAACCTGATCCCTTCGCTCCATTCCCATTACAGAAGCTTCAACACTACTACGGATCAGTCCGTCCCTACTCTAGTACATCGGTATTCTGCCTTTAGGGTGATCCTATTGTGCATTTCCCTTTCCATTACCAGGTAGGTTCCCGAGTTCCGTAAATGAGCCTAGATAAAAGTCATGCTGCCTGAATGACGCCTACCGCACGGACAGTAAACAGGTTTCCTCCGTACTTATAACTGCATTTCATACTCTACAGCTTTTGATAGAATGTGCTTACTTCTCGACACCTCATCAGCAGTTCACTTTCGTTCATCTCTTTTATCAATACCTAATCACACTCTTGGCGTGACCTTTCCCAAACGCTCAGCACAATGGCTCTTTACCAAAGCACCTTTGGGCGGTTTGAAGCCTCCTCCTGCAAGGCGACCTCGGTGGTTCAACCATACAATTGGTTTCCACCATCTCAATTACAGCATGCAATGAACTTATTTATTTACCAATCATTGCTTCTCGGCACACTATGAAACTGTAAGGAATTTGAAAAACAGAACTCACATGTTTGCTCATAGCCAAAACTTTGTTTTACAATATTATAATTTTTGATCATCAAAATGATCAGCACGTAGCCATACATCTGGTTGTAAAAATTCTTGTGGAGTTTGTGCTTGAGTATTAAAAAAAGGCATACAAAAATAGCAGGTAAAAGTTTTCTCACATAAGAATTATTTAAATTAAAAAAATCAGAATAATTAATAACTCTTACGCACTTCAGAAGTTACTTGTTACAGTGTTTTTAAATATTATTAAACAATTCTAGTGATCAAATTTTATTTAACCCAATAATACCATATGTTTTAGGTAAGCTAAAAAAGTAAAATCTTTTTAAATTATGATTTTTTTAACGCAGTTAATTTTGTCACAAATTCTGTTTTTATGTCATTTTCAAAGCTATCTAAACATTTTTCAGTTGTCTTTAAATCGCTATGTCCAAAGCTTTCTGAGATGAATTCAATTGAGACACCGGAACTTTTTAAAGCAGTCGAGAAGCTATGACGCGCTGTATAAGTTATAATATTTTTATTAATACCAATATACTTTCGTTTATCTCTGATTATAGTTTTTGTCATTTTTATTTTCATTTAATACTAAAATTAATGATTATGAAAGAAGTCACATTTTCCCAAAAACCATTTTTCATCTATTTCCTGAACCTACATTTGCCTTACTTTGGTTACTTAGGTCTCTTATCCAAAAAAAGAAGAAATAAAACTAAAGCTATATTGTACAAATAAGCCCTATTAATTATTATTTTACACATTCATTTTCTTCATTTGTGTACTCATCTGCAGAAAAATATATTCTAAAAACAAATTATATTTTTCAAACTTCCCGATATTGCTATTAAGATTAAAATTCAAGTTTTACATCTACTTTTTATAGTAATCTATCTACTTTTTTAATTCATCTTCTATATAAAATTTATATTTATCTATTAATTTTTAAAAAGTTTTTAGTTCCAATTAAACTTTAAACATGAAATAATATCCAATAATCAACTTGTATGCGACTTTATATTAATTTTAAATTAAGCTCATTTACTCAAAAAAACAATATAATATCAGAGTTAAATATCCAGAATTACGTATATTGATCGGTTGAAAATGTAATATCAAAACTTAAAATATAAAATATGAAAAATCTACTTTTATTTATCTCAATCTGCTTAATATCAAGTCTTACATATTCTCAAGACAATGCACAGTGGCGAGGAGAAAACCGCGATGGAATTTATAATGAAACCGAACTTTTAAAACAATGGCCTGAAAACGGCCCTGAATTACTTTGGCATTTTGATGAACTTGGAGAAGGACATGCCTCGGCAGCGGTTACTTCAGATATAGTTTTTACATCAGGAACTATTGACGGAGATGGTTTTGTGGTAGCACTAAATCATGAAGGTCAACAATTATGGAAAACTGTATATGGTAAAGAGTGGGTAGAAAGTTGGGAAGGTGTGAGAACTACACCTCTTGTAGATGGCGACAATCTGTATTTTATGACTGCATATGGTGTAATTCATTGCCTTAATAAAAATAATGGTGAAAAAATATGGGAAGTAGATGCTTTAACAAAATATGAAGGTGTTAATATTAAATGGGGAGTTACTGAAAATCTTGTGATATATCAAGATAAATTATATTGCACACTTGGAGGTCTAGAACACAATGTTATTGCACTAAATAAAAATACAGGAGATTTAGCTTGGACAAATAAAGGAAACTCAGAAATAAGTGCTTATTGCTCACCAACAGTTATTAAGCATAATGGTAATTTCATTTTAGTAACTCAAACAGCAAACTCAGTTCTTGGTTTTAATGCGGATAGTGGAGAACTGCTTTGGAGACACGAATGGACAAATAAATATTCGGTTCATGCAAATACTCCATTATATCACAATGGTCAAATATATATAGTAAGTGGATATGGTAAAGGTGGATTAATGTTGAAACTATCTGATGATGGCAAAAGTGTAAGTCAACTATGGACAAATGCGGACATTAATCAAAAAAGTGGTGGATTTGTATTGCTTAATGGCAGATTATATGGGGCAGTTGATAGAGGTACAACATGGCATTGTATTGATTGGAAAACGGGTCAAACCCTTTATTCAGCAAATCTTTTTAAAAGTGGAGTTATAATTTCTGCAGAAGGTTTACTGTACATGTATAGCGAAGCAGGCGAAGTTGCCTTAGTTGAACCTTTAGAAAATGAATTTAATGTAATAAGTAAATTTAAAGTTCCATATGGCGAAAAGCACCATTGGGCACATCCTGTAATAAATAACAAACGTTTATATGTTCGTCATGGAAGTTCATTAATGGTATATTCAATAGCTAAATAAATATTTAATAATAATTATGAGAAATACAGCATTTATTATCATCCTATGTTTACTTCCTTTTTTAAACAGTTGTGAACCAGCAAATACAGAAAATAGTAACTGGAGAGGAACTGAAAGAACAGGCTTTTACGCTGAAACAGGACTTCTAAGCGAATGGCCCGAAAATGGCCCTGAACTTTTATGGAAATACGAAGATCTTGGAAAAGGATTTACATCCGCAGCAGTAACCGATAAAAAAATATACATTACAGGAACAAAAGATAGTACCAGTTTCGTAACAGCACTAGATCATTCTGGAAATCTACTATGGGAAAAAGATTTTGGATTAACATGGAAAAACAACTATCCGGGTGTTAGATCTACTCCTGTTATATTAAACGGACTAGGATACGTATTAACCGGAAGAGGTGTAATGGTTTGTTTTGATATTGAAACAGGTGATAAAGTTTGGGAAACAGATTGGGCAATACATTATAATGCCATAGCTCCTTACTTTGGATTTTGTGAAAACTTCTTAATTGACGGTGAGAAAATTTACTGTACTCCCGGTGATACATTAAAATACAATGTACTTGCATTAAATAGATTTAATGGGCAAATAATCTGGGAAAGCGAAGGATTACATGAAATTAGTGCTTATGCATCTCCAACTTTAATCACTCATAATGGTCAAAAACAACTGGTTACATTTACCTCTAAATCGATAATTGCATTAAATCCCGAAAACGGAGAATTAAAATGGAGTTTTGATATGGGCTATCCTCACGGTATTCATGCAAACATTCCAATTTACGAAGACGGACATATTTTTGCCATGAACGGCTGGGGATTTGGAAGTAAAATGCTTAAAATTTCTGACGATGGAACAAGTGTTGAAGAAGTATGGAGTAGCGAATTATTCGACTTAGAACATGGTGATGTTCTTAAAATTGGAGAAAACCTTTACGGATCATCATGGGATAAAAAAGTATTCTCAGTTGTTGATTGGAAAACAGGTGCAGTTAAAGACTCATCACGAACAATAGAACCTGCATCAGTAATTTCCGCAGAAGGATTAATTTATGCATACTCGTATTCAGGAAAAGTACAATTAATAAAACCAACAGAAAGTAGTTTTGAAATAATTAGTTCGTTTGATGCACCGGGAAAAAGGAAAGATCATATTGCTCATCCGGTTATTAAAGACAAAAAATTATACATTCGATATGCAAATAAATTATTAGTTTATTCAATCGCAATAAAGTAATTTTTATAAAAAATATTTTTCCAATATGAAAAAAACAAGATTCGTATTAGCTATAGTATTAATCATTCCATTTTTTACTCAGTGTAATAATCCTGTAGAACATAGTCAATGGAGAGGTCCCGAGAGAAATGGAATATATCCTGAAACCGGATTATTAACAGAATGGCCTGAGAACGGACCCGAATTATTATGGGAGTTTGATGAATTAGGACTAGGACACTCTTCTCCTGTAGCAACAAATGATAAAATATTTGCATCAGGAACAATCGACAGTACTACTTTCATTTTCGCTTTCGATTATGAAGGAAATCTTTTATGGAAAAAAGCGCTTGGTTTAGAATGGATTAAATCATTCCCTGGTGTTCGTTCAACGCCTTTAATTTATGGTGATAAGGGATATTTATTATCAGGTCGTGGAGTATTGAATTGTTTTAGTACCGAAAATGGAGAAATCAAATGGACCAGAGATATATTCAATGAGTTTGATGGTGTAAATATCATGCATGGAATAACAGAAAACCTCTTAATAGATGATGGAAAATTATACTGCTCACCCGGAGGAAAAGTAAATAATATAATTGCACTTGATCCAAATACAGGAGAATTAATTTGGTCGAGCCCCGGCAATAGTGATACCAGTGCATATTGTTCTCCAATAATAATAAATCATAATGAGCAAAAATATTTGGTAACATGCATGTCAAATGCAGCCATAGCAGTAAATGCTGATAACGGCAAGCTTGCATGGAAATATGATTTTAATTACTACTGGAAAGTGCACGGAAACACTCCTATTTATAAAAACGGAGAAGTATTGGTTGTTGATGGCTTTGAATCGGGTAATTTTAAATTAAAAATTTCTGAAGATGGTCAATCTGTAGAAACAGCATGGAAAGACACTTTACTTGAAGACACCTTTGGAGAATTTGTTTTAATGGATGGTCGTTTATATGGCAGTTGTCGCTTTTACAACGATAGTTGGGTTTGCCTTGATTGGGAAACAGGAAAAAAAATACATGCACAAAGTGATTGGGGTGCAGGTTCAATTATTGCAGCCGACGGAATGTTATATTGCTACGGATTTAATGGAGAATTTGGCTTAGTTAAACCAACTACCGAAGGATTCGACTTAGTAAGTAAATTCCAGGTAAAAGGAAAAAAGAAAGATCATTGGGCGTATCCAATAATTAAAAATGGTAAACTAATGGTTCGATATGCAAATTCATTATTGGTATACTCAATAAAAACTAAATAGTGTTTGTCTATAAAGTCCGATATCTGCGTTACGCTCGTTTTAAAAATCAGTTGCTTACAAAAGTAAACTCTTGATTTTTAAAAATTCGCAAGCCTTGATCTCGAACTTTCTGAACTAAACACCAGACTTTACAGACAGACTCTAAATAATAAGATAAGGAAAATAAAACATGAAAACTTTAAGAAATTTATTAATAATTGCCGGTGTAATTTTAACACTGGTACAATGCCAAAACAAATCAGAAAGTAGTCAATGGCGAGGTAATAATCGCGATGGAATTTATACTGAAACAGGTCTTTTAACTGCGTGGCCCGAAAATGGCCCTGAATTATTATGGTCAGCCGAAGAACTACCGAATGGTTATTCATCCATATCCGTAGCAAATAATCTGGTTTATACCACAGGCTTAAGAGATTCAATGGATATTCTATTTGCTGTTGACATGCAAGGAAACATCAAATGGGAAGTACCTTATGGTAGAGGTTGGACTCAATCATTCCCTCCAAGTAGATGTACACCAGTTATTGAAGGCGAAAAAATTTATGTAACAAGTGGAACCGGTCATGTAGGTTGTTTTAATGCACTAACAGGAGAAGAAATCTGGCTGTTTAATGCAAGTGAAAAATTCGAAGGAACATTTGGTGATTGGGGAATTTCCGAATCTCCATTAATCGTAGATGATAAATTAATTTTTAGCCCGGGAGGTAAAAAAACAACAATGGTTGCCCTAAATAAAAATACAGGAGAAACCATTTGGGAAACTGAAAGTTTAGATGATACTCCTGCATACGCATCCCCTATTATTGCAACCATCAATGATATAAAAGTAATTATTAATGTGTTGTCTACTAATTTGCTTGGCGTAAATGCTGAAACCGGAAAAATCCTTTTCCATAAGGATTATGCTTCAATAAGTAATGAAAAAGCATTAGAAGTATGGGGCGGCGCACCTTATACAAATACAAACAATCCAATTTATAAAGATCACCATATTTATCTAACAAGTGGTTATAATCATGTTGGTGTAATGTTCGAATTAGCTCAAGATCTTTCCAAAGCAGAAGTTAAATGGATTGATTCAACATTAGATGTTCATCACGGTGGAGCCGTTTTAATCGATAATTATATTTATGGATCAAACTGGATAAATAATAGAGTTGGCAATTGGTGTTGTATTGATTGGGAAACAGGAAGCACTCAATATGAGGTTGAGTGGGAAACCAAAGGTTCAATTATTTCTGCCGAAGGCAAACTATATTGCTATGATGAAAAAAATGGTAATGTCGCTTTAGTTGATGCAACACCTGAAGGATTCAATCCTATCAGTTCATTTAAAGTTCCATTAGGTAAAGGACCACATTGGTCTCATCCAGTTATTAAAAATGGAGTATTGTACATCAAACATATGGATGCATTAATGGCATTTAACATTAAAAAAATCTAGTTATGAAAACAAATCTGTTTCTTTTATTACTATTTCTTTCTTCCATTTCTTATAGTCAAGAAATTATTGACTGGCGTGGACCAAACAGAACTGGTGTTTATGATGAAACAGATTTGCTTGATAATTGGCCAAAAAATGGGCCAGAGCTTCTATGGTCTTTGGAAGATATCTACACTGGATATTCTTCTGTTTCAGTAGCAAACAATTCAATTTATTTAACTGGCAGGAATGAAAGTACTGATGTATTAATTGCAGTGGATATAAATGGTAAAATAAAATGGCAAGTTCCATACGGAAGGGCTTGGAATGGTTCTTATAATGAAGGCCGATGTACACCAACAATTGAGAACAATAAAATATTTGTATCGAGTGGATTAGGAGATTTGGCTTGTATCGATGCTAATGGTGGGGAAATAATTTGGTCGGTAAAAGCAAGTGATGAACTTGGAGGAACTTTTGGAAGATGGGGTATTTCAGAATCATTACTAATCGTAGACAACAAATTAATTTTTACTCCAGGAGGTAATCAAACAACCATGGTTGCTTATGATAAGTTAACAGGTGAAATCATCTGGAAATCTGAAAGCATTAATGATGATCCCTCCTATGTTTCACCATTGTTAATCTCTAGAAATGGTAAAAAAATTATTACCACCGTAACAAACAATTATATTATTGGAGTTCTTCCTGAAACCGGAGAAATTTTATGGCAATTTAACTTTGGCGAACAAAAAGCTTCAAATGCACGCAATAATCAAACGAATACGCCACTTTACAATGATGGAAAGATATTTGTAACCAGTGGATACAATCATTACAGTGTGATGCTAAATCTTTCAGAAGATGCTGAATCGGTTTCTCTTGCTTGGGTCGATTCCACTTTAGATGTGCATCATGGAGGTGTTGTTCTTGTTAATGGGTATATTTATGGAGCAAACTGGCTTCATAACAGAATGGGGAACTGGGTATGTCTTGATTGGAATACAGGGAAAGTAAAATATAATGAGGATTGGTTAAATAAAGGTTCAATTATCTCTGCTAATGATAAGTTATATTGCTACGAAGAAAAATCTGGTTATATTGCATTAGTTGATGCAAATCCTAAAGAATTTAAAGTAATAAGCTCTTTTAAAGTTCCTTTAGGCAAGGGTCCACATTGGTCGCATCCGGTTATAAAAAATGGGGTTTTATACATACGGCATATGGATGCTTTAATGGCTTATTCAATATCGTCTAATTAAAAATAAAATTTATTTAAAATGAGAAATATTATTTTAATATCACTAGTTCTTGCCCTTTTTACCCAATGCACAAAAAAAACTGAAATTAGTCAATGGAGAGGCCCAAACAGAGATGGAATTTATCCTGAAACCAATCTTCTAAAAGAATGGCCTGAAAACGGGCCTGAATTAATATGGAAATACGATGAATTAGGTAACGGATATTCTTCAGCTGCTGTTTTGTCAGATAAGGTAATAACTATAGCAACTATTGATAGCATAAACTATGTTATTGCATTCGATCATAAAGGATCCGTTCTTTATAAAAAAGAGTTAGGCAAAGAATGGATGATTAATTTTCCCGGAGCTCGATCAACTCCATTGATTTACGGCAACATGGGGTATTTCTTAAATGGCTTGGGGAAATTATATTGTTTTAATGCTGATAATGGAGAGATTATTTGGTTAAAAGATCTTTTTTCAGATTTTGATGGTGAAAATAAAAAATTTGGAATTACAGAAAATTTATTGATTGATGATGATAAATTATTTTGCACACCCGGCGGTAAAGAAGATAATATCATAGCACTAAACAGACATACAGGAGAGCTAATATGGAAACGTGAAGGGAATGGAGGTGCTAGTCATTATGCTTCTCCTATATTAGTTGAAATTGCTGAAGAAAAATATATCATAACGATTGTGGGTTCATCAATTCTCTCAGTTAATACAACGAATGGGAATTTAGCATGGGAATATAATGTACGTGCAGGAAATCCTCTTCCTATTTATAAAGATGGATATTTGTTTATCATAGATTTTATAACAGAAGAAAATAGAGGAGCTATCATGCTTAAAATAGCTGATGATGGAAAATCTGTAAGTAAAGAATGGTTTTCAGAATATCTTAATGTTAATATGATGATAGGTGGTGAAATTTTAATGGATAACAAGATATTTGGATCAAACGCAAAGAAAAAAAGTATTTTTTGTATTGATTGGAATACCGGGGCACCTATAGATTCTTTGGAAACAAACAGTTTCATAACAACCTTGATTGCAGCTGAAGGACTATTATATTCTTATACTTTTGGTGGAGATTTTAGCTTACTACAACATAATGAAAATGGATTTAAAACCCTCGGTTCATTTAGTGTAGAAGGAGGAATTGAAAGACAACACTGTTCTCAACCGGTAATTCATAATGGTCGATTATATATTCGTCATGACAATAGTTTATTTGTTTATAATATTGCAAAAACTTAAAATAAAAAATATTTTAAAGATGAAAAACCTTATTCTAATAGTATTAATATTTGCAGTTTTTACACAATGCACAAAAAAAACAGAAATTAGTCAATGGAGAGGTCCAAACAGAGACGGCGTTTATTCTGAAACCAAGCTTTTAAAAGAATGGCCTGAGAATGGCCCTGAACTGTTGTGGAAATTCGATGAACTAGGAAACGGCTATTCTTCGGCTGCTGTTTTGTCAGATAAGGTAATAACTATAGCGACTATTGACAGCATAAACTATGTTATTGCATTCGATCATAAAGGATCCGTTCTTTATAAAAAAGAGTTAGGCAAAGAATGGATGATTAATTTTCCCGGAGCTCGATCAACTCCATTGATATACGACGATAAGGGATATTTTTTAAATGGGCTGGGGAAATTATTTTGTTTTAATGCTGATGATGGAGAGATTATATGGCAAAAAGATCTTTTTTCAGATTTTGATGGTAGAAATAACAAATATGGAATTACTGAGAATTTATTAATTGATGGCAATAAATTATTTTGCACACCAGGTGGCATTGAAGATAATATTATTGCATTGAACAGACATACAGGAGAGCTGGTATGGAAATGTGATGGGAATGGAGAAATCAGTGATTATGCATCCCCAATACTTATTGAGATTGCTGAAGAAAAATACATGATTATGATTACTGATTCTTCAATCATCTCCTTAGATATAGCTGATGGGAATATAGCATGGGAATATGATTTACGTACAGGAAACCCACTTCCTATTTATAAAGAAGGATATTTGTTTATTATGGATTTTATAACAGCTGAAAATAGAGGAGCTTTAATGCTTAAAATAGCTGATGATGGAAAATCTGTAAGTAAAGAATGGTTTTCAGAATATCTTAATGTTGGTGGGTCGTTAGGAGGTGAAGTTGTAATGGATAACAAGATATTTGGATCAAACTCAAAGGAAAAAAGTATCTATTGTATTGATTGGAGTACAGGAGCTCCAATAGATTCCTTAAAAACAAATAGCTTCATATCTACCTTGATTGCTGCTGAAGGACTATTATATTCTTATTCAATGAATGGAACCTTTAGTTTACTACAACATGATGAAAGTGGATTTAAAACCAAGGGTTCATTTAGAGTAGAAGGAGGTAATGAAGGACTACACTGTTCTCATCCTGTAATAAAAGACGGACGATTATATATTCGTCATGACAACAGTTTATTTGTTTATAATATTGCAAAAGAGGTATCATAGTTTTTAATAAAATGTAAAGATTCTAATTTATTTATGTTGAAAAAATATATAGATCGCATAGTATTATCTTTAGTTATACTTATTAGTGTGATAGCATTTATAGTATGGTTTACCTATAATCCTGTACAAGATTTTACTGCCAGCATTCCGGGATTAGATAATAGGCCACCTAGAGATGCATCTAGCGAAATTGTAAATATTGGTGAACGATTTGATGAATATTCTACCATCAGTACAATTCTAACCGGTAAATGGACTCGTTTTCGAGGTGCTGATTATGATAATATAAGTAAAGAAAACACACCTTTAATTGATAACTGGGGAGATGGACCAAAAATTGAGTGGGAAGTTGAACTTGGTGAAGGACACGCTGCTCCCGTAATTTATAATGGTAAAGTTTATATTCTCGATTATAACGAACTACGTAAACGTGATGCACTGCGCTGTTTCTCTCTTGAAACAGGAGTAGAACTTTGGCGTCGATCATATAATGTTCATGTAAAAAGAAATCATGGAATGTCGCGAACGGTTCCTGCAATTATCGAAAATTATTTGGTAACGATGGGGCCAATGTGTCATGTAATGTGCACCGATCCAAATACAGGAGATTTTTTATGGGGAATCGACTTAGTTAAAGATTATGACACAGAAATACCATTTTGGTATACAGGTCAGTGCCCAATGATTGATGGTAATCTGGCAATTTTTGCTCCGGGAGGGAAAGCATTAATGATAGCTGTTGATCTTGCAAGCGGAGAAGTAGTTTGGGAAACACCAAATCCTGATATATGGCAAATGTCTCACTCATCAATTATGCCAATGACTTTGAATAATAAGAAGATGTATGTATATGCAGCAGTGGGTGGTATTTGTGGTATTTCTGCCGAAGGTGACGACAAAGGAAAAGTCCTTTGGAAAACAACAGCTTTTTCGCCAACAGTTGTGGCTCCTTCTCCGGTAATTTTAGAGAATGGAAATATCTATATGACCGCAGGATATGGAGCAGGTGCAATATTATTTAATGTATCTGAAAACAATGGAGCGTATTCGGTTAAAGTAATTCAACAATACAAACCAAAAGATGGAGTAGCGAGCGAACAACAAACTCCTCTTTTATACAATGGTCGAATGTTCTCTATATTACCAAAAGATGCAGCCGGAATGCGAAATCAGTTTGTTTGTTGTGATCCAAATGATTGCACAAATATACTCTGGACAAGTGGGAAAGAAGATCGTTTTGGCTTAGGACCTTATGCTATTGCAGATGGTAAATTTTTTATCCTGAATGACGATGGCACATTAACAATTGCAAAAGCAAGTACAGAAAGATTTATTTTACTTGATAAAGCAAAAATAATCGATGGCATGGATGCCTGGGGACCATTAGCATTTGCCGATGGTTATTTAATTATGAGAGACTCAAAAACAATGGTTTGCTTAAACGTGAAAAAGCAATAATTCTTAACTTTGCTCTAAACTTAAAACTAAATCATGAAACAGAAACTTATAATCGGCTTAAGTCTAATTTCATTACTGATAGTAATAGTTTTTATGGCTAAGGATTTTTTTAGGGGTAGTAATCGAAGCCAGACCAACCCTTATGAATACAAGCTTGACAATCTAAAACATATTGATCCTGAATTAATTACATACTCCGAAATTAATCAAATAAAACCAGGTATTATTAATCCTATAGCTATCGCAATTGATGGTAAAGATCAAATTTATGTTAGCGGAGAAAATAAAGTAGTTAAATATAATTCTGAGGGAAATCAAATATTAACTTTTGATATTGATTCTTCATCTTATTGTATAAATGTAAATTCTAGTGAAGAGATTTATATAAGTATGTTGGATCATATCGAAGTAAGAAATCCTGATGGAACAGTTAAAGCAGTTTGGGAAGTTATAAATGAAAGAGCCGTAATTACAAGTATTGCAACTACTGACGAATTTGTCTTTGCAGCAGATGCTGGAAACAAAATTGTTTATCAATATGATTTAAAAGGGCAGATAATAAAAGAAATAGGCAAAAAAGATACATTAACAGGAGCTCCCGGGTTTATAATTCCAAGTCCCTATTTTGATTTACTAATTGGAACTCAAGGTAAATTATGGCTTGTTAATCCCGGTAGGCATGCATTCGAAAATTATGATTTCAACGGGAATCTTATTTCATCGTGGAATAGAACATCAATGCTATTAGAAGGATTTAGCGGATGCTGCAATCCCTCACATATAGCTTTACTTTCCGACGGATCATATGTTACGAGCGAAAAAGGATTAGAACGAGTAAAAATTCATTCACCAAACGGAGATTTTAAAACCGTTGTTGCAAGCCCTGATTCATTTGAAGAAGGCACAAGCGGTTTAGATTTAGCCGTTGACTCAAAAGACAGGATTTATGTACTAGATCCGGTAAAAAAATTGATACGGATTTTTGAAAAGAAATAGAACACAAAACATGAATAGAAGAAAGTTTATAACAACAATAGGAAGAGGAACAATCCTTAGTGGATTAGCTGCTATAAGTGGAATTCTTATTTTCAGAAACTCAAAAGAGAAAGATCTGTGTACTTATGATTTTGTATGCAAAGAATGTCAAAGATTAAAATCATGTACTCAACCTGAAGCTATTATTCTTAAAAGAAAAAAGGCTAAAAATTCAGTAAGTAATGGCTAAAAAAGAGAAAAAGAAAAAACTTAATAGAAGAGATTTCATAGATCGTGGATTCCGGTTTTCTATTGGTGCCGGATTAGTCGGACTAAGTGGATTGCTTGCAAAGAAATCATTTTCGAACGAATATGTTTGGCAGCTCGATCCCGAAAAATGTATCCAATGTGGAAGGTGTGCAACCGAGTGCGTAATGACACTTTCTGCCGTAAAATGTTTCCATGTTTATGATATGTGTGGTTATTGCGATTTATGTGGTGGCTATTTAAGACCGGGAGTAAAAAAGCTTACAACAGCAGCCGAAAATCAGTTATGTCCTACCAGTGCAATTGAACGTAAATTTATAGAAGAACCTTTCTTCGAATATCATATTATTGAAGAATTATGTATCGGATGCGGAAAATGTGTGAAAGGGTGCAATGCATTTGGGAACGGATCATTGCAATTACAAGTAAATCACAGATTATGTGACGATTGTAACGAATGTGCAATAGCCAGAGTATGTCCTGCAGATGCTTTTGAACGAGTACCTGCCGATAATCCATACAAATTTTCAGGTAACAGTAAAGATGAAACAAAAAAAAGTTAGAAGATTGCATAAAGAAAATAATAAACCGCGAAGACGCAAAGACGCAAAGAAAAAATTAAAGAATACTTTGCGACTCTGCGTCTCTGCGGTAAAATGTTTTCTACAGTAAAATGTTTTTTAAATTAACTCATATGAAGAAAAGCTTATCCATCATATTTCTACTCATTATATTTTCCATACAAATTTATAACGTAATTGCTATTCAGCGATTTCCAAAACCAGAATTTGAATCGGGACATACACAACCACCAACATTAACTCCAAGCCCCAGAGCACAAGCTCTCGATATTCTGGATGTATTTGTTTTAGCAGCAGCTTTATCAATTGTTAGCTGGTTAGTTATAAAAAAACGATCTCGTAAAGGTGTTTTCTGGATGTCGGTATTTGCAGTTCTATATTTCGGTATTTTCCGTGAGGGTTGTGTTTGCTCCGTAGGATCATTACAGAATGTTACTTTAGCATTGTTTAATCCCGAATATAGTATACCACTTACAGTTATTGCCTTTTTTATTTTACCGCTGGTCTACACACTCTTTTTCGGAAGGACTTTCTGTGCAGGTGTGTGCCCTCTTGGTACTTTGCAAGACATTTTCGCTTTACGTCCGATGTCAATAAAATCATGGTTAGAAAAAGTGTTGGGAGTTATTCCTTTCATTTATCTTGGTTTGGCAGTGCTTTATGCAGCTACCGGAACAGACTTTATAGTTTGTCGTTATGATCCTTTTGTTGGATTTTTCAGATTTGAAGGCACTTTCATGATGTTCATAATCGGAGGATTACTACTTCTTATTGGAGTATTTATTGCACGTCCTTATTGTAGATTTTTATGTCCATATGGAGCATTATTAAATCTTGTAAGTAGATTCTCAAGAAAACACATTACAATAACTCCTGCTGAATGCATCAACTGTAAGCTATGTGAAGATTCATGCCCTTTTGAAGCAATTAACAAACCTGTTGTTTTAAAAGATAAAGAGGAAAAGCCCATTGCATCTCGTAGATTTATTTTTATAAGTGTAATAATTCCACTATTAGTGTTAATCGGTGGTTTTACTGCTTCTCAGTTTCATGAGAATTTAGCAATTGTAAATCCTAAAGTTCGTTTGGCGAAAGAACTAATTAATAATACGAATTACGGAGAACCTAATGAAGAAGCTTTTGAGATAACGGCCTTTAAATCAGCCGGACAGTCAAAAGAAGAATTATATAAAGAAGCAGCAGAAATAACGAATCAATTTTATATTGGAGGTTGGATTTTAGGTGGGTTTTTAGGTCTGGTTTTTGGCTTTACGCTGCTTAGTTTATCAGTATTCAGATATCGAGAAGATTACACTCCAAATAAAGGAACTTGTATAAGCTGTGCCCGATGTGTTGATTATTGCCCGGTTTTACCTGAAGATAGAAGTTTATAATACGATTATAACATTGTATAAATTAATAAGAAAGAGAAAAATAACTATGCTAAGGATTTAAATACAAAAAGATACAATTAATATTTTCTTTGCGTCTTTGCGCCTTTGCGAGAAATTCATACAACATGAAGAACAACAAAAAATTATTCAAAATAAACACAAAATTATGGAATGGAATTGCAATTACATCAGCAATATTTTCATTCATATTATGTATTCTAATCATCGCAAACTTTCTGCAAATTAACAGATTAGACCCAATCAATACAGAAATTATTAATAATTTAGTTGAAAGATTAAGTCAAAATCCAAATGATGAAGCTTTAAGGTTAGAAATACGAGAGATTGATTTATTAGCTCGTAAAGCATATTTTACCAACCAATGGCAAATTCGGACAGGCGGATACTTATTATTAATTGGTGTAATTATATTTATTATTGCAATTCAAATGATTAATTCAGCTAAGAACATATCTCCTGAAATTGGAGAAAAGGATGAAAACAATCTATTCTTACAAAAAACTGCACGTAAGTGGATTTCAATTGGTGGAGCCGGCATAGTTGTCATTGCCTTACTATTTGCTTTTCTCACACACAATAAATTAGGTGAAACATTTACCAATGCAGCAATAGCCGAAAACAAATTGAATAACGAAGACGTTCCTGAAGAAACTAATACTGCTCAAGCCCAAACGGAAGCTGCAATTGTCGAAACAACGGAAATAGATGCTACTGAGAAGGAAGAAATAACAGAGACAGAAACAATCGAAAAAGAAAAAGAAGTTATTCAATCAACCATAGCTGATTATCCAACTACAGAAATGAAAGCTAACTTCCCTTCATTTCGTGGTGCAGGTGGTAATGGTGTTGCATATCAAAAAAATATTCCTACGAATTGGAATGGCGCTACAAACGAAAATATATTATGGAAAGCTGCAATTCCTTTGCATGGTTATAATTCACCTGTAATTTGGGGTAATAAATTATTCATATCGGGTGCTAATGCTACAAGCAAACAAGTATTTTGCTATGGCCGAAATACAGGCAAATTACTTTGGACAGCCAATGTAGATAATGTTACTGGCTCTCCTGCCACTGCTCCTGCTGTAACAAATGATACAGGACACTCTGCTCCTACAGTAACTACAGACGGAAAAAAGGTTTTTGCAATTTTCTCAACAGGAGATATCATTGCTTTAGATATGACCGGGAAAAGAGTTTGGGCTAAAAATTTAGGTGTTCCACAAAATCATTATGGATATTCTTCATCATTATATGTTTACGAAGATAAATTAATTGTTCAATACGATCACAGATCTGCATCCAAAGTAATGGCTTTATCAGTTAATTCGGGAGATGTAGTTTGGAGCACAAATCGTAAGGGTAAAATATCCTGGGCATCTCCTATTATTGTAAATACAGGTAATAGAGTAGAAATACTTCTTGTAACAGATCCTTTTGTTGCATCCTATGATGCCAATACAGGAGCAGAACTTTGGAGACTTGACTGTTTATATGGCGAAGTAGGTCCATCGCTTACATATGCCGATGGAATTGTATTTGCAACAAACGAATATGCTAGTCTGGTAGCGATTAAACTTGGAGAAACACCGGTTAAACTTTGGGAACAATTCGATTATTTATCAGACGTTCCAAGTCCGGTTGCTACAGATAAATATTTGTTCCTTGCAACAAGTTATGGCGTTGTTATTTGTCATGATGCAAAAACAGGGGCTGTACTTTGGGAAAAAGAATTTGATAATGGATTTTATTCATCTCCAATATTAGTTGAAGACAAAATATATTTAATTGATGTACAAGGAATAATGCATATTTTCAAAGCAGATAAAGAATATGTTTCGCTTGGAGAACCTAAACTTGGAGAAAAAGTGGTTAGCACACCTGCCTTTGCAAACGGACGAGTTTATATTAGGGCAGATAAAAATTTATATTGTATCGGGAAATAATAAAAGCTCTCGCAAAGCCGCCAAGACGCAAAGAAAAAAAAGATTAAAAAATGAAAAGCAACTACAAAAGACATAAACAATTATAATATTAATAAAAGATTCAACGGTTAATTCAAAACTTAACTTTGCGTCTTAGCGGCTTTGCGAGAATAAAATAAAAACAAGAATCAACGGCAAAAGACAAAACAACGAAATTAATTAAAAAATAAAATAGTTATTCAGAATATAACTTTGCGTCTTTACGAGAAAAAAATTAAGAATGCTTTGCGAGAAATAAAAAATTATGGATCAGGAAATAATCGAAATAGTTGATAATATAGTTCAGGAAAAGGGAAAATCTGTTGAAATGGTTATTCCTATACTTCAAGCAATTCAGGATAATTTTAATTATTTACCCGAAGAAGCTTTACAAAGAGTTTGTGATACAACTGATATTACTCCAACACGAATATATGGCATCTCTACATTTTATTCTCAATTCAGACATAAACCTGTAGGAGAGCATGTAATTAAAGTATGCATTGGAACAGCTTGTCATGTAAAAGGCGCAATGCTTGTATACGATGCTTTCAAAAGGGAATTAAATATTGAAGATACAGATGATACAGATGAGAGTGGTGTTTTCACAGTAGATAAAATAGCTTGTCTTGGCTGTTGTACTCTGGCTCCTGTTGTTCAAATTGATGAAACAACATACGGACATGTAACAACGGAAAAAATATCTGAAATCCTCGAAGATTTTTTAGCAAATAAAGACAAGCCCAAATCAGAAAAATCTTCAAAATTAGCTGTCGATACTGAATCTCAAGGCGAAATCAGAATTGGTTTAGGCTCGTGCTGTGTTGCCAGCGGAAGTGATGATGTGAAGGAAGAATTAGAAAAGACATTAGGCAATAACCATATCAATGTAAATGTAAAACAAGTTGGATGTGTAGGAGTTTGTAATCAAGTTCCAATGTTAGAGATTAACAAACCCAATGAAACACCATCATACTATACCAAGGTAAATCCTGATGAAGTAAGAAAAATTGTATTAAAGCATTTTCAACCCACAAGTTTTGTTGATAAATTTAAAAGTCGATTCAATAATTTTGTTGAGAATTTTGCCTTCGAAAATGTTCCTAAATTTTCCAAAAAATATGCTTTAGATGAAGTAAATACACCAATTTCGGAATTCCTTGAAGGTCAGATTAATATTGCCACAGAGCACCGAGGAGAGATAAAACCCTCCGATTTGAATGAATATAAGCGCCTTGGAGGTTTTCAAGCATTAGAGAAAAGCATAAAGAAAATGTCGCAACAGGAAGTTGTAGACGAAATAATCGAAAGTGGATTGAAAGGTCGTGGTGGTGGTGGATTTTTGGCCGGGCGAAAGTGGCAGTTTGTAAAAGATAATAAATCGGAAACAAAATATATAATTTGTAATGGAGATGAAGGCGATCCGGGAGCATTCATGGATCGTATGTTATTGGAATCTTATCCTTTCCGAATTATCGAAGGATTAATTATTGCTGCATATGCTGTTGGAGCATCCGAAGGTGTATTTTACATTAGAGCTGAATATCCCTTGGCTGTAATTAGGATTAGAGAAGGCATTGAGATTTGTGAAAAAGAAGGCTTATTAGGTAAAAATCTATTTGGAACAGATTTTTCATTTAATGTAAAAATTTTTGAAGGAGCAGGAGCTTTTGTTTGTGGCGAAGAAACCGCACTTATAGAATCCATCGAAGGAAATAGAGGATATCCAAGTTTACGACCTCCCTACCCTGCCGAAAGTGGACTTTGGAATAAACCCACACTTATAAATAATACCGAAACATTTTCACTGGTTCCCTGGATTATTAGAGAAGGCTCTAAAGCTTTTAACAGCACAGGAACCGACAACAGTAAAGGAACTAAAGTATTTGCATTAGCAGGAAAAATTAAAAGAGGAGGATTAATTGAGGTTCCAATGGGAATTACAATTAAGCAGATTGTTGAAGATATTGGCGGAGGAATTGCCGATAATAAACAATTTAAAGCGGTACAAATCGGAGGTCCCTCCGGAGGTTGCATTCCAGCCTCAATGTCTGACACACCCGTTGATTTTGCTTCTTTAATTGAAGCAGGTGCAATGATGGGATCAGGTGGATTAATCGTGTTAGATGAAACGGATTGCATGGTTGATATTGCTCAATATTTTCTTTCATTTACACAAGATCAATCCTGTGGAAGATGCACATTCTGTAGAGTCGGAACACGAAGAATGTTAGAAATTCTAGAGCGAATAACAAGCGGAAAAGGAAAAATAGAAGATCTTGATTTGCTTGAGAGTCTTGCTGCGCAAATTCAAAAAGGCAGTATTTGTAATCTCGGGAAAACGGCTCCGAACCCTGTTTTAACAACCTTAAAATATTTCAGGCACGAATACGAAGCTCATATAAACGGTACTTGCCCCTCAGGTAAGTGCAAAAACATGATTAAGTATGAAATCACCGATGATTGTATTGGTTGCACCAAGTGTGCGCAAAGATGCCCTACGGATGCAATTAAACTTAAACCATACGAAAAGCATGAAGTAATCCAAGAAAATTGTATTCAGTGTAATGTTTGTAGAGAAATTTGTCCTGTTAATGCCGTTATAGTAAAGTAAAATGATAGAACTTAAAATAAATAATCAGACCGTAAAAGTAGAAGAAGGAACAACAGTTCTAAAAGCGGCTGAATCTCTGGGAATTACTATTCCTACCATGTGTTATATGGATAAAACAAATCATCCATCGTGCATGGTTTGTATGGTAAAAGACAATAAATCAGGGAATATGTTTCCATCATGCGGAATGCCCGCAAGTAACGGAATGGATATTATTTGTGATGATGATGAAGTAATTGAAGCACGAAGAGAAGCCTTGGAATTGCTATTAAGTGATCATGTTGGCGATTGTGAAGCTCCATGCCGTTTGAGCTGCCCTGCATTTATGGATATTCCACAAATGAACAGGTTAATTGCTGATGATAAATTTGATGAAGCTTTAAAATTAGTTAAAGAAGATATTGCCTTACCCCTAATTTTAGGATATATATGCTCAGCTCCTTGCGAAGGTGCATGTCGCAGAAAACAAGTTGATAATCCTGTTTCAATTTGTTTATTAAAACGATTTGTTGCTGATGTTGATATTAAAAGTGATTCTGCATATTTACCACAAAAGAAATCTAAAAGCGGTAAAAAAGTTGCAATTATTGGTTCCGGCCCGGCAGGTCTTGCCTGTGCATTCCATATTTTAAAGGAAGGACATGAGTGTACCGTATTTGATAAAAATAATAAAGCCGGTGGAAGTTTATTAAATGTTCCGGACAGTGAATTACCCAAAATTGATTTACAAAACGAAATTGATTTAATTTCACAACTAGGTGCCCAATTTGAATTAAACACCACGATTACTCCCGATGATTTAGAAACCAAATTAAAATCAAAGTTTGACGCAATTATTTTTGCTGCCGGAAGCATTGAAGAATCAAATATTAAAGAATTCAATATTGAAATTGGAGCAAAAGGCATTGATACACTTGAAGGAACTTTTGCAACCAACATTGACAAAGTTTTTGCTTGTGGAAGCGCTTTAAAACCAAATAAAATGGCCATTAGAGCCTTAGCTCAGGGAAAAGATGCAGCATATTCCGTAAACTCTTTTCTAGCCGGCAATAATCCAAAAGAAACAAAAAGATTATTTAATTCCAGATTTGGTAAACTTACAGATTCGGAAATTGAAGAATACAAAAAAGAATCGATACCTGATAACAGAGTTGAACCTGTAAAAGAAAAATTACATGGTTTTAATAAAGAAGAAGCAATACTCGAAGCCAAAAGATGTTTACGTTGCTATTGCAGAAAACCAAAGACCTGTAAATTAAGAATCTATGCCGATGAATATGGTGCAAATCAAAAGAAATATTCATTCGGAGAAAGAAAACAAATACAAAAATACTTACAACATAAGGAAGTAGTTTACGAACCTGAAAAATGTATTAAGTGTGGATTGTGTGTTGAAATTACAACTAACGAAAAAGAACTTACCGGCTTAAGCTATATTGGTAGGGGATTTACGGTAAAAATAGATATTCCGTTTAATAAAGAATTAAATGAAGCATTAACAAGTACAGCAAAGAAATGTATCGAAGCTTGTCCTACGGGTGCACTGGCTTTTAAAGATGGGGAATAAAACAATTTAAACATGTTTTTTAATTACTGATATAGCTAAGTATAAAGATTCCGAGAGGAGAAATTACATAATTCAAATTCCAAAGGTGTCGAATTCGATGCCTTTAGAAAACAAGCAAGTTTAAATGAATTATATATATATATATATATATATATATTGAGAAGAAATTAGATAAAAAGTAAAAACAATAAATGACTAAGGAATGAAAAAACAAATCATTATAATAATTACCCTATTACAATTCATTGCATATTCAAGTATAGCACAATCCAATACTTGTTGGTCATCGTTTCGCGGGAATCAATCCTTGCAAGGAAAAACAAGTGTTCAAGTTCCAAGTTCATTAAAACTACTTTGGACGTTTAAAACTGCTGATCTTATTAAATCATCGCCTGTAATATGTGGTAATAATATTTATATTGGATCTAATGATGGAAACGTTTATTCTGTTTCCATGAAAGGAGAATTAAACTGGAAATTTAAAGCAGGAACATCTATTGAGGCTCCTCCCCTTTTTCTTGACAATACAATTTATGTTGGATCGCTCGAAGGAACAATATTTGCTTTGGAAGCAAGTTCCGGTGTATTAAAATGGAAATACACAACTGATGGACAAATCTCTGGTTCATCAGCTTGGGTTTTATCTCCTAACAAAAAATCAAAACGAATAATAGCAGGAAGCTACGATTATTATTTACATTGCGTGAATGCAAAAACAGGAAAACCTGTATGGAAATACGAAGCTGACAATTATATAAATGGTGCACCTGCAACAGACGGTAAAGTAGCTGTATTTGGAGGTTGCGATGGATTTTTACATATGGTAGATGTTAATACCGGACTTGCTAAAGATAAAATTAACATAGGAACTTATATTGCTTCATCGGCAGCTTTAGAAGGTGGTAAAGTCTATTTTGGAAATTACGATGGGGGATTTTATTGCGCTAATATGCAAACCAAAGAAATTGTTTGGAAATATGCAGGAACAGGCCCTTTTTTGGGATCACCGGCAGTTGCAGGCAATAAAGTTATTATAGGATCGCAAGATAGAAATGTATATTGCTTTGACAAAACAAGTGGCAAAATTTTATGGAAGTTTAAAACTTTAGGTAAAATAGAAAGTTCACCGGTTATTGCCGGCAGTAAAGTTATTATTGGTTCCGACGATGGACAATTATACATACTAAATTTGAACACTGGAAAGAAAATTTGGTCTTACGAAATAGGAAGTCCAATTGCGGGTACTCCTGCCATAATTAAAAACATGATTGTTGTTGGTGCGGGCGATGGAAAAGTTTATGCTTTTGGAATAAAATAATGACGATTGATTAATTTATAATGACTAATAAAAATAAGATCATTGTTTGAATGTAGAGATAACTTGAAACTTTGAACTTGAAACTTATTTGTAATTAAATTAATAAAAATAAAATTTCAAGCAAGTTGGGCTTTGGCAGACGGGAATGACTGAATTAGTCAAACAAACATTAAAGTCGTAAAGTAGAATTAAACATATTCACAAATATAAAGATATAAAATAATCATGCTAAGGAATTAATACACAAAGAACTTTGCAAAGTGATTTCATAAACAAAGTGAATAAATAATTGAAATTTTCTTTGCGTCTTTGCGCCTTTGCGAGAATTCTTTAAAACTATGAAAATAATAAATATAGTACCAGGATTTGGAGGAACATTTTATTGTGGCAACTGCTTACGCGATAGTGCTTTTACTAATTCTTTAAAAAACACTGGTCATGATGCAATAACATTGCCATTATACCTGCCTTTAAGTTCTTCAAATAATTATACAGAAGATGGATTACCCATCTTTTATGGAGCCGTAAATGTTTATTTAGAACAAAAATTCAAATTCTTTAGGCATATGCCAAAGTGGCTTCACAAATTTCTCAACTCCCCTGCTATTCTTCGCTATGCTTCTAAAAAATCTGAATCAACCAGAGCATCCGGCTTAGAAGAAATGACCATTTCAATGTTAAAGGGTTCAGAGGGATATCAAGAGGAAGAGCTTGAACTTCTCATAAACTTTTTGAAAAATCATGAAAAACCAGATGTAGTTCATTTATCTAATGCACTACTTATGGGTCTTGCAGGTCGAATTCGTGAAGAATTAAATATTCCTGTAATTTGTTCTTTACAAGATGAAGATGTATGGCTTGACGCAATGAGCGATGATTATCAAACAAGACTTTGGGAGATAATGTGTGAAAGATCTAAAGATATTGATGCATTTATAACAGTCAGTCAATACTTTGGAGATGTAATGCAAAGACGAATGTGTATTCCTGATGAAAAATTACATATCGTACCAATTGGTGTTGATCCTAAGGCTTACAGGTTCTCAGAGCCGGTTCAAAATCCTCCTGTTATTGGTTATTTATCAAGAATGAATGAAGAAAATGGATTTGAAGTAATTATTGATGCATTTATTGAACTTAAGAAAAAAGATAATTTTAAAAATGCATTACTAAAAGCTACCGGGGGCAAAACTGCTGATGATGATAAATTCATTAAGAAACAATTAAAAAAGTTAAAACAAAATGGTTTTGAAAATGATATTGAGTTTATCGATGACTTCAGAACTGAAAAATTAAGCGATTTCTTTGAAAAATTAACAGTTTTATCTGTTCCTGTGCTTAAAGGTGAAGCATTTGGTATGTATCAGCTTGAAGCATTAGCCTCAGGAATTCCAATAGTACAACCTGCTTTAGGTGCGTTCCCCGAAATTGTAAAAAACACAAAAGGTGGCATGATTTACGAACCAAATACACCAGATGCCTTAGCTTCAAAACTTGCAGAAATCCTTTCAAATAAAGAAAAACTTAATGAAATGGGTAAAAACGGTAGAGAAGCAGTAGAAAATAAGTACAATACGAATGAATTAACCAGACAGATGCTTTCTATCTATGAGAAGGTGATTAGTGCTTCTCAAAAAAAATAAATCACAAAATACAAATGACAGAACATAAACAAATCCCAACACCAAATAAACTAAATTCTAAACTGTTTCAGAGATTAAGATTTGGGAATTGTAATGTAACTGCCCGTCCGGTAGGCGGTTTTGGAATTTGAAATTTGGAACTTAAAATTTAATATTACTATGATTGTTGAATTAGAAAAAATAAGTAAGTTCTACACCAATAACGGACTTGTAAGCAAAAGAAATGTTTTAAATGAAATCTCATTAAGCATAAATGACGGTGATTCATTATCAATTGTTGGGCCATCGGGTTCCGGTAAAAGTACATTGTTAAATATACTTGGAACTCTTGACTTACCGACTTCCGGGATAGTTAAAATTAAAGGTAAAGAGATTCAAGACTTTAATGAAAAGCAACTAGCCGAAATTCGAAATGCCAATATTGGATTTATTTTCCAGCAACATCATTTACTTCCCCAGTTTACCTTAATTGAGAATGTACTTGTACCTACAATTCCTTTAAAAGATAAAAACTTAAAGAATTCAGCTTTGGAAAGAGCAATGAGCCTTTTAGAGAGTGTTGGATTGGCTGATAAAATACATCAACATCCCGGACAACTTTCAGGTGGAGAATGTCAACGAGCTACGGTTGTGCGTGCATTAATAAATGAGCCTAATTTAGTATTGGCAGATGAACCTACAGGATCATTAGATCAGGATTCTGCTGAGCAAATGGGCGAACTTTTATCGAACATTAACAAAAAACATAATGTGGCAATGGTTGTTGTTACACATTCTTTAGATTTAGCGAAGAAGATGAATGCAATTTTCAATCTTGATCACGGAAAACTAGAAATAATAGAAAGTAAGAAATAGGTTTTTTAAATAATTTAATTGTGAGTTTCACTTTCTTTTACCACAAAGTCACTCAAAGGTATTTCACAAAGGAACACGAAGTAAAAAGAGGTTATTATGGATATAGAAAAGATTTTCAAATTAGTTTTAGATTGCTCTTTTAAAGTTCATACTGCACTTGGCCCTGGATTACTTGAAAGTGCTTATGAAGAATGCCTATATTATGAACTTCGTCAAGCGGGTTTAAATGTAGAAAAACAAAAACCTCTACCATTAGTATACAAAGAAGTTAAACTTGATGCAGGTTATAGAATTGATTTATTAGTAGAAAAAAAGGTAATTGTTGAGATAAAATCTATTGAACAATTAGCTGACATACATATGGCTCAAATACTAACTTACTTAAAATTGTCGAAATGTAAGTTAGGTTTATTAGTAAATTTTAATGTAAAACATTTAAAAGACGGTATTAAACGAGTTATTATGTAATTCTTTGTGCGACTTTGTGATACCCTTTGTGTATCCTTAGTGGTAAAAGAATTTAAAGCTCAGATTAATCAATAATAACTACACATAACAAAAATGACAATTTTACAATTCATAATAAAAAGCTTCTGGCACTTCAGAAAACAACATTTAGCTGTTTTTGCAGGTACTTTAATTAGTACAGCCGTATTAACAGGAGTATTGATTGTTGGAGATTCAATTAAATTCAGTCTTAAACAAACGGTAGAAGCCCGCCTTGGAAATACAAAATTTGCCATGCAAACAGGCGATCGTTTTGTTCGTGCCGAATTAGCCGATGCCATTTCTAAAGATTTAAATATTGCAACTTCTCCCCTTTTAATGCTTGAAAGCATTGCAATTAATACCGAATCAAATATCAGAATTAATAAAACACAAGTTTATGGTATTGATGAAAGTTTTTGGGAACTCTCTAACAAAACAATGCCTCAACTTAGCGAAGATGAAGTAATAATAAGTAATAACACAGCCCAAAAGCTTGGTTTAGAAATTAACGATGAAATTTTACTCCGTGTTGAAAATGCAAATATTATTCCTTTAAATGCACCATTTGCCAAAGAAACAGATCCATCTGTTGCACTTAGAGTAAAAGTTAAAGCAATTGCCAATAATGAGGATATGGCACGATTTAGTTTGAAAAATATCCAATCGGCACCATATAATATTTTTATATCACATGAATATTTGGCTAAAAAACTTGAATTAGACGGTTTAGCAAACATCATTATTAGTTCTGATAATAAAGAACAAAATCTTAATGTAGAAGACCTTAACAAATCACTCAGTAAAGTTTGGCAAATTGAAGATGCCAATATTGTTATTCGTGAACTTGATAATAAACACGAACTTTTATCCGACAGAATTTTCATAGATGAACCAATTTGGGAATCCGTTAAAGATTTTGAAATTCCAAAAGAAACCATTTTAACATATCTTGTAAATACAATCCGTTTTAAGGATAAAGAAACACCCTATTCCTTTGTAACGGCTGCTTCTTCACCTATAATTTCAAATGAACTTAAAGAAAATGAAATAATCATTAATCAATGGTTAGCATCAGATTTAAATGCCTCGATAAACGATACAATAGAGATCGAATATTTTACAATTGGTGCATTGCGCACACTTACGGAGGTTACAAAACAGTTTATTGTTAAAGATATAATTCCAAGTCAAGGAGATATTGCTAATAAATCATTAATGCCATTATTCCCCGGACTTGCCGATGCAGGAAGTTGCAGCGAATGGGAAACAGGTATCCCAATTGATTTAGATAGAATTAGAGATAAGGATGAAAAGTATTGGGATGATTACAATGGGACACCAAAAGCTCTAATATCCATTCAATCAGGATTAAATCTTTGGCAAAATAAATACGGAAGTTATACTTCTATACGCTTTGATAAAAACGATATAAGCTCAAATGATTTAAAAGAGGAAATTCTTAACAAATTACATCCTGAAGATCTGAATCTATCCTTTTTACATGTGCAATCGGAAGGAATTCGTGCAGCATCAAGCGGTGTAGATTTTGGAGAATTATTCCTTAGCATGAGCTTTTTTATTATTGTAGCCGGAGTTTTACTAACAGTACTTATTTATTCGTTGAATATAGAATCACGAAATAAAGAAACAGGCGTTTTATCGGGATTAGGATTTAATAAAAAACAAGTTATTCAAATTCGTTTTGCAGAAAATATACTTACTGCAATACTGGGAGGAATAGCAGGTTCAGTTTTTGGGATTTTGTATAATCAAGGAATAATGTTTGCCCTTAATACCATCTGGCAAGATATTGTTAGAACCAATGTTTTGATGGTTCAAATCAAAGCTACAACACTTTTTACAGGCGCTATTGCCGGAATTATCATTTCACTTTTGGCAATCTATTTTGTAACAAGAAAAAAATTAAAACAACCCATAATAGGGCTTATTCGTGATAGTTCTTTACACTCTGCGCAAAAGGAAAAACTTGGCAATACATTAAACAAATTAATAGCGATTATAAGCTTTACAGTTGTAATTGTGCTTGTATCCTACTCGTTTATTTCATCCATTGATCAAAATGCAAGTTTAGTTTTATCAGCCGGAGGAATATTCCTATTGGCTTGCATTTCAGTTATTAGCTTATATTTTAAACGAACCAAACAAAAAACGGATAGCTCTATACCTACTTCCATGCAATTTGCGTTTAAAAACGCAGCTAAAAATAAAGGACGAAGCCTTGCAATTATTGCTTTATTAGCTTTAGGAACTTTTACAATAATTATAACCGGAGCTAATCGTAATACCTTTTACGGTAAGGAAAATATCAGGCAATCGGGAACAGGTGGATTTCTGTTTTGGGCTGAAACTACATTGCCTATTTTATATGATTTAAATTCTGAGATCGGCAAAAGCAAATTTAATTTAGATTCTGAATCTGATCTCGAAAATGTGGAATTTATTCAAATGCACCAACTGGATGGTGACGATGCCAGTTGCCTGAATCTTAACCAAGTACAAAAACCTAAAATACTGGGTATTAATCCTGAAGAACTAAATAAACGGAATGCCTTTTCTTTTGCCAAACTTATGGACGGCATTGATAAAGATAAACCTTGGCTAGAACTAAGTAAATCTTCGGAGAAAAATGTTTATCCGGCATACGCCGATCAAACGGTAATTACCTGGGGCTTAATTAAAGAAGTTGGCGACACTCTGGTTTATTTAAACGAAGCAGGAGAAGAAATATACCTTGTTCTGATGGGTGGTTTAAATGCCTCAATTTTTCAAGGAAATATACTTATTGCTGATGATGTATTTATGCAACACTTTCCTTCGATTAGTGGCTCTAAAACCATGTTAATTGATGGATTACAGGAAAACATGAATACTGTAAATGAGCTTTTAAGTACTTATCTTAGAAATTATGGAATAGAACTTACACTTACAACAGAAAGATTATCGCAATTTTATTCGGTAACAAATACTTACCTAACCGTATTTATGTTTTTAGGTGGATTAGGAATAATAATCGGAACATTTGGTTTGGGAATTGTTCTTATGAGAAACATTTTAGAAAGACGCAGCGAGATTGCTTTATTACAAGCAGTTGGTTTTTCCAAAAACAAGGTTTTTAAACTGATATTTATCGAAAATATTATATTGTTGATTTTAGGAATTGGAATAGGAATTTGTGCTGCTGTAATTGGCATACTTCCCTCAATTATTTCTCCATCATTTAACATTCCTACAACATTTGTATTTGTACTTGTAGTATTGGTATTATTTAGTGGATTATTATGGATATATTTTCCTGCCCGCAATGCATTAAAATCAAATTTAATTTCATCTTTACGAAATGAATAATATTTTTACTGCTACATTAAACTAATTCCACATTTTATAATCATATATAGTTGAAAACCTAAAATTTAAACCATATGAAAAACCTAATCTTTTTATTTATTACAATTCTATTTTTTAGTTCTTGTACACAACAGCCAGATAATGCACAATGGCGTGGCGATAATCGTGATGGAATATATCAGGAAACAAACTTATTAAAAGTATGGCCGGAAGAAGGCCCTGAATTACTTTGGGAATACGAAGGTGTTGGAAACGGATATGGTTCTCCTGCAATTACGTCTGACAAATTATTTATTAATGGTGAAATTGATAGTTTAAGCCATTTATTTGCATTCGATTTAACCGGACAATTATTATGGAAATTTGAGTACGATAGTTCATGGGTTGTAAATTATCCGGGATCAAGATCAACTCCAACGGTAGTTAACGACTTAGTTTATGTTTGTTCTCCAATGGGTGAGATTGTATGTGTAAATGCAAACGAAGGAACTAAGCAATGGTCAACAAATATGATTAAGGACTATAAGGGAAAAAACACTCGATTTGGATTCTCACAATCCTTATTGGTTGATGGCGACAAAGTATTTTTTGCCCCTGGAGATTCTATAACAAATGTAGTAGCATTCAACCGATTTACAGGAGAAACAATTTGGACAAGCAAAGCCAAAAGCGAAAAAGCAGCATATTGCTCTCCTCTTCTTATTCAGCTTCCAACCAGAAATATACTTGTTACATTCTCAGAATTCTCATTGTTTGGTTTAGACACTAAATCAGGAGAATTATTATGGGCGTTTGAAGATACAATAATCGATACAAAAGGTAACACTCCTCTTTATGTAGATGGTCACATATATTGTGCTAGTTATGGTAATGGAACAGTTAAATTAAAGCTATCAGATGATGGAAGTGAAATTACTGAAGTTTGGAGAAATAAAGAAATAAATAATATCCAAGGTGGACTAATAAAGATAGCTGATAAGTTATACGGTTCCAGACACCAAAAATTTAAATTAAATGTGCTGGATGCGAACTCCGGAGAATTTATTGATTCTCTTGAAGTAAAACGTGGAATTACTATTGCGGCTGATGATATGTTGTATTATTATGCCGAACAGGGTGGTTTTATGAACTTAATTAATCCTGAACCTAAACTCACTTTAATAAGTGAATTTAGAATTGAAAAAGGTACAAAAGAACATTTTGCACATCCGGTAATAAAGAATGGAGTATTATATATACGCCATGGAAATGTTTTGTTGGCTTATAATATTAGAAAAGAAGAAGTTTAAAACTGAAATACTATAAATCAAAAATCCTATGGCTTTGGCTGTGGGATTTTCTTTTGTAGCCTATGGCATACGGGTTAACCCGTATGTTTGTAAATTTGAAACAAAAACCACACAACAAGCATCTAATTCAGTGCCATTTACAGACCATCTGCGGCGAATTTCTTCTATGTGATTATTTCTTCTTGTTAATTAGACAATCGTCAATATCACCATTAATAAAAATATACCCGGGCTTTCCTACATGAACCATAATTACAACATTGTCTCTATTGATCTCTCCAATATTACTAAGTTCATCAGCAATTGTTTCCATAACAAGAGAAATACCATCCTGATTAAAAACTGTATTCATATACAAATCAACAAATATTGGTATCTCATCATCCGTTTTATTAAATATTCTATGGGCATCATTACTATGCACAACAATATCCAATGTTTGCCACATACATGTAGCCATATTATCAGGTATTAGTTTTATTCCATTAACTTTAATTGCATAAAGTGCTTGTTCTACATTTTTCATAATTTGTTCTCTCTTGGGAACATTCTGAAGTGATGATATTTTAATAAATGGCATCTGTAAATCTCCTTATTTTTAGTTATTATTAAATTAATATTAGAAATGAGAAAATAAATATGTTTCTTTTATTTAAATATGGTTTAAGTATAGGCACTTTATGGTTTGGTTATATGAATGTAATGTTTCGTATAAAGCAAGTTAAGAATTTATTAACTAATATCCAGCTTATCTTGTATTTTATAAAAGGGCTTACTAAAAAAATGAAGTAGTTAGTTTTATTTGAAGGTCAATTGTTTACCCCTACTCCTAAAAGGAGGAATTGATTTATTTTACTCCTTTTAGTACTGAACATAAAAAATGCCCCGACCATCCGACACACATGGTATCGCCAGAAAAGTAAATACATGTACAAAAAAATAAAGACCGTAGTTACACTTCGTAAGACTAGGATTATCTTATGTGACGGAATTACAAATTCCGCCTTGCAAGGAGTTACATGAACCTAATTAATCCTGAACCAAAACTTACTTTAGTAAGTAAATTCAGAATTGAAAAAGGAACAAATGAACATTTTGCGCATCCGGTAATTAAAAATGGAGTGCTTTATGTACGCCATGGAAATGTTTTGTTGGCATATAATATTAGAAAAGAAGAAGTTTAATAACAAGATACTGACTCACAGAAAACCACTTTACATAAACACTTTATTGGCATTTCGTTTTTATTTCATCCAAAAGATTACAAATAATCCAATCATTATATAAAGTATTCCAAATACGACTGGAACAATTGTTTCCAAAACTGTTAGAGGTAAATACTTTTTTAAATCTTTTCCTTCTCCAAGTTCTTTCCACTCTGCTGACCAATATGGACTTGAAGGCAATCGCTTTTCTAAAAGTCCAACAACTCGAAATTTTGCAGAATTTATATTTCTATATGATCTTAACAGCCACCACCATACAACAATTAGAATTAAAATACTAAATAGAGGAAAAATGACTAACCATTCGGGTTTAACTAACTGTATTTTTTCAAATAGAAAACCAATTGCTCCCAGAATAGTTGTGTTTAAAGTCAAAAAGAAGATATTCGCCAAATTTCTTCTGGAACTAATTCTGTCTGCCATTTCAACGTACATTTTATATTGCTCTAAAATGTGATTTTGATATAATTCCTTGTTTTGTGAATATTCAGTATTGTCAATATTTGTCCAAAGGTTCTCTTCCATAATCTATGTTAAATCTCTAATTGCTTCAATAATTTTATCTTTTTGCCATTTAACAACAGCATCTGCGTTGTCCTTTACAAATTTAGATGTTCTTTCACTTCCCCAAGGTTCAATTGCTATAATTGGCTTTGGTAAATAAAATTCAGTTTTTGCAATCTTAATTTCTTTGTCTATCCAATTACTATATGATGAGTAAACGCCTGCAATTATTAAAATGCAAGAAGAAGGTGCTATTTTAGCTTTAATTGCATTATATAATTGATAGGCGAATGGTGCATTGTGAATTGGGTCATCTTTTGGTACAGAATAATTTTTATATGGAAAATATCCGCGTTCATCTAATAGTTTTTCCAATTTTTCATAAGCATCGCTATATGTCCACGAATGAGAAATGAAAATATTTTTTGAGTTTGCCATAATTATTCCTTTTTAAAATGTTTCTATTGATTTTTTTAGGTTATCCCAAGTCCAATCAATTTTTCTTTTCCTATACAATTCAGGTGGATTTGCACCTTTATCATTTTTTTTAATATGCATCCCTATAATTGGTATTTTTTCTTCGTTTGCACATTTCATTTCCCAACGTGCACCACTTGCGTGGTATGTATTTTTACTCAACAATACTATTACCCCATCACATCTTTTAATTTTTGTACGACATCGTTTTTGCCATTCAGATTGTTTCCAAGCTTTTTTTGCTGACATATCAATAAACTCAAATGGAGATTTATCTTTTTTTGCTTGCTTTACAAGAAAATCTCTGTATTTCACATCTTCAATCGCAAAACTTATAAATATTCTTTTTTTCTCTTCTACTCCAAATAAGCTATCAAAAAATCCCATATCTACTTATATTTCAAAATGAATGCCAATTTATCACTATAACAAATATAACAAAATTGTTAGTTTTATACACACATGCGAAATGCTAAACAAATAAATTAAAGAATATTAGGACAAATAATATTAAATAAAAGATGTAGAAAACACAAATGCAGCTGAAAGCTGCAAAACGAGTGGCAAAAAAGTGTTTTTCTCACTCAAAATAACTTAACCAATACTAATTTGCCTTATGACAGACGGGTTAAGTTTTTAGTACTACAAAACAGGAGGAATAGGTATCCCTAATAATATTGATTATTTCAACAAAATATATGTTATTATCTTGGCCCTAGAAATCTATCTCCGTTAAAATGAATCATATGTTCTGGGAAATCCATTATCCAAACTTCTGTATCCCAAGCAATATCATTCGTATGTTTCTTGAATTCTGCGAAATCAGGAAATGCTGAAACATATATTTTCCCTGCTTTACAATCTTTTAAAAAGTCCTCTAACTCAAATATCCTTTTGGGAGACATTGGGCCATGTGAAGTAACTGCTTCTATAAGATACAACCAATCTTTTGATTCGTCATAAATTACAACATCAGGCAGTTTGCTGTGTTCTGTTATAGGAATCCCAATACTTTCAAGTTTTTCTTTCTCAACATGTAAATCCTTATTCTCAGTATCTCCGACATAAAGTAAAATTGAACCTTGAGCAAAACGAGAAGCAAATTCCTCAACTATTGCAGCTTGTACTTCATTATGTTTACCCGGCGACAGCAACAACACTTTACCATCAGCTAGTTTTAAAGGAACTCTGGACATTTGTCTGTCTTTACTATACTTTTCCTTTAATTCACCGATTTGTGATTTGAAGTTTTCTACCGCTTTTTTCCAAGCTTTCGTTTTGTATGTGTGTATTGTTTCTAATGCAATTTCGGAAATAGCATAATGTGCTCTTGGGCTATTAACCGGCAAGTCAGGAATATCAGGGTTGTAATCAGCAATTCCAGCTTGCACAAATTGATGAAGTACTTGTCTTCGAACTGTTTCACGTGTATTAGGAGCATATTCTTTATTATAGTTCTTGAAAATAAAACTCATAATTCCTTTTGAAACCCCATGACTTTTCTTTGAAGCTTTATTCCATTTATCTTTTTCTGTTATGTTGCATAATGCAAGTAATGTATATCCTGAAATTTCGTTTTGCTGAGCATCAGGCAACCCCAGCTCTTTTAAAATCACCTGTGCTTCTTGTATTTTTGACATATTTTTTTTCTAAAAGTACTTCATTAATAACTTTATCAATATCCTGTTTTTTAGGTTTTATATACGCTTTAATTTTGTTGCCTATTAAAATTATATCTGAAAGTGGCGGCATTTTAATCTGTTTCAGCTCCGATGCCCCAACCTGTGTATTTCCATTAAATGTTCTAAAATAAGTATCGAATAAACTACTACTAAAAAGAGCGGAAACACCCCAAATTTCATTCTCCAATAAATCTCCGTTTGGCCTATGTATATAATTTATATGATTTTCTATTCCAATCATTTCTGTTTCAAAATTGGAAGAAAAATACGGGCAACAAACCAACCTGCTTTTATCATCTTTAGAACTGAATCGTCTTAATAAGATGTAATTCTTATTCTTTAATAATACTTTTCTCGATTCTTCAGAATTTACAATATATCCGGGTTTACTGCCTTTTTGAAGAGGATAAACCAATTCCATTTCTTTAATATTGTGCAACCAAACAAGTGGAGAAAGAGCCCCATTAATTACTCCTTCTGTTTTTAAGTAATCAGTGCAACGAAATGCAACAACAGGGCCGGTTGAAATTTGAATATTATAATCGTTTAAAGAATTTTCCCATTTTTTAAAAATATCAAGGGTATTTGCTTCTTTCTTATTTGAAGGAATAAACAGAATCCTATCTTTTGATTTTAAATCAATTAAAGCTTCGGTTTCAAATATTAATTCGGAAGGATTTTTTAATCCTTTATCACATTCCGATACTGTTATATGTATTTGATGATTTCGTTTTTTCGTTGCTCGCAGAATGATATTTTCTTGTAAGACATTATCGTTTTTAAACATTTTATTTCGCGATTCGAAAATGTGAATGTTTGAAATACTAACATCATTAAAAAATGACTGTCTAAACGCCTTAAAGTAATTTCCTGCTGCAAAACTTCTTGGTGTAATAAAAATCAATTCCCCATCGGATTTAAGCAATTTTGCAGATAATCCCATGAATATTGAATATATATTTGGTTGTCCATATACCAATTCTTTTGCTATACTTGCTCTCTTATCAGCTTTTGATATTTTAAAGTATGGTGGATTTGATATTATATAATCATACAGTTTTGTATTTACAAATCCAAAGAGTGAATTAGAATTAAACGCTTCAGAATTTTCAATTATAAAATCAGATTGATTAATAGTAAATTTAAATTGTATATTCCTTTCTTTTAGCCATGACACTAAAAATTCAATTACTTTTTTTACCTCAACAATTAATTCTGAATCAGTTTCATATAGAGTTAAATCAATCTCACTCAAATTAAATTTTGTAACTAAGTTTTCAATCAAAGAACATGTTAAGATAGCTGTACCACAACCAGGATCAAGAATAGAAATTTTATTCGTTTTTGGTTTTGCTAAATTACCCATGAAATTAGCAATCTGTTTCGGAGTGAAAAATTGTCCACTCTCCTTCTTATGCTTATCTGTAGTTAAATTAGCATATTCAAGTCCAATGTATTCGGCGAACTCAGAGGGTAGATTATATTTTTCTTTTAACTCTATCATTATACAAAAGTAATCAATCTTGTGCGCGATGGCAAAAAAATAGCTCTTTTGTAAGATGAAGTTTTAGCTTGTTTTGTTGAGCTTACAAAGCTGCTAAATTTTTTATGACATGTCTTTCCTAGCTTTAAACAAATAGTTTAAAGAATATAAGAATTAAAAGAATTAAATAACTCAATACAGTTTAAGTTACTTTAAAGGAGTTTAAATGTAGTAGAAATTACAAAAAATATATTTGTGTTTTGTTGAATACTTGATCTCAGCTAATTTCAGATAAAGCCTTTTGATATCTTTTTAAACGTTTTTTCAATCACTTTAATCTTTAATGGAGAACCTGATTCGTACCTACGTTTATAATATAAAAATCTATTCTCTTTTTTATCAATTAATAAATATACACATTCTAAATATGAATCTTTATAAATTACATAAACCGTAAACATTCCTCTTGTAATAAAAGCTGTAGCAACTCCAAGTCCAAATGATTGCGCTAATTGACCTTCTACTTTTGTTTTAACAAACCCATTATAAAATATTATCCCAAAATATCTTCCGGGCACATCAGCTATCATCTCATTAAAAGATTCACCTAACGGAATAGTTGAAAAAACTTCATCAGTAATTGTAGAAAACTTTGGTACGGTGTTAACAAAATACCTTTTTAAACTATCACTAAGCTGATATTCATCCCCCAAAGTCACAACTTTATAGTCAAATGCCGCGGGAAGAATTTCATTCATTTTTCTTTGGTATATCTTCGAATATGATTCATTAGGAATAACTTTACTTTCATGAACACAATTTATTACACCAATTGCCGGAAAAATCATTACGCTATCTATTTGAACGTTTGCTTTTGTAGTAACCAATTTCTGACTTTTCCCACTATAAGTCAACATTATAGCTAAAAATATCAGAATAATTTTTTTAATGTCCATTTTATTTTTCACTTACACTTTTATTATTCATTTAACTAAATCCTAAAAAAATCTAAATCATATTTACTCTCACCTATTATGCAAGTTGAGCCCAACGTTAAGTGTGTACGTAATGCCAGACATTTATGCTCTTCAATTTCAAACCGAGATGGTGTTGATACCTGCCATTAATCTTGTTGTTTTCTACTTCACCTGCCAATATGTATGACATTCGATCATTATTAATCGTTGTATAATCTTACTTGTTTAATATATAATTTTCTATCTCCTTTGTCCAATTTAAATTCAATATCTAATCCAAAATCAAAATATGATTTTGATGTAAATGTATGATTAATGAAGTATTTCTTAATCGCATCAAGTTGGTTGGCTAAATTTTGAATTTCATCTGTTGTCATTACCAATTTATTATCATTCAGATTTGATTGAGTTATAATATCAATAGTATTTTTATTCTTATAGATATTATCTACATTATCCGGATAACAAATAAATTGGTCGCTAATATTACCTTCTTTTGGTTTTACTACACTTTCATCACCAAGTTGTGAATTAATTACAAATCCATAATTATCTGGACGATATAGATTTTTCGTTATTGCAACACCATTAACTTCTTCATTTGGGAAAGAACGATGAACAAGTATTCCCATATAAACATCTTTATGATTTATGTTATAATATTCTCTTTCTGAATACGCTTCATATGACCACAGGCTTGCCCAAACCTTTTTTATAGCCTTCTCAAACGTTTTTTTCTCATCATTAAATATCCCTGTTTTTGAAGCATATAAGCCAGCACCTGAAAATCTTTTTGCATCTTCAGCATTTGTGGAAGAACGAAATCGAAATCTTTTGTAATTGTTATTAGTTAAAACTTTTTTATCAATTGATTTCAATAATACAGTATCGAGTGGGGCTATACGTATCTCCTTTCTAATACTTTTAAGCATCATCTTTAAAGTATCTTTATTTATGCTATCAGCATTTAAAATTAAGCTTTCAATGACTTGTTTTGCTAATGAGTTTAAAATATGATTGTTGTAAAAATAAAATGGAATTACAAATGCACATTCTGGCACTTTAAAATTATGCTTTTGACTTAATTGATAAAGAATCCCAAAATTGCCAGCTTTATTTCCTGCATATTTAAATGACCTTTTATTAAAATTTTCGATGCTTATAATAGAGTCAACCTCGAGGTTGTATTTTAGTTTTATTTGTCGCTGAGTTTGATTAATTGGTTTTAACTTATCGATTGGCTCTATCTTAAAAGTATCACCCAAAACGTTCAAACATACTTTTTTATGGTTTAAGTTGAGCAATACAGAATCTTGAAAGGCTTGTTTGTACGCAGCAATAGGAATTTTTCTGTTTTGTCCAAGAATAGTTAAATGACTTAATGGTGTTTGAAATTCAGTAACTATTATTCCAGCAACCTTGGGTAAAAATAATGGAGTCTCATTTATAACAACAATATCCATTGGATTTATATTATCTATTTCAGATTCTAAATCATTTATAAAGTTAAGAATCCCATTATTCTTAAACTTGCCAATTGCTTGATAATTTAGATTTCTGTAAATATCAGAAGGCTTAAGTATTGGGATTTTACGTTCAAATTCCATACTTAAATCTTGAAGTCTCGCACTATTCAAAAGTAAATGCAAACTATCACCAATATAAGTTGCATTTGAAACAATATTTCTAAGACGAAGGATATCCTCTTCTGGCATTAAGTCAGCGGGGGAAATTTCAAGGGCATAAATACCAAGTGACTTAAAATAATTAATGTTTGCTAATAAATACTTTCTCTTGGAATCATTTGAATAGTTAATTCTATTGAAGTACTCAAGTTCTACTTCATTTTCAATTTTTCTACCACAAAATTCATGATGATACTTAAAATATCGCGAATTTATAAAATAGAGCTTTTGAGTCTTTAAATCATAAACCAATTTTAAAGCTGAAACTTGTCCATATTTTTCAGATAATGGTAATCCTGAAAAGTTGTCAAAATCTTTTTTACTTTCAAGTCTGCTCACAGAACTTTGTGAGAAAGTCTTAATTGACAGTAAAATTAATATAAATACAATTAAATAATTTCTCACTATTTATCTTATATACAAGGTAATACCAGTACGTACCTAAGTTTTGTCATAACAAATATAACAAAAACGTGAGTTTTTTATACATATACGTAATGTCAAACAAATAAATTGAAAAATATAAGGACGAATAAGATTAAACTCCGATTATGCAATCGGAGTGAAATATCTGTTAACAAAAGGATTACTTACTTTACCGATCACAATTCACAACACATAATAAAGTGCAGAGATATGCAAAACTCTAATCTTTAAATTACTTGATAAAATAAAAGCGAGGTGCAAAATTTACATTTTGCACCTCGCTCGCAATGTGTTATGAGTTTTAGTTATGGGCTTTTTTTATTATTACTTAATTCCAGAAATTTATACTGTTTCTAAAAACTGACATCCCTATTAAAATAGTTTCTTTATTATTAGGTGGCAATGTTGATGAAGTAATATAATTCTCCATCATAATTGAATATGATATACAGTTTTGCAAGTTTCCAATTAGAAACATATTATAAAAATAATTAGCAAGGGTTTTGGCTTCTATAGGATCCAAATAATTTATCATATAATTGTGAAGCTGATATTCATCAATTATTCCAATTGGATAAGGGTTATTTAATGTAAAACTTGAACTATACAATCCAAATGGCATAATCTGATTTAAATCAGCTGGTGTTAAATTACCAAATGTAATATTTGTTATATTAGCTTCGATAGTGGTATAGATTAAATGTAAATCATTTGGAAGACCTGCATGTACACATTCCCATAAAGCCAAATTATGACAAATACCGGCATATTCAAATGCATTATTAAAATTACAATAATTACTTGGTGGTGGTGGCGGTGGTGGTGGTGGTGGGCTACCTCCTAAATTAATATAAGTTGTGTATGACGCTGCTGCACCAACAATTAAACCACCTCCAATAGAACCCCATGGTGGCCAAAGAGGTGCCGCAAGTATTGCTCCGTCACATGCACCGGTTGCATCTGCAATTCCTATCGCAATCCAATCTATCCATGATAATTTGGTGTTACTTGTTAAATATTGCTCAACAGACTGGTTAGCATAAGTAATATATGCGTCAACAGTACTTTCAGAATTAGTTTCTGTGCTTTCAAGCACTTCATCTTTATTGCAACTGGTAATTGAAAAAAGAATTCCAAATAACACCAAGGCTACAGTAATAAATTTACTTTTTAATTTAAACATTTTACTTCTAGTTTTAGTTTGCCTACTTTCAGATAATAATTAATTTTTGTCGCTGTTTCGGCACTTCCGACATTTTCTGAGTGTTAATTCTACGAAACACAATTCTGACCTTTCTTTTTATCCGATTAAGTCGGTTGCTTTTGTCAGAATTAGTTTCTTTTTTAAAATTGCCCATAACTTCTCATCACAACAAATATATTAAATTTTCTGTCTAATGTCAATACGCTATTTTTTAAACGTTATATATAAAGAATATAAGGACAATTATAATTAATTGACTCTTAAATATTTTGTTGCTTTTAGCAAAAAAAACTGTTATATAATTTACAGAAAAATCAAAATATTTTACCTATTTTGTAGTTATATTAGCTTAAATAAGGGAGGATAAATCACAAAGACAATTGAAAATTATTTTATTCAAATCTTTCACATTGCAGTTATTTGAATTAATTTCAACTTCTATTTGTAACAAATATTAGAAAATAAATTGTTTTATATAAATAGCGCAATTTATAAACAAATATTTTGAAGAATACGGACAAATAAGATTAAATGACCCATTATATATTTTGTTCCTTTTAAGGTGGTTATACCAATTATACACCAAAATGCCCCTTAAAACGACAGCAATAAAACGGCCTTTATTCACTTATTTTTCTTCAAAAAATAAGTGAATAAAGTTTAATAGTTGTGCTACGATTTTCTAATGATCTTAGCAAAAAATAATTCAAATTATTTATAGGTAATTTTGAAATTGAATTGGTATTAAACCCCAATTATGCAATAAAAATTAAGGAATTTGAAATATCAAACTGTGATTCATTTATTCTTAAGTAGGAATTGTTAATCTGGAATGTTCAGAGCTTTATCACCAATCCTTAATTGGTTTTTCTTTTTAGTCTTTTGAAATAGCCTTCGAGAATACTTCGACAGAGCTCACAGGCTAAATGAAGTTAGTAACAGAACGCTAGAGGAAAAACAGCAAAAACATTCTCCCACAAAAAAAGCGACTCTTTTTTAAAAGTCGCTTATTATTCTATAAAGTATATTTTCTTTTATCGCACTTCTAACAACTGATAATCAGTTTTCTATATTTCAATTAAATCAATTTATAATTTTTATATTCAAAAAGTCTATATCCGGTAAGCTTTTCAAAAACGTATAATATTCTATATTTAAACTTCATTTTCTGTTTTGACTTATCATAAACAAACTCCCAATCCTGATTATCAATTCTTTTTTGCATAACTGCCGGATGAGATTTATGAAACTCCTCTAATATATCAACATTATTATAATCATATGTATTTCCTTTTTCTTCGTACTTTTTAATCCATTTATCATCACGATAAAACCTGAAAAACATATTCATTTTCTGCTTCATCTTTTCAGGAGGTCTTACTCGTTTATAGTGAAACATAGGTGCGTCTACTTTTTTAACTTTTAGCTTTTTACCTGTTTCTCCTTTTAAGTAATTATCCACCGATGAAAAAAGTCTAAAACCCTGAGAATCTCTATATGACCTAATTCCTTTTAGGTTTCTAAATAATCGAACCTCGTTTCGATGCACTTTTCTTGTGGTACGTATGTAATTGTAACCTCCCCAAAAATGATAATAAGGTAAAATAACGCCTTGTATTTTAGGGTCGGAATCAAATTCTATAATACTCTCTTTTATTTTGTTTATATCATCCTCATGAATAACTTCATCGGCCTGAATATGAAATACCCAATCGCCTGAAACATGATCTAAACCAATATTAGCCTGTTCTGCAAATACAACTCCTCCTTCACGTTTTGAGAAATCCCAAACAGTATCTACAATTTTTATCTTATCTGAATTAATACCCTCAATTTCTTCTCTTGTAGCATCTTGTGAATCGCCTAATACAACAATAAATTCATCGCAAATAGACAAAACAGATTTTATTGATTCAACAACAGGATAGTCCATTTCTATGCCATTCCTTACATATGTATAACCACTTAATTTCATTATAAGAATTTAATTATTTATAAATATTTGTTACAAAGTTAAAATTAAATCTTTAATCCTTTTACGAATACATCATTGATTTATTCTTGATCACTTCGCAAATCTTCAAAAAAATTATCAAGTTTGGTCTTAGTTATTATTAGAAAATCTATTGCTTTCTCATGGCTGAATAAAAACAACAAAGAGGGTGTCCGAAAAGACCAAGCATATGTCATTCTGAGCTTGTCGAAGAATCTATTTGATTACTAATGAGATATTTCGACTCCCGATAATTATAGGGACAATATGACATTTTTCATAGAAAGTATACTTTGGGGAAACCCTCGTCAAAGTATATCTATTTAGCTCTTAAGCTCGCCACCTCCAAACATTACAAATCCTTTAATTATGATTTCCTTGCCAACATCTTTAACTGTACCTGATTGAATTCTTCTTTTATCAGAAAATCCACCAAAAATTGATACTACATCAAGTTTAACATTCCATGTTTCGGGTACAATTAAAGTTGAACCACCAAACATGCAAAACATATCAATTACGTTTTGCCCGGGAGCTACAGAAGCATTTCTTAAATTGATTTTTGATCCACCGAATAATGCTGTAATGTTACCTCCTTTAAAATTACCGGATGTAACCACTCGATCACCTCCTCCAAGTATTGCTATATCATCAATATAATCAGAACTGTTTGATCTCTCAGGTTTGTTACGTCGAAATGTTGATTTAAATATAATTAACACACCAACTAAAATTAAAATAAGAGGCCAAAATAATCTACGCACAGAATATGGAAAATAAATAATATCCGGCAATAAAAATACCAACCCTATAATTAATAAAATCCAACCGGTTGATTTATTCTCTCGTGTTGAAATAAATATTACTCCAAGAACTATTAATATCATTTGCCAAGAAAAAATATAATGCATAATTTGGCTGGGAAAGAAATTCAAGGTTCTTCCAATAAACGCCACTCCAATTAAAATAAGAACTATTCCAATAATTCCTCTTCCTGTATTTCTATTTGATTCCATAATATTTAATTTAATGATTTGTATTAATAACGAACTAAAATAAGATATTTTTTAACTAATGTAAAATAGTTAATCAAATAATTATCAAACATCTAGTCTAAGCCCATCGTAAGCAAGTGAAATTCCTCGGGGTAATTCTTCATTAATATCATGATGCAATCCCATTTGATGGCTTATATGCGTTATATATGCTCGTCGGGGACTTAATTCTTTTATTAAGTCCAAAGATTCTGATAAAGAATAATGAGAGATATGTTTTTGCTTCCGCAAAGCGTTTATTACTAAGAATTTTGTGCCATGCAGCTTCTCTTTTTCCTCTTCACTAATATAATTGGCATCTGTTATATAAGAAAAATCCCCAATTCGAAATCCATAAACAGGAAGCTTATAATGATAAACCTGAATAGGAATGATTTTAATTCCTTTTATTTCGAACGGTTCGTTTGTTATTTCGTGTAAATTTATTTGAGGTGCTCCCGGATATTTTTTATCGGCAAATGAATACGCAAAATCAGATTTTATAGCTTCCTGAACTCTACTTTCAGCATAAATATCAACAGCTTTTTTATTCATAAAATTAAAAGCACGTACATCATCCAACCCGGCAATATGATCGCGATGTTCGTGTGTAATAAGAATTGCATCAATGTTATTAACCTTTTCCCGAAGCATTTGCTGCCTAAAATCAGGGCCTGCATCAATTACTATATTTACACCATCAATTTCAATATAAGCTGCTGTACGTAAACGCGTATCATTTGGATCTGTCGATTGACAAACCTTACAATTACAAGCTATTACAGGTACTCCTTGCGAAGTGCCTGTTCCTAGAATTTTTACTTTCAATGTTTTAATTTTTTTTAAATTCTAATCGAATAGAAAGATATAGCAAATATAACAAAACTATTACGGCTAATATGGCAGATGGAATTGCTGCTTCTTTTCCAAATAAAGTCATAGCAGTTACAACTGAGAATCCAGAACTTTTAATTGTTAAAAGTAATACCTGGGTAATGCTTCTATCGTATTTCACACCCCCCTTTTTAGCGAAAAACTCAAACAATGTACCTAAACCAAAAGTCGCTGACAAAAGCACTATTGATGATAACAGTAATATTTTCGGATCGGAAAAGAATACATCCCGATTCATTCCAACAGCAGTAAATATAATAATTGCAAATCCCCAATCTACCACTTTGCCTCGTACAATTGCAACATATTTAAAAACTGGCTTATATAATAAAAACCTTGATACGACAAGTGGTACAAGCACTAATTTTATCATTAAAGTAAAAAGAGACCATGCACTTACGTTTGCGTCACTATCAAAAAACTTTATTAATAATGGTGCAATTACAATTGAAGCAATAAATGCTCCAAAAACACCTATAATTGAATACTCGATATCTCCTTTTAGAATGCCTGAAAATGGAATTACAGCAACTCCGGGTGGTGCAGCTACAATTACTACAAATCCCATAAACAATCCTTTTGTTGGCATTAAAAACCAAGCTAATACCAAAACAACAGTGCCAAATACAAAATAATTTAGAACTGTTCCCATAAGCATGGGTTTAAACAATTTCTTAACCGGAAGTAGTGCTTTTGAGTCTATTCCTGTTGTAGCAAATACCATTGTAATTACTAACAGGTATATGGTATATTCTTTTATGTAATTTGCATAATTACCAAAAGATATTCCCATGATTACAGCGAAAACCAATATGAAATTTCTATTTAGAATTATCTTTAGAATGAAGTTTATTATTCGACTCATTTATATAATTTCTATTTTAACAAATATAAAAGCTTAAATTGAATAAAGATAATACAATAAAAACTCGTGTCTTATACAATTCTCAATTACAATTGTTTTATTACACTTTGGTGAATTGGGTATGTAAAATTCATAATTTTGATTACTAATCAAATAAGAGGGAGTAATTAATATTAAAATAATCACAATAAGAGTAAAATACTTTAAATTCGTATTTTACTTTTTTTATTTATACAATATGAAGAAAATTTTATTTACACTTTTAATTTCAATCGTAACTACAAACCTTGTATTGTCGCAATCAGAAGTTAAAGACACCTTATTATTAGCTTTTGATAATGATATTTTCTGGAGCTCTTCTTCGGAACTTGAAATGGACATTTATAAAGATTTTGGCAAATATGGTTCGACCAACTTAAGCGATTCTGATCCGACTACTTGTTGGGCAGAAGGCGCTGATAATGATGGCACAAACGAGTATATTTGGATGACAATTTCAGAAAATATTTCAACTATTCGTATTAGAAATGGATACCAAAAAAATGAAACTATTTACCATGCGAATAACAGACCTAAAAACCTAGAATTCGAGTTATTTGCCAGTTATGAACCATCGGGTTATGTTACCGAATCTCATAATGGGTTTTGCATAAGTGAATCCCTTACTTCAAGATCTGTAGTTTTAGAAGATAAATTAGGATATCAGGATATACAACTTGGTTTCGATTGGTCTGAAATTCGTGATCAATTGTCCAATGATAAAACTTTTGATAAAGATCGATTTATTCTAAAAATCAAAATACTAGATGTTTACAAAGGGAATAAGTGGAATGATGCTTGTATATCTGATATTAATATTGTTCCAAGTACTTATTTCGATTTAACTATTGATGAACATGGTTTACTTAATGTTTCTGCAAACAATACCGATACATTATTTTATAATACTGAGTATATATATCAGGTAGTTGAATTAAGTCCCAATTCAAAGTGGATTATTTTTACTTTAGTGCCTTCGTATATTGAAACCTCCAGAGTAGAAACTGTTTATGCACTTTATAATACCGAAAAGAAACAGTTTATTGCAACTGACGATGTAACAATCTTATTCGGATTTAAAAAGGAATCAGGAAAACTTTACTTAGACGGATCAACTAAAGATTTAGAAGATAAAAGTATCCTATTGGAGGATTTATAAATCAATTAAAGAGGCTGTTCCAAAAGACTAATTTTCGCCACAAAGTTATAATTTCGCCTAGCTGCTTAAAGCGGCTAGGCGAATATGATATTGTTATTTAGCGCTAATTTTAATGCAAAAACACTTCGACAGGCTCGTGTGACAACCTGATTAACAAAAAGTTGTCATGCTGAGACCCTATGTTTGTAAAGCATAAGTCTTTAAGATTTTTAGTAAATTAGTTTTGACAAAACATTACTAACTTAAACTTAAAAACTTATGCAGAATAAAAGTACAACTTTAAA
>WTBR01000129.1 GCA_013138975.1 Bacteroidales bacterium
AAAACAAATAAGCCAAAAACACGAAAAATCAATTCCACAATATATAAGGTGCTCCCTCTTAAATCAGGGTTTAGTTCAACATAAAGCACATATTCGGGTAAACCGAAAACGATGCTTAATTGTTATAGGTTGTTTAATTTTTTGTTATTATTTTTTAATCCACTTTAATAAATTTATCAATGTAGAATTCATTGTTAGTCCATATTTTTAAAATATATAAACCCTTTTTCAAAGAAGAAATATCAATTTTATTATTTATTCTGGAGTTTTTCTCTGATATAAGAATATTACCTTTTAGATCACAAATTGATATAATATTTTTTTCAATTTCCAATTCCACAATTATATAATCTTGTGCAGGATTCGGATAAAAATCTATTTTATTAGAATAGATTTTAGAAAAATTGGTTGTTGAATTTGTATTAAGAGAAGCAAGAAAAAAATGATTAGTATTATTATAAACTGTAGGTATTGTAGTATTTAAAAAAGTCGATGGAGGGTAAAAATTCCCAGTTACATATATGTTGTTGTTATTAATATTAATATCCTCTATTTTTGCAGTTTCAATATTTAAATTATTCTCTGTTAATAAATTATCAACATAAATAAAATTACCTGACAAGCTATATTTTGCAATAAAACCAGCCCTAATATTAGAACCATTATTTAATATTGTATCCTCAATATTCGTACTGCCAAAGTAAAAATAACTTCCATCGTACATTCCTCCAACATATACACTATTTTCACCCATTGAAACGGTTCTTCCTTCTTCAACCATGGAATTATTACCACCCAATTTGTTAGCCCATTCAATATCTCCAGTTGTACTTACTTTGCTTAAATAAATATTTACACCATTCTTAGCTAATTTAATATCATCAAAATATATACTATCCGTAAAAACGCCAACTATAAATATCTCACTTAACTCATTAACTGCAATTTTATTTCCTAAATCATTTTTATACCCACCATATTTATTTGCCCATAGAAATTTCCCTTTTGAATCTAATTTTGCTAAAACAATATCTTTATGGCTAAAATAATATGGGGCATAAACTGGATTTGATTCTGAATTTAAATAGAAATCTCCAATTTGCAAGCTATCATTTTCAGCATATAACTCATAATCTCCAATAACAATAATATCACCATTTTTATCAGATTGAATATCATTAAATACAACATAACCTCCATAACCTGAAATAATTTTTGTAGTATTAAACCATTCAAATTCTCCACTTAAGTTATATTTCATAACAAAACTATTGGTTCTTTTCCTAGATATGTCATATATGACTGTATCTTCAATTACTAAGGAATCAATATTTGCGTAATAATGTCCTGATAATATTAGATTATCTTCTACATCAATTGTTATGGAAGTAATTTTATCAATATTATTATTATTAATCCTTTTATTCCATAATTCATTTCCATCTTCATCAAATTTTAAAATATAATTCTTTAAATCCCAAGTAGTGTAAAAAGTATATACCTCACCATTACTATTAATTGCGACATCCGTTACTACCTCTCCCTCATTTTCTCTTATCCATTTCAAATCACCAGATTTATCATATTTTGCTAAAAATGAAAAATCCCCATGATATATAGTTGTATCTTGTATTCTAACATTATTTCCTTCAACATAACCCGTTAAATAAATATAGTCGTCGGTTGAAACAACAGAATATCCAATATCTTCATTAGAATATATATTATTACCTGCTCCAGTTGTAATCCATTCTAGTGTTTGAGCTTTAAGACTTGAAATACCTACAACAAAAAATAATAATACCGTAATTTTTCTCATAACTTTTTATTTACTTTTTTATTTATTTTTGTATCTGTCTCATTCTAGTATTAATAGATGGATCCTAGTGCGACACAAAAAATTACATAACCTATAACTTAATAGTATTCTATCAACTGTTTCTATAAAAATATAATTATTAAACAACAATACAAAGCATGTGATTCTAGTAATCTTCGATCTATCCTATTACCACTAGAAATTGTTGATAAAATACTGTTGGACGATGCCATCCGTTGCTATGGCATTCAATCTTGAACGGATGACATAATATAAAAATACAAATAATACTATATTTTAACATTATTGCTTATGCTAGTATGCATAAGCATTGATGTAGCAAATGCTACTAAAATAGAAAGACGTAGTTGATGTCCGATAATTATCGGAATGCCGAGCTGCTTCGATTTATAGACTACGCTCATGTAGGTAATTGCGGTGTGTGAGATGCAATGACGAGATAATAATCTCGTCAGACGCCTATTCCTTTAGATTAAAATTAGTTAAAACTGATCTGGTGAATCATTTAAACCTTTTTACTTTCTCGTATTAAACTTTAAACTAACTGAACCATTTCTAACGTACTTGTCATGTGAATTCTTACAAGTGTTGCAACAATAGAGAAAGTTTTTTTTGAATTACTGTTATTAACAATTGGGCAATTAAGGTACAACAATAATGTTTGATAGTGTTTTATTACAACTCTGAGGTAAACCTTTGTAATAATAAGCTCATTAAATATTCAGTCGCACTCCAATGAAATAATATGATAATTGTCACATTGAAAGAAATTAAAACTCACACGAAAAGAAAAGAAAATTCACATTTTAATTTGTCGCATAACATCAAGCTTTTCTATAACAGTGTTAATTAATTAACAACCTTTGTCTCATTAATAATCAATAAAAACTATATTATTATGGGAAAATAACCATGGCTCTGTTCTCAGGAAATCTTGATAAATTAAGAGCTGCAGGTGTTATTCTGAGCGGAGCTACAGCCGACGATATAGAAATAGATATTTATGTTCTTCTTCGGGCAGCACGAGCCTTTAAAAAAGAAATCGCATAAAATAACGATGAATTAAAACTTGCCGAAAACTCTTATTTAAGAAAAGAGTTTATTGAATCACTCTACTGATTAAATGTTAAGGAATGGCATGAATTTTTTAAAGAAGCAAAAGAGCTAAGGAATGTAAAAATTCACATTTACGGATTAGCAGGCAATATCTGGGGAGGAGAAAAACTTGAAGACTTTATTGATTTAGCCGATGATATTTGTGGAATTGGAGAATATATTACCTCAGCACAGGAAGCAGATGTACATATGTTTATTTAATGAGTAAGATTAATAATAGAGTTATTGTAAGCATATGAATATCTATCATTTTGGTGGCATTTTATTATTAAGATCAACTTTTTGTAAAAATAACTAACACCTTTAAATATAATAACTTATGAATACTGAATTTAAAGAACAATTTCTTGACTTACAAAACAAGGTAGATCGCATAGAGAAAGGCACAAAAGATCAAATGAGTATCGTTGTTTTTTCTGGTGATCTCGACAAATTATTAGCAACATTAATAATGGCTACCGGTGCTACTGCAATGGACACAAAAGTGAAATTATTTTTTACTTTCTGGGCAACAGCAGCTTTACGTGACAAAAACAAAAAAATTAAAGGTAAAAATCTCATTTCCAAACTATTTGGACAAATGCTACCCAAAGGAAATTCTAAAGTGAAATTATCACAAATGAATATGATGGGTATGGGCACATCAATGATGAAGAAAATAATGAAAAAAAATAATGTCGCTTCACTTAATGATATGTTCAAAACAGCAGGTGAACTTGGTGTGGAAATTAATATTTGTGAAATGTCGATGCAGCTTATGGGATTTAAAAAAGAAGAAATGATTGATTATCCACATTTAAACATATGTGGAGTAGCAACATTTTTAGTAGATGCGGAAGAAAGTAAGGTGCAATTATTTATTTAAAACATTAATTATTATGACAACAGAAGAATTACAAGGATTAACCGTTGACAAATCAGTTGATGCAAGAGGAACAGCTTGTCCGGGACCACTCTTGGCAGCTAAAAAGGCTCTTGGTGAAATTAGTTCAGGACAAGTTATGGAGATTATTTCAGCCGATGAAGGGACTAAAAAGGATATTCCTAAATGGGCCACTAAAAAAGGTCACGAATACTTAGGAACTGTAGAAGATTCAGGGTATTTCAAAATCTACATGAAAAAAAGTTAAAAAAAATGGATAAAACAGATAATCCAAAAATTCTGGTTTTTTCTACTGAGAAAATTTCTGACCCCGCTATAGATATGGCGGGGCTTCTCAAAAAACATTATCCCGCAACTGTTTATACTGTTATTGTTCCATGTTCGAGCGCTATAAAACCTAAATGGATTTTACATGCGTTCGAAAAAGGTTTCGACGGTGTATTTATTGCTGCTGATGGCACCGATTGTATGTATAGTGATACTTGTTCTGAAAAAACTTCAGAAATAGTAAGAAAGACACATGCTTTATTGAAAGAAAAAAATATCGAACCTGCAAGATTAAAAATGGCAGCCATATGTTCTGTTTGTGCAGAAGCTTTTGTGAAACACATGAAAACATTTCATGGTCAGTTAGCCAAAACTGCCGAGAATTAAATTGAAAAAATACTTTATATGTCAAAATCAGAAGAATATGATGTTCTTGTAATAGGAGGAGGTATTTCTGGCGAAGAGGCTGCTCTTAATCTGGCACATCAAGGTCATAAGATTGTGCTTGTTGAAAAAGATTTGTCGTTGGGAGGGAAAATGATTCACTTAAGTAAGGTTTTTCCAACACTTGATTGTGCTGCTTGTATAACCACTCCAAAAGTATCAGAAACTGCAAGACATCCCAACATAACGATTTATACATTCAGCGAAGTAAGTAATATTGATAAAAAATCAAAATATGACTTCCGGGCTCTTTTAACAAAACATCCAAGGTATGTAATTGAAGAATCATGCACCGGTTGTCAGTTATGCGAAGAGGCTTGTCCCGTAACTGTGCAAGATCAATATCAATATGATTTAGTTGGCAGAAAAGCTGTTTATGTCCCTTTCAGTATTGCAAACCCTCGTATTGCTGCAATTGATATCGAAAACTGTAGTTTATGTGGAGCTTGCGAAAAAGCATGCCCTGCTGATTGTATCGATTTTACTCAGGAAAAAGAGGAAATTCAAATTAAGGTAAAATCAGTAATCGTAGCTACCGGTTATAAACTTTTTGATCCTTTGTTAATTCCACGATACGGATTTGGCATGTATAAAAACCTTATAACATCAATGCAAATGGAACGCCAGCTTGTTCCTACAAGACCTTTTAACAATGTGTTAAGACCTAAAGATGGAAAAGTACCAGACAACATTGCCTATGTGTTATGTGCTGGATCACGAGACGAAACTGTTGGTAATCCAATTTGCTCTCAGGTTTGTTGTATGTATTCTGTAAAACAAGCTCAACTTTTAATGGGAGCTTTACCTATGGCTGATGTTACTATTTATTATCTTCATATACGCTCTTTTGGTAAGGGATTTAATGAGTTCTATCAGCAATCTAAAGACATGGGCGTTAATTTCATAAAAGGAAAAATAGGGACTATTAAAGAAAGTGAAAACGGAGACCTTAAATTAAGATATGAAGATATTGAAAGTGGAGTTGTTAAAGAAGTTGAACATGATATGGTAGTATTATCAGTGGGAATTTTAGCCAACGATGGTATTTCCTCAATGTTTAAAACCAAGCTTAAACTTGATGAATTTAATTATGTTGATCAAAAAGACTTGCTGGCAAATCCTGCTCAAACCAATATTGAGGGAGTTTATGTAGCCGGCACAGCATCCGGGCCAATGGATATTCCTGATTCAATATTATCTGCAGGCGCTGCTTCAGCAGAAATAGCCGGTTTTTTAATGGAAGGGAATAATCATGAAAAATAAGATAGGAGTTTACATTTGTATGTGCGGCTCTAACATCTCAGATTATGTAGATGTTGAAAAAGTAAAAGCAGTTGCAGAAAAGATTGATGGTGTTCATGTTGCAAAAACAACCATGTTTGCATGTGCCGATTCTACCCAACAGGAAATTGAAAATGACATTAAGGAACAGAATCTTGATGCTATTGTTGTTGCATCCTGTTCTCCAAAATTACATTTATATACTTTCAGAAATGTTGCTATTAGAGGTGGTATAAATCCTTACAACTATGTTCAGGTAAATATTCGTGAACAGGGATCATGGGCACACTCCAACACCCCTCCCTTAGCCACAGAAAAAGCTATCAATCTGGTAAAAGGAGGCATTGAAAGAGTTAAGCATTCGAAAGAACTAACTCCGATAAAAATTCCTTCTGTAAATGCTGCCGCTGTTATTGGAGCAGGTATTGCCGGAATGAGAGCTGCTCTTGAACTGGCAGAAATGGGAACGACTGTGCATTTAATTGAACGTGAACACTTTGTTGGAGGAAGAACCTCTCAGTGGAATGTCCTTTTTACAACGAATGAAACCGGGCAAGAAGTTATTACCAGATTATATCATCAGATTAATTCTCATCGCAAAATTACTTTATATACCGGAACCGAAATTATAGAGAAAAAAGGAAGCGTAGGAGAATTTAACTTGACTCTTAAAATAAAACCACGGTATATTAAACCGGATTGTAAGCTTGATAAAGAAAAGTTAGAAAAGGCAATTGCAGTTTGTCCTATTGAGGTCGATGATGATTTCAATTTCAATATTACTAAACGCAAAGCTATTTATAAGAACTTTGACAGTGAATTTCCTGAAATTCCTGCTATAGATTCTGAATTATGCAACAAATGTGGTGAGTGTGTAAAAATTTGTGATGATATTGATTTGAATCAACTACCTGAGGAAAAAATAATTTCTGTTGGAGCAATTCAATTATGTACCGGATTTAACCCTTATGAACCTACAAAAGGCGAATTTGGTTATAAGGAAATAGATAATGTAATAACGCTTCAACAATTCAAACGTTTAATTGAGCTTAATGGGGCTAAGTTAATATACAATAACAAAGAGATAAAAAATATTGCTTATATCTACTGTGTAGGAAGCAGGCAGATTGACGGACCAAATAAATATTGTTCAAGATATTGTTGTACTTCTGCAATTCACACATCCGTTCTGGTTAAAAAGAAGTATCCGCATATTAATAATTTCCATTTTAACAGAGGAATTCGAACTTATGGTAAACAAGAGAAACTTTACCATGAAGCTTCAGAGGCCGGAGATATATTTTTACAATCGTTTGAAGAAGCTCCACCACAAGTTGAAAAAACAGGAAACGAAACAATTGTTAAAATAAAAGATATTTTAACAGCAAACGAAGAACTTGAAGTTTGCGCTGATTTAGTTGTATTAGTTACAGGGATGGTTCCACGCGAATATGAAGGTATTGTGCATCTTTTAAAAGTTCCCCTTGGTCGCGATAAATTTTTCAATGAAGTTCATCCTAAATTACGACCGGTTGAAACTGTAATTGACGGAGTTATGATTTCAGGAGCATGTCAAGCACCTTTAAATATAACCGAGTCTGTAAAATCTGCTTTGGCTGCCGGTTCTAAAGTTAACTCTCTTATAAGTTCAGGAGAAATTGAATTAGAACCTACTATGGCTATTGTTCATAACGACAGGTGCAACTGGTGTGATGAATGTACAAATGCTTGTCCGTACAATGCTATTTCTAAAGTTATTGTAAAAGGCAAAGAACTTGCTGAAGTTTCAAAAGCTTTATGTAAAGGATGTGGAATGTGTCTACCTGTTTGTCCTGTAAATGCAATTGATTTAATAGGATATACAGATATTGAAATGGAGAGTATGATTGAAGCTCTAGTAAATTAATAATGAATTAAATTATGGGTAAAACAATAGACATTATTAAGAAAAAACGAATAGTTTCTGATGATGTAAAGGAAAAGATAAAATCCTTTAATAAAATTAAAAGGCTGATTTTAAAATCTCTTGAAACCGCAGAAAAAACTGTTCCGCAAATTGCACAGGAAATTGGTCTCCCCTTGGATGTTGTAACATATCACCTTATGACTCTTCAGAAATACGGCAACATCGAAGCCGGAGATGTGGATGATATGGACGAATATTATTTTTACAAATTGAAAAAGTAAAAAAATGGCTAGAATAAATCCTGATTTTGCAAAAGAAATCTTTAAATACGGTAACGATGATTTTAATGCTTGTTACAATTGCGGAAATTGTACTGCTGTATGTAGCTTATCTGATAAAGACAATTCATTTCCACGAAAAATGGTACGAGCCACCGTGTTAGGATTGGATGAAAAAATAACCAGTTCTCTTGATCCATGGTTGTGTTACTATTGTGGCGATTGTGCCACAACATGTCCACGACAAGCAAATCCGGGAGAATTAATGATGTCGCTCAGAAGATGGCTAACTGCTAAATACGACTGGACTGGTTTGTCCGGGTTAATGTATAAATCTCTATTTTTCAGTCTATTTTCTTTTATAGCTGTGGCAATAGCTGTTATCTTGTTTAGTGCACAGCTTAGTTTTAATACAGAAGCGATAATGCACTTTGGACATCAATTTGAAATGTGGGCTATAATAGCTGTTTTTACATTAATTATTACTCCTAATCTTGCAAGAATGTGGTGGTTTGTAATTCTAAAACCAGATATCAAAGTAAAATTTAAAACATATTTCAGAGAGTTTAAAGAGCTTCTAATACATATGTTTACACAAAAAAGAACCTTGGGTTGTGACGATAGTCAAACCCGTTGGTTTATGCATCTTGTTCTTGTATTTGGTTATCTGGCACTTTTATTTACCACTGTAGTTCTCGATTGGTTTGGTACTGAAAATCTATTCATTATTCTATTGGGATATGTAGAAAGTATTGCAATATTAGTTATTACATTCATATTTGTAATTGGCAGAATAAAGCAAAACAGAGAAGTAAATAAGTTTTCACAGCCATCAGATTGGTTTTTTGTTATCTGGCTATTCTTACTTGGATTTACTGCATTTATTGTTCGTGGTTTTATTGATTTAAGTATTATTGAAACTAATCTATGGTTGTATTTATTCCATTTGATTGTTTTAGTGCAATGGGCCCTTATCATAGTTCCATTTGGGAAATGGACTCATTTTTTATATCGTTCATTTGCCATGTATTTTGAGAAAGTTAAGCAAGCCTTGTAAAAAAATAGAAAAGAAAATATTGTTAAAAAATGACCAACTAATCTCGGGCTTTTTCAACTTTCATTTATTATCTTTAAACTTTTCTACTAAAATTAAATAAATTCATTCCATGAAAAAACTAATCTTTAGCTTACTAACTCTAGTTATAATTCAATTAAACTGCTTTGCTGATCCGGCTGAATTAATAAAAAACGCTGGAACTTCTAAAGACTATCCGAATGCAAATTATCTTGTTGTTTTGGATGAAACTTCTGTTGATGTTCAGGAAACTGGATTAAGTTACAATACAATTCATAAGATTTACAAAGTCTTAACTGCCGATGGTGCTAAACAATTAAATCATTTAACCTTCGATTATGATCCACTTTCGGCTTTTATTGAAATTAAAGAGCTTACTATTTATCGTAAAAATGGTGTTGTTGAAAAATTAGATGAAGAAAAGTTTTACGATTATCCTGCACCTGCACGAATGATTTATTGGGGTGCCAGAAAAAAAATGGTTGATATCGGAAAATTAGAACCTGGTGATGGAATAGAAGTTAAGCTATTTAAAAAAGGTTTTACATATGCATTACTTTATGACACAAGCCAACCCGATGATTCAAAATATATTCCTCCAATGCGAGGACAGTTTTACGATATCATTGAATATTGGTATGATCAACCTGTATTAAATAAAATTTATGAAATAAAACTACCTAATACAAAAGAACTTCATTATAAATTTTTTCATGGAGATGTAAAGCTTGATACTAAAAAAATGGCTGATAAAACCATTTATCGATTTACCAAAAAAGATATGATGCCCCTGGAAAGTGAACCTGAAATGGTAGGATTATCTGATGTTGCACCCAAATTATTATTAACAACCACTGCTGATTGGGAAGCAAAATCCTTATGGTTTCATGGTGTGAACGAAGATTTTGGTAGTTTCGAATCGACTCCTGAAATTGATAAGAAAGTAGCTGAAATACTTGTTGGAGCTAAAAATGAGATGGATAGTATTTCGCGATTAAATCATTGGGTTGCCGATAATATCAGATATTCCGGAATATCCATGGGTGAAGGTGAAGGTTATACTTTACATACTGGAGATATGACTTTTACTGATCGTTGTGGTGTTTGTAAGGATAAAGCCGGAATGGTAATTGCATTTTTACGTGCTGCCGGGTTTGAATCATATCCTGCAATGACTATGGCCGGATCACGAATTGAAGATATTCCTGCCGATCAGTTTAATCATAGTGTTACTATAGTAAAGCTTCGGAATGGTCAATATAAAATACTCGATCCTACCTGGATACCTTTCGTACGTGAAGAATGGTCGAGCCTTGAGCAACAACAAAATTATTTAATGGGAATTCCTGAGGGTGCTGATTTAATGATTACTCCAATTTCTGCTCCTGAAAATCATCCTTTAAAAATAACAGGAAATACAAACATTCTTGAAAATGGAACTTTGGAAGGTAATATTACTGTTTTTGCAGAAGGACAGTCAGATGCATCGTTACGAGGAATATTTACAAGAAACTTAAAGTCAAAATGGGATCAATCACTAGAAAATGAATTAAGACTTATATCTGAGGATATGGAAATAATTGAAATGACCTATAGTGATCCTTATGGACACATGGAAGGTCCTATGAATATTTCTGTTAAATTTAGAATCCCTGATTATGCGATTGTTACTGATCAGGAAATTATATTCACTCCTATTGTTGCTTCTAATATTTTTATAAGAGCTCAAGCTCATTTGTCTGCAAATGTCGATAGCGTAGAAAAAACTTATCCTTTCAAAGACCGATGCAGTCGATTGGTTGAATTAAACGAAACTATTACGCTACCTGCATTTGCTGGAGCTTCTTATATCCCTGAAGAAAATGATATTGATGGTTCAGCCGCTTCGTTTAGTGGAAATTATAAAATTAAGAATAATCAAATTCTATTATCTGAAAAAATCATAATCAAAAAGCGATTATTCGAACCTGATGAGTGGACTAATTATAGATCTGTTGTTAAAGCGCAACAGAAGTTTGCAAATGAGAAAATTATTTTATCAAGATAAATCTATTTAACTGAAGTATTATGAAATATATAAATATAATCAGCCTAATCATTATATCGCTTATTTTTAGTTCATGCGGGAATAATGAATTAGAAAAAAACCAGGATGCTGTATATAAATCAATCAAAAAGATTTATACTTTAAATTCAGATGGATCGATAAACTATCAGTATCAGCACCAATTAAAATATATTACTCACTATTCATTTAACAACTTGTTTGGAGAATCATTTATCGTTTATAATCCTGAACAACAAGAATTAAAAATTAATAAAGCAGAAACAAAAATGCTTGACGGAAAAATAGTTCCGTCGCCAGAAAACGCATTTAATAAAGTTTTACCGCATTTTGCAGATGGAGTTCCTGCTTATAATCATTTTCGAGAAATGGTTGTTACTCATACTGCATTAGAGCCAGGATGCTTCGTTGATTTTGATTATGAAGTAATTACAAGTGCAGGTTATCTGCCATTCCTTTCCGGAAATATAATCTTACAAGAAATTGTTCCTGTTGAAAATCTTGAGATTATTGTGAATATCTCGGATAATGCGAAATTAAACTATAAACTGGTAAATATTGAAAATCAGGCTATCGTTTCTAAAAAAGAAGGATTTACCCAGTACAAATGGACGTTTGAGAATATGGCTAATTTGAAAAACGAAGTAGATGAATCTCATGTTCAATCGTATTTACCAAGATTAATTTTTAGTACGGTTAATTTGACTGATGCTGTTTCAAAATTGTATTCTAAAGATGATTTAGAACTTTCGGATGATATTAAAACATTCGTTAAGAAAAGAGTTTCGGGGATTAAGTCTGAAATGAATATCATAAATGAATTACAAACAATTGCAGGAAAGGAATTGAATGATTTTCATATTCCACTTGAATATTCTTCTTATTCCATAAGACCTTTGAATGATGTTTGGAATTCAAACGGAGGAACTAATTTGGAGAAATCACTGCTGTTGAATGAAATTATAAAATATAATGGTTTTGAAAGTAGAGTGATTATGGCTTTACCCACAGCCTTATACGATAAAAATATCGGATGTTTAAAAGGCTTCGGACATTTTTATATTCAGGTAAATGTTGATGGTGAAGATATAATTATTTCAACTGATGCTGATCAATCTAATAATCTTGCTTTCGAGCTAAAAAATGCTGTCATTTTAGATTTGGAAGGAAATTCTATTCATCTTTCAGATATTGAATATAAGTTAGAATCATTGTTTATGGCGAATGGAAAATTTGAAATAAACGATTCAGGTGACTTAAGCGGCAAATTAAACTTAAATGTACATGGTGTTAAAAATCCATATTTAAATTATCTTGAAGATGCTGAAAATGCAAAGGAAATAGCGGAGTCCATGTTTTCCGAAGAAGAAATTACTGACTTTAAGGTTTTGCTATTTGATAATACAAAAAGTGAAGTTGAAGCAAGTATTGAAGAAAAAGAAATATGGAAAAATCAAGGGGATTATTATTTTGTAAAAATTCCAACATCTGATTATGGATTAAAAGGAGAACTTCTTGACTTCTTATTAAATGAAAGACAAACAGCATTAAAATTATCCTATCCTATCAATGAATCTTATAATTTCAATATTTCTATTCCTAAAGGATTTAATTTTGTTGCTCCTATCGTAAATAAAGTATTGACTAATGAGATAGGAACGGTTAGAGTAGAAATTAGATTTGCAGATGATTCTATTTATTTGAAAAAATCTATAAAGATAAATAAGGTGGAAATTAGTCCTGCTGAATACGGTAGCTTTAAAAATCTTTTAGATATTTGGAATAAGAAAACTTACAATGAGATTATTTTAAAGAAAGTACTATAAATTTAACATTAATGAGAATGTCCAAAAAGGATTAAAAGTCATTGCGAACGAAGTGAAGCAATCTGATTCCACTTTCTACAAAAGATTGCGTCGCTCATCCTTCGCTCGCAATGACTGCACCTTTTCCTGTTTGGACATTCTCATTCATTTTCGAAGCTACTAAAATACTTCATAAATTGTGCCCGTTCATAAATTATTGGTTTCTCAATTTTCTTATAACTAAGCTTTCCTATAAATTCATCTAAAGACTGGTATTCTTTTTGAATCATCCATGCTTCCATCTGCTTTAACATTAAATCTATATGTTTTGCTGTGTTTTTATATATGGTCGATGCTACCTGAACTGCCTTTGCTCCAACTAATAAATTCTTAAGTACATCATATCCATCAGCAATCCCGGTTGATGCTGCAAGATCGCATTGAACTTTATCCGAGACCATTCCTATCCAACGAATACTGTTCGAGTTTTCGCCCGGCATACTAAAAATTCGTGACGACACCATTTTCTCGTCATCTAAATCAACGTCAGGGCTATAAAACCGATTAAACAATACCATTGCCGATATATCTTCTCGCGACATTTTAATTAAGCTATCGGCCATTCCTGAGAAGTATGTGCTTAACTTTATTGCAATAGGTAAACTTGTATTTTTACGAACTGCCCTTATGATATCAAAATATATTTCTTCGATTTCCTGCCCTGAAAATTTCTGATCTCCCGGCAGAATAAACATATTTAATTCCAAGGCATCGGCTCCAGCTGATTCAATTCGCTCAGCAAAATTCACCCACTGTCCTATCGAAAAACTATTCAAACTTGCAATTACAGGTATATCAACCTGCTCTTTTGACCCTTCGATTAATTTAAGATAATTATCGACATTATGCTTTCGTGTGTAATATGAGATATAATCATCAGCATCGCCGTAATTATTGTAAACATTTGAGGCTGTAACTGCATCAATTTCCATCATTATTTGTTCTTCGAATAATGATTTTAAAACAACGGCACCTGCTCCATTAATCTCTAAATTTTTTACTTTATCGACTGTATCAGTCATTCCCGAACTGGCAGCAATAATTGGGTTTTTTAATTCAAATCCCATGTATTTTGTTGAAAGATCTATCATACTTAGTAATTTGTTTAATTAAGTTCTATTACTATGTAACAAGTACATTCTAATAAATGTTGTGAAAATTCAATAAAAAAAGCCCAACTTACGTCAGGCTTAATCTCATTTTATTGAAATCGGGTTAATTATCCCTAAGGATTTAATCATTATATTTAATTTAAAGACGCAGTTTGTGTTTTGCCTCTTCTTGAACTAATCAAAAAAAGATTTCTTTTATATTTTAATCAGATATTTTACTAGCTAAATCGGCATATAATTTACTGACTCATTTTCCCTTTTAATTATTCATACCTCAAAGAATCAATAGGTTTAGCCTTTGATGATTTCAATGTTTGAATTGATATTGTTAGAAAAGCGATTACAATGGCTGCTACTCCGGAAAAAAGCATCACCCACCAATTGAAATTTATTCGATAAGCAAATCCGAGTAACCACTTATTCATATAGTAATATACAAATGGACATGAAATAATTACAGAAATAAGAATCCATTTCAAATAACTTTTATTCAGAAGGATTATGATCGAAGTGGTAGATGCACCCAATGTTTTTCTAATTCCTATCTCTTTTGTACGCTGTTGTGCATGAAAAAGAGATAATCCTAAAAGTCCAATACACGAAATAAGAATTGCAATTATAGAAAAAGATGAAACAACTTTACCAAAAGTTCTATCAGAGTTGTATTTTTTATCCATAGCTTCATCCAAAAAGAAATATTCAAAAGGATAATCGGGGTAAATTTCTGTCCAGACATTCCTCATTTCCTTTATAAAAGAAGATAAATTCTTGGTTTTATATTTTATGTGTAGATATCTAGATCTAGTATTTGGACAAATAATAATAGCGAATCTACCAACTTTTTCATGTAAGGAATAAAAATTAAAATCCTTAACAACGCCTTTTAAATCCTGCGTTATTTCCACCAATTCTTCATAACTACAATCTGGAAATTCTGTTTTAATTTCATTAAGTAATGACTCATTAATAATAATCTTATCCTTTAATTCACTTTCATCTTCAAAACTTTTGTATAAAAATTCAAGACCCAATGTTTCAATATAATCGTATTCTGCAAAAATTGCTGAAATTGAGAAATCCTTCCCTTTAAAACTAAATGCAGTTGGCTGCAAAGCTCTTGCAAAATGATGATATGAATATCCTGCCTTATCAACATCTTTTAACTCCAAAATGCGAGATTTAATTACTTCGCACTTATCAATAGAATTTCTCATTTGAAGTACTAAAATGTTTTCCTTTTCAAATCCTACATCGTGATTTTGCAAAAAACTTACCTGTTTATTAATCATTAAGGTAGACGCAATTAAAGCAATGGCAGAGGCAAACTGAAAAACCACTAAAATATCTCTCAGTTTCAGTCTTTTTCTTTTTTGCTTACTCCAATTCGCTAAACTTGATATTGGAGAAATTCTGGCAAGGTAAACAGCAATATAACCCCCTGATAAAAATGTACTTCCAAATAAAAGAAGTAATGAGAATAATATTACTTTAGCACTTGCATAATTAATAATAATCTCATCATGAATTAAGTTATTAAAAAATGGTCGAATAATTTCTACTAAAATTATTGCGAATATAAATGCGAATAGATTCAATAAAAATGATTCCAAAAGAAATTGCTTAATCAACTGATATCGATTTGCACCAACAGTCTTTTTTAAGCCAATTTCTTTAATCCTTGTCGATGAAGAAGCTGTGTACATATTAATAAAATTAACACAAGCCATTAGCAATATTAGAATACCAATAAATGAAAAAATACTGATGTGTTTTCTGTAACTGTTTGCTTTCAGTTCAAACTGATGATGAGAATCTAAGTGAATACTTCTAAGAGATTGCAGACTTGAAACAAAAGCTTCAATAGGTGGACCAGGAGCATCTCCAATATATTTTTCCACTAATACAGGGAATTTATTCTCAACCTCAACACTTTTCTCCTTATCGAAAAGCTTATAGTAGATATAAAAACCCATGACTTTCCTACTTTTTAAACCTTGGTATGTTCGCATTCCCCGTTCTCCTTGAAGAGATACTACTACATTATAAGTAAAATGCATATTGGGTTTTGGATTTTCAAGAATTCCGGAGATAGTATAACTTACACCATCTATTATCATATTCTCGCCAACAGGACTTTTATTGCCAAAATGCTTTTTAGCAATATTTTCAGAAAGCAATACTAAATTTGGTTTTAAAAGCGAATTCGGATCTCCTTCTAGAATATCTATTCCAAAGAAATCGAGGAAATTCGTATCTGCCAACAAAATATTGCTTTCATTTTGTGGAACATTATTTATATTAACCCGAATTTCATCAATGAAATCAAAACATGTGGTAACTTCCACTTCCGGAATATCGTTTTTACCTGCTTCATGCAAACACAATAAGCCTGTTGCCCTTGTAGAGATCTTGTTAATTGTTGTGTTAATTCTAAAAATCCTATCTGAATCAGGAATGTCAGAATCATAGCTTAGTTCATTATTAATATATAAAAATAAAAGAAGGCATGTGCTTAAGCCAATGGATAAACCAACTATATTAATAATAGAGAATACCTTATTCCTTAAAATATGGCGAAAACTTAATTTTAACTGAAAAAGTAAAAACATAAATAAGTTTTAAATGAGTATACAAATCCAAGCGCAAGTTTCAAAGCTAATATCCGCAAATAAATTTTCATTTATTTAAATATTAAGTAATTAGCCGTTCCACGCTTAACTAATATAGCTGACATAAAATTATAATCAATTTATTGATTATAATAAATCCGTGTTACGCTTTGCGGATTTAAGTTTCAATGCTCGTGCCAAATTCACATTTCCCTACAGTACAATAACTTAATTAATAAACTTGTAAATTGTTGTTGTATTTTACCACAATGACTGTTTAATTATACAACAAAAAAGTTGACAATTGATTTTAAAACAAAAAAATCCGGTATTTATACCGGATTCAAATTACTTTCTTTGTATTGAGTTAATTATCCTTTAAAATATATTCATCATATTCGATTTCGAATCTTAATTTATGTTTTGCTTCTTCCTGTGCAAGACCTAAAAAGATTTCTTTAATATTTTGATCTGTTATTTTATTAGCTAAATCGGTGTATAATTTAAACGCACCTTTCTCCTTTTTCATTGCAATGGTCAAAAGATCCTGATAAGTCATATCCTTTTTAGGAATAATATCAACATGATAATCGGACATTTTCATATCTAAAACAGATTCTTGAGTAAGTCCTATTTGATCTGCACTTACTATGATTCTGCTCAGCTTTTGTTTATGTCCTAATTCTTCAGCAGCAAATTGCTTAAGGATTATTTTTAACTCATTAAATTTTACTAATTCGGAAAGTTCCATATAAAAATCATGCGCTTCCTGTTCCGATTGAATTGCATAATTAATAATGTCTTCGGTTGATTTAAAATTATCCATAATTCATTATTTTAGGCACTTTTGCAAAAGTGATATTATTTAAATATTTATTTGCGTACTACATTATTGAACTTATAAGTACTTAGTATCAAGATAAGATTCTCTTGATACTCATATCTTGATACTTATATAAGATTATTAATTATTCTGCAGAATACAATATACTTTTCGATTTAATTTTAACCTAACAATAATTTCTCTATTCCGTTTGCTGCTCTATGACCATCTGCTATTGCACTAATTGCATCAGCAGTTCTATTCACAGCATCGCCACCAGCAAATACTTTCTCAAGATTGGTTTGATTATTTTCATTAACAATCATTCTACCACGATCTGTTTGTATACTGTCAGAATACTTCTCAGGTAAGAAGCTATAATCTGCTTCTTGGCCAATTGCGCCTATTAAAGTGTCAATTTCAAGAATTGTTTCGCTTCCTTCAATTGGAACTGGTCTTGGTCTGCCACCTTTATCATCGGCAACCATTTCAGCTTTCAGATATTTAATAGCTTTAACTTTTCCTTTTTCGTCAGGGATTAATTCAACTGGAATCGTTTGTTGATAAATTTGAACGCCTTCTTCGTATGCTCCATGAATTTCTTCCTGATCGGCAGGCATATCTTCAACTCTTCTTCTGTAAAGCATAATAACCTCAGCACCTAAACGTTTAGAAACTCTTGCTGCATCCATTGCAACATTACCACCACCAATAACAGCAACGGTTTTACCAACATCAACTGTTTTATCTTTATTTATATCATCTAAGAAACTAATTGCCTGAAGTGAGCCTGGCATATTTTCTCCTTCAATGTTTATTTTGTATGGTTTCTCGAATCCAATACCTATAAAAACAGCATCATGTTTAGTATAAATATCATCGAAGCTTATGTCTTCGCCAACACGTGTTTCATATTCAAACTTCACACCTATTTCTTCTAAGAATCCAATCTCAGAATCAAGCATATTAATTGGTAAACGGTATTTTGGAATTCCATACATGGTCATTCCACCACCTTTAGATTTTGCTTCGTAAATACTTACTTCGAAACCGCGGATTCGTAAGTAATATGCAGCAGATAATCCCGATGGACCAGCGCCAATAATTCCAACTTTTTTACCATTTCCTTCAATTTCTTGAATTCCAAGAATTCGCTTATACTCTTCAAAAGGAACCTGATCGGCAATGTATCTTTTTAACCAACGAATGGCTAATGGATCACCTGAATGACCAACAGCACAAACTTCCTCACATTTATGTGTACATACACGTCCACACATTTCTGGTAATGGATTGGTTTCGTACAATAAGCGTAAACCTTCTTCCATATTACCTTCTCGAACAGCTTTTATGTAACCAGGAATATCCATGTGTGCAGGGCACGCAGAAATACAAAGTCCACATTCGGTGCAACGATCTGCTTCTTTTTCAGCCTGTGCACGAGAATATCCACGAACAATTTCAAGAAATGTACCTTCGCGATCTGCGGGTTTCAATTCTTCCATATCTATTCTTCCTGCAGGGATTAAATCATAATCAGGTTTCTTCCAACCTAATTCGCTATCGTCCCACGATTTTTTATCAACACCAGGAATGTATCTGAAATCTTCTGGATTATTACTAACCCATGTATATTCGTTCGACATAGTTAGTGAACCTGTGGTACAAACATCAACACAAAGTGCACACCAACAACAACGACCATAATCGACTAAAGGACGTAAACCGCTATCACCATTTTTTGCATTAATTGAGGCAACCTCAACTAAGTCAATTGCTTCGTTTTCGCAAATGGTTTCGCAAGTACCACATCCAATACATTTTTCAATATCGTTTTTATGAAATCCCCTATATCTTGGAGCACCCGGACGATCATTTAATGGATCCTTAATTGTTACCGGCTCCCGAGTTATATTTCTCCAAGCTGAAAGGGGTGATAGTATGTCTTTTAAGCTCATATTTTCAATTTATTATTTTCTATTGAATATTGATTATTAAACTACTCTGATATTTTATGGTTTATTCCCTTTTTTCATTTGTAAATAATCAATATAAAATTGTCAATTCTCAATTCTTTTGGCTTGCGGTTTTTCTGGATGAAATAAAAATTGCTGTTAATTCAGTTGCTTCCTGAAGTAAATCTTTAATTTTAATTTCAGGAATTATTCCTTCATCTAATATAAACTGCAACCAAAACAAACTTTCATCACATTCCTCAATTACTATACTCAACTTTGCTACAAAACTTTTCTTAGATTGAGCTAAACAAGTAGCTCTGTAATTTGCAGCTACCGATGTTGATGATCTAATTAATTGTCCTTGCAAATGATTTCCTAATTTATTATTTGGTAATGAAAAAGCTAATTTAACACATCGATGTGCAAATTCTTTTGTTCTTTTTTTAAGCTCTTCTTTTGTCATTTTTCAATTTATTATTTACTATTGAATATTGATTATTAAACTGCTCTTATATTTATGGTTTATCCCTTTTTTCATTTGTAAATAATCAATAGTCAATTTTTCAATATAAAATTATAAATCGTAAATAGTCAATTAAAAATTATCGTTCTATTTCTGGTGGACAAGTTTGCAATGAAACCATAATAGCTGCTATATCTGATATATTAGCATTTACAAGCATTTTTTCAAGCAGCGAAACTGCATGAGTATAACTTGGTCCACGTAAATTTATTCGTCTTGGATATTTACTTCCATCGGATACGATGTAAAAACCATATTCTCCACGAGTCGATTCCGAACGCACATAAACTTCTCCTTTAGGAACTTCCCAATGTAAAACATTTGGTGTTGGAGCTCTAAATTCCCCTTTTGTTGGCATTTTTGCCATTATTTGTCTTAACAAATCAACAGAAGTAATCATATCGTTCCAACGAATCACGGTTCTTGCATAAATATCAGAATCGGTGCTCATCGTAGGCTCAAAATCCAATTGATCGTAAGCTAAATAAGGATAATCTTTTCGGACATCTTTCATAACGCCTGCTCCACGAGCAACAAATCCTACAATTCCGTATTTATTAACCCAGTCAGCAGGAATGTACCCAGTTCCAATAGTACGCTTTTTAAATACTGCATTGTCGAGCATTAATCTTTTTAGATTTTTAGCAAACTCATCTACCAACTTCAGGTTTTCTTCTAATCTATCTTTAAATCCTTCTGGCAATAATCCACGAACTCCACCAGGAATCATGTACATATGGTAGATTCTTCCACCTGTAAGTTCTTCGAAACGATCTAAAATTAAATCGCGAAGATATACTCCCCACTGAACACCTAAGCCTAAGCCTAAAGTTCCGCCTTGTGCAGGAACAATTCGAAGTAAAGCCTGTAAACGCGACATTTCAAGAGTTAATGTTCTTAACCATGTTGCCATTTCCGGTATTTCTATTCCGGCCAATTCTTCAATTCCGACTGATAAATTATATTCGTTTGAATCAGATTCAGGAACACACATACGAACTACAGTAGGAAAGCATTGTATCCATGTTCTGCGTTCATATAGTTTCTCAAATCCACGATGAAGGTATCCAACATGTGTTTTTGATTCCATTATTTCGTCGCCACTAATTGTTAACTCCAGAGACATGTTGCCGGTTACACCGGGATGATTTGGTCCATGCCAGATTTTCACAAATTTGTGCGAATCCAAATCAATATCAAGTTTCCCGTCTGCTCCTGCAGTTGGAAATGCACTTCTATCTGGTGTCCAATGAAATAAGTTATTTTTTCTCATTAGGATATAGCTTTTTTTTCATGTGCTCAGCCGGATCGTTTGTTGTACGTCCCGGACGAGGAAAATAAGTTTCTTCTGAATATTTTTTAGTATCGAACTCACGCCGCATTGGAGGAATATTATCCCAACCTTCTAACAAAAATGGCTCATCAACACGTGGGCTTCCCGGAAAATCAATTCCAAACATTTCTTTTAGCTCTCGTTGAAATGTTGCCGTATGTTCCCATAAATGATGCGCAGAATCCATCGTTGCATTTTCTCTTTCGATAAAAGTTCTTACTCCAATATCAAGTTTATTTATTGGATCACTTAAAAGATAAGTTAGTTGAAATTGCCCTTTTTCTATCCAATCAACAGCAGTTAGCAAGATAAAATTTGAAAATTTCTCAATATCCTTTAAATATGTAACAACTTGTACAGCATCCTTTTTTTCAACTGAGATGAAATATTGATTATCCCTTTGTTTTGTAACTTCTGAGATACTGAACTTTGTTTGTATATTTTCTATTATGTCTTTCATTACTTAAGTATCAAGATTTTAGTATCAAGTATTGAGATCAAAAATTCCTAATTTTGAATTATTCATTCTTAATTATTTTTACCAGTTATAGTCAGGCATATTCCAATCCTTAATCACTTTCTTTTGATTTGCTTTATACCAATCAAATTTCTCAGCGTATTCGTTTGCACCTTCGCCTTTACCTTCTTTAATTCGCTTCTTAAGTTCCATAAATCCGGCAAGTAAAGCTTCTGGTCTTGGCATACATCCTGCAACATAAACATCAACAGGCATATATTGATCTAATCTATTAATGGTGTTGTAACTATCCCAATACATTCCTCCATTTATTGTACAACTCCCTAAACCCATAACATATTTTGGACTAGGCATTTGCTCGTAACTTCTGATTGCTCTTTTTAAGGTTTTTACACTTAAATAACCAGAGATAATAAAAAGGTTTGATTGTCGTGGTGTTGGGCGTTGCTGAACACCAAAACGATATGCATCAAACCTTGGTGTCATTAAAGGATAAATCTCAATACTACCACAACCGGTTCCGTATCCTAATACCCAAATAGATTCTGATCGAGCCCAATTCAGGAATTTCTCAACAATCTTAATTGTATTTGGTGCATGTGGCTGCGGTTTCGCATCACAGAAATAATCGTTTATAGGATCAACAACAAATGTTTCTCCATCGGGAGCCGTAACTTCTCTTTTATAATTTTCCGGTTTCAGAAATTTATTCTCTTCTGTATCTTCGGGTTGTATAATTTTATAATTCTTCTCTTCTGCCATAACAATTGTTCCGTATTTATAATTGTGTCACAAAACTTGTTTTCAATTCTTTCGCTTCTCAATTTATATTTCAGCCATTGGCTGTTTACGATATAAATATAACTGCTAAGATTCCTAAAATTGTTGGTATAAAAAGGAACCATTTAATGGATTGGTCAATTCTAAATCTTGGAAAGACTGTACCAATAAAAACTGCATAAAAATATATTATGAATGCTTTAACAATAAGGGCAAGCCAGTTTGTTGCTCCACCAAAAAACAAATTCATAAAAAGGATAGATTCAATAACATGCAAAATCACTCTGTTTGTTTGAAGCATTCCTAGGAATGTACCATGAAATTCTGTTGGCGGACCTAAAGGATTTTCTTGTGGTGCATTCACAACATTAAACGGAGCATATCCAATCATTCCTAAGAATGCTAACATTGCTGCAGCTGTAGCTAAAGGATTGGTCATTATTGTCCAATTCATAAAACCACCTTGCTGTGCTGCCACTATTTCAGAAATTGATAAGGTTTGATATTGTGCTGCAATAGAAATTACTGCCAGTGTCATTGGAACTTCGATAGTTGTAAATTGTGATAATCCACGTGTGATACCAATAATTGAATATGGATGTCCACCTTCTCCAGCTCCTAATGCCATTCCTAACATTCCGATGAACATGAAATAAAGTATCAGAATTAAATCTCCAGACATGGAGAAATTTGAGAACATCTCGTTGCCATAAATCAAAGGCATAAACAGGAATATTCCTATTCCACCAGATAATCTAAAAACTGGTCCTAAATAAAACATAACACCATGCGAAAACTGTGAACGAATTGCATAGTTTTTTACTAAATCAATGTATGGTTGATAAAATGGAACTCCAATTCGTTTTCCAACACGTGCTGTGATTCTTCTTATAAATCCGGTTTGTAATAAACCGTAATTAAGAATGATAAAAAAGCTGAATAAAACGTATAATATTTTCATTGTATGTAATTTAGAATCCGCCGTTTATGAATAAATAAAATACAACTACATAAATTATAATATGCATTGCATAAGTTTGTCCGTTTCCAGTATAGAACTTTCTTACCTGATCGCTAATTGAATGAATTGATTCATACACAAACTTCCAAGCACTTGTAATAAATGGTGCTGTTAAAAATCCTAAAGCCTTATTATATGGAGCATACATATTATGTGCATAATGTGTAGTCTCAGGACGTTCTGGGCGTTCACCTTGAAAAACAATATTAAATTGTTCAACAAGTTGTGTTTTCCTGCTCATTGAATATAAAATGATAAAAAGCACACCAAACATTCCCGCAAATACCGTCATGATTTTTGTAGCATCCCAATAACCTAATCTTGTTGATGCTGTTGTTCCATCCCAAACCAGGCCATCATTAGGGAAATACATACTTAAATATTGTCCGATTGGTTCAACTACGATTTTTGGATATACTGAGATGACCATTATTCCAATTATCAATATAAATTGCGGAATCAACCACCAAATTGAAGCTTCTTTTAATTTCCTGTGATTATCTTTTAATGGGCCTAAGAATATATTGTGAATCAGCTTAAAGCAATAAAGGAATGCAACAATTCCCGAAAAGAAAACAATAGCTCCTTGCAAATACCAACCTTTCATAATAACCGCATTATAAAACATCCATTTACCTGCGAATCCAGCTAATGGAGGCATTCCTGCAAGTGTTATAATACCAATTAAAACAGAAATAAATGAAAGGGGCATTCGTTTTATTAAGCCACCCATTTCGTAAATATTTCGTGTTTGTGTTCTGTATATAACTCCGGCTATTGCTAAAAACAATAATCCTTTGTATAAGAAATGTACAATTGAATATGTGAATGCGGTTAACCATCCCATATGCGACATCATGGAAAGTGCGAAAAGAATATATCCCATAATTCCGATACTTGAATATGCAATCAATTTTTTAACATCTTCCTGATAAATTGCCATCATATTACCAATAAGAGCACCAATTGCTCCAATCCAACCTAAAACATAAGGAATATTTGGACTAACGGCATTTTTCAGCGACATGGAAAGCATTAAGATAATTAATCCGAAAACACCTGATTTAATTAATATTGCGGAAATCATTGAAGTTACGTCATCATCGGCTTCGGCATAAGAACTAGGAAGCCATATATGAACTCCAAAGGCTGCAATTTTAACTAAGAATCCAATTGCGATTAGCGCATAAGCCCAGTTTGCATAAACTAAAACATCTGCTAATGCATTTAAGGAAATACTTCCTGTTTCGGCAAAAGCAAGTCCAAAACCAGCGAACATTGTAAATGCTCCTGCCATTGAAAATAGAATGTAATTGAACGACGGTTTTACTGCATTTTTCCCACGTATAATTAATAGATAAGATGCTAGTGTCATTATTTCCCAAGCGAAGAAAAACTGGAATGTTGTTCGTGCTTCAATTAATCCGGCTAAACCTGAAAACATTAAAATTACTAATGGATAAAATCCTTGTCGTTTCCCTTTGAATGTAAATCCGGGAATTAACATTATGATTGCTCCTATCAAGAATATTGATCCGAATACAATTCGTAAAATGTCATTTTCGGGAATGTATGTTTGATAAATTAATACATATGAATACCAAGCTACTGTAGAAATTGCTGCTATATTTTTAATAAATACAGGCAAGAAATCAAATGCAAAAATCAATAACGCGATGATGAAAGGTATATAATATTTGATGCCAATTAATCCCGACCATTTTGCTGTTAAGTAACTAAATAATAAGATCGCAAATGATACAAATATTACTGGTATAAGTTTGTGAAACTTTATTTTTAGATCTTCAAGATTGTCTTGTTTTATTAAAATCTTACCGAACCATCGTAACAAATAAATTGCTTCGAATAATGATCCCAAAAGAATTATTCCTACCCAAACAAAATTACCTGATTGTGAAAGATTCATTATTAATTCCCATTTTCCATAAAATGCAGGAAACGGTGGTAATCCAAGTAGGGTAAACATAAAGATTCCAACAAGAACAATTAAACCGGGAGATTTTTTTAGAATATTCCAGTCATCTATTTCGTCTTTATTTATTATTCCGGCTATCCAAAATAATCCGGCTTTTGCTAAATACTGACTTATTAATACTGAGAAAAATACAAATTCGAATTTATCGCCTAAGCTTGTAGAAAGGCTCATGATTATCATTAATAAACCAACCTGACTAATTGATGAATATGCTAAGATTCGGTTTGAACTTTTTTGTTTGATTCCCAAAAAGTTTGATCCCAAGAATGAAATAACTCCTGTAATCCCGATTGGTAATAACCATGCATCGCCACCAATTGGTAAAAGTTTATATAATATAAATAAGCTTGCTGTTGCAATTCCTCCGGAAATTATTGGGCCAATGCCTGCGTTAACCGATTGATAAACATCTAATGCCCATCCGTTTGCCGGAAAAGGTTTTAGCTCCAAAATAACAGCTATCATTATTAAGAATACCGCAACCGATCCGCCTTTAACTAAGCTTAAGTTAGCACTTATTAAATCATTAATATATAATGAACCACTATAATAATATGTAGCTACTATTCCAATTAGTAAAATTCCGCTAATTACTCCCGAAGCAATAAGATATTTAAAGCCTGAACTTATGGCATCTTGTTTCTTTTCCAAAATGATTAATCCGACTAAAGCAATGCTGCTAATTTCGAGAAATACAAAAAGGTTGAAAATATCACGTGTCATAACAACAACGTTCAATCCCATGAAAAGAAGCATGAATACCATCATCATATTTACTCCTTTTTCCCGAAGATGATCGAATAGATAAATTGCAGAAAGCAATCCCAAGGAATTAATCATGGTTAAGAAAACAGCTTCGTGAAATCCCATTTGCAAACTGATCGAAAATGGAGGTTTAAATCCTGCTGTAAATATTTGTATTGTTTCTTGCTGTTGAGTTAAAAAGGCATAAAGCCACTGACCCGAAATAAAAGTCAGAAAAGCCATTGCCAAAAACATCAATGAGAAAGAAATATTACGATTGGCATTCTTGAAAAATCCAAGTGAGAATGCTGTTCCAAGCGCAATTGCTATTATATATATTGGTCCTACCATTTTAGATCTTTATAATTTGTGATATCCAATGATTTTTTCTTTTGATACATCTTTAATACATATGATAACATTAAAGCTGTTATTCCTAATCCGATAACAATGGCTGTTAAAACCAGTGCTTGTGGAATTGGATCAACTACTAAATTGCTCGCATTATTCATATCAACTGCACTATCAATAATTGGAGCAGTTCTATTTTTAATGTATCCTATGCTTACCATAACAATGTGTATCCCGGTATCGAATAAAGCAAATCCGATAACTATCTTAATCAGATTTTTCTGAGTAAGTAAACCCCACAATCCAATTAGAATTACAAGAATTCCGATGGCAAGGCTTATATTTTGTAACGTAATATTTTCCATTATGCTTCGTTCTGATTTTCTTTAAGACTAAGTGCAATTCCTGTTAATTCTGATCCAACTTTCAGACCTACCAAAATATAAATGATTGGGATTATTCCAGCACTAAATAGAGTTCCAAACTTACCAAGTGAAAGTATTTTATTATCTAGAAATCCTGATGCAAAAAGTATTCCTGCAACTCCCAATAACACAAAACTAACACCCGATACAGATTCAACGATATTGATCATTTTATGACCCATTTCCTTTTTAGGCTGAGCAATAAACATCAACACAAGTCCGGATGCTATAATAGCTCCACCTTGAAATCCACCCCCGGGTGAAAGGTGACCATTAATAAATACATAAGCTCCAAAAAGTAACATGATCGGAACTAAAACCTGTGATGCTGTATTTAAAATTTCACTTGTATATTTTAACTGTCTATTCTTATTATCTGTATTATCGACCTTTAAGAAAAAACCAATAATTGCTGCCGACAAGAATAAAATAGTGACTTCACCAAGAGTATCTAAGCCTCGATAGCTTACAACAACAGATGTTACAAGGTTTGCTGAACCTACTTCTTCGATTCCTTTAGAAGCATAATGAGCAGCAATTGTTCCTAATTCGGTACTGCCATTAAAACCTGCAAATAGATTTAATAAAATGGCAGCTAAACCAATCAGTACTAGAAATATGAATGAATTTTTAACCATTTTGCCTTTTTATTTTATTTAATACATAAAAGAAAATGATAGTTGATAAACCGCTACCTATTGCAGCTTCTGTCATTGCTACATCGGGTGCTGCAAGCACTAAATATAGAATAGAAGCAAACAAACTAACGGCTCCTGCAGCAATAATTGCTACAACAATATTTTTATTCTGAACAGCCATTACTGCCAAAACCAATATTAAAATCCCTAGAAATAAGGCTAGAATTATACTTAGCATATTAATCGTCGTTTAGTTCTCCATTAAAAAATTTCTCTGCATCTTTTTCGTATTGATCTACCCCATTTTTAGTAAATAAAGGTACTTTAATACAATGTGATGCTCTGGCTACAACATGCGATGAAACCGGATTTGTTATTAATACAAATATTACTAGAAGGGAAAGTTTCCCCCACCACTCAGGCACAATCAGTAATAATCCAAAAAGCGATAAGAAAGTTCCTAATGTTGATGCTTTTGTTCCAGTTTGGATTCTGTTATAAACATCGGGCATACGAACTAGTCCAAGCGCTCCAAGGAATAAAAATATTGATCCGCATAAAACCAACACTGCACCTATTACTTCAATAATTGAATTTTCCATATTACAGTCCTTTCTCAAAATAACGTGCAACAATAACTACCCCCAAAAAGCTGAGTAATCCATAAACCATAGCAACATCCAGATATATAATACGTCCGGAAAACTTTGCAATTAGCCCAATGATAGATAATGAGCTTACTGTCATTACATCAAATGCAACCAAACGATCACATTCTGTAGGGCCTTTAAAAAACCGATAAAGTGTTAACAATATTGCTAACATCATTATACTTGCGGCTACTATTAATATTATATTAACCATATATTTTAACTAAGATTTTTTCAAACTTCTTTACAATTTTCTCTGTAGCAACATCAATATCTTCTGACTTTACATCTATCCAGTGTATATATAATATATCATCTTCAATATCCACAGTTAATGTTCCTGGAGTTAATGTTATTGAATTGGTCAGGATCATGCGTGCCATTTTTGATTTTAAAACCGTTTTAGTTTTAACAATTCCAGGATTAATTGGAAGAGATGGTTTTAAAACTATTAGTGCTACGTGGATATTTGATTTCACTAAATCCCAAAAGAAAACTAATAAATAAACTCCCGTATAAAAGAATGCTTTTGGTGTAAATTTGAACTCATCAAGAACATTGGTGCGTCGCCCAAAAATAAAAGCCAGACTTAAGGATAATATGAATCCAACACCTAAAACTTCCAAATCCAGACTATTATTTATTAATATCCAGATGATCATTAAAACGAAAAATATTGCTAACTGATTCTTTATCTTCATATTGTAATATTTATTTCTTTAAATATGTACATACTTATATTCTTAACAAATCTACAATAGAAGTTCCAGAATAAATCACTAATTTAACTATTATGCAACAGTCATTATATGTTAATATGTCTATTGTTTTATAAACATATGTTTATTATTAAATAATTATATCTTTGCGTTGAATAAAATAATTTTCATTATCTTCCTCTCAAATATTATCGATTAAATATGAATTCATTTCAAAAAACAAGATGTTTTGAATGCAAAGAAAAATCGCTTTGCTTTAAGCAATTAAATGAAGCCGAATTAAGCCTTACAAATGAAAATAGAGTTCAACTAAATTTTAAAAAGGGTGAAATAATTTCAAAACAAGGCTCTTTTGTTACACATGTAATGTATTTAAAATCGGGATTTGCAAAAGTTTATAAAGAAACCGATTTAGAACATAATCTGATATTGGATATTATACCCGAAGGAAAACTAATTGGATTAACTTCTTTATTTAACAATAATAATAATATAGCACGATTCTCGGTAGCTGCTCTTGAAAATGCTGTTGTGTGTTCAATTGATCGTACTACAATAGAAAAACTTATCCATAAAAACAGTCAATTTGCCAAAACAGTTATTGCATCATTAAATGAAGAGTCCCTCCAATTTTACGATAAAATGGCTAGTCTTGCACAAAAACAAATGAATGGTCGTGTTGCCGATGCCCTTTTATATCTTTCTGATAATATATTTAAATCCGAAAAATTCAAAATGATCCTATCTCGAAAAGATTTAGCTGATTTTACAGGCATGTCAATGATGAGTGTTGTTCGCACCCTAAAAGATTTAAAAACGGATGGAATAATTGAAGATGAGAAGGGGCATATTAACATTAAAGACATCAATATTTTACGCCAAATTAGTTTGAATGGATAGGTTTAATAATAGTTGTTAATCTTTCGATTAAATAAAGTACCAAACCCTTAACAAAACACCATCGGGTTAACCCGATGGTCTGAAACAAAGAACGCCTTAACAAAATAATTAAGGCTTAAATTGTCGGCGCTTTAGTATCAAAAAAAAAGCTTTCCAAATAGAAAGCTTTTTTTATTATATATTTTTATAATTTCTATCCATAATCACTTATTTTCTTTAATTTTTCATAATCTACTATTTTCAATTTTTTACCTTTCATTTCAATTATTCCGTCGTCTTTAAATTTCTTTAGCATACGAATAACACTTTCTGTAGACATTCCTGTTAATTCGGCTAATTCTTTCCTGGAAAGGTTTAAATCAAATTCGGTAAGATTAAATATACGTTCAGCTAAACACAATAAAATATCAGCCATTCTACCATATAGCTGTTTATGAGTTAAACAGAAGAATCTACCAAAAGTTTGTAAAGAATTTTCGCATAAAATATCAATTACCGACGCAGCAAACTTTGCATTCTGAGTAATAATTGTTCTAAAAACTTTTATGTCTATTAAAGTAGCAACAGAATCTTCATAAACTTGTGCTGAATAAGGAAATACATTATTGCCATCTAAAATTGAAGTCAAACCTATCAATTTTCCCGGAGGAATTATTTTTAGAATCAAAGAATTATTTAAGCCTTCCAAATATATTTTAGCCAAACCCTTCTTTAAATGTATAATATGAGGTGCAATTGTACCAAATTTACATATTGTTTCACCTTTTTTATACTTGACTTCAATTGAATTTTCATCAATTAATTCAGCTTCTTCTGATGTTAAAAGATCGAAACTAAGACTTTTTGCGTTGCTTACAGCACAACTATTTAAAGCAGTTATTTTATTCATAGCTACATATTTATATGTATATACAGTTGCAAATATAACAATAAATCATAAATAAAACTGATATACATCAGTTTAATACCTATTCAATCTCATAACATATACTGGATGCATATCAATTTAGTTTCCTTTTGTGCTGTTAATTAATTAACAACCTTTACACATTCAATTAAACGCCTACCAACACCTTTAAAATAAATAACATGAAAAGGAAAATTAATAGACTAATATTATTGTTTACAATAGCAATTTTGGCAATTGTAAATTCTAATTGTACGAACAAAACAATAACACATGATGATGATGATACAGAAAGATTAACTGTTGAATCATGCGAAGGATGTCATACCAATTATGATCATCTACAAGAAGTATATTCACCAGACACAGTTGCTCCTGCTGGTGGTTGCGGAGGTGAAGCTCCACACTATGAACCTTACGACAGAGTATATATGGGAGGTACAGGTTATGAGGATTTTAAAAAATCAGGTCATTACGATATGGGTTGTGTTACTTGCCATAATGGAACAGATAACACATCTGATAAGAACTTAGCCCATTCCGATGATTTCATTTCTCATCCTTCAATGTTTTATGGAGAGAAATGTGGAACTTGTCACAGTGAGGTAGCAGATGATTTTATGACTAGTCTTCATAATGGAACCGGTCAGAAAAGAAAAGTAACTATAAGAAGTGGACTATCTGGCCCAGAAGATTTTGACAAATTACCTCAACATCAAATTGAAGGTTACACTGCGAACTGTGCTACTTGCCATGGAACTTGTGGAAACTGTCATATTGTGCGTCCACCAATTGCAGGAGGAGGTCTTTCAAACGGACATGCTTTTAATAAAACTCCTGATATGCTTAAAATCTGCATTAGTTGTCATACATCCAGAGGTGGACATGCTTATTTAGGTGTTGCCTCAGGAACAGTACCTGATGTTCATTTAACAAATAATGACTACACATGTATGGATTGTCATACTGGAGCAGAATTACATGGAGATGGAAAAACTGTTGATCAAAGGTATGCTTATACCGAATTACCAACATGTGCCGATTGTCATAGCGATAGCGAAACTGCTGATGCAAACAGCTACCATTCAGTGCACTACGACGACTTTAATTGTCAAGTTTGTCACTCTCAGGAATATAACAACTGTGGTCAATGTCATATTAATTTTGAAGAAGGAAAAAGTGGAGCTGGTGCAATGATTCCTGCATACCTTGATTTTAAAATTGCTCAAAATCCAATACCTGATGTAAAAGAAGGTTTCGACTTTGTATTGGTAAGAAGAACCCTTGCAGCACCTGAAAACTGGGATGCTTATACAGATAATGCTTATCCTAATTTTGATGCATTCCCTACATATAATTTTACGACTCCACACAACATAATAAAATGGACTGACAGAACGCAAGTTGCAGATGGAGCTAGTTGCTCATCAAACTGTCATATTAGAAATGAAGGTGGCACATTAATAAATAAGGAATTGTATTTATTCCAAGAAGATTTATTAGACTGGGAATTAAATGCAACAACAAAGATTACTGTTGATGGCAAATTACCATCTTCATGGTCTGAAAAAAATTAATTAATTATTAAATATGTTTTATAAAACAAAAATTAACATTATGAAAAACACAAAAATTTTATTGTTAAGCGTTTTATCTGCTTTTTTATTTTTCGCATCTTGTGATGATGATGACGATGCTGTTGTAATAAACGAAGCGAATGAGCTTATTGAATATCTTGAAAGTACAGGAGGAACTGTAGTTAATACTTTCCCTGTGATGATAAAAACTACAGATGTGAACTCTGCAGTTTTAACTAGTGCAGATCAATATGTTATGGATATCCGTGATGCTGATGATTATACTATAAGCCATATTGAGGGTGCAGTAAATGTTTTAGCAAGTGATGTGCTTACACATTATGAAGCTAACAACTTACAAGATTATGAAACTGTTGTTATTGCTTGTTATAGTGGTCAAACTGCAGGTTGGGCGAACGGATTGTTAAGAACAATGGGTTACACCAATACAAAAGACATGAAATGGGGAATGTGTGGTTGGAATGAATCAACTTCTGGATCATGGACAAGTGCTAACAATGTTGGTAATATGTATGCAACTCAATTAGTTCCTGACGTTACTGCAAAAGCTGTAGAAGGAAATCTTCCAGAATTAAATACAGGCGAAACCGATGCTGAAGATATTTTAAGAGACAGAGTTGAAACTGTTTTTGCTGAAGGTTTTGGCGAAGCAAATGTTAGCAGTGCAGCAGTATTCGCTGCATCAGAGAACTATTATATAGTTAATTACTGGAACGAGACTGACTACAGCTGGGGACATATCCCAGGTGCTATTCAATATACTCCAACAGCATCTTTAACTTCTGATACTTTCTTAAAAACTCTTCCTACTGACAAGATTATTGCAGTTTATTGTTATACAGGTCAAACATCAGCTCACGTAGCTGCTTATTTAAGAGTATTAGGATATAATGCAAAATCAATTCTTTTTGGTGTTAATGGAATGTCTCATGATGACATGCCGGGAACAGTTTGGGCAGATACAGAAATTCATGACTATACATTTGGTCAATAATAATATTGAGAAAAGGGTAAAAAAAGAGATTGTGTAATGCAATCTCTTTTTTTAATATATTATGAGAATCAAGGCTTGAAACTTGATAAAGCTTTTTCGCTGTAACGCACTGAAAGTGCAGTTAATTTCAGCCCGAAGGCAAGGCCTTGGGTTGAATTATTGTGAATAAATATTCGCCTTGAAAAGGCAACTTAATTTAAATTGACCTGTAAGGACGTAAATCTCTAATTATGTACTTATATCTCAATAACTTATAATTTTTGTGAATATCCATATTAAAATTTACTAATGAAAAATTCAAAATACATATTATTAAGTATCCTTTCGGTGTTTCTACTTTTTGCTGCATGCGATGAAGATGATTCTTTAATCAATGAAACTAAGATTCTCGCAGAATATCTTGGTGAGTTTGTTAATACTGATCCATTCCCTGCAATGATTAAATCAACAGATGTACATAATGCTGTATTAACTTCGAGTACAGATATGTATATTATTGATACTCGTGCTGCGGCTGATTATAATACTGGACACATTCGAGGAGCAGTAAATGTAGCATTTAGTGACCTGCTAAGTCATTACGAATTTAATTCCTTAGAATCAAAAGAAACAGTAACCATCTTATGTTATAGTGGTCAGGGAGCGAGTTATGGAACTTCTTTACTCCGCATGCTAGGTTATTCTAACGTAAAAGCTATGACATGGGGAATGTGTAGCTGGAACACAGCCACAAGTGATTATTGGGTAAGTGGAATTAGTAATGCTAAAGCTACTCAAATGGTGAAAACTGCCGGTACTAAAAACGACGCTGGAAACCTACCTGTGATAAACACCGGAGAATCTACAGGAGAAGCGATACTTCGTGCACGTGTTGAAGAATTATTTGAAATAGGTGTTGGTGATGCTAAAATCACAAATGCAGATGCATTTTTAAACAGTGCAACAAATTACACTGTTAATTACTGGAAACAAGAACATTATGAAATAGGTCACATTCCTGAATCTGTACAATATACTCCAAAAGCTAGTCTTTCTTATGCTCAAGAGTTAACAACTCTTCCAACAGATAAAACTATAGTTGTATATTGCTATACTGGTCATACTTCATCATTTGTGGCTGCTTACCTAAGAGTTTTAGGATATGAAGCTAAAACATTACTTTTTGGAGCTAATGGAATGATGTATGACAAAATGCTTAAAGAAGGAGATATGACTATATTTAAAGAAGAGTCTGACGTGCTTGACTATGAGCTGGTTCAATAAAATTAAAAAGATTAGTCTCTAGAAAAAAATAATCAAATAAACATTATGCATAATTTATGTTCCAAAACTCAAAAATGTCCACTTTTTAATGATAATTTATTAAAAAGGAAAGAATCGGCAGAAACTTATAAAAATATTTTTTGTCGGGATAATACAAAATACAAGGAGTGTAAAAGATTTATTATTTCCGAAAAAGTTGGTAAATGCGCCAATTTTGTAATGCCGAACTCAATGCTAAGTATTGAGCAAATAACGGAAAGAATGAGAAATGAAAGACTGATTTAATAACACATTAAATATTCTTTTTTGAAAAGGGCTGTCCAAAAAGTTGTCTATACTTCGACAAGCTCAGCATGACAACTTTCTACTAATCAGCTTGTCACACTGAGCTTGTCGAAGTGTTTTTACTTTAAAACTAACTCTTTGGACAGCTCCTATTTTTATATCAATTCTTTTGTATTGAAAGCTACTCCAAATTAATTTCATTGAAAATAGAAACACATTGCATATTTTAGGCATTTATCTAATAATACTTATCTTAGCAAAATTAAATCGTAATATACAATGAAAACCAAACTGATACTTCTTTTTGCAATTAGCATAATATCAATTAAACTATATAGTCAGAATTTAAAAGTTGGCGATAAAGCTCCTGATATAGTTCAGAATTTAATTACAGGTGAAGAATTTCAATTATCGGAATTAAGTGGCAAAATGATATTAATTGATTTCTGGGCATCATGGTGTAAACCGTGTAGAAAAGAAAATCCAAATATTGTGGCAATATACCATGAATATAAAGATCAAAACTTTAAAAATGGTAAAGGATTTACTGTATTGGGTGTATCATTAGATTTTAAAAAAGTCGCTTGGGAAAATGCAATTAAGGCAGATCAACTTGATTGGCCTTACCATATAGGTGATTTAAAAGGATGGAAAAATTCAGTAGCACAATCCTATTCTATTAGAAGCATTCCTTCAAGTTATTTGATTGACGGTGATGGTATAATTGTTGGCATTAACCTAAGAGGATCTGATCTTGAATCAAAACTTAAAAAGCAGCTAAAAAAAAAGTCCTTCTTTTCTTTCAAAAACGAATAAAAAGAACCTAATTTAAAATAAAAAGTCGGCAAAATTAAATTGCCGACTTTTTCAATTATTTATAATGCGTTTATCGTTGACTTTTTTCTATAACTCTATCACGCAAAGCTAACAATTTGATGATAATTTCATTTTTTTCCTGATCATAAGATGCTGATTTTTTTGAGCTAGCACAACCAAGGTTGTCATATAAGCTATTCACCCCAGCGTCAGTATCAGGATATGAATCACCATTATAAGTCCAGTAACAATCTTCACCATCAGTACAGCAAAGAGTCACTTCTGGTTCTCCTTCACAAATTTCGTCTTGTTCACATGCTTCAACAGGGTCTTCTTCACAACTAGTATAGGTGGCAAGCATTACCCCGAAAAGCAACATTGATAATATAAAAAAGCTCTTCTTCATATCTTTGTTTTTTAATGAATAAATATTTTATTTTATTTTTGAATTTACTTTTGTGTCAAAGTTAAACAATCTAGGATCAAATCTGAATTTTAACATTTTTTCCTGCATTTTAATCTTACTTGCCATACTTTTTTGTAATGATTTATTATCAAAACCATTTTTACTTTTACCATTAAGACTATACACTATAATTTCCCGTGTACCTCCCTCAATATCGGTAACTTCATCGCCAGCCTTTTTTTGCTTTTTAAGTTCTTTTTTCGATTTACCAAACAATATTTCTGATAATTGTATTTGTAAATGATATTCATAATCTTCACCAAAACTTTGCATACCATAGGCTGTGATATCTAAGGCTGTACTTGAAATATACGTTTCGGGAACATATATTGCTCCTTTAGATATAAATATATCACTATTAAGTGTTTTAAATTTTATATTATCCAACTCGTTAATTCCTGTAAACTTAGATAAACTTGTTGCTGGTTCATAATTATATACTCCTCCATCTTCAATTTTAAAATCACCCTTTACTCTCATGTCCTTTTCTACTAAAGAATCTCCTATGAGCACAAACCTGCTATACATATCTATTGAGAATAGGCCGCTTAAATTTTCATGAGAAATACTTGGTTCGTAAAAATCCTCAAAATCATCAAAATCTTGCAATAATTTCTTAACATCCATACTCTCAACAACATTATACATCTCTATAGAAGATTTATTTTCCGGTTTTAAAGTATATTTAACAGATGTATTCATGTCTCCTTCAAACGCACTTAGTTTAAATTGATCAAGTATATAAACACTATCTTGTACGTTAAATAAGGTAGATATATCTTCTATAAGAACTTTATCATAAGTTAAGCTTTTTACTTTTGCTACACCTTTTATAAGCATGGTATAATTTATTGGCTCAGAAATAGAATCAACTTCTGCATAAGTTTTATTTTGAGTTGAATCAAGCAACAAAGAATCTGTCTCCATAAATGGAGCAAACATGTTATAATCCAAATCGCCTAAGCTTAATCGAGTATCAACAAATAATTGTTCTTTATTATTCAGGATAACCGAATTATAAATATTCTCAATTCTTGTTTTATCAATTTCAAACTCAATCCCACCAGCAATTCCACTCATTTTATTAACTGTAATTGCTGAAGGGCTCATATTCACTAAACCTGAGAAATTTTCAATTTTATATAATGAATCGTCGGGCATTTCTACCGAAATACTATCAAAATTTAATTTAAATTCACTGCTATTAAATACAATGCCCATTGCTTGATCTGCAATCGAATCCAAATTTAATGTTCCTGAAGATCTAATATTTGCCGAAACATTTCCTGTTAAACTATTTACAATGGAATCTGGCAACATAGTAAAAATCTCATCTAAGTTTAATTTTATATTACTAGTAAATGAATAAGTTGGATGATCAAAGTTCTTAACCTTAGCAAAACCACTAAATTCTGAACTCTCTGTTTCAAGGTGGTAAGATTTTAAATCCAAACTCATCTCTGATGTATTGTTTATACTTCCTTTGAAATGAGCATCAAGAGATGTATTCTTAAGATTTACTTTATAATCTGGAATTGAAATACTTAAGTTATTAATCCTAAAATTATTAGGTTTGTAAGCGAGTTCACTTGAAAAATTCTTGATTGTTAAGGATGTATCTACATCAACATTAAAATCCGTCAACTTAATGTTGGCTCGACTATTTGCCATCACATAATCAATAAAATCATCACCAATAGAATCCGGCACTTCTCCTTTTGTTGAAATACTTGCTATAATTTTTCCATCAATGTATTGAACCGTCGAATCAGGAATGAAATCACTAAACTCAGCCACATTAATTTCCATATTCGATTTAACATTGTATTTAGGATGATCAATATCTATAACTGAAAAAATCACATCAAACTTACTTTGTTCTGTTTCAAAATGAAATGAGCTAAAATCTACTTGTGTAGACTTATTATTTCTTAAAATACCATTTGTAATTTGCCCTTTAAATGAAATATTTTTTAGCTCTGGATAATCTTTTGTAACGATCCTACCATTTTGAAAATTAACATTTAGATCAACTTTAGGTAATTCGGATTCTGAGACAATTCCTTTAACAGTAGCATCCATATTCATTTTTCCGGAAACTGTATTTATGCCAAATTCCTTAAGCATTTCTTTTGGAGCATACTTAATTAATTCATTTACAATTAAATCTGAACCCTCAAATCGCAAATCGGTTTTAATAACTTCGCCTAAAAGAACAGTCCCTAATAAATTTAATCTAGCTCCATCTGTATCTACAACAAATTGTTTTATACTTACAGAATCATCTTCATAATCTACATCAAATTTTACATCGGTATTATTCATTAAGTCTAAATTAGTTTCCTCAAAACTAACATCAGTAAGATTTATGGCTCCGGTTACAGAAGCTGATATATGCTCACCATCAAGTTTGGCTTTTACCTTTACATCTGGAATAATAATTTTTGCTGCTGTTTTCAATGAATTATCACTAAAATTACACACAATGTTCTTAAATGAAATATCACTTAAGGTTAAATTTAATGGTTCTGCAGATATTGTATCCACTTCAACTATTTCAGTTGTATCCATCAAGAAATCAAAATTAGAGGCTCCACTTGTATCAACAAAATAATTAATATTAGCTCCATCAATATCAACTTTCATTATTTCAACAATTCCTTTTAATAAGGGTTTTGATTTAACCGATACATATATTTTACTGATGTTTATAATAGTATCTTGCTCAATAGAAACATTGTCAAAATCTTTTTGTTTTTTTGGAGAACCTAAGTATACTTCATTTAATTCAATTGTAGCGAAAGGAAAATTACGTAATAATGTAAACGATACATTATCAATAATTACCGGGGCTTCAATTGATTCACTAACTTTTTTCAGAGCAATATCAGTTATCTTATTTTCGGCCAATTTTGCAGTTATTACTAAAACTATTACAAGCGTAATAACAACAATAACAAGGTACATAAATATTTTGAGTAGCTTTTTCATTTATTTTAGGTTTGAATATCAAAAATTTAACTGATGGTCATTTACTAGTCGAAATTATCCTATTTCGTTTTATAAACAATAATAAAACGCAATTTACAAAAATTGAAAATAGGTATTGTTCCACAGTATGCAAAAAACATTTTAAATCAATTTCTTTTTAGCAATAGTTCGTTACATTTTTGTACTAGTTTAAGATTAAGAACTTTGGCAATTTAGCTTAAATTAATCATACGTCTAATTATCAAAAGTTTAACTTTTTGCAAAATTCAACTTTGCCAAAGATTAACAAAGTATTGTTTTAGAACTTTGGGTTTAATTAAAATCAGCTATTTTTACCACGCAATAAATTAAGCGATATATTTTTTTGCAATTAAAGAAACCGACATTAATTCTTTAAATATATTATATGCTATGAAAAAACACATTAAATTAATCTCTTTAATTTTTATATTAATGACAACACTATTTGTTTCCAGTTGTACAGAAAAACCTGTCCAGACAGAAGAAAAATTTCAATACCAAATTGATCGTTTCGCCGAAATCAAAATATTACGTTATCAGATTCCTGATTTTGATAATCTGGATTTACGTCAGAAAACACTTTTATATTATTTAAGTGAAGCTGCTAAATGTGGTAGAGATATTACTTTTGATCAGAATTTCAAACACAATCTTTTTGTAAGAAAAACTCTTGACGTAATTGTTTTAAGCTACACTGGCGATAAAGCATCTGAAGATTTCGAAAAATTTATGACTTACACAAAGACGGTTTGGTTTTCGGGTGGTATTCATCATCATTATTCAACCGATAAATTTATACCAGAATTTAGCGAGGAATATTTTGAGACACTAATTCTTAATTCCGACGCTTCAAAACTTCCTTTACAGAAAAATCAATCTGTAGAAGAACTAATAAAAGAAATAACTCCAATAATGTTCGATCCTAATTTATATGCTAAAAAAATCGAATCTAAAAAAGGAGAAGATGTTGTTGCTAAATCTGCCACCAACTATTACGAAGGTGTAACTATAGATGAAGTTAATAATTATTATGAAAAACTGATAGTTGAAAATGATCCTACTCCAATTAGCTATGGATTAAATACGAAACTTGTAAAAGAAAATGGTAAAGTAAAAGAACTTGCATGGACAGTTGACGGGATGTATGGTGCTGCTATTACTAAAATTATTTATTGGTTAGAGAAAGCAAAAACTGTTGCCGAAAACGAAAAACAAGCAAAAGAATTTGAATTGCTAATAGAATATTACAAAACAGGTGATTTAGAAATTTGGGACGAATACAATATTCTTTGGGCAAGTAACAATGATGTAAAAATTGATTACTTAAATGCTTTTATCGAAGTTTACGATGATCCAATGGCGATGAAAGGTACTTGGGAAGCATTAGTTAATGTAAAAAATGATAAAGCAACTGAACTAACTCAAATAATTGGTCAGCAAGCTCAATGGTTCGAAGATAATTCCCCGGTTGACACAAAATTCAAGAAAGAAAAAGTAAAAGGTGTAACAGCAAAAGTTATTGATGTTGTTCAATTAGGTGGTGCGTCTTATCCTACTTCACCATTAGGTATTAATTTACCAAATTCCGATTGGATTCGTAAAGATCATGGATCAAAATCTGTTACTTTAAAAAATATTGGTTTTGCATATGACCAAAGTGGCAAATCAGGACTACTTGACGAATTTGTTGAAAGCACCGAAGTAAGAGAACGAATTAAAAAATACGTAGATGTTACCGGAATGCTTCACACCGACTTACACGAAGTTGTAGGACATGGCAGTGGACAGTTGTTAAAAGGTACTGATTCAGGAGATTTAAAAGGATATCAAACTCCACTAGAAGAAGCACGTGCCGATTTATTTGGCCTTTATTATTTACCAGATACTAAACTTGTTGAATTAGGTCTGTTACCTAATGCTGAAGCCTACAAAGCACAATACGATTCTTATCTCTTAAACGGCTTAATTACACAATTAGCAAGAATAAAACTTGGTAAAAACGTGGAACAAGCTCATATGCGAGCTCGTCAAACCATTTGTAAATGGGTGTATGAAAACGGTAAAGCAGAGAATGTAATTGAAATGTACACAAAAGAAAGTGAAACATTTATCAGAATTAATGATTATACAAAATTACGAAGCTTATTCGGAGATTTATTAGCAGAAATTCAACGCATAAAATCAGAAGGTGATTATGCAGCTGGAGAAGCTATGATAGAATCATATGGTGTAACCGTTAATCTGGATTTACACAAAGAATTACTCGAACGATATGCAAAACTAAACCGTGCAGTATTTGGAGGTTTTATAAATCCGGATTTAATTCCTGTAATGGAAAATGGAGAAATAACTGACGTTAAGGTTGAATATCCAGATGATTACACAAAACAAATGATTCAATACGGGGAAGAATACTCATACTTACCAGCGTATAATTAAATAAAAAGAGATTATCTAAAAAGCTAATCTTAAAGCAAAAACACTTCGACAGGTTCAGTGTGACAAATTGATTAACATCAAGTGTCATATTGAGCCTGTCGAAGTATAGACAACTTTTTTACTATTGAACAAGCTCTTATTTATCCTACCAAAATAGCATTCTCAGCACTTATTAAATATCTTTATATTAAATAGTTTGCCCATTTCTTTTGTGATTAAAAAAGAAAATCTATTTTTAAACTTGAATTTAACAAATAGATTATGAGAAAATCTTTACTTCTTGCGATAATTATATCCCTTTTTATTGGAAATTGTAATACTTCACTCGCCCAAACCGATACTGAATTTTGGTTTGTTGCACCTGAAGTAAGTTTTAATCACGGAGATGAACCTATTATACTTAGAATTACAACTACTGATGAATCAGCACAGGTTGATATTACAATGCCTGCTAATCCAAACTTCCCCGATTTAAGTTACTATTTAGGGCCAAATTCTACTATAAGCATTAATTTTACTCAATTAGGTTTACAAAACGAAATTGAAAATGTCTACGCTTTTTTTGATGGCATTTTTGGAAAGAATAATAAAGGAATTCATATTAAAGCAACAAATTTAATAACAGCTTATTATGAGGTAAGCAGCATAGTAAACGCAGATATTTTTACTTTAAAAGGTAAAAATGCATTAGGTAAGGAGTTTTATGGAATATTTCAAAATGTTGGTTATAATATGTCAGGATCAACATGGCCGTTTCCTGCTTATTCTGCATTAGATATTGTAGCAACAGAAGATAATACAACCGTAACTTTTGAATCTACTCTTAATCAAAAATTTTACGGATATGGTATAGGAACTTTTGAAGTAATCCTTGATCGAGGAGAAACTTTATCACTGGTTCCGGATTGGACAACAAATGTTCCATTAGGATTCCCACCTAACTGTGAAACTGGAAGGTTTCCAAGTGATGTTTTTGGTCGTTCCGGCCAAGATCATTTAAGTGGGGTAAAAATTACTTCTGATAAAAATATTGCAATTACTAAAAAAGATGATTCTGTAGGTTTTAAATGCATAGATGCATGGGAAAGTCAGTGTTATGATTTAATTGGAGATCAGCTAGTGCCTACTGCTTTACTCGGGCATGAATATATTGCAATAAAAGGTTACTTACTAGACCCGGGCGAAGGAACATTCCCCTCAAAAGAAGCTCCTGAAAATGTTTATATTGTTGCAATTGAAGATAATACAGAAATTTACCTGAATGGAAATACATCTCCGGTAACAATTATTAATGAAGGTGAAACTTATATTTATGAATTTTGGTCAGAAATTACGGATATAAGCCATATAAGAAGTAATAATAAAATCTCTGTGTTACATGTTACAGGTTTTGGCTGTGAAGTCGGTGGTGCTATATTACCTTCAATTGACGAATGTAAAGGTTCCAGAAATGTTGTAATAACCAGATCTGAATCTGCAATTGAAAGCTTTTACCTCAATGTTATTGTCACAGCGGGAGCTGAAGATTCCTTCTATATCAATAATATTTTACAAGACGGCTCACCAGAAGCAATTTTTGGGCCAGATGATTTTGTTCCTGTACCCGGTACAACAAACTGGTTAGTATTGAGATCTGAAGATATTCCTCCAGAATTAATTATTCCTACAATGCAAACAAAAATCTCTAATACAAATGGATTTTTTCATGTTGGTATAATTAATGGGGGACCTACATCTGGTTGCAAATATGGATACTTCTCCAATTATGCCGACAACAGAAGTACGATACTAATTGGAGGAACAAGTTCCTCCAATATTAGAATTTGTGAAGAAGAAACAATTCAATTGTATGCTTCAGGAGGGATTAACTACTCTTGGACACCATCTGATTATTTAAGTGATCCTAATATCCCTTTTCCAACCGCAGTTCTTCCCATTGGAATTCATAACTATGCAGTTACAATATCAAGACCTTGTTATTCCGATACTACAATAAATATTGAGATTGAAGTTTGCGAAAATCCAACAGCAAACTTCTCGGTAAATACAAACTCTGGCACTTCACCCTTAACCATAAACATAACTAACATTGATACAGCAAATAATTATCAATGGTACTGGGATGATAATGATCTTACCACACCCGATTATGAAACAGAAACTAATTTATCATTTACTCATACATATTCAAATTCAAGCAACACCCTTGAAACAAAAAATCTCACCCTAATAGTAGAAAATGAATTTGCTTGTAGCGATACTTTAATAAAGGAAATAACGATAAATCCTGAAACGGCAGCATTGCCGGAAAACAGTTATTGGTTTGTTGTTCAAGAAATAAGTGAAGACCATAGCGACAGACCCGTTCGTTTTGTTTTTACTACAACAGACTCTCCTGCAGATATTACTATTGAAATGCCGGCAAACCCGGGTTTCACACCTATCACTATTTCTGTGCTAGCTAATACTACAGAACAAAGCATATTTAGTACTACAGAACAAATGAACAGTATTGAAAATAGGCAACTTATAGATCAACTATCACTTCCTACGAATGAACAAAATAATATTTCGAACAAAGGAATACTAATAACAAGCACTGCTCCAATAACTGCTTATTACGAAGTAAACGCCACAAATAATAGTGATTTGTGGACATTAAAAGGGGAAAGTGGATTGGGAGAAGATTTTTATATACCTTTTCAAGATATTGGACAAAATCGACATATAAATCATAGTGAAAGAGGATACTCATCAATAGATATTATAAGTATAAAAGATAATACTGAAATTGAAATATTTCCATCAAATTATGTTTTTAAAGATGGAGAAAATCCTAGTTTTTTAAATCCCTTTACAATTACATTAGATAAAAGAGAAGTATATTCATTAGCACCAGCTTGGGACGCTACAGTGCAACATGATCTTTTGGTTGGTTGGTTTGGTGTTTATCGCGACCAACATTTAGGAGGCACACATATTCACGTTAAAAATGGAGATAAAGTTGCTGTTGTAATTAAAGATGATTCTGTGTGTGAAGATCTAACTGAATCGCCTTCAGCCCCACGCCCAATTGAAAATATCTGGGGAGGATGGGATATTATAGCCGACCAATTAGTACCATTAAAAAACTTAGGAGCAGAATACATTGCATTAAGAGGAAATTTATCAAGTGATGAAGAATATTTGTTTGTTGTAGCGACCGAAGATAATACAAGAATTTGGTGGACATCGTCGAGTGTTGATACAACTATAGCAGCAGTTGATATAATAGTCCAGGAAGGAGAACAAATTAGAGTTTCTTTTCCAAATACTGAATTATATAAATATATAATATCTAACAAAAAATTATCAATCCTTCATGTAACCGGTACCGGAACAGAAATGGCAGGTGCAATACTTCCTTCGGTAGACAACTCCACAGGTTCAACCAAAGTTGGATTTTCACGATCTAGGTCTGATAATTTTCACTTGCATTTAATCGTAAAAACAGATGCAAAAGATGGATTCCTTATAAATGGATCCTCTCCCACTTTTTTTAATGAATCTAACTTTACAGATGTCCCCGGAACACAATGGTCAGTAGCCCAAATTCAGAATATTTCAACAACGAACATACCTGTTGGAACTGCCACAATAATTTCAAACACAAAAGGAGAATTTCATTTAGGGCTCATAAATGAAATTGGAGTTTCAGGTTGCCGTTATGGTTATTTCTCAGATTTTTCATCTAAAAATCCATCACTACAAATTCTAGGTTACAATTCTACAGTAATCCAAATATGTCCAGACACTGAGTTGCAATTTAAAGCAACCGGTGGAACTTCATATTCATGGTCTCCAACTTCATACCTCGACGATCCAACAAGCTCAACTCCAAAAGCAATTTTACCTACAGGAATACATACATATTCGGTAACAATAACAAGGCCCATTTTAGGAGATACAACCTTATCTGCTCAAGTTGAAGTTTATGAAAACTCGGAAGCTTTGTTTAATGTAAATACAACATCTGGCTGTTCGCCACTTGAAATTGAATTTGAAAACCTGTCAACCGAAGCTGATACATTTTTAATTGATTGGGATAGCAATGGAATATTTGATACTCCATTCGATAATTCAATGAGCCAAACATTACTCCATTCTTATATTAACACTACAGATCACGATACTGTTTATACCATACTCCTTAAAGCATGGCATAAACAGATGGAATGCTACGATATTTATGAAAAACAAATAATCGTTCACCCACAGATTAGTGCAGACTTCTCAATTGACCATAATGAGGGGTGCTCACCATTAGATATTAATTTTACTAATAATACAACAGGAGAAGATTCTGTTTTAATTTCATATGGGGATGGAACTATTGAAGTATTTAAAAGTTTAACATCTATAAATCATATTTATAGAAACACAGGAGCAAATGTTGATACAAACCAAATAGAATTTATAGCATATAATAACTTTGGTTGCACTGATACTATCAGAGAAACCATAATTGTTTACCCTAAATTAAAAGCACTTTATACACCAGTATTAACATCTATATCAAGCTGCGACTCCTTAATTGTTGATTTTAATTCTAGTATTATTGACCATGAATTGGCATCAACAGCAACTTATACATGGGATTTCGGAGACGGGGCTACTTCATCTTTAGCTGATCCACAGCATGTTTATAAGAATTTGTCAAGTGCAACACCAGTTACAAGAAGGGTTGACTTGCATGTGGAAACTCCTTTGGGTTGTTCTTGTGATACAAGCTCTTTTGTTGATGTTTATCCACTTGTTAATGCTAACATTTCTATTGACCAAACTACAGGATGTTCTCCTTTAACAATTGATGCTGCAGCAACAGAATACATAGGTATTCCTACATCCAATTATAATTGGACTTATGGAGATGGAAGTGCTTCAAATATTACTGACCCAGTTGCTCATGTATATCCAATAAATCCTCCCGGAGCTAATGATGTATATACTTTAACATTAGAAGTTTCTGACATGACAGGTTCTTGTACAGATGTTGAAACCAAGGAAATAACTGTTTATGATGAAGCATTGGCAGAATTTGATCCCAAAAATTCTGCAGGATGCGATCCTTATGAAGTAAGTTTCAATAATCTTTCTCTAAATGCATCTACTCATAATTGGGATTTTGATGATGGAGGAACAACATCAACAGATTTTGAACCAACATATGAATTTAAAAATACTACAACAGTAACAAAGAATTTTAATGTGCAATTAGAAGTAAGCTCCGATGAAGGATGTACAAATACATTTATTTCTCAAGTAAATGTATTTCCTTCAATTGAAGCCGATTTTGAAATAGATATTTCTGAAGGATGCTCTCCATTAACAGTTACAATCTCAAACAATTATGTAGGTACAGAATGTTATTGGTTTTGGAATAAAGACGATAAGATAATTAGTCCTGAAGTACTAGCAACAGCAGATAGCATTGCTAATCTTGCCAACTTTGCGAAAACCTTTGTTAATAATTCAGGGATATCTCGAATAGATAGTTTAACCTTAATTGTTGGAAATGGAAATGCTTGTTACAAAATTATTAAAAGAGCTATAACAGTACATTCTGCAGTTGATGCCCAGTTTGTAACTAATCCGGTATTCAGAGAAGGCTGCAATCCTTTAACTGTAGACTTTACAAATACTACCATTAATAGTGAGTTAAATTATTGGGATTTTGGTGATGGTGAAAATTCTCCTTCAAATTCTCCTTCTCATTTATTTACAAATTCAACAGCAAACGATCTGGTTTTCAATGTTTCTTTAACTACTGAATCGGCTCATGGTTGCACAGACGTTATGTACCAACCAATTGTTGTTTTCTCAAATTTAGCTTCCGATTTCACAATTGATACAAAAGAAGGATGTTCTCCCTTAAATGCAACAATTCTAAATACATCAACTGGAAATGCAGCAGACACTTATCAATGGTTTATTGATAATGTTTTGATTACTGATTCTCCTACAAATAGTTCAAATTTTAACTATACTTTCGATAATTCAGGTACAACAATTCGCAACTATGAAATTAAACTAATTGCAACAAATCCTCATGGGTGCACCTCTGAAAAAACAGATAGTATATCAGTTTATCCTGAGTTAGTTACAGAAATAATAGATAGTAGCAATGTTTCGTGTAATGAAACAGGAAATGGTTTTATTTCAGCTTCAGTATTATCAGGTATCCCTCCTTATACATATATGTGGAGTACCGGAGAAACGAATCCAACAATAACCGGAATTGATGCAGGCATATATGCACTTACTGTTTCTGATGCAAATGATTGCTCCTCGGTAAATACAGTAATAATTAATGAACCTACTCAAACATCAGTTGATATTGAATCAACTAATGTTTCGTGCTATGGAGCTGCAGATGGTATATTAGCGGTAAAACCTACAGAAGGAATTGAATCTTTTATCTGGAGTACAGGTGCAACAGATTCTATTATTTCAAATTTATCTCCCGGACTTTATGCTGTTACAGTAACAAATAATAATGAATGTATTTCTACTGGATCTCATATTATTTTAGAACCAGATTCTATTTCTATAATAACCAATTCATTTACAGAATCTATTTGTCCATCACAAGAGGGGCATATAGAAATTTCAGTTTACGGAGGAATTCCTCCATATAGCTATACATGGTCGTCAGGTGAAAATTCACAAGATATATATAATTTGGATGCAGGAATTTATAATGTTTCTGTAGTAGATATGAACGCTTGTTTTTCTTCCAAGAATTATATTATTGATTCTGTAACATCCTTTAATGATGAAGAAATCTGTTTTGTTAGTATTAATCCCGAATTGGAAATGTATGAAATAGTATGGGATAGGACACCAGACCAAGGAATTATTTACTATAAAGTTTATAGGCACAATCCGAATACTGACATATATCAAAATGTTGCCTTACTACCATTTAGTGATGCCGGTTATTTTACTGACAGTTTAGCTAACATACAAAATGACGCTTTTAAATATAAAATTTCAAGTATTAACAAATGTGCCACAGAATCATCACTTAGCGGTTTCCATAAATCACTTTATCTAAATATAACAAATGCCTCGGAAATGGTAATGTTAGAATGGGAAGCATATGAAATAGAATCTGGAAATTCTGATATTAATGGGTATATAATATACCGGGGTTCAGAGCCCACCACATTAAATCCAATTGATACTATTTCAAGTAATGAATCTAATTACGTCGATAATGACCCGGAATCGTTAATAAATGAATTCTATTATCGAATTGTGGGTATAAAATCTTCTGCGTGCATATTGAGTACAAACAATGAGTTTAACTTAATATATTCTAATCTGGTTAAAAATGATATTAATACAGGCATTGAAACATTTTCAGATCAAAGTATCAATTTAAAAATCTTTCCAAACCCTTTTAATAATGAAGTTACAATTGAATACGAATTATTTTCGAGGTCAGATATAATAATAGAAGTATATGACATTATTGGTAAAAAAGTAAGCACATTAAAGAAGAATAAAAAAGAAATTGGATTTCACTCACATTTGTTTAATCCAAAAGATTATGGATATACAAGTGGGATTTATTATATAAAATTAATTATAGACAATCAAATAATTAGCAAAAAAATAATTCAAATCAATTAATGAAAAGGAGCTGTCCAAAAAGTCAAGAAGTTGTCTATACTTCGACAAGCTCAGCATGACTACTTTCTGTTAATCAGAATGTCACACTGAGCCTGTCGAAGTGTTTTTGCTTTAAAACTAGCCTTTTGGACAAGCCCTTTTTACATTTATTCTAATCCATATTTATCAATTAAGTATATCAGTGCAGCCATTGTTGCTGCTCCTTTTTGCATTTCTTCTCTGTTTACTTGATCAAAAGTATCGTTTGCACAATGATGCCATTCGAAATAATGGGTCGGGTCTGTAACCAAACCGCATAAAGGAGTACCAATCTCTTTAAGAGGGCCAATATCTACACCACCATATCCTTTTTCAAAAACAGTAATACCGTAATCTTTAAAAAACGCTTTAAAAGAAGCTATTTTTCCAATTGTTAAGGAATCGGCGTCAATAGTAAAACCACTAGGAGCAGTAACTCCCCTATCACTTTCGATTGCCAAAATATGCTTTTCTCCTTTTTTTATTGCTTGCTCTAAATAAGCTTTTCCTCCACCTTGCGAAATCTCCTCATCCATAAACATTACGGCACGAATTGAGTGTTTTGGTTTATATCCAATCTTTTTTAAAATTCTTAGCACCTCGATAGATTGCATACAACCACCACCATCATCATGTGCCCCGGGACTATTATCCCAAGAGTCTAAATGTCCACCAACCGTTATATATTCATTCGGAAATTCTGACCCAGTTATTTCACCAATAGCATTATATGAAATTGTATCTGGTTTATTCTCACAATTTGTTTTAAAATAAAAAGTTAAATCAGAATTTTGCTTTAACATATTGCTAAGCAATTCAGCGTGCTTAGTAGCAATACAAACCGCCGGTACAGCTTCCGATCCTTTAAATATTCCCATTGTTCCGGTGTGAGGAAACTCATCAACAGCAGTCGATAAAGATCTTATAACTGTACCAAGTGCTCCATATTCAGCTGCTAATTTTGGCCCTGAAAAACGCTGACCTGCAGTTTCGTTATATGCTCGAAATGGATTTTTATAATTAGGATTCATAATCTTGTTAAAAAAAACTATTTTGCCATTAACTTGATCTTTAGTTAATAATTCTAAGCCTTCTAATCCCTCAACTTCAATCACTTCAGCCTCCAAGCCGTCTTCGCTTGTTGCAATTCCCCGACCTAAAGCACAAACATTTACATTAATCTCTTTATCATTCAATTTAATGATTCCGATTTCCTGATCTCCCCTTTTCCAGTTCATAACCCGTGCTTCTTGCAAAAAAACATTGTCCAGATTCATTTGCTCCATTATTTCTTTTGTCCACTTTGCAGCCTCAATTCCTTGAGGATAACAAGCCAATCGTTTTGGGAATTTTTCTGTTAAATATTTAAGATTTTGGTGCGCAATAATACTTGAATTTGCTTCTTCAAAAATCTGTTTTAATACTTCTTCATCTGAATGTTTTTCAATTTTGTTCTCATTACACGATAACAAAGCTATTATCCAGATAAATAATATAACTATCTTTTTCATATCTAATATTTTTCTATTAAGACAATGCTATTACGAAAAGGATTAAAAGAGCTTGTTTTTTACAAAAGAAAAGAATCAACAGATTCTATAAATATTGGGATAGATTTAGTAATAATTTTTTCTTCGTCAAATTGAATTAGTATCAATAAGAATAATTTATTACCACAAGATATTTTTTATTATTTTGGTCTTAAAGAAATACAGAAAGTTTCCAATAATATAATATTATTGTTATTTGAATGAAGAACCTATAAAACCTTTTGATCATTTAGAAAAAGAATTCGATTCAAATGGGTTTTTCCCAAAATTCTCTTAACACTTCAATAGATAAAATAGAGCTGGAACAATTTTTGATCTTTTAAATATTCTAATTGTTCCGGTATGAGTAAACTTATCAAGCTCTGTAGATAAGGGTCTTATAACCGTATTTATTATTGAGCCGCTTTTTGTGGCTCTAAAAATTTGATCTGCAGTTTCGTTATATACTTAAAATAGATTTTTTCAGTTCGTTTTAATGACCGTGTTGAAAAGAATATATTACTTTTATTTTAGCTTTATTTTAATAATTCTAATACACAACATCAATCACTTCAACCTTCAATCCGTTTTCTTTTATAGCAAATCCTCGATCCAAAGCGCATTCATATATAATAATTTCTAACTCAATTAATTTAATGATTTTTAATTCCTGATCAAAACTTCAGTAAGAATTGAAATTATTGAAATGCTATTTATTATTCAAAAGAATAAGATTGCTTATATACACAAACAAGCACAAATAAATTGACAGAACTAACTAATTATTGGTTAATTGTTCTCAGTTAGTATTTTTAAAAATCACAGCAAGTTATTGTTTTTACAGTAAGAGTATCACGAACTCCACAATTTTCCGTATAATATTTAGTAGGCCCTTTAAGTCCACCCTTAATTAAATTAAGTTGATTTAAATTAACAATGTTTTCTTTTTGTAATTTTAATTTGTTGTTTAACGCTTTCTTTTTCATGATGTGTTTTTTTAAAAATCAACCTTCTCTTTTTACGCCTTTTCGGTTTCCTCCCCTAATTTCAAATTGTCTAAATTCCTGTTTTTATACAAAAGAATATGATTGCTTATATACACAGCCAACCACCATAAATAAATTAACAGACCTAACTAATTATTAGTTAAT
>WTBR01000119.1 GCA_013138975.1 Bacteroidales bacterium
AATAATTCCCTCACTATACAAGATAAACTTCGGTTCAATGAATCACCAAAAGTTTTCTTTCTGCGAATACAAAATTATTGAAAATAACTTGGATTTTAACACAATTCAATTAAATTTCAAAATGACCTATAAATAATTTGAATTACTTTTTGCTTAGATGATTCAAAAAAACCAAGCATAGCCACTCGTGCTGAGCTTTGTCGAAGTATAGCTATGGTTTTATTTTTTGAAGAAATATAAGTGAAAAAGAATCGAATTATATAGGGCATTTTGGGGTTTAATTGGTATAACTCTAAAAATGCTAAATCAAACTTTGTTTTATGAAAAATCGGCTAGATCATTTATTCAATTCCTTGAGCGAATCTTATAGCAAATGAGGCTTGCTTGTTTTCAAACTTTGTATTATCTTCAAACTTTATTCACGAGTGATATTGAAACAGGGCGTAAAATCCCACCTAATTTCAAACCAAAAAACCCTAACGGTAAATGTTTGAAAGCTGCATTGCATAAAATAACAGAATTATGAAAATATTAAGTTTAATAATAATTTTAACAGGACTTTGGATTTCATCTTTAGGTCAAGAAACAACTAAAATTGAAAGAATTTCTGATGATCTGTATTATTCCGAAATCATGGATAGTACATATGTGATAATTCATAAATTCCCCGGCAAATGTAATAGTATGTTTGTTTTAGTGGGTGACAATAAAGGTGTGCTTATTGATACACCTGATGAGACAACAGGAACCAAATCTTTAGTTGAATGGATTAATACAAAATTCGGAGATATTGAATTGTTTGCAATCAATACAGGATTTCATTATGACAATGCCGGTGGTAATGAATATTTGTATTCAAAAGGTATAAAGATTTATGGTGCAAGTTTAACTGCAAGATTAATTGAAGAGAATGCTATCAAATCGAAAGAGAATGTTCTTGAATACACCAGTAAAAAAGAAGATAAAAAATATTTCCAAGCTTTTAGTAAGGTAAATTTTCTTCCTCCAACCGACACATTTGCAATAAATAATGGATTAAACTTAAATATAAATGGAGAGACTTTTGATATTTATTTCCCGGGAGAATCTCATACCATTGATAATGTTGTTGTTTATTTGAAGAATAAAAAAGTTTTGTTTGGTGGGTGCATGATTTTATCAATGAATCATAAAAGACCCGGTTACATTGCAGATGCAAATATGATTGAATGGCCAAAATCTGTTGAAATAGTTAAAGATAGATTCAAAGACACTAAAATTGTAATTCCCGGCCATGGAGATTGGGGAGATACTCAACTACTTTCACGAACAATTGATATATTAAATAAATGGAATACTGAAAACATCAATCCTTAAGAGCAAGTTAAGACAAAGTAAGGTTTTTGTAGTTTTATGACATAAAATACGATTTAAAACTTAAAAACTGAAGACATTGAAATGCTGCAAAAAAACACTTGGTTTCAAACCTGCATTACGTTATGATGACATCTTCAAAAACGCATTGAATGAGAAATAAACTGATATATTTTGTTATACTTTTTTTAGGAGTAAATAGTATAAGTGCACAAGATGATAATTCGAAGTTGAAGATAAAATGCAACTATTTGTTGTACTTGCCACAAAATTATGAAAATCAAACCGACACATTTCCACTTATCATATATCTTCATGGTGGCTCCATGCGCGGTGATAATTTGGAAAAGTTAAAGACTTATGGCTTACCAAAACTAATTGAAAATGGAAATCAATATAACTTTATAATAGCATCTCCCCAATGTCCGGAAAATACATATTGGTCAAGAATAAATTGGTTCGATACTTTATATCAGGAATTAAATTCGATATACAGGATTGATAAGAAAAGAATTTTTGTGACAGGAATAAGTGCTGGTGGCTTTGGAGCTTGGCATGCAGCAATGGATAATCCAGATAGAATATCTGCAATTATACCTTTATGTGGCGGTTGTAATGACTCTTTAGAAATATGTAAGATAAATCACATTCCCATTTGGACTTTTCATGGAACAAAAGACAATTTAATTGATATAAATGAAACAGAGAGATTAGTTCGGAGATTAAAAACCTGTAATGGAAATGTTAAATTTACTCGATTAGATAGTACAGGTCATAACATTAGACATATTTATGAGAATCAGGAAATTTATGATTGGTTCTTAAAACAAAATATTAAATAGAAAACGGCACATAACATGCATTGCTACCTAAAGCATGCAGGATGCAGTATTTTAACTTTTTGCTGTGTTTAACTTTCGAGGCATCGAAATTCGATAATACTGAGCGAAACATATCCTGCTAAGCATAAATTTGCAAATCCACTTTTCAATTGATAATTAATCGAACGACCACGGACAATATGCTTCTAAAACAAAGTAGTGAAATTGCTATATTTGAATGGACATTAAGTTAAGCTTAAATGTCTTAACTTTATAAGATCTTTATAAAAATAACTTATTCGTAGTGATTTGATACTGAACTTAGCGAAATATTCTCATAAACGAAGTGAATAATCCCACACATTTTATACATAAAGAAGAATAAAGGAAAGTGAAATTTTAAATTATGAACAGAGTGTTTTTTCAGAGAATTAGAATCTCAATTATTTTTTTAATAAGTAGTATTGGATTTATATTTTATAATTTTCTGGTTGAGCTGCATCCAGAAACCACTATTGCAATATTACAAACATTATTCTTATGGACATTAATTTCATTAATACCTTCAATCTTACCTTTAATATCAAATCTGACTATAATAAAAAGAATAACCATCATTTTAGGAATAACTATAAAATTAATCGAAAGCTTTATAGGTGTTTTATATTTATTAGACAGCACAAATGAGAATTATAAGATCTTTGGTATAACTATGATACTATTTTTTAGTGGGCTTGGATTAATAGGTATAATTTATTCATTCAAGTGGTTAAAAATGCAAGAAGAATAAAGTATTGCCAAGCTGTAAATGGCATCTTATAAAATTTAAGTGTGTGACGGTTCGCAATCAATTTTGCGATCTTAAACTTTTGGAGGGATATAAAATGCAGAATTATTCAACGAAATATTCTCTTAAGATGAAGTAGAAAAATTTATTTAGCCAATTACATTTTCCACCTAATTGACAATATAGTGATGTCATCAAGTTGTTCCAGGCCATTTCTCCAGTTATAAAGTGTATCTATTATTATTTCTTTTTGCAAACACATTGGTTTTTTATGAATTTCGAACAATAATTCTTTAAATCGTTTACTTGAAAATTTTCGATTACGATCTCCTCCAAATTGATCCTTATAACCATCAGAAAAAAGATATATTATATCATTATTTTTTAATTTAATCTCCTGATTACTAAAGTTTTCCTCGGTGAAATAAAAACTTACCGGAATCTTATCCCCTTTAAACTCCATAAGTTCGTTATCTCTAACAATAATTAATGAATTAAACGCTCCTGAAAAATGCATTACATTTGTTTGAGTATCTATCATACACAAAGCCATATCTAAACCAAAATGCATTCCCAATCCAAGTTCTATAAAACGATTGCGTAATAATTCCAATGCCTGTGCCGGTCTGTCAATATCTTTTTTTCTAACTATTTCATGAAAGTAGGATATACTTAGTGCTGTTAGGAATCCGCCGGGAACTCCATGTCCTGTGCAGTCAGCAACAGTAAAGGCTAGCTTATTTCCTGTCTTATTTAAATAATAAAAATCACCACTTACCTGATCTTTAGGTTCAAATAAAATAAAATAATCATCTAAAAATGAATCAATCACCTCATCCTTAGTTAATAATGCCTCCTGGATAGTTTTTGCGACATTAATACTCTCATTTAAATTATCATGAATTTTCTGAATTTTTCTTTTTTGCTCTTCTATATTTTCATTTAATGAAACTAATTCTTCATTATTTTGCAACAATTCTTCTTCTGTAACTTTTAATTCTTCAACATTCTCTTGTAATTGAAAAGTTCTTTTTTCTACTATTTTTTCAAGAGATGCTGTAAGCTGTTGCAGCTTCTCATGTTCTTTTTCCCCATTTCTTATAAAAAATATTATAATTCCTATTAATATACCCGATATCATTATCGCATTCAAGTCGAAAAATAAATCAACGATATTTTGCTTAACATCAATAGAAGCTGAGGTAATACTATCGCCAAAGAAAACAGTAATTAAGTAGAAAATAGAAACGAAAATAAACCAGTTAACTGTATTTTTCAAACCGGCTACAGCAATTGAATAAATTAAAGGTAATAATATCCAAAGTATGATCATTCCACCGGGTATAGCCTGCCCAAAGGTTAAATAAAACGACAAAGGAACTAAAGTCGTTAAAAAAATCTGGATAAAACAAGCAACTTTAAAATTCTTAAATAAATGAAAATAAATAAAATTGAGGATTAGTAATGCCACGTAAATAAGTGGAATATACGAAACAATATATAAATGCAAAAGGGCACAAACACCTCCAAATAATAAACCACCCAAGCCCATTAAATATCCAAGTGTATTATGAAATTTCTTCTGAAATTTTATTTGGTCAGAATCCGAGTTCTCTAATCCAATTTGAATTAAAATTTGAATTAAAAAGTTAATTCTTGTCTTGCTTACTTTCAACGAATTAATTTTTTTGTATGACGATTTTATAATAAAAATGTAAAATTAACAATTAATATGAATTTCATAAGGAGTTTAAAAACACATTTAACTTAACCGCCTAAAACACAAGCACATCTCTTATCATAACAATTTAACTTTTTTTAAATTGAATAAATCTAAGACAAATGTGTTCATATCCTCATTTATAACATACCGTTAGTTTTATTTCAAATGTATTTCTAAAAACCCAATTTGTAACAATACCAATTTAAAACATAAAGACTGAATTCTAAATTCTATCTTCTAATTTCTGATTTCTAATTCTCGAAACTTTTACTTAACTTATTTGTTAGTTTGATATTACATAAAACTTTTACTATGTCGTAGACATATAATTAAAAAATTATGGAAGAACAAGAATTTAAAGCCTTTGTAATAGAAGAACAAAATGGAAGTTTTGTAAGAAAAATAAAAACTAAATTAATAAATGATTTACCTGCCGGAGATTTACTAATTAAAGTACACTATTCATCTTTAAACTATAAAGATGCTCTTTCTGCAAGTGGAAATAAGGGTGTAACAAAGAATTATCCACATACACCGGGAATTGATGCCGTTGGAACCATAATATCTTCTGAATCAGATAAATTCAAAATAAATGACGAAGTTATTGTCACAAGTTATGATTTAGGCATGAATACAGATGGAGGTTTCGGTCAATATATCAGAGTTCCAGCAAATTGGGCAGTCAAGTTACCTAAGAATCTAAGCATGAAAGAGTCCATGATTCTTGGAACAGCGGGCTTAACAGCTGGAATATCTGTATTAAAAATTTCAAAAACGGTAAAACCTGATGACGGAAAAATAATTGTTTCAGGTGCAACCGGAGGCGTTGGATCAATGAGCATTTCGATTTTAAATAAACTTGGTTACAATGTTTCTGCAATTACCGGGAAAGAAACAGAAGTAGATTATTTATTAAATATTGGAGCAAATGAAATTATCCTAAGAAAATCTTTTGAAGCAATTGAGAATCGTCCTTTATTAAAAACTTCTTTTGCTGGTGCTATAGATACAGTTGGAGGAACTATTCTTGAGAATATTATAAAATCGATTAAGCCAATGGGAATAGTTGCTAGTTGCGGAAATGTAGCTTCTCCAAAACTGGATTTAACCGTATTCCCATTTATTTTAAGAGGTATTACTTTAACAGGAATCGCCTCGCAGGATTATCCTATGTCGCTCCGAGAAAAAGTTTGGAATAAATTAGCAAATGAGTGGAAACCCGATCAATTATCAGAAACAGCTGTTGAGATTAATCTGGAAGAACTAAATGATAAAATTGATTTAATACTAAAAGGGAAATTAAAAGGAAGAACGGTTTTGAATTTGATATCTAGCTAAAATGAATAGTAGAAAACCATATTTAGTTGGAGAACTCACTTTTCTTTTTGTACTAATTCCAAGTATATTATTAATTGAAATTCATGCGCTTATTAAGGTAGGAATTGTTTTAATTGGAGTTATATATATTCTCAGGATTGTTATTAAGAATCAATTAATTACTAGAAAATCATTATATATATTGCCCTTAAAATCTAATTGGAAATTTATACTTATTAAATTCATAATATTAATAATATGCACAACAATTCTAATGTACATATACGATAGCGATAAATTATTTATTGTAGTAAGAAAGAATCTGGCACTTTGGCTAGGAATAAGTATAATCTACTCCATTTTATCAGTCTTCCCACAGGAATATATTTATCGTAGTTTTTTCTTTAAGCGTTATATTGTATTATTTAAAAATCCTTATTTGTTAATCGGCATTAATGCTCTGGTTTTTTCATTTGCACATATTGGTTTTAAAAACATTTTGGTATTATTCTTAACTCTTATTGGAGGATTTATTTTTGCAATAACGTATACCAAAACAAGATCATTACTTTTCACATCTTTTGAACATGCAATTTATGGAAGTTGGCTGTTTACAGTCGGCATGGGCGAAATGTTGGCATTTCCCATGCCCGAATAAATTTGTATTTCATAGCAAATATTTTGGAACAATTTATCGAATATGCAAAATCCTTAGAACAATAAAATATAATAACAGACTTAAATTTTAATGCCAGTTCATAGAATAATTGGCACAAACAGATAACTTTCAGCTTATGGTGGAAGAATTTGGAGAAAAAAAATGGCTCCTTGATTTTGGAAAATCAAACATATTTTAAACAAAAGTTCAAATTAAACAAAGCTTTAAAGGTTTTTGCTTTATTTTGCAAAGTGCAAAAATATTTTTAAAAAATGTTAAAGAACGAATCAGGATTAGTATTTACAATTTCAGGCAAAGAAATACAGGCTGATCGCCCGGTGCCTATCACTTCGAATATAGATGTGGTTCCATATAAACGTCGAATGGATCCGCAAGATGCTGTTGAAGCACTCATTGATGGATATTCTGTTTTAATAGTTGATTTTTATAGTAGTGGACTTACAGTATTAAGTGAGCTGAAAAATTACCTTAAGAAAAAGCACTCCGATCAATCATTTCAGGGACAACGCGATTACCGTTCGGAGTTTCGCGAACTTTCGCATCGATTATTGCTATTAGTAAACAACAATAAATTAGTTGTAAGAAAAGCACCCGAAATTGGTTGGCTTAAAACACTATATCCCGGATTAAATGAGTTTTTATTGCCCTTTCCTCAAATTCAAGGTTTAAACAGCGCATGGCAATGGTACGAGAAAGGCATTTCTATTCCGGGTTTAGAGAAGAAAATACATCCTTTTTTCGGAACATACTTCCCTACCCGATTCGAGCATTTAAAACTTTTCGATAACTGGCTAAAACAATATACGGGAGAAAAAAAATCAGCAATAGATATAGGGATTGGCAGTGGAGTACTCTCTTTCATGATGTTGAAACAGCGTTTTGAAAAAATCTATGGAACAGATTCTAATCCGAATGTAATTATTGGCTTAAACCAAGATCTAAATAAAAACAGGCTACTTTCGAAAATGGATTTATTTCATGGCGATTTGTTTGCCAACTGCAATTTAAAAACAGAATTAATTGTATTTAATCCACCCTGGATTCCTGCATCTCACGATTTAGATGGAATAGATAAAGCTATTTATTACGATACCGATTTGTTTCCACGTTTTTTTGCTGAAGCTGAAAAACACCTGACAGCCAACGGAAGAGTCGTTCTTATATTTTCGAATTTAGCACAAATAACTAAAGCCGGAGAGAATCATCCTATCGAAGAAGAATTATCTAACGGAGGACGATTTCAAAAAGAATTATTCATACAAAAAGAGGTTGGTCAGGCTTCTAAAAACACACGAAGAAATCAAAACTGGCGTACATCCGAAATGGTAGAATTATGGGTTTTAAAATTACGTGATTCTAAATAAAGTATGTTTTCCTTAAAGAAAAAATATTTATACTTAACTCTACTTTACTACTTTAAAACAAGAATAACTAACACCGGCGTTTATGCCGATAAAACAAGAATTCAAGCAATCCGGGCTTGAGCCCAAAATACATCAAGTTATATAGTAAGAAAACTTGAAAAAAAAGTTTGAAGAATTTATATAAAAAGTATAACTTTGTGCGAATTAAAGTCCAATTTTAATTTGCATATAATACTACAGCATAAATGTCGTAGTTAATAAATAACTTATCTGCACTTCCTGACTACCGTTAGGTAAGTTAGAGTAGAAAAAATAAATGCGGAATTCGTAAACTAGTTAATAAGTTTAAAAATAAAATAACGAACACCATCCTTCAGGGCGGTGAGAAATAGTAAATAAAGCAATCGGGCTATAGCCCACAAAATATTTCAGGGGCTAAATCCCTGTATAATTTTGTTTTATCTTCCACCATAACTACCTGCCGAATAATGTTCTTTGGCAAGCGGGAGTGACAGAGTTAGTCATACAAATATTAAAGTTGTAAAATCGAATTAATTAAAATCGAATAAAAAATGGAATTTAAAGGAATACAACGGACACAATCTTACACTCAAATAAACAATGGAAATATCGAACAGGTTTTTTCTCTTCTTTGTCCTGTTCGCGAAAAGGATTGGCAGGATGGATGGAATTACAAAATGATTTATTCAAAATCAGGATTAATTGAAAAAGGTTGCGTTTTTTCTACTCCAAATAACGGAGTACTTGATACAATATGGCAAGTTACCCAATATGATAATACTAACTATAGAATCGAGTTTTTAAGACTAAATCCAGAAGAAAATGTTGTGAAAATTAATATCCAACTGGAAAAAATTAGCGAACAACTGACCAAAGCTGTGATAAACTATCAATACACGGGCTTAAATGAGGAGCAAAATAAATTTATTGAAACGGGATTAAAAAAGGCTTTCACAAACTCTATGAAATGGTTGGATAAAGCATTAAATCACTATCTGGAAACAGGAAAAATGCTAAAAAAAGACAAGTAAAGTACTTTTATTCTCTCAAGAATTCAAGCTCCCAATAATTCAATCCTCTGGGCTTGGACTTGTTAAAATTAAGCCGATTTTGGTAAAGTTGAACTTTAGAAACAATTAAAATACTGATAAATAGTTGTATAGTTAAATTAAGCCAGTCTTGTCAAAGCTTTAATTTTCAAACTATTATATAGACAATAAAAACGAATTAAGATTATCATCTCTATTCAGATCCATTTTTTTACGCAATCTATATCTTGCTATATCAATACTTTGAGGATTTTGAAACAAGATTGATGCTATTTCCTTTGAATTAAGGTTTAATCTTAATAATGCACACAATTTTATTTCTCCTGAACTAAGTTTGGGAAAGTTATTAATCAGATTCTCCATAAATAATGGATGCACAGATTTAAAATGATTTTCAAAATCCTCCCAGGCCTGAGTTTTGATCTTTAAATTTAATTCGAATTTTATATCATTTAGGATTTTTTTTGCGCTCTCATTATCCTCTAAATGGTTTTTCGTTAAAATTTCTAATTTAGATAACAACTTTGAATTAAACTCTGTGTTGGTAAGCATATTTTTAGCTTGTAAGGTAAGTTCCCAGTCTTTTTGCTTAATCGCTTCTTTGTAGTAATCTGCAAGCATAAGCATTGAACGTGTTCTGGCAACCAGTTCAACCGGCACAATAGGTTTATCAATAAAATCCGTTGCTCCTGCATCAAATGCGATTTTAAGATTATCAAGCGTGTTCATAACTCCGGTAATCATTATTATAGGAATTCCTTTTGTACTCTCATTATTTTTGAGTTTTCTTATTAACTCTACACCATTCAAAACAGGCATTTCCCAATCGGTAATTATTAAATCAGGAAGAACTTTTGTAGCAATATTATAAGCTTTTTGTCCGTTTGGAGCAGCTAAAATTTCATAGTTAAATTTCTCCAGAACATTCGTAATCGATTCTATAATTGCAGACTCATCATCTGCTATTAATAATTTATAATTTCTCATTTTACCATTACCGTTCATAACAAATATCTCACGACTTAAATCTTTAGCTAAAAAATATAAATTCTAATTATCTAATATAAAAAAAATGAAGGACTTACGGAAATATCTAAGTATATTTGTTATACAAACACTCTTAATCCACAACTAATAAAACTGTGCATAATTATGATATATGCCATAACATTACTTCAATTTACAGAATGGATAGTTATATTAGTTTTATGTGTATTGTTAGTAATGGTTTTTATAAAATCTGTAAAAAAACAACAATATTTAAAAACTCAATTAGAAAGTAAGAACGAAGAAATCAAAGCAATATCTGCAAATAATCAACTACAAATAGATCAGATAGAAGCCAAACTTAATAAAGTTGATAATTTATGCGAGTTTAAAGAAGGTGTTACTCAATTGCTATTACATGATTTAAAAAATCCTTTAAGTCTATTGATTAATTATGACTTGTTTTCGAAAGAATTATTAGGTCATGCTGCAAATCAGATGTTGAACATTGTAACAAATATTGGAGATATACAACATTATGAAAATGCTAAAATGAATGTGGATATTAGAGAAGTTCAGGTTTCAGCAGTTTTAAAAAATACTTTTAGTCAAGTTGAATATTCGCTTAAAGAGAAAAAAATTAATTATTACAATAATATCCATGATGATCTTATAGTATATGCCGATGAAAAATTACTTGAAAGAATCTTTGTAAATTTATTGTTAAATGCTATTAAATACTCATCGCATGAAGGCGATATTAATATTAAAGCTGAAACAGAAAAGGATAAAGTTAAAATATCAATTATTGATACGGGATATGTAATTCCGGAAGATGTACAAAGCTTGGTTTTTGATAAATTTGGATTGTTGGTAGCCAAAAAATCAAATGCCTCCAGAGACGGGAATTTAGGATTAAGCTTTTGTAAATTAGCCTTAGAAGCACATAATGAAAAAATATTCGTTAAAAGTGATAACGAACAAACTACATTTTGGTTTACTTTAAAAGGAGTTGAAACTTATAATAATTTAACTACAGAATCTAAATTGCAAGTTACCAAATCAGAAATAAATCTAACTGACGAAAACAAAGAATTCTTAAAGCAATATATTCGTGATTTAAAACCATTGAAAGTTTATGAATTCTCGGCTGTGCGCAAAATAATAAAGCAAATCGAAGAGCATGATAATCCTAATATTAAATCATGGGTAAATAATTTAAGCCAAACTGTTAAATCAGGGGATGAAGAATTATATAACAATCTGCTAAAACTTGCTGAATAATCAATATTTCCTGCCATAATTAAAGGTTTCATTTTATTTGATTTTTTTCTAATTATTTCAATTTTAGGAAGAATTGTATAGAATCGCAAAAGCTCTTATTTCCGAACAACTTCAAGCATAAACTACTCATTTTCATATTATTAAAGCAATAAAAGCATGATTTTGTCCTATTTTTAGTGTATAGATATTGTATAGATTATAGCACTAACTATCAATAGTATCCTGCCGTAAACTCAAGTGAAAACCAGTTTAGGAAAAAATATAAAATCATGAAAAATATAAAAACAATTAAAATAGGATTTATAGGATTTGTTTTAATTATGATTTCGACATTAACTTTTGGACAAAAAATTGAAGCGGAATATAGACAAAATCTTGAAGAAGCAAAGAAAACAAACGGTACAGAGTTGTTTGAAGATGGTACAGTAAAAGTACAAGTAAATACCAAATTGATTGAGCAGTTTTATAATGCTTATGATAATAATGAATATCTTTCCTGGAGAGCATTAATAAACAGTTCTGACACAGAGTCATTTGCTGAATTTTGGAATACTTATAGATCTGCTAATGTATCTGAAAGAAATTTAGCAGAGATTAAAAAGGATTTGGAAATAAAATATAACGAGATAGCTGAAAAAAGAAATAAAGAAAATAACGTACATCAAAACTTGCTAGCCGAAAAACAGCAAAAGGAAAAATTTTTAAGACCAGTTACAAAATAATGATTACTTCCAAAACATTGTCATTTTAGCGATAACTATTCCAATGTTTTTTTATCAGATGCCGTGGTTTATACTACGGCATTTTTTATTTAAAACAAACAAGCCCATACTCGCCTTTTTACCTTTTAATTTTTACGATCTTAAACAACTAATAAACCAAAGCTTGCAATAACTAAGCACTAACAATTAATTACTCATTTGAAAACTTCAAAAAACATACTTAACTTACACCACATTGATTATTTAATTTGTGGATTGTTGTATTATTTTTAGCATTAGCTTAAAAAAAGCAAGCTGAAAAATTATATTTTAATACATTTTTATCGATTTAAACAATATGCTTTTACAAACTAAAATTTATATAAGATGAAAAAAACATTTTTAAACGGGATCTTAATTGTTGCTGTGGCTATTTTAATTTCTTCTTGCAACAATGCACCTAAAAAAGATCAAGTTATTGACTCTGATAAGCACGAAGCAAAGACAGAAATTAAAAAAGATTGCGATCATATTCATTGGTCACATCACGGAGAAGAAGAAGGTCCTGAAAATTGGAAAAACTTATGTGATGGTTTCATTTCGTGCGGTGGTGAGGCTCAATCGCCAATAAATATCATAACAAGAAACACAACTTCTGAAAATAATTTAACTGCATTTGAGTTTAATTATACTTCCTCTAAAGTTGATATTATAAATAACGGTCATACAGTACAATTCAACACTTCGGGCGAAAACGCCGTAATTATTAATGATAAAGAATATAAATTATTGCAATTCCATTATCACACACATAGTGAACACACAATTGATGGTAATTATTATCCGATTGAAGTGCATTTTGTTCACAAACATTCTGATGAAGATTATGCCGTACTAGGTGTTATGTTTGAAGAAGGAGAAGAAAATGAATTATTTTCAAAATATTTAGACCATTTCCCTACAACAAAAGGAGATTTTGCTTCAGAAGATATGATCGAACTAAAAGGTCTTTTCCCTTCTGATTTAAGTTATTATTATTATAGTGGATCATTAACAACACCTCCATGTTCTGAAGTTGTTAATTGGTATGTTTTAAAGTCTCCTCTTAAAGCTTCAAAAGAACAAATTGAAAAATTTGCTCAAATTTTACATGATAACTATAGACCAGTTATGCCTTTAAATAATCGTGAAGTTTTAAGTTATAATTAAAACTCATTGAAAAATTAATGAAAGAGGTGTAGTTTTTTAGCTACACCTCTTTCTGGTGCAAGCGTCTCCCTTATATCCGCAAGACCTAACAGGTTTTAACTGATTAACAGGTGATTATGTCGAATCGACATTCACTTATTAATGCGAAACCTGTTAGGTCTTATTGTTTGATAATCAACTTACTGAGAAAATACCTGCGGATATTAGCGTCTCGCTTATGACTTTAATTAACTTGCTAACATTATATTTATCAATCCTTTTTCTTCTGAATAATCTCTTACACTACTATATAAAAATTGTTCTGGATATTCAACAAATCCTGCCTCAACAGGGTTATTTAAAACAATAGAATGGTTATGCTGTTGCCAAAATTGATATTTCGAATTATTAGAATTCTTTTTACCTGCCCTTTCAAACATCCAGTTGATTTTATAAATTCTGAAGTATATCCTTTACAGTAGCACGTTTTTTATAATTAACATCAAATTGCACAAATTCAATTTTACCATCTTGCCCTATAATAAATGTAGCAGGTACAGGTAAATGAGCTTCCTCTTCACCATTATTTTTAGCAATATCTGCAAATAAAAAAGTTCTTATTTTTGCATTATATTTATTCGTTACTTTAAAAAGCACTTTATACTTTTTTTGAATTATATTTTCCTTATCAGAAATTATATCAAACTCCGCTTCTGTATCATCAAGAGTCTTATTCACTCCATCTTCCTGCTCTGGAGTTATAGCAACAATACTGGCTCCTTTATCAACAATCAATTGCAAGGAATCTTGATACTGTTTTAGGTATTTGCTACAATACGGACACCAATATCCCCGATAAAAAATTACAACGACCTTTCCTTTCTTTAATAGCTCAGAAAGTGAAATATTATCACCTACTTGGTTTACTCCTTCAAATGTTGGTGCTATTGCCCCAACACGTAGTCCTTTAGGAGCCGTTTCAACTCCATATTTGTTATAGTCCTGAGAAAAAGCGAATATATTTGTCATAATAAATACAAAAACAAAATAAATAATCTTCATAAGATCTATATTTTTAGGTTTGTATTCTTAGTCGGCAATATTTCAAATCCTTACAAAAAAAATAAGGTATTACAAAAAAATCTTTTGTAATACCTTAGATATAAATCAAAAATACAATTTATTATTTAATCTATTCCAGCAAAATCACTCCATCCTTGAACCCAAATAGATCCGCTGGATTGATCTCTTTTAACTGTTACCGAAACAGTTCTTTCGTCAGAACCCCAATGCGTAATGGGTCCATTATAGCAATTGACATTATCTGTTTGACTGCATAGTAGGATTTGAAAACCAGTGCCATCATTAACAGTTAATCGATAATACGCATAATGCAAATTAGGAATATCTAATGTGAAAAATGTGTGCCCACCAGGTACTATAGTAGCATCATCTTCTAAAATATTTTCACCAAACTCTCCATCTGGTTCATCCATTTCTCCTGCCACTCCCATTAATAATAATTGAATCCCTGTAATTGTAAATTCAGAACTTGAATCATTTTCGAACTTAACATATAAAGTGTCCTTTTTTAAGTCTTCAACATCATCTTCTTCTTCACAGCCAATAAAGCCCATTGTTAATGCAAGTAAAACTAATAATGATTGTAGTAATTTTTTATTCATAGCTAATAATTTTTTAAATAAACCCATTTTATTTACGATTAAATTTACAAATGTTTATCCTTATCCCTAATATATTACACATCAAATCTATTATATTTTTTATTATATTTGAATGAATTTGCAAAAACTTTAAAAAAAATGATTCATAATTTCTTCAATTACAAAACCAAAATAAAAGATACTCCCTTTAAAACGGAATCTGGTAAAGTTTATGAAAATACTGCTGCAATTTCCCTTCTGGATGAAAACAAAAAAGAGATTGCATATATTGAATTAGGCTTTGTTGATAAAGAAGAAATATATCAATTAATTGAACAAGAGAGAGCTATAAATCTTGATAATTGTTACGTTGAAAATTTTTCATTGACTGAATTTCGAGAAAGTAGGAACATTGAAAAAAAGAGTTTTGTAAAGATCCATCAATTTTCAGCATATCATACTTTTTTTGATTCACGTATAGAAACCGATTTCTCTTTTGCTGAATTCGACGATGAATATATAAATTTTGAAAATGCTTCTTTTCTAAATGGGACAGTTTCTTTCCAATCAGCAATATTTCATAAAGGAGGTGTAAATTTTAGTTACACTCATTTTAATGATGGAAATATTGATTTTTCAAATGTAAATTTTGGCGATGGAGAACTTAATTTCAAAAACTCATGGTTTGGTACCGGACATAAAAACTTTCAGGATACTCATTTTGGTGAAGGAAATGTTTTATTTATAAATACCGAATTTAATAAGGGCGATGTAACATTTGTTAACTCAATATTTAAATCAAACCGTGTTTCGTTTAAAGTAGCCCAATTTCTTGAAGGTAAAATTGGTTTTCATTTTGCACGATTTCATTGTAAAGAATTAATATTTGAAAGAACCGAATTTGGTAATGGAAAGGTTGATTTTCGTACTACCGAGTTTGGAGATGCAAAGGTGAGCTTTAATAGGGCAATTTTTGGATCCGGAGATAAATCATTTGAAGCAGCACAACATAAAGGCGGTAAATTAACATTCAGGAAATCTGTTTGGGGCGATGGAAATGTATCGTTCGAACAAGTTGAATTCGATAATACAGTATTATTTCTTGACAATGCCGATTTTGGAAAAGGAAATCTCAGCTTTAATAATTCTCATATTAAAGAATTGTCACTTAAATCCTGCCATTTAGATTATTACGTTGATTTAAGATTATCGAAATGCAATTCAATTGATCTTTCAGACACGATAGCTCGCGACATAATTGATATTAAACCTTATAATTTCCCGGTAGAAATTGAAACAATTAATTTTTCCGGAATGCGATTAATTGGTCGAATATATATTGACTGGAGAATTAATAAGGTACAAGAATTGGTATATTCTCAGAAAGATGCCACAAAACGAGAGTTTGCAGAACAATTCCGGATTTTAAAAGAAAATTTCAGCACAACAGGCCAGTATGCCGATGAAGACGAAGCATACGTAGAATTTAAACGTAATGAACTTGATGCCGATTTAAAAGATGCAATAGAGAAAAACCCGTACAGTCGAATGTGGAAACTTCCCTCCTATGCTTTTCAATGGTTGGTTTTCGACAAAGTAGGTTTATATGCGACAAATCCATTAAGAGTTATTACCAGTATGGTATTCGGTTATATATTCTTTTCATTTTTATATGTAATTCTACCATTTTTTACGGATGCTAAAATCGTGTCATCACTTGGCGATCCTGATAAACTAGGGATTTTTGCAGTTTCTTTTTATCATAGTGCTATTACTTTTTTTACTATTGGATACGGAGATTACTATCCTTCCGGTTTCTTTCGCTGGTTATCGAGCTTCGAAGGTTTTGTAGGTTTATTTCTGATGTCGTACTTCACAGTTGCTTTTGTTCGTAAAATTTTAAGATAGAAAACACTGCAATTAAAAATTCCAATAAAGGTTTAAGACCTAATTAGCACCTATCTATAAAGGCGGGTGTTTGGTTCAGAAAGTTTGAGATCAAGGCTTGTGAAGTTTTAAAAATCACGAGTTTACTTATGTAAATGACTGATTTTTAAAACGAGCATAACGCTGATATCGGACTTTATGGACAAACAATTATGGGTATATTCCGCTTAAATTCAACAAATATTACCACATCTATAATCGTGGTATTAATAGTTGTGAATTGTTTAGAGAGAAAGCAAATTATGAATATTTTCTTCGTTTGTACGAAAAATACATCCCATTAATTGCTGATACATACGCATGGTGTCTTATGGGAAATCATTTTCATTTACTAGTAAAAATTAAGGATGAAAAAGAAATTGATTACATTCAGTTAAAAAACAAATCGCTGTCAGGGCATAAAGCCACTGACAGGATAGGCATAAAAGAAGCTGAAACCCTGTCAGTGGTTTTATGCAAAAAAAACACAAACCTTCCACTCAATTTTCTCATTTATTTAATTCATACTCACAAGCTTTTAATAAAAAACACAAGCGTACAGGAAGCTTATTCGAACGTCAGTTTCACCGTATAGAAATTACGAATGAGAGCTATTTGAAGTACTTGGTTTACTATATCCACCACAATCCTGTTCACCATGGTTTTGTGGAAAAAATGAATGAATATCCTTGGAGTAGCTATTTAACAGTTTTATCGTCAAATAAAACACAGTTAAAACGACAAGAAGTAATTGAATGGTTTGAAAATAGAGAAAATTTCAACTATTTTCACAAACAACAACATGAACTGGACAAAATAAATCAATTACTAATTGATAATTAAAAAAAAATTGTTCGTAAAATTTTAAGATAATAAATATGAGTTTTGCCGGTACTACCATAGATGCAATAAAAAGAATTCAATACAACAGAGACATAATGCAAATGCATCGTGCCAGATACAATGAATTAAAAACAATTGTATTTAATATAAAAGCAAAATATCCTCACAAATTTGTTGATCGAAGTCAGTTGTCCGAAAAAGAATTAAAAACACTTAAGAAAAAAATTAAGTTGGGAATTATAAAAGGACGTCGTAAATCCATTTTACTATCCTTGCTCGTTACTGCACTGGTCTGTACTGCAATTTATTTCATTGTTATATTTTTATACAATTACTTTTTTTAATAGTTCGTTGCATTTTTGTATTAGTTTGAAATTAAGAACTTTGGCAAAGCTAGCTTAATTTAACCATACGATTAACTATCAGTAGTTTGACTATTTGTAAAATTCAACTTTGCCAAAGATTAACAAAGGATTGTATTTACGAGCTAAGTTTAACTAAAAATGATTTTAGTAAAATGAAATACCCCGCTGCCTTTAGATTTACAAAGGAATGTAACCCAAGAGATCCCTCGACTTCACTTCGACAGGCTCAGTAGAGTCCACTTCGATAAACTCAGTGGAGTCCGCTCGGGATCAGTTCAACTAGATATTTTCAGTTCACTACCGTTCCTGAAATTATAGTTTCACTGACTTAAAATTTCTCTTTCTCAATTAAATCCCCTTCTTCGTTATAAAACTTCCATGTACCATCTTTTAAATCATTTTCGAATTTACCTTTAAGCTTAACTTCCCCATTCTGATAATACTCAATAAACTTACCTACTTTAATACCATTATTGACCTCTACTTCAATTCTTATGGTACTATCGCTAAAATACTCAAAATGCTTTTTTGTTGTTAAATCGATAATTGCAATATCTTCAATCTCAAAAGGATTCTCATTTTCAGTAGTATCTGCACTTTGAATTAAAGAATCAGCTTCACCATTATCATCAACTTGAGTAAGTTCTTCTTTAGTATATTTTCGTTCTTTAATATCTACCAATTCATTCAGGTATAAACTATCATTAGAAAACAATACAAGTTTAGTTTGAAACAAGTTATCTCTTGATGTCATATCCAAAGCAACAAAAGGAAACTTTTGAAATAAATTTGTATTTCTTTTTAAATCATCTTTAAGTTCTCCACTTGCTTTATTTGTATATGCACTCAGAGAAAAAGGCACATTGGCAAAAGCAAAAATATTCGATTTCAAATCACAATTTTTCTTATAAAAATTCTGAAATGTATTCCACTGTTTTAAAGTTTCATTTTCTTTATAATCAGATATTAAATCTTTTAAAGATTGTGGATGATTACTAAATACAACAAAATCTTCAATTACAGTATAGTAGGGTTTATCCATTTTCAGAAAAGCCTTTCCAAATAGCAGTTTAATAAGTCCTTCAATTTGCAAATAGTTAATCTCATTACCTTTATATTCAATTGTAGTAAATTTTGCTGGTGTTTTCTTTTCTATTTGAAGCTTTATAAAATCTAAATTCTTAATCGCCGATCTTCTATTTTTTGCTTTAATTGCTAAAAAGAACTCTTCTTGCAAATTTTCATGTCGTGGTTCAATTGAGAATACGGTAATTTCATCATCAATCCAATCAATAAAATTCTCCTGAATATCAATATTCAATTTTCTTTCCAGCTTATTATAATTATTAAGATAATCTTCATAAAGCTCTTCTTTTTTCAAAAGTTCTTCAAATTGAATCATAAATTTATCAAAACTGTCAAAACCTAATCTAACTAAAATTCTTGTTGATTTTGGAATTATTTTTTGTGCTTCAAAACCACCGTTCCCTGCCTTTGACAAAGCATTTAAATATGAAACCTGATCTAATTTAATATTTGTAAAACCATCAATATTTAATTGATCATCAAAAGCTTCCATACTGAAGCCCGAAAAATATAAGGAAGCAATAAAATCTTTTACCTCATCAGAAATCGTTGTTTCCTGAGTATTCAAAATCTTTAAAACCTGAGCGTAATTAAAATATAATCTCATTAATCCTTCACCAAAAATCTGATTGTGGATTTGAACGAAATGATCGTTTCGCCCAAGAACCGGATCCAATATACAATTCAACGATTCTTCCAATAAAAGTTGGTCATAACTTATAATTGCCAGATTTTTATGAAACGATAAATATAATGTTGAATGATTTTTTTTATAAAAGATTTCATAAATATCAAAATCTTTAAATTTCCGTTTTGTAATATTTAAATTATCATTATCTAAACTCAAAATATACTTTTTAACAGAAGCAAGTTTTGAATAGCGCTCTAAATCAGCAACAATTATAGGTTCAAAACCTTTATTGGGTCTTTCGTGGAGTGACAGTAAGATATAACGAGAACCAAAAACCTTGAATAACATGTTGTTATTTGATATTAAAGAATCTGCCGATACAATAATTTCATTTACATCACTAAATAGTTTATTGGTGGTAAAATTCTTCCAAACCGATGAATTATTAATCTTTTTCCATGTATTTAAAGGATCATCAACTTCGATTATAAGAGCTGAATTGTCAGGAATTATATTAATTGCTTTAAATCGCTCATTTGGAGTTAAATAAATTTTAAAAACAAAATAAGCTATTGCACTTATTACTAAGAGTAAAACTAAGGGTTTCAGAACTTTTTTCATAACACTACATATTTTTCAATTGATTACATCAAATTTAATTTTTTTGAATTTTAATCATAGGTATTTATCGTTTTTTTAAATAAACTTAAAAACGATCTAAATGGGCAAAACGTTAAAGTTTCAGAAAAGAATGAGTCACTAATCCATTTTCTTTTATTTCTTGTAATCATCAAATCCGTAACACAGCTTGCAGATTTTAAAGTTTATTTAAAATAGTTAGCAATTTACTTTTATTATTTCGTTTGCAGACTAATTAATCAGCTGTGGTACGGCTCAGCTAATCAGATGAAAGCAACATCACAGATCTTTTTGGAATCCTTCTCCCTTCCTTAATTTTCAATATTTTTCAATTTCACCTCTCAATTTACATATTGCTTAATTTCTATTATTTACTAGTTATCATTAAAGCCGTGTCACAACTATTTGCATATTCTAATTAAGAACTTTGGCAAAGTTAGCTTAATTTAATCATACGACTAATTATCAGTAGCTTGACAGTTTGTAAAATTCAACTTTGCCAAAGCTTAACAAAGTAGTGTCACAGCTTGCAGATTTAAAGTGTTTTTCTAATAGTTAACCATTTACTTTTATTTTTGCACTTACATATTGAGTAAACAGCTGTGGTACGGCTCTTTACCAGACGACAGCAAATCGTTATTTATAAATGATTATCATAAAAGTCGTGGCACAGCTTGCGGATTTAAAGTATTGCCTAATTTCTTTTATTTATATAATAATTAGCCATTTACTTTACTTAGCTTTCATTTTTTTGTAATTTTCATAAACTTTCCCAATACTCAAAATTCTTGTGTTATGGCAAAAAAAGAAAAAAGCAAAGGAAAAATAGCTATCCTAACTGGTGGTGGAGATGTTCCGGGATTAAATCCTGCAATTAGAGCAGTAACGATAAGAGCGCTTCGCGAAGGTTTCGAAGTAATTGGAATTCGTCGTGGCTGGATGGGACTTGTTGATATGATAAGAGATAAGAATGCTGATAATTCTGATTGTTATGAAGTTCTGACAGAAAACAGGGTAAATAAGGCAGGACGATCTGGAGGAACTTTCTTACACACATCACGAACCAATCCAAGCCGTATAGCTAACTGGAATGTCCCGGAACATTTAAAGGAAAAATATGATAAATCCAGAAACGATATTACTCCCGAAGTTCTGAAAAATCTTGAATTTTTAGGAATAGAATATCTTATTCCTATTGGTGGCGACGACACCTTAAGTTATGCAGTTAGACTTTACAGGGAAGGTATTAAAATAGTAGCCATACCAAAAACAATGGACAACGATGTTCCCGGCACTGATTATTGTATTGGATTTAGCACTTGTGTTACCCGAACCATACAAATTACAGACAATTTGCGCACTAGTGCAGGATCGCATGAGCGTTTTATGGTTTTAGAGGTATTTGGCAGATATGCAGGATTTACGGCAATGCTGCCCACAATGGCGGGATCAGCTAATCGCTGCGTAATTCCTGAGCACAAATTTAAAATTGAAACACTTACTGAACTGCTTATCGAAGATCGCATGAATAATCCCAGTAATTATTCAGTTGTATTAGTTTCGGAAGGTGCAATGTTCGAAGGAGGAGAAATGATTTTTGAAAATGCTGCTAAAGATGCCTATGGTCATGCAAAACTCGGTGGAATTGGAGATTTGGTTTCGGCCAAACTTGTAGAGCATTCTGCAAATTGCTGCAAAGGTCGACCTATTGGGGTTATTAACCAAAAACTTGGTTATTTAGTACGTGGTGGTGATCCCGATGCAGTGGATTCAATTGTTCCTATGGCTTATGGAAATTTAGCTTTAGATTTAATATTAAAAGGAATTTATGGCAGACTGGTTGCTTTAAAAAATGGCAGGTATGATAATCTACCCATTGAGGTTATTGAAGGCTCTAAAAAAACAGTAAATATTCAAAAACACTATAATACAGAAAGATTAAGACCATTCTATAAAAGTTTCGAGTTACAACCATTATTTATAATGACCAGTGATTGATAAGAATCTATTATTTATTTAAGGGTATCAAATAAAAGCACTTATTAAAGTTTAATAATATATTAATATTCAGACTAATTGAACAGAATTTCGTAAAGTTTTGTTTACTGTTAATATCAAATTATAGTTAACATAAAAATAGCAAAATCACCAAACATTTAATTATTATGACAAAAAAAATAACTAAAAGCTTTAGCGTAATTTTAATACTTACAATTGCTTGGTTTGCAAGCCATGCACAAGTAAACGAACAATGGAAAAAGGATCTCTCAGGAAATCTTTTATGGCAACAAGTAACTTCTACAGGTAATTACTTTGTCTGTACTAATTCTGAATTTGCTGCCTATAATCCTGAAACAGGAGAACAATTATGGGCCAATCAGATGTTTGCAAACATTTCAAATAACCAGATTGAAGAAATGAGTGGTTCTCCTCTGATTTCAATCAATCAAGGAGAAGATATTTCTATTCTCGATCCATTTAATGGCGAAGTAAAATTTAATTCGATGCAAGCCGGAATAGCTGAGTTAAAAACAAAACAAGTTTTGTATAAAGCTAATGGCATTCTAATAGCAGGAAAAGCAACCGGAGGCGAGCCTATTATGCTTATGGTTGATATGACAACAGGCAAAACAGTTTGGCAAATTGAAGAGAAGTTTGGGAGAATTGTAACATTAAGTGAAATTTCAGATCAGGAATTGCTTATTGTAACTTTATTTAAAAACTATAAATTAAATAGTAAAACAGGCGCTGTAATATGGAAAAATTCAACATCTAAAGAAGCTGAACAGCTTGAAGGAATGGGTGCGTTTGGAAGTTTATTACAAGGTGTAGCTGAACAAGCTGTTGCGAATGAAGATTTTGTAATTAGTTTTTATCAACATCCATCAAAAGATATTTTTATTATAGCTGCTGAAAACAAAAATGAAACACAATCCAGTAGCGGGCAAGTTTCAATTAGTTATACAAATAATTATATCGCCTTTAATATATCTGACGGCTCAAGACTTTGGAATGCACCTATAGAAATGAAAGGTCAATTGGGTGATTTGGTATTTTATAAAGAAGGTGTAATTATATTGCCAAACAATGGAGGCCGAACTAAAATTAACTTTTTTGATTTAAATACAGCAACGAGTAAATGGGGTAAAAAAGGTAGAGGTATTGCCATAAAAGGTGGAATTTACAATCATTTAAAAACGGAAAAAGGAATTTTACTTATTTCTCAAAACGGAGAAAAAAATTATTTAAACTTTCTTGATCCTGCACTAGGTTTAATTACTTTCGAAAAACCAGTTAAAATTAATGGTGAAGTTGTAAGAACTATTGAGACTGAAAAGGGAATTTTATTTATCACAACAAAAGAAATCAATATATTAAATCCGGCAACAGGGGAATTAGTATTTGATAAATCGATTCCTACCAACCCGGGTTTATTGGAACAAAAAGAAAATACAATTTATGCATTTGATACAAAGGCTGATATTGTAAAAATGATTGATTTCAATACTGCAACAATTAAAAACATCACAACAACAGAATTAAAGTTTGAAGGAAAAGAAATCCCAGGCAAACTTGAACTTCGTGAAAAAGGAATATTTATTTCTTCGGATCAAAACGTTAGCTTATATGATTACTCAGGATCACAATTGTTTCAAAAATATTATGAAGCACCTCGCGAACCCGGATTAAAAAGAGCTCTATTATATGCTCAAGCTGCCAGAGCCGCTTATATTGGTGCAAGTTCGTATTATGCCGCAGGTGTTTTACAATCAGCAGCACCCGAAGTACAACAGGAAGATGCAGTTAGTGGTGCAATAGTTGAAGGATTCGGAATGGTATATGAAGAGTTGGGTGATGCAGCTTCTGATTTTGCAAAACAGTCGTTCCAACAAGCTAATGCCAGGTTTAAAGCAACAGCAGAAGGTCGTGACTTTATCATTATTTTTGGTAAAATTGAAAAAGATAATGCACTACTTAAAGTTAATAAGGATACAGGTGAAGTTGATGGAAGCATTAATTTGGGAAATGAAAAAGATCCTAAATATGCTGTTGATGATGTTACAGGTCAGGTTTTCAAGAAAACCGCTGAAACACAAATAACATCTTATAAATTGTAGTGTTTCTTAAATTTATTAAAAGGGAGTTTAAATTATAAACACTTCGACGAGCTCAGTGTGACAAACAGTTATAAATCTAGTTGCCATATTGAGCTAGTCGAAATATGTTTGATTCTAGTACTTTTTTGACAATCTTTTTTTTTAAAAAATTGAACATATCTCATTTAAAATTGCTTATACATTGATTATTAACTAAAATATCAATACAATGAAAAACATTAAGCATGTATTATTAATTGGATTATTAAGCATTATAGCTCTAAGTATTTCTAATAAGTCTTACGCTCATTGCGAAATTCCTTGTGGAATTTATGAGGATACGTTAAGAATTGAATTAATAAAGGAACATATTGTAACCATTGAGAAATCGATGAATATGATTACTAAATTATCCGGCGAAGAAACACCTAATTACAATCAGATTATTCGATGGGTAAATAACAAAGAAGAACATGCCAATAAATTACAAGATATTGTAACGCAATACTTTTTAAATCAGCGCATAAAACCTGTAAGTGATGAAAATAGTGATCAATATAAAAAATATACAAATCACCTTACAATTCTTCACAAACTATTAGTTTTTTCGATGAAGGCTAAGCAAACGACTGATTTAATGTATATTGATGAGATGAATCAATTGGTTAACTTGTTTGAAGAATCATATTTCCATAAACACAAACATTGAAATATTTTACGCTAAATATATTTTGTTTGTACTAATCGAAAATATATATTATCTTCACTTACAATATTATATGCATATTGGATCTATATTAAAAAGAAAAACACTTTAGGTATGGAAAAAAAGATAACTATAAAAGCAAGCAATAAAACTCCATTCATAAACTTTGATGCAAATTCCGGTTTATTCCAGATACATGGATATTCATTACCAGAAAATTCACTTGAATTTTACGAACCTATTATAAGTTGGTTGGATAAATACATTGTGACCCCGATTAAAAAAACTGAATTTGATATTAAATTAGTTGCTTTAAATACTTCATCATCCAAGATGTTTATTGATATTTTTAGAAGAATAAATCATTTAGTTGAGCTTAATACTTCTGAGGTATCCGTAGTTTGGTATTATGAAATTGACGATGAAGATATTCATGATATTGCTTTACAATACCAAGAAATTTGTAAAGCCAAGTTTAATTTAATAGGAATACATCACAGATTAATAGAATAAAACTACAATTATAATTAATTAGCAAAAAGGATACGCAAAAGGAATCATATACGTGCATTATAAGTTCAAGTGAATTAACCGAAGAAACATCAAAATTCAAGAGACTGAATTAAAGTATAAAATCTACAAACATGTAGAAATATAGCGGCCTATTTATAAGGGTTTCGTGTTAACAGTAGTGCGGGTTTTCGCCGCGTTTCAGTATCCACCCTTGGAAAAAGTTGAAGAAAGTACAAAGTTTGTAAACAACCATACACTCGTATGCTGTAAGATCCGATGTTACAAATTGGGCATTTAGAATTGCTTACTTGTAAAGTTAGTAGTTAAATTAACCACGAAGTACCAACAAATTTGTTTTAAGGTAGAGAAGCCATATTGGCATAAGACAAAATTAGGCTGGTTACAAACTTTTTGGTAAGCTTTTGGTAATGAGTTGGAATTTGCACGAGCTAACCAATGTGTTTGTAATAAGGTTTGGAAAAGTTTCTACAAATACTCATAATTATCTATGTGCAAAATTATTAAAATGCTATTTTTGAATTTACAAATAGAATAATTGACATGAAACGTACATTTAATATTTTAATAGTCCTATTGTTAGTAAGTACTTGTAATACTCTTTTTTCTCAATCGTATAAGCTTGATATAAAAATTAGTGACTTAAAAGATGCTGAGATTTATTTAGGACATTATTATGCTGGAAAAACCTATGTTAAAGATACAATTAGACTAGACAAAAACGGAAAGGGAACTTTTACCGGAGATAGTTTACTAGATCAGGGAATTTATATCGTAATACTACCTACCAAAAAATATTTTGATATTTTAATTGGCGACGATCAAGAATTTTCAATAGAAACTTCAGCAAAAGAATTAACAAAAAATCTAAAAATTAAAGGTTCAACAGAAAATATTGCTTTCAATGAATTCCAGTTATACATGAATGATAAAACTCAGGAATCATTAAAAATACAAGCCAGATTAAAAAACCTTGATGAAAACTCTGACTCCGTTCTAATTTCAAAAGATAGATTAAATGTCTTATCAACCGAAATAAAGGATTATTGGAATGTTAAAATTATTGAATATGAAGGAACTCTTTTTAGTGTAATATTAAGGGCAACAAAAAATGTGGAAATTCCTGAAATAGAAATTCCTGATCATATCCAAAACAAAGATTCTGCCAGATGGTTTCAATCTTATAATTACAGTAGTCAGCATTATTTTGATAATATTGATTTTTCAGATGCGAGACTGTTACGCACACCTTTTTTAAATACTAAATTAGAAACTTTCTTTACAAAAATACTAATTCAAAATCCAGATACTTTAATTCAATATATTGATATTGTAGCTGTGCAAGCTAATAAAGAAATGTTTGAATATATTATTCAATATTTTATGAATACATATGCCCAAAGCGATATTGTAGGGATGGATAAGGTATTGGTTCATTTAGCCGATAATTATTTTTTAACCGACAAAGTAGATTGGTATAATGAAGAAAAAAAAAAAAAATTAAAAGATCATGTTGCTAAACTGCGCTTCAATCTAATAGGCAATGTTGCACAAGATCTAAAGATGGAGACTATTAGTGGAGAATATACAAAATTGCACGAAATTAAAGCAAAGTATACATTAGTATATTTTTATGAACCAAGTTGTGGTAATTGTAAGAAAACAACTCCCAAAATTTATGAATTATATCAGGAATTTAATAGGGATGAATTTGAAGTTCTTGCAGTTTATACGCAAACAGAGAAAGAAAAATGGACAAAATATATCAATGACAATGGATTTGAAGATTGGATAAACGCTTGGGATCCTCATAACTTTACTAATTTTAGTTTTTTTTATAATGTTGATAGAACACCAAGGATCTATTTACTTGATGAACATAAGAAAATTATTATAAAACATATTGGATACGAGACTTTAAGAGATATTCTTGAAATGAAACTTGGAAAAAAAAAGGATATAATAAGCGAAATTTGATAGAGAACACCTCGTTTTCTTTTCTCATAATTTCAAGCAAGAATTAAGCTTTTTTGCGAAGCAAAAGTGTTTAAATGGTGTTTGGTTCTTTCCTAATTGCCGAAAGGCAAAAGAGCCTTGGTAAACAAATTTGTTTTAGGCGGCAAATACAAATTGCACAATAGTGCAAAATAAAATTGAATTACAAACTTCTTGGTAAGCCCTTAGCTGTGTTTTTGAGCATTGCTGACTTACCAATATGTTTGCATATGGGTTTTGGTAATTAATTTTTAAGTGCAATTACAGGTACAAACATTATTTAATTTTTGATTTGCTTAGCCCTTTTTTCCATAGCTTTCAACTATATTACATTTAATTGCTATATTCGTATTTGTTAAAAACCTTATTATTAAACCCGTAAATCAAAATTTATTATGAAATCAACTTTTATCACAATTGTTTCATTTGTCATTCTTTTTGCTTTTAGTTCTTGCGAAAAAGATGATTCCAACAGAACATACGATTTTAAAGATCTCGGTTTCGAATTCGATTATGAGTTATACTCGGTGTCGTTTATAAACGAAGATATTGGATTTGCAGGTGGAGGCGATCGGGAAAATCACTATTTATTAAAAACAATGGATGGTGGAGATACCTGGAATGAAATTATTATCGACGATTATATTTCACCAATTGATAACGATGTAAGTGCAATATGTTTCCCGAGCGAAAATATTGGCTATTTATCATTTGGGATCGATGGATATAAAACAACAGATCAGGGAGAAACTTGGGAAAAGATGGACGGATTTTTTCAACGAAATATGATTTTTACTTCTGTGGATACCGGATTTACCTACAATGGTAATTTACGATATACCGTTGATGGTGGTCAAACATGGAACAGATACCCCGAAGGTACGTTTAGTTCTACCATAAATTCGGGTGAAATAAGGATTGAGGGAGTTCAATTTTTAAAAAACAATTCAAGTATTGGATTTGCTTTCGATGAAAATGGAGAAATATTTATAAGTAGAGACGGTGGAATAAGCTGGGAAATATATAACGGTGAATGGATAGCCGAAAATTCAAACGCTAACAGTATTCGTTTCCTTACAGGAATATATTTTATATCGGAAACCGAAGGCTTTATTTTTAACGATGATGGAATATATAAAACAACAGATAGTGGTAAGTCATTTAATCTGATTAACCCTAAAGGGATAAAGATTGTTAATGGGGAAATTACCAGTCATTTAAAAATATCACATACAGACGAAAACACTATATACTTCAACGGATGGGAAAATTTATATAAAACAAAAAATGGATTTGAAAGCTATTCGGAAGTAAGCATAGAAAATTATCAAAACGATGGTGATACTTATGTGGATATAAATCATTTTACCATGGTAAATAATAATATTGGATATGCTGTTGGTAGTGGATCCGACGATGATAAAGATTATGGAGTAATACTAAAATATTTAAAATAGCTATTAACTTGGTTCAAATATAGTATGCAAATTTCAAGCTTTTAAATGTAACAAAGTGAAGTAAAAGTGTTTAAATGGTGATTGTTTCTTTCCTAATTGCCGAAAGGCAAAAGAGCGTAGGCAAACAAATTTATTATCTTGCCAATCTATTTAAACTATCAATTAAAAGATGTCATTGTCAGATTGTGACTTTTTTTATTGATTTGCTTCATTGTAAAAATGAGATGAGATTTATTGAATTTGGATTTTTTTACGCATTATTTTTAACGGTCTTTGCTTACCAGTATGTTTGGGTTTCCAAAGCTTTACATTGTCAGACCGATAATTGAAAACTAAGATAGCAAAACTTAGTCAAACCCACACCCCCCCAAATTACTGGTGATGTTAGCACACGTATTATATTCTTTTTATTTTAAATGTTACTATAGCTTCTGAATTAATATAAATAGTCAAATAAGTGTTAGAACTTTTTTTATATTCAATTTCAAACGTGTAAAATTCATTCTCAATATTTGCCAAAACAGTCTCAGATTTCTTTTTATTCTTGAATTTCATAGAAATAGATTCTTTCTGTGGATTCCTTAAAATTATTTTTATACTATCATTATGAGTTAAGTCAATCGTACCTGTCTTAGGTTCTATAATTTCAATATTCCAATGAAAATAATTTGTATTAAAGTAGGGCAAATTAGCAAAATCTATTGGAGATTTATCAACTATCAAAAACGCTGTATCTTTTGGATAATGATTAAGAAAAAATTTCTCTGGTGATGTGAAAAAATAAAAGTCATTGAACTCAGGAGTAAATCGAGTAGAATTCTCATTAGCATAACCTGCTCCCCAAGTTACATCTATTAATTTCCATTCATTTTTTATTTTTACAGCATTCCATGCATGACCATTCTTTTTTGGCAACTTTCCTATATCTTGTTTCTTAGATATTGCACCGCCTGAAATATATTCACAATCAACAGAGACTAAGTCACACAAGTATTTATAAAGCGTTGAATATCCATGACAAATTGCTTTTTTCTTTCGTATTGTCTTATTTGCAACGTCTTCTATTATTTTCCTTTCCTTTTCAAGCTTCTCTTCTTGCGTGCGATAAGAAAAAGAAGTTTTTTTTGGCTTTGATTTTAGTAATTCAATATCATATTCAACATTCAAAGCAATCCAAGTATATATTGCTCTAGCTTTTTCTTCAGACAGTGTAAAATCTCTATTAATTTGTTTTGCTAATTTATCAGGACTTGAGAATGAATTTGAATAATTCTGCACTATCGTATCAACTTTAGCATAGTCCTGAGAAAATAAGGATTTACTTATTATCAATATAGCTATAAATGTAAAAAAAGTGCTTCTCATAATATGTGTACTAACGGGTTTTGCTTAACAGTAGTGCGGGTTTCCAAAGCTTTGTATTGTCAGACCGATAACTGAAAACGAAGATAGCAAAACTTAGTCAAACCGCCAAACACCCCCAAATTACTGATGATGTGATGTTACAACACGTTTTATTGAGATACTTTACAAAGTCAATTTGATTTAACATATTTCTCAGATTTATTATCATAATATTCATATGATTCAAAGAACAATGTCCGTTTATATTTGCTAATTAATTTCCCTGAACTGTCATATTGAATAAAATATGAGCTTAAGAATCTGTCTTTTCTTTTTGATTCTAATAATCCATTTGAATAATACGTTTTTAGTTTCTTTAACTTACCCTTTTTGAATCTCCCTTTTTGCCATGTTTTACCGTCTTGTCTATATGATTTGTGAAATCCATTACATTTTTGTCCACAGTTAAAATAAGCATAATAAGTTGGTCCAATATGAAAAGACGTGTTTGTTGGAGCATAATAAATCGGGGCTATTGTAACCGTATCACTAATGTCTATCCAATTTGCATTAATTATTTCCCTATTCACTCCAAATTTAGAATGAATATCAACTGATAAAGTATCATTCGCTGGGATTCTACAAATACCATTTGAATCTGAAACAAATCCATAGATTGAGTCATTTATAGTTGTAGTTAAATAATAACTTTTAAGTTTTTGAGCCTGATTATCACAACCAATATAGAAATATAAATCATAGTTAATCGAATCAGGAATCTCTTTTGAAATTTGCCCAAACGATGTCAGTGAAATGATAAAACTTAAAAATATAAATACTGCTGTTTTCATCGAAAATAATATGTATTGTAACAGTCCCACATTAAATTTTGTGCGGGTTTCCGCTTGTTTCATTGTCCACCGTTGAACAACTTTACTAAGATAAAACTTAGTCAGCAAACTACAAAACCCCCCGTTCGGCTTAGGCTATGCCTAAGTCGTTAATATCCTCAAAGGCTATGCCTTAATCAATTGTTATCCACCTACGATCTACTTTAATTATTTCTATTACACTTTCCATGTCTGCATAATTCCTTGCACTTGAATATAAATAATCTTGAGGATTAGCAACAATACCGGCTTTAATCGGATTGTTATGAATATAATCAAGTTTTTGCTCTATAAATTTCTGACTAAATATATGTTCTGCATGGTTTTCATGTGTCCAAATTTGATTGGATTGTTTATTTTTATATTTTCCATGATACTCAAATACCATTTTCATCCAGTCACGTCTGCTTTCTTTTTTTTCGTCAAGTATTTTCAAAAATGCTTTACTTGTATAGTTTTTAAAATCTCGTATGAAACCGCTTAAATCTCCATAGGTGCAGCGTGCCAACAAATGTATATGATTAGACATGATAACATATGCAAAAAGCTCTAAACCTTTATTCTTTTGGCAATACTTAAAACTATCTATAGCTATATCCTTGTACACCTGACGTGAAAATACATCTACCCAACCTACAATTTGAAAAGTTAAATAGTATAATCCATCTTTTTCTGATATTTTATATCCTGTTGACATGTAACAAAAATAAATATTTTTACAGGTTTAAATTAATGGTCTTAGAAAAATAAGAAAATTATTAATAAATAAGACTAATAATCCCAAAGTGGAGTTTTTATAATCTCTCATCCAAAAAATTACTGCTTTTCTTTTTTCAAAGCATTAGTAGCAAAACTTAACAATTGTGGCGGAAGCTACTAAAAATTAGCCTTGTATTCTTTCCAACTTCTCTTGTTTTTTTGTTTCTCCGAAACAAGGTAGCTACAAGCTACCAAAATCGAGTAGGTAGGAGGATTACTCCTCCGTCCTCTCACACCACCACGCATGCTCTCGCACGTGGCGGTTTCAGTTAATAGTTCAACCTTTCGTAATTTAATGACAAATTAAACAAG
>WTBR01000208.1 GCA_013138975.1 Bacteroidales bacterium
GTGATGAATCTGTAGATGAAGTAACAGGAGGAGGATGGAGCAGTAGTTATACAGGACAAGCCATACCACAGGAAGAAATGGATGAATATGGCGATAATGTGCTAAAAAAATTAGAACCACTTATTACTTCTCAAACAAGAATTCTGGAAATAGGTTGTGCTTCGGGAATAAGTATGTTTAGGTTAGCACCTAAAGTAGCCTTGTATTATGGTACCGATTTGTCGGGAAGCATATTGCAAAAAAATGAGGAAAGAATAAACTCAGAAGGACATACCAATATCATTCAGAAACGATTGTCAGCCGATGAAATCGATCAGATAGAAGAAACAGATTTTGATCTGGTAATAATAAATAGTGTTATTCAATGTTTTGATGGTCATAATTATTTAAAAAAGGTAATTCGTAAGGCAATTGATTTAATGAAACCTGAAGGATTAATGTTTTTTGGAGATATTATGGATCAGGATCTTAAACATGAATTAGAAAAAGATCTTAAAGAGTTTAAGCGAACCAATATCAATAAAGAAAATAGTACTAAAATAGATTGGAGTGAAGAATTATTTTTATCAAGAGGATTTTGGAATGATTTAAAATATGAAGAAACGTCAATTGAAAAAATTGAATCTAGTCGTAAAATATTTACCCTGGAAAATGAATTGACAAAGTATAGATACGATGTACTTATATCGATTGATAAAAATCAAAAAGAAGGAGTTTACGTTAAAGAGAGAAACAAATTTCAACATGACTTGAATATATTGAGTAATTATTCAATGGATAGGTTGCCAAATATTAATACTTCCGAGAATTTAGCATATATTATTTACACTTCAGGTTCAACAGGGAGGCCTAAAGGCGTTGCAATAAAAAATAGCTCCCTTGTGAACTTATGTATTGCTCATAATAATTTGTATGGCATAAATCAAAAAGATCATATTAATAATTATGCAGAATTTAGTTTTGATGCTTCGGTATGGGAAATTTTTCCGAGTATAATTGCAGGAGCAAGTTTATATTTTATCGATGATAATATAAAATTGGATCCGGAGAAGTTGAATAATTATTTTGAAAAAAAGAATATAACAATCAGCTTCTTGCCAACTCAGTTTTGTGAGATATTTATGGAATATGACAATAAATCTCTAAGAGTTTTATTAACAGGAGGAGATAAGTTAAATAGTTTTACTAAAAGAAAATATAAGTTATATAATAATTATGGACCGACAGAAAATACTGTTGTAACCACCAGATTTGAGGTTCAAAAACTGGAAAATAATATCCCCATTGGTAAGCCAATAGAAAATAGCAAAGTTTATATTTTAGATCAAAACAATCAGCTTCAATCAATAGGAGTACCTGGAGAATTATGTGTTAGTGGAGAAGGATTAGCAATAGCTTATTTAAACAATCCTGAATTATATTCAGAGAAATTTATAGATCATCCATTTAAAGCTGGTGAACGTTTATATCGCACAGGCGATTTAGCCCGTTGGTTATCCGATGGTAATATTGAGTTTTTAGGTCGTATTGACCATCAGGTGAAGATTCGTGGATTCAGAATTGAGTTAGGAGAGATAGAGAGTGTTTTATTCAAACATGAAAATATAAAAGAGTGTGTTGTATCAGCAAGAGAAGAAAACGGGGATAAATACCTTTGTGCTTATATAGTTTGTGAAGGGGAATTTAATCAAAAGGAAATACGCACTTATTTATCGGCAAACCTTACAGATTATATGATTCCCTCTTACTTTGTAGAATTGGATAGTTTACCCCTAACGACAAATGGAAAGGTAAATCGTAAATCCTTACCCTCACCAGAAGTAAAAGCAGGAGACGATTATGTTGCACCATCCAATGAAATAGAAGAAAAGTTAGTTGAAATATGGTCAAAAGTATTAAATATCAATAAGGAAGATATAAGTGTAAAAGCTAATTTTTTCTCTATAGGCGGTCATTCGCTTAAAGCTACCGTATTAACAAGTAATATACATAAAGAATTAGGAGTTGAATTTCCATTACGAGATGTTTTTATACACTCAAGCATACAAGCCCAAGCCAGTCAAATAAGTACAAGAGATAAAAAAGATTTTATATCTATTTCAAAAGTAAAAGAACAGGAATCTTATGTTTTATCTTCAGCCCAAAAACGTTTGTACTTATTACAACAAATGGATTTAGACTCTACGGCTTATAATATGCCTTATTTTATACTGTTAGGAGAGGATATTGATAAAAATAAGATTGATAGTGTTTTCCAAGAATTGATATCACGTCATGAATGTTTCCGTACGAGTTTTGAAATTGAAGGAGAGGCTCCTGTGCAACGAATTCATAATGAAGTGAACTTTCATGTTGAACAAATGGAGATCGATAAATCAAGTGAAAATGATATTCGCAAAGAATTTATCAAATCCTTTGATTTATCCCGGGCACCTTTACTAAGAGTTGCTATTATTGATGTAAAAGGAGAAAGAAAAAGATTGCTAATAGATATGCATCACATCATAAGTGATGGCGTTTCCCAGAGCATATTAGAGAAAGAATTTCAGTTGCTTTATTCAGGAGAAATTTTATCTGAATTACGGTTAAATTACAAAGACTATAGTCATTGGCAACAGAGTAAAGAACAGCAATCCAGACTAAAGGATCAGGAAGCATACTGGATCCATCAATTTGATGAAAAAATTCCTGTGCTTAACTTACCAACAGATTATAATCGTCCGGTATTGCAAAGCAGCAGAGGAGCTACCGTAAGTTTTATTTTGAGTAAAGAAGAAACAAAACAAATAAAGCAATTAACGCAAGATAATGATTTAACCCTTTACATGGGGCTTTTATCGATTTACAGTATTTTTCTCTCCAGAATAAGCGGTCAGAAGGATATTATAGTAGGCACCCCAATAGCAGGGCGTAATCATGCAGACCTAGAGGATATTGTAGGGGTATTTATTAACACATTAGCTATCCGTAATAATATAGATGGAGATAAAAGCCTTGGAGAGTATTTGCAGGAAATAAAACAAACCACTCTTGGAGCATTTGAAAATCAGGATTATCAGTTTGAGGAATTGGTAGAGAAGGTATCAGTAGAGCGTGATACGAGTCGCAATCCGATATTTGATGTAATGTTTAACATGTTAAACCAAGTTGAATATTCTGAGGAATTATCAACATCCGATAGTGATAAATATATCCATCAACAAAGCGTTTCGAAAGTTGATTTGAAATTATCAGCTATTGATTATGGCGAAAATATCCGACTAATATTTAACTACA
>WTBR01000125.1 GCA_013138975.1 Bacteroidales bacterium
GTGATGAATCTGTAGATGAAGTAACAGGAGGAGGATGGAGCAGTAGTTATACAGGACAAGCCATACCACAGGAAGAAATGGATGAATATGGCGATAATGTGCTAAAAAAATTAGAACCACTTATTACATCTCAAACAAGAATTCTGGAAATAGGTTGTGCTTCGGGAATAAGTATGTTTAGGTTAGCACCAAAAGTAGCCCTGTATTATGGTACCGATCTTTCCGGAACAATATTGCAAAAAAATGAGGAAAGAATAAACTCAGAAGGACATACCAATATTATTCAGAAACGATTGTCAGCTGATGAAATCGATCAGATAGAAGAAACAGATTTTGACCTTATAATAATAAATAGTGTTATTCAATGTTTTGATGGTCATAATTATTTAAAAAAGGTAATTCGTAAGGCAATAGATTTGATGAAGCCTGAAGGATTAATGTTTTTTGGAGATATTATGGATCAGGATCTTAAACATGAATTAGAAAAAGATCTTAAAGAGTTTAAGCGAACACATACCAATAAAGAGTATAGTACAAAAACAGATTGGAGTGAAGAATTATTTTTATCAAGAGGATTTTGGAATGATTTAAAATATGAAGAAACGTCAATTGAAAAAATTGAATCTAGTCGTAAAATATTTACACTAGAAAATGAATTGACAAAGTATAGATACGATGTACTTATATCGATTGATAAAAATCAAAAAGAAATAGTTTCTGTTAAAAATAAAAACAAGTTTCAGCATGATTTGAATATATTGAGTAATTATTCAATGGATAGCTTGCCAAATATTAATACTTCAGAGAATTTAGCATATATTATTTACACTTCAGGTTCAACAGGGAGGCCTAAAGGCGTTGCAATAAAAAATAGCTCCCTTGTGAACTTATGTATTGCTCATAATAATTTGTATGGCATTAATCACAAAGATCATATAAGCAATTATGCAGAATTTAGTTTTGATGCCTCGGTATGGGAGATTTTCCCAAGTATAATTGCAGGAGCAAGTTTATATTTTATTGAAGAAAACATAAAATTAGATCCAGAAAAAGTAAATAATTATTTTGAGAAAAAGAATATAACAATAAGCTTCTTGCCAACACAATTCTGCGAGATATTTATGGGACATGACAATAAATCTCTAAGAATTTTATTAACAGGAGGAGATAAGTTAAATAGTTTTACTAAAAGAAGATATAAGTTATATAACAATTATGGGCCGACAGAAAATACGGTAGTAACCACCAGATTTGAGGTTCAAAAACTGGAAAATAATATTCCCATTGGTAAGCCAATAGAAAATAGTCAAGTTTATATTTTAGATCAAAACAATCAGTTTCAACCAATTGGAGTGCCCGGTGAATTATGTGTTAGTGGAGAAGGACTAGCAATAGCTTATTTAAACAATCCCGAATTATATTCAGAAAAATTTATAGATCATCCATTTAAAGCAGGTGAACGTTTATATCGCACAGGCGATTTAGCCCGATGGCTATCCGATGGTAATATTGAGTTTTTAGGTCGAATTGACCATCAGGTAAAAATTCGTGGATTCAGAATTGAGTTAGGAGAGATAGAGAGTGTTTTATTCAAACATGAAAATATAAAAGAGTGTGTTGTCTTGGCTAGAGAAGAAAACGGGGATAAATACCTTTGTGCTTATATAGTTTGTGAAGGTGAATTTAATCAAGAGGAAATACGCACTTATTTATCGGCAAACCTTACAGATTATATGATTCCGTCATATTTTGTAGACTTGGATAAAATTCCTTTAACGAGTAATGGCAAAATCAATCGTAAAATCTTACCCTCACCAGAAGTAAAAGCAGGAGACGATTATGTAGCACCATCTAATGAAATAGAAGAAAAGTTAGTTGAAATATGGTCAGAAATATTAAATATCGATAAGGAAGAAATAAGTGTAAATGCTAATTTCTTCTCCATAGGAGGTCATTCCCTTAAAGCTACCGTGTTAACAAGTAAAATACATAAAGAAATAGGAGTTGAATTTCCATTACGTGATGTATTTTTACATTCAACTGTAAAATCTCAGGCAAGTCAGATAGCAACAAGTACAAAGAAAGAGTTTGTAAGCATCCCAAAAGCAAAGGAGCATTCAAATTACCCATTATCCTCAGCACAGAAGCGTTTATATTTGTTGCAACAGTTTGATTTGAACTCAACAGCCTATAATATACCCTATATAATTTCATTGGGAAAAGAGGTAGATAAATCAAAAATCGAAGATATATTCAAACAATTAATAAATCGACACGAGAGTTTTCGAACAAGCATAATTGTAGTTGATAGTGAGCCTGTTCAGCTTATAAGTAAGGATGTTGAGTTTGAGATTGAAGAAATTAGTATAGAAAACACAGAACTTGAAAACACACGAAACAAATTTATAAAGCCCTTTGATTTATCAAAAGCACCCTTTTTACGAGTATCAATTGTAGATATAAAAGGAGAAGACAGATTGCTAATGATTGATATGCACCATATAATAAGTGATGGAAGCTCGCATGCAATATTAGAGAAAGAATTTCAGGCACTACTTTCAGGAGAAGAATTAGCACCATTACCATTACAATACAAGGATTATAGCCAGTGGCAAAATAGTAAAGAGCAGCAAGAACTTATAAAAGATCAGGAACAATATTGGCTTAATAAATTTGAAGGAGAGATACCCGTATTGAACCTTCCAAGCGATTATGCTCGACCATTAGTGCAAAGTCATGAAGGAGCAACAGTGAGATTTGTATTGAGCAAAGAAGAGACAGAAGGGATAAAATCTTTCACCAAAGCAAATGAGCTTACATTGTATATGTCCTTACTATCTGTATTTAATATTCTTCTATCGAAGTTAAGCGGACAAGATGATATAGTAGTAGGAACACCAATAGCTGGAAGAAATCATGCCGACTTGGAGAATATTGTTGGTATGTTTCTTAATACATTATCCATGCGTACTGAAATAAACGGAGAAGCAACTATACCGGAATTTGTATCAAGCATAAAGCAAACCGTACTTGGAGCATACGAAAATCAGAATTATCAGTTCGAAGATTTAGTAAATAAAGTATCGATTGAGCGAGATGCCGGTCGCAATCCTATTTTCGATGTGATGTTTAATTTTTTGAATCAAATGGACTATAGTGGCGATTTAGTTGAAGAAAGTCTTAATATTCATGAAAAAATAAAAACCAAGTTTGATTTAAATTTTAAAGCGATAGATTTTGGCGATCAAATACTTTTAACATTTGAATATAATACCAGCCTTTTTAGTGAAAATTCCATTAACAGATTAATATGTAAGCTTGAAAAAGTACTTAAAGAAATAAATAAGGGAGACGAAAAATTAAAAATAAAAGAAATTGAAATAATTGCGGAGAAAGAAAAACAAGAAAAACTCACTTATTTTAATGAGAAACTGGAATGCAAAATTCGCAACAATACTGTTCAAGCTAGGTTGAATGAGACTTATAATAAATTTAAGGATAAAATAGCGATTGAAACAGGCGATAAATATATTTCATATTCAGAACTGGAAGCTCGTAAGAGCGTTGTTTCAAATTGGATACTTGGTAAAGCCATTAAAAAAGAAAGTTTAGTAGGAATATTAGTAGATGATAGAGCACAAGTCATAATTTCAATTTTAGGCATACTTGATAGTACTTGCATTTTTGTACCCATAGATATAAACCTGCCGGCCAATAGAATAAAAGCAATGATTGAAACCGTAGGGATTAATT
>WTBR01000189.1 GCA_013138975.1 Bacteroidales bacterium
GAATTGTGATAAATTTTTGATTTTTTTTCTGCTTGTTTTGTTTTCTTGTAAACATAATTTGTGAGATTTAAATTAAAAAATTAGATTTATAGTTTCTCATACCTTTACCTTTATAAAATAGTATGAATATGGTAAAAATACAATTTAAAGCCCTGATTTTCAAAAGCTGTCCTTTGCTGTTAATACTTATATTTTTAGTTTTCCCAACAATAAAAGCTCAATCGCTTGCAGATACTAATGATGTTAAAAATTTATACGCTAATTCCAGAGTTTTGCATTCATCAGGTGATTTTGACAATGCCATTAAAGATTTAAATAAAATTCTTTTATTGAAGAATAAAATGCATGTTGATACAGAACCTGAATACTTTAAAGTGTATAACCGTTTAGGATTAGTTTATAGTGAGCAGGGTAATTTGCAAAAAGCAATTGAATACTATCGGTATGCATTAGAAAATACTACTGATGGGTATAATATAACATTAATCAATGATAACATTGCTAATATTTACTCTTTTACTGGCGATTATGCAAAAGCAATTAATTATTTTGAAAACTCTTTAACTATATTGGAAAAAAGCGATAAAAAAAGAAAATATTTTGACATTGTTAATAATTACAATAATCAGGGACTTGCTTATCTAAATTCAGGACAAATGAAATTGGCTTTGGAAAAATGCCTGAAGAGTTTACAAATTGCAGAAGAAAATCAAATTAATGTTGATGGAAATAAATATTATAATTGTGGTCTTGTTTATCAGGCATTGGATAGTTTAAGCAAAGCTGATTACTGTTTTAAAGAAGCTATAAATACTTACATTCGTAATTATAACAAAAATCATTACATGACAGCAATGGCATATATTAACCATGCACTTTTTTATGCTGAAATTGAGGAACTTAATAAAAGTGAACAGCTTTACTTAAAAGCATATAAAATTTTTATTAATAGCTTGGGCAAGCAACACTTGTACACTTCATATTGCCTGTTAAATATGGGTGAATTATATACTAAAAAAGGAAATTATAAAGAAGCATTAAACTATTACCAAAAATCACTGGCATCAAAAATTAATAATTTTAACGACAGTTCTATCTACGTAAATCCAAGCACGAATGTATTTCCTGACCTTGATTTACTCGATGTTTTAAAAGGAAAAGCACAGGCTCTGGAAATGTTGGCAATACAGGAAAACAAGGAAAGCAACCTTAAAGCAGCACTTTCTACCCTTGAAATTACGGTTGGGTTTATTGAGCAACTCAGGATGGGATATTTATACGAAAATTCGAAACTTGTACTGGCAGAAAAGGAATACGAAACTTACATGTCGATTATTAAAATCGCCTACGAACTATTAAATATTACCGGGAATAAGGATTATATTAACCTTGCCTTTAAATATTCCGAACGCAGCAAGTATGCCATATTAAGGGAATCCATTAATGAAGAATCAGCAAGAAATTTTGCTTCCATTCCTGAAAACATCCAAAAACAAGAGAAAGAAATAAAAGAACAAATCGGGAATACTCGGATACAGATTGCAAATGAAAATAAGCTTGTAAACCCGGACAGTTCAAAACAAATTAAATTGAAAGAAAAACTTTTCAGGCTAACGCAATCACGAGAAAAAATAATTGGGGAATTTGAACGAAATTACCCGAAATACTACAAACGCAAGTACGAAAATAAAGTTGTTGAGATTGGAGAACTCCAACAGAACCTTTTAGATAAAGAAGCCGTAATTAGCTACGAAATAACTGATAGCATGTTATATACTTTTATAGTAACAAAAGACGATTACAAGCTAACGGGGGCAAAAATCGACAGCTCCTTTTATTCAAGTTTGAATACATATATAGAATGTCTTCATAGCGATTACTTTTATAATTATGACAATTTCATGAGGTCATCGTATGATTTATATAAAATGCTAATTCAACCTTTTACACCAATTATAAAAGGTAAAAACTTATTAATAATTCCCAATAATGATTTGTCCTTAATGTCGTTTGAATCTTTAAGGTTTAAACCTTATGATGAAAATAATGACTATGATGACCCGTCAAAATCCTATTTAATTCAAAATTTTCCTATTGGTTATGCATATTCAGCCAGTCTTTATGTTGATTCAAAGCAAAAGAAGAAAAAATGGAATCCAAGGTTTCTTGGTTTTGCACCGGATTATAAAAATTCGAGGGATCAATTTCGGTATCTACCCACGGTGAAAAAAAATTTAAGAAAGATATCATGGATAACTTTAGGAAAAATATTTACCAAGGAAAAAGCTACTGAATATAACCTGAAAAAATATGCAAAAGACTACGGTATTATTCATTTATACGCATATGGAAATGAAAATAAAGAAAATCCCCGTTTATCACGAATGTACTTGTCGTACAGGGATGATACCATAGAAGATGGCTATTTGCATGCCTATGAAGTAGATGAACTTGAATTAAATTCAGAACTTATCGTGTTGGCTTCTTGCCATTCAGGTTCCGGTTCTATAAGTAAAGGAGAGGGTGTTTTAAGCATTGGACGCAAATTTATGAATTCGGGCAATCAATCCATTGTAATGTCGTTATGGTTCGCTTACTATAAGCAGTCCTTATTTGAATTAAAAGAATTTTACAAATATTTGGTCATGGGCAAACGTAAAGATGAAGCAATGCGCCTGGCTAAATTGAACTACCTTGAATCAACTGACCTTTGGGGGACAGATCCGAAATATTGGGCAAGTTTAGTCGTTTACGGGAATCAAGAACCCATATACAAGGGTTTTATTGCAAGGAAAATAGCTGGGATTAGCATTATTATTCTATTGTTATTGGCAACTGCATTCCTGTTTTGGAAGAAATTTATACCCAAAAGATATAAAAATGTTGTATTTAAAATCAAATTTAAAGTTTAGAATTGTTCCCCGAAATTCGGGATATAAACAAATGCCGTTACATATTCAATTCATATTTGTTTTTACAAATATGACATATTGAATAGTAAACTACAATACTTTGAATATGTCACAGCAATTCATAAAAAAAAGTCAAGATTAATATTTCTCAACTTCCTTAGGACTTGTTATATCTATAATAATTGTTTACTTCTAAATGTGCTTTTCTATTTCTTTAATTTTTTCAAAAGCTCTTTTGCTTCCTTATAAAAATAACTGTTATTATTGGTGATTTTTTCTAACTGTGCAATAGCTTGTTCATTATTACCTATCTTCAAATAACAAAGGCTCAAATACCAATTATTTGTGGATTGAACAGGTTTATATATTTTATTCTTTTGAACCTGTTCAAGTTTCTCAATAGCTTCATTATACCTTTCTAATTCCATTAATGTCAATCCTTCATATAGTGTTTTTTCGGATTCTAAACTTAAAGAGTTTGGATATTCCTCTAATAGCATTAATGCCATGCCGTATTCTTTATTTGAATATAGTTTTTTTGCTTCTATAAGCATGGCACTATTATCATAGTGATAATTACCATTTTTTAAAGGTTCATAGTATTTGTTATATAACTTGTTTTCCAATGAACCTGTATTGTTCAAATACATATTTCTACCACCAAAACCAATCATAAAAATAATTGATGCGGCAGCAACCCATTTACCAATCCTCATTACATTATGTTTCAATTCTATTACAGGTGCAGTATCCTTCGTGCTAACTTCATCTTCTATTTTACCGGATTCATTATCATGGTCGGTATCATAAAGTTTGGCATGTATATTATTAATTTTTTCTTTAAGGGCTGTTTCCAGAAACTTATTAACATCTTTTTTCAACTCAAAATGTTCAGATAATCTTGAATCTATTTTTATTAGTTCTTCAATTTCGCAGCGTTCTCCAAAATCCATTTCATTATTAAGATACCGCTCTATATCGTATTTTCTCTTTTCAAATAAATACACCTCTCTAATTACCGAGCTTTTATTAATTACCTTGCTTATCTTTTCATATTCTCCTATATATTCTTCACTTTCATCGTTTAAAATAAAATTAATAAGCTGTTCTTTTATAATGCGGAGGTGCTCATCGCTTATGAATACATCTTGTTCTTCTTCATTGGCTTCTTCTTCGTTAGCCTCGGTATTCAACACAAAATAATCATATAACCTTGCATCTGTTTTTATTCGTTCTTCAATTTCACAGCATTCCCCAATAGTCATTTCATCATTAATATACTTTCCTACATCGTTTATTCTCTTTTCAAATAAATACCTCTCTTTAATTTCCGGTTTTGTATTAATTGCTTCGATTATCTTTTTACGTTCCTCGTCATTAACATCGTTTAAAATGAAATTAACTAGCCGTGCTTTTGTAATGGTAGGATACATAAGGTTTATTAAAATATTTTCTTGCTCTTCAATAAGGTCTTTTTTCAACTCAAAATGTTCATGTAACCTTAAATCTGATCTTAAAAGCTCTTCCATTTCGCAGCGTTCCCCAAAATCCATTTTATCCTCAAGATACCTTTCTATATCGTATTTTCTCTTCTCAAATAAGTATTGCTCTTTGGTTACCGGATTTGTATTAATTGCTTCGATTATCTTTCTATATTCTTCTATATATTCTACGTCGTAAACATCGTTTAAAATGAATTTAACTAGCTGTTCTTTTGTAATGTGGATATTCTTTCTGTTTATTGTTGCTTTTTGTTCTTGTTCAAAAGCTTCGGTATGCAACGCAAAATAGTCCGATAATCTTGAATCTGTTTTTATTAATTCTTCAATTTCGCAGCGCTCCCCGATATTTATTTCATCATAAATATATCTTTCTACATCGAATTTTCTCTTTTCGAATAAATACCTCTCTCTAATTTCAGGGTTTGTATTTATTGCTTCGATGATCTTTTTACGTTCTTCTTCTGTAACATTGTTAAAAATGAAATTAACAAGCAGTGCTTTTGAAATGGAATTATGCATAAAGGGTATATTAAAGTGTTTTTGATTTGCTTGTGCAATTTAATAATAATAAATATAAACATACTGCTTTAGTATAATTAATTTTTTGTGAGAGCAAAAAAAAGGATCTGTCCCAAAAGCGATATAAATATATTTTCAGCAACTTTTCGAACCGAAAAGAAAAAACGACTGAATATCAATACTTTATTTAAGCTTACAGCAAAGACTGTTTTTCAGTAAACATGCTTTTAGAAAAAAGAGAAGCCGCTGAGACGCAAAAGCGCAAAGTTTCTGTTTTCAAAAGTAAATGGATATAGCTAGATAATAACACTATTTTATCCGCTTGATTAACTGCGTTTTAAATACTATTTTGCGGCATATGCATCCCTTATTATGTATTTCACTAAAATTTAGTATTTTTGTCAATCACATATAAACTTAAAATTCCACAGTTTCAGAATCTTACTAAAAGATATGTTATACCGTTTATTATTCAAAATAGCGGGTTTTATTATACAATAGTTCTTAATCTTATTGTATTGGTTTGAAATTAAAAAATTTGGCAAAGTATTGATTATAGATTGCTTTAAGCTTTTTAGATTTACCAACAAAGCCCTTAATCTTTTCCGTACAAATCCTTTTGGTCATTTCTTTTAATAGCTTCACCTTTTGCTCTAAATATTC
>WTBR01000155.1 GCA_013138975.1 Bacteroidales bacterium
GAATTGTGATAAATTTTTGATTTTTTTTCTGCTTGTTTTGTTTTCTTGTAAACATAATTTGTGAGATTTAAATTAAAAAATTAGATTTATAGTTTCTCATACCTTTACCTTTATAAAATAGTATGAACATGGTAAAAATACAATTTAAAGCCCTGATTTTCAAAAGCTGTCCTTTGCTGTTAATACTTGTGTTTTTAAATTTATCTTCAAATTAATACATAAAAAACTCCTGATAATATTAAACTACCAAGAGTGCTTTTTATCAGATGTTACAGATAAAAAAAAAGAAAATACATTAGAGTATTTAAATAGGTGTTTACTTAATAAATTTGTGCGTTTTTTTAATAAAAAGTAGCACTAAAAAATTTCTCCATCAATAGGATCAGCTTCTCCACCTTTAATTTTAACTAATTCTTTAGTTTTAAGAATAACAAAAATTTTCATTTCTTTTTTTTCGATTTTTTTCACTAATTTTTTCATAATTTTTTTGTTTAGGTTAAATTTAATATTAATAAAAAGTATTACTAATCAATTTCAATTTCAATAGGAATTGATTGTCCACCTTTAATTTTAACTAATTCTTTAGTTTTAAGAATAACAAAATTTCTCATTTCTTTTTTTTTGATTTTTTTCACTAATTTTTTCATAATTTTTTTGTTTAGGTTAAATTTAATACTAATAAAAAGGAGTTCTAATCAATTTCATGATCTATAGGAGTTCCTTGTCCACCTTTAATTTTAACTAATTCTTTAGTTTTTAGAATAACAAAATTTCTCATTTCTTTTTTTTCTGTTTTTTTTACTAAATTTTTCATGATTTTTCTTGGATTAAGTTAAATTTACTCTTATTATCATACCTTTATAAAATAGTATAAACATGGTAAAAATACAATTTAAAGCCTTGATTTTCAAAAGCTGCCTTTTGCTACTATTGTCTGTGTTTATAGTTTTCCCTAAATTAAACGCCCAATCGCTTGCAGATACTAATTATGCAAGAAATTTATACGATAGTGCCAAGGTGTATTATAGAAATACAAACTACAATGATGCTATACAATATCTTAATAAGACATTGGAACTAAAAAGTAAAATACCGGAAGATATAAATCCCGAATACTTTAAAGTATATAATTGGTTAGGTTTAGTTTATAGAAAGCAGGGGAATCTGCAAAAAGCAATTGAATACTATCGGCATGCATTAGAAAACACTACTGATGGGTATTATATAACATTAATCAACGATAATATTGCCAATATTTATTCTTTAACAGGCGATTATGCCAAGGCAATTAATTATTTTGAAAACACTTTGGCAGTATTAGAAAAAAGCGATAAAGAAAGAAAATATATTGACATTATTAATAACTACCATAGCCAAGGATATGCATATCTTCTTTCAGGCCAAATGAAATTGGCTTTGGAAAAAAGCCTGAAGAGTATACAAATTGCTAAAGAAAATAATCTGAATATAGATGGTAGTACATTTTATAATACAGGTTTAGTTTATCAGGCATTGGATAGTTTAGCCAAGGCTGATTTCTATTTTAAAGAAGCTATAAATACTTCCATTCGTAATTATAACAAAGATCATTACATGACTGCAATGGCATATATGAACCATGCACTTTTTTATGCTGAAATTGGGGAATTTAATAAAAGCGAACAACTTTACCTGAAAGCATATGAAATCTTTATTAATAGATTGGGAAAGCAACACTTGTACACTTCATATTGCCTGTTAAATATAGGTGAATTATATACTAAAAAAGTAAATTATAAAGAAGCATTAATTTATTACCAAAAATCTCTGGCATCAAAAATTAATAATTTTAACGATAGTTCTATTTACGCAAATCCAAGTTCGAATGTGTTTCCCGACCTTGATTTACTCGATGTTTTAAAAGGAAAAGCCCAAGCCTTAGAAATGTTGGCAACACAGGAACATAAGGAAACCAACCTTAAAGCAGCGCTTTCTACTCTTGAACTTACGGTTGGTTTTATTGAACAACTCAGGATGGGGTATTTATACGAAAATTCAAAACTAGTACTGGCAGAAAAGGAATACGAAACTTATATGTCGATTATTAAAATTGCTTACCAACTATTAAACATTACCGGGAATAAGGATTATATTAATGTTGCCTTTAAATATTCTGAACGTAGCAAATATGCCATTTTAAGGGAGTCTATTAATGAAGAATCGGCTAGAAATTTTGCTTCCATTCCTGAAAATATCCAGAAGCAAGAGGAAGAAATAAAAGTACAAATCGGTAATATCAGGTTACAGATAGAAAACGAAAACAAGCTTGTAAATCCCGACAGTTTAAAACAAATTAAATTGAAAGAAAAGCTTTTTCACTTAACTCAATCAAGGGAAAAAATAATTGGGGAGTTTGAACAAAATTATCCGAAATACCATAAACGCAAGTACGAAAATAAAGTTGTTGTTTATGCCTAAACCACTCTTATAACAAAAAAACTACCGGTAATATTAAACTACCGGGAGTATTTTTTACCAAGTGTTATTGATAAAAAAGAGGGTAAATACATTAGAGTATGTAATTGGGTATTTACTTAATAGATTTAAGTGCTTTCTTTAATCAAACTCACCATCAATTTGAGTATCTGTTCCTCCTTGATCGTCTGTCCCTCCTTTGATTTGGAATAGATCAATTGGTTTCAATACTTCAAAACATTTGTTTTCAAAAATTCCGAAATTTTCATTTTTTGTTTCCATAACTTATTAATTTTTAGTTAAACAATAGAAATACGTATATATCTAGCATATAGTTTATGATAAACTATTCGATCCTAAATATCATAATCTTTTTTTCATCCCTATTTTGGGTTACTACTGTCGTTTTTTTTTCTTAACGTTGTATTTTAAAAAAACATTAGTATAAGATGAATAACCGCAATAAAATTTTATGCAATATACTTATAATCAAATTTATTATCGGAATTGCTATCCTGTTCATATCTTCCTCCCCTGTCAGTTCACAAATAAATAATGAATTGGTTCTAGCTCAACAATTATATGATAGTTCCCGGTATTACAATACAGTTGGTAATACTGATTATGCCATACAATTATTACATTCAACCCTAAATTTAAAGCAACAAACAAATCAGGATTTTCCACCAGAATATTTTAAAGTATATAATCAATTAGGAGTTGTTTACAAGGGTAAGGGAAACCTAAATGAGGCTATTGATTATTATGGCAAAGCTCTAATTAATACTAAGGATGAATTTAACCAGGCTGTAATAAATGGCAATATTGCCAATGTTTATGCTTTAAAAGGGGACTACTTAAAAGCGATAAGTTATCTTGAAATTGCTTTGTTGTCGTTACAGCAAAGCGATAACCAATCAAGATTTTATAGGATAGTCCAAAACTATCATAATCAGGGTTACGCATATAAAAAAATAGGAAACTATCAGTTAGCTATTCAGAAATATATTGAAAGTATAAGAATGGCTAAAGAAAATGGTATACAGGAAAATGGAAATACGTATTATAATTGTGGACGAGTTTATGAAAAATTGGATAGCTTGGATAAGGCAAAAGATTTCCTTTTAAAAGCCGTTAACATCAATACAAGATTCTATGGGAAGGATAATTTAGTTACAATTATGTCTAATATGAACCTTGCAAATTTCTACACAAACAAAAACCAATTTGACAAGGCATCCGAAATATATTCCAATGCTTATAGTAACCTTATAAAATCAGTTGGAATAAAACATCCTTTTATGTCATTTTATTATAAGCATACTGGCGACATGTATAATAAAATGGAAGAATACCATCTTGCATTAAAAAATTATCAGCAATCCCTTATTTCTAAAGTACATGGTTTTAATGATACTTCTTTGTTAAGTAACCCATCACAAAAAGCTATTCCAGACATGGATTTATTGAATATTCTCAAAGATAAATCCAACGTTTTGGTAAAATTATCAAACCTTGAAAATAGAGAAGTTAACCTTAAAGCAGCGCTTTCTACCCTTGAACTTACGGTTGGTTTTATTGAGCAACTCAGAATGGGATATTTATATGAAGATTCGAAACTGGTACTGGCAGAAAAGGAATATGAAACCTATATGTCTATTATTAAAATTGCTTACGAACTATTAAACATTACTGGGAATAAGGATTATATTAACCTTGCCTTTAAATATTCTGAACGCAGCAAATATGCAATATTAAGGGAATCTATAAATGAAGAATCAGCGAGAAATATTGCATCCATTCCTGAAAATATCCAAAAACAAGAGGAAGATATAAAAGAACAAATTGGTAATATCAGGATACAAATTGAAACTGATAATAAGCTTGTAAACCCGGACAGTTCAAAACAAATTAAATTGAAAGAAAAACTTTTCCGGTTAACGCAATCACAAGAAAAAATAATAGGGGAGTTTGAACAAAATTACCCGAAATACTACAAGCAAAAGTACGAAAATAAAGTTGTTGATATTGTAGAACTCCAACAGAACCTTTTAGAAAAAGAAGCTGTAATTAGCTATGAAATAACCGACAGCACATTATATACCTTTTTAATAACAAAAAACGATTATAATTTATCTGGAGTAAAAATTGACAGCTCTTTTTATTTAAGTTTGAATACATATATAGAATGTCTTCATAGCAATTACTTTTATAATGCTGACAATTTTAAATTATCGTATGATTTATATAAAGTGCTAATCGAGCCGATTATCCCATTTATAAAAGGTAAAAACTTATTAATAATTCCTAATAATGATTTGTCTTTAATGTCGTTTGAATCTTTAGCAGTAAAACTTTATTCTAAAAATGATGACTTGACAAAACTTTATTTAATTAAAGATTTTCCTATTGGTTATGCCTTTTCTGCCACTCTTTTTGTTGATTCAAAACAAAAAAAGAAAAAATGGAATCCAAGGTTTCTTGGATTTGCACCAGATTATAAAAATTCGAGAGATCAATTTGAGTATTTGCCCTCAGTATCAAAAAATTTACGAAAAATAGCATGGATAACGTTGGGGAAAATATTTACCAAGGAAAAAGCAACTGAGTATAACCTGAAAAAACATGCAAAAAACTATGACATTATTCATTTATACGTACATGGAGATGAAAATTTAGAGAATCCTCGTTTATCAAAAATGTACTTGTCGTACAAAGATGATACAATAGAAGATGGCTATTTATATGCGTCTGAAATAGATGAACTGGAATTAAATTCAGAACTTATTGTGTTGGCTTCTTGCTTTTCAGGTTCAGGGCAATTGTCAAAAGGAGAAGGGGTTTTAAGTATTGGGCGCAATTTTATCAATTCAGGCAATAAATCAATAGTAATGTCATTGTGGTTAGCTTATTATGAGGCATCCTTATTTGAATTAAAAGAATTTTACAAATATTTGGTCATAGGCAAACGTAAAGATGAAGCAATGCGCATGGCTAAATTGAACTATCTTGAAACAGCAAATCTTCTTGATGCAGATCCGAAATATTGGTCAAGTATAGTCGTTTACGGGAATCAAGAACCCATATACAAAGGTTTTTTCGCAAAAATAATAATCGGGTTTTGCATTATTATTTTATTGGTATTGTCAACTACATTCCTGTTTTGGAAGAAATTTAAATCCAAAAGATAACATTTTCTGGCATATTCTTAAGTAAATAATATGTAACTTAAACTAATAATTGCCACAGATTCTCAGATTTTTAATGAATAATAAAACCGTTTACTTATCAAAATGCGCTTTATACATAAAACACGTTGATAATGTATCGGCATT
>WTBR01000152.1 GCA_013138975.1 Bacteroidales bacterium
TGTAGTTAAATATTAGTCGGATATTTTCGCCATAATCAATAGCTGATAATTTCAAATCAACTTTCGAAACGCTTTGTTGATGGATATATTTATCACTATCGGATGTTGATAATTCCTCAGAATATTCGGTTTGGTTTAACATGTTAAACATTACATCAAATATCGGATTGCGACTCGTATCGCGCTCTACTGATACCTTCTCTACTAAATCTTCAAACTGATAATCCTGATTTTCAAATGCTCCAAGAGTGGTTTGTTTTATTTCCTGCAAATACTCTCCAAGGCTTTTATCTCCATCTATATTATTACGGATAGCCAGGGTGTTAATAAATATCCCTACAATATCCTCTAGGTCTGCATGATTACGCCCTGCTATTGGGGTGCCTACTATAATATCCTTCTGACCGCTTATTCTGGAAAGAAAAATACTGTAAATCGATAAAAGCCCCATATAAAGGGTTAAATCATTATCTTGCGTTAATTGTTTTATTTGTTTGGTTTCTTCTTTACTTAAAATAAAACTTACGTTAGCTCCTCTGCTGCTTTGCAATACCGGACGGTTATAATCTGTTGGTAAGTTAAGCACTGGTATCTTTTCATCAAATTGATGAATCCAGTATGCTTCCTGTTCCTTTAGTCTGGATTGCTGTTCTTCACTCTGTTGCCAATGACTGTAGTCTTTGTAATTTAATCGTAATTCCGATAAAATTTCTCCTGAATAAAGCAACTGAAATTCTTTCTCTAATATGCTCTGGGAAACGCCATCACTTATAATGTGATGCATATCTATTAGTAATCTTTTTCTTTCTCCTTTTACATCAATAATAGCAACTCTTAGTAAGGGTGCCTGGGATAAATCAAAGGATTTAATAAATTCTTTGCGAATATCATTTTCACTTGATTTATCGATCTCTATTTGTTCAACATGAAAGTTCACTTGATTATGAATTCGTTGCACAGGGGCTTCTCCTTCAATTTCGAAACTCGTACGGAAACTTTCATGACGTGATATCAATTCTTGAAAAACACTCTCAATCTTATTTTTATCAATATCCTTTCCTAAGGGTATAGAATAAGGCATACTATAAGCCGTAGAGTCTAAATCCATTTGTTGTAATAAATACAATCGTTTTTGGGCTGAAGATAAAACATAAGATTCCTGTTCTTTTACTTTTGAAATAGAGATGAAATCTTTTTTATCGCTTGTACTTATTTGACTGGCCTGGGCTTGAATGCTTGAGTGTATAAAAACATCTCGTAATGGAAATTCAACTCCTAATTCTTTATGTATATTACTTGTTAACACGGTTGCTTTAAGCGAATGACCTCCTATTGAGAAAAAATTAGCATTTACACTTATATCTTCCTTATTAATATTTAATACTTTTGACCATATTTCAACTAGCTTTTCTTCTATTTCATTGGATGGTGCTACATAATCGTCTCCTGCTTTTACTTCTGGTGAGGGTAACAATTTATGATTGATTTTGCCATTACTCGTTAAAGGAATTTTATCTAACTGTACAAAATATGATGGGATCATATAATCTGTAAGTTTTGCCAATAAATAGGTGCGTATTTCCTCTTGATTAAATTCACCTTCACAAACTATATAAGCACAAAGGTATTTATCCCCGTTTTCTTCTCTAGCTGATACAACACATTCGTTTATTCTTTGGTGTTTTAGCAGTGTGTTCTCGATCTCGCCTAATTCTATCCTAAAGCCTCTTAATTGAACCTGATCATCTATTCGTCCAAGATATTCTAACTCTCCATTTGATAACATCTTTACAAGATCGCCAGAACAATATAATCGTTCTTCTGGATTATATGGATTCTTTATAAACTTCTCTTTTGTTAGATCTTCTCTTCCCAAGTAACCTCTACTAAGTCCATCTCCGCCTATTAATAATTCTCCTGCAACTCCTTTTGGAACTAATTTTAAATTATTATCTACTACATATGTTGTTAGTGTTGGTATTGAGGTTCCGATATTGCTTATATTGTTTTCTATTTCATTTTTGCCTATTTCTTTATATGTAACATGGACTGTTGTCTCTGTTATTCCGTACATATTTATTAGTTTAACATCGGAATAAATATTAAACCATTCTGCCAATTTATTTGGCTTTAATGCTTCTCCTCCAAAAATTATATACCTTAAATTCTCTAAGGATTTACCCGGCTTCTGCAAGGCTAATTCCGATAAATTATAAAATGCTGATGGGGTCTGGTTTAAAACGCTTACTTTTTCTTCTTGAAGTAATTTATAATATTCAACTACGTCTCTTGCTACTATTTTTGGAACAACAATTAATTTACCTCCATAAAGTAATGCTCCGTACATTTCCCATACCGAAAAATCAAAACAATGTGAATGGAACATTGTCCAAACATCTTTTTCGCTAAAATCAAATTGAAACTTTTCATTAAAAAATAAGCGAACAGCATTTCTATGCTCAATCATCACTCCTTTGGGCATACCTGTTGTACCTGAGGTATAGATAATATAACATAAATCCGATGGTTTATTAATCGTTTCTATGTTAGAAATATTATTTTCTAAAACGGATAAGTCTTCCACACATATTATTCGTCCTTCAAACTCTATTCTTTCTGAGAAATCTTTAGTGCTTATTACTATTTTTGACTGGCTGTCATTTAATATAAAATCTATTCTATCATCGGGGTAATCAGGATCTAGCGGAAGGTATGCTCCTCCTGATTTTAACACGCCTAGCATAGAATATACGGTCTCTATGGAACGATCAAGGAATATGCTTACAATATCATCTCTTTCGATTCCAATCTCTCGTAATTGTTGTGCAACAAGATTAGCCTTTTTATTTAATTCATTATATGTAAGTTTATTACCTTTATTGGAAATGGCTATATTTTCAGGTGTTCTTTTTACTTGCTCCTCAAATAACTGGTGAATGGTTTTATCTTTTGGATAATCTGCTTTTGTATCGTTAAACTCATATAATAATTGATGTTTCTCTTCTTTACTTAATATTTCAATATCGGAAAGTTTTTGATCAGACTTTTTTAATGTGTTTGTTATTAATTGAATGTAATGATCAAAAAATACATGTATCGATTCCTTTCTATAATATTCTGTATTATATACCAATAATGCTCTTAACTCGTTTCCATTTTTTTGAAATAACAAATTTTGATCATACTTACCTAATCCCAAATTTGAGGAGATATAATTAACTCCTATCTCACCGTTTGGTTCAATTTCTTCATAATGAAACAGGAAATCAAATAATGCTGTTCTACTCATATCTTTCTCGGGGTTAATTTCAGATACAAGCCTGTCAAACGGAATTTCTTTGTATTCTAAAGCTTCTTTAATGGTATTATTAAGCTTTGATATATAGGTAATAAAATCTTCTTCGAAATCTATAAAACTTCTTAAAACTATTAAATTAGATACCGGTCCTACTAAGTGTTTTGTTAAGTCATTATCTCTGCCTTCTACATTAGTTCCAACTACTATTTCTTTCTGATTTGTATATCTCCCTAGCATTAACTTGTAAAACCCTAAAAGTATTACATCGATTGAAAAATTATGGATGCTTGCATACTCATATAAGCTTTTTGTTAATTGTTCCGGTAGATCAAATGTATATTCGCCTGCTTTAAATATATGAATTGCTGCTCTTTTGGTATCTTCAGGCATCTCTAACGCCTGCACTTTCCCTCTTAATTGAGGTTTCCAGTAGGATAATAAATGTTCTTTAATTACCGGATAGGTTTCTCTTTGCCAGTAAATATAATCAGTAAAACATATTGGTAGCTTGGCTTGAACAAGGGGTTTATTGGTGCGTAATGCATGATAATATTCTAATATTTCTTTGGCTATTAATTTTAAGGAATATCTATCACTGATTATGTGGTGTACCACTAAAACAAGTGCTTGCTCTTTTTCAGTTATTGTTAATAGGGCTGCCCGTAGAAGCAAATCTCTTTTCAGGTCAAATGGTGCATCTATTATACTATTTACAAGATCTTCTTTTTCTGATTCTGTTGTAATTATTTCTTCAAGTTTTATTTCTCTTTTATCTAAAATGTCATGATAGAGTTTCTCTTCTTCAATATAAAATTTCGATCTTAAAATATCATGTCTTGAAATTATGTGTTGTATACTTTTTTCTAATAGTATTAAATCAACTTTACCTTCGATTCCCAATATTAAAGGAATATTATGATATATAGGACTGGATTTATAAAGATTGTTTTTCTCAAATTTATCAATGAACCATATTCTTTCCTGATGAAAAGAGATTGGTAATTTTGACTTAGTTCTAATTATTTTTTCTCCTAGCTTATTCTGGATTAGTTCCTTTTCTGCTTTTGTTAATAATTCAATTTCAGAAATTTTTTGATTTGAATCCCTCTCTAGTAAGGTGATTATATTCTTAAAATATTGAGCAAATCTAATTATGGTTTCTGAGTTAAATATTTTAGGGTAATACTGAAATCCAAGAATTATCTCATTTTTTGAATTCGTTATATTAAGTGTAAGATCAAATCGCCTACCTACATCTTCCCTGAGCTGATATTCTTCCTTATTATTAAATTGAGATTCCTTATCGCCGGAAGCTTCAATCATATTTAACATTACGTCAAAAACGGGATTACGTCCGGGTTCTCTTTGAATATTAAGTTTATTTACTAAGTCATCAAATTGATAATCTTGATTTTCATAAGCATTTAATGTTGTGTTCTTTATATTTAAAAGAAACTCATTATATGATTTATTCTTATTTGGATTTACTTCTATTGGTAATGAATTAACGAACATACCTACGATTTTTTGTAAATCGGGATGTTTCCTCCCTGCAACTGACAGGCCTACTATAAATTTATCCTGCCCACCTAGTTTTGATAACAATACACTAAATATAGACAACATGTTCATATATAAGGTCGTTCCGGTTTCTTCACATAAACTTCGAACAAATCGTGTTTGTTTTGGAGACAGTGGAACAGTAATCATATTACCCTCATTGCTCAGATATGAAGGTCTTATATAATCAATTGGAAGATTCAATACTGGTATCTCTCCTTCAAATTTATTAAGCCAATATTGTTCTTGATCTTTTATAATCTCTTGCTGTTTTTCACTATTTTGCCACTCACTATAATCCTTATATTGTAAGCTTAACGGGAGTAATTCTTCTCCTGAATAAAGTGCATGGAATTCTCGCTCCAATATTGCATGTGATACACCATCACTTATGATATGGTGCATATCGATCATTAACAAGCTTCCGTTTCCTTTTATATCTACTTTGGCTACTCGTAATAATGGTGCTTTTAATAAATCAAAGGGCTTTATGAATTTATTTCGTACGTTTTTAACTTCTGTGTTTTCTATAGTTAGTTCTTCAAGCTCAAAATCAACTTCCTTATTGATTATCTGAACAGGCTCATTATCAACTATAATTATGTTTGTACGGAAACTTTCATGGCGATTTATTAGTTGTTTGAATACTTCTTCTATTTTTCCTTTATCTGCCTCTTTTCCCAATGAAATTATATTGGGCATATTATAGGCTGTTGATGTCAAATCAAACTGTTGTATCAAATACAATCGCTTTTGTGCAGAGGATAATGGGTAATTTGATTGTTCCTTTGCTTTTGGTATGGATACAAACTCTTTCTTTGTACTTATCGCTATTTGACTCGCTTGAGCCTTGATGCTTGTATATGAAAATACATCACGTAATGGAAATTCTACTCCTATTTCCTTATATATTTTTCCCGTTAATATTGTAGCCTTTAATGAATGACCACCCAATTCAAAAAAACTTCTATTTATGCTTATTCGTTCTTTATCTATCTTTAATACTTCAGACCATATTGCTACTAACTTTTCTTCTATTTCGTTTGATGGTCCTTCATATCCATCTCCTTCTTCAAATTTCGGTTCGGGCAATGCTTTCTTGTCTATTTTTCTGTTTGGGGTTAATGGTATGCTTTCTAAACGAACAAAATAGGAGGGTAACATAGAATCAGGCAAGGTCTTTGACAAGTGCAACCTTAGTTGGTTTGTGTCTAATTCTTCTTCCGAAACTATATATGCGCAAATATATTCTTCACCTTTATCTCCAGCGGCAATAACTACAGCTTCTTCTATTTTTTCATGTTTTAAAAGAGTAGCTTCTATCTCTCCTAATTCTATCCTTATGCCCCTTATTTTTATCTGGTGATCTATCCTGCCAAGATATTCAATCTTTCCATTGGATAACCACTTTGCTAAATCCCCTGTTTTGTACATTAAGCCTTCACCAAATAGATTTTTAACAAACTTTTCCTTTGTTAAAAGTGGATCATATAAATACCCATCCGATACCGGTGTCCCTCCAATACATAATTCTCCTGCTATTCCAACAGGGTTAATTTGATTATTCTTATTTAAAATATAAATACTTGCATTATCAATTGGGTTTCCAATTGGTATTGAATCATTTACATTCCATTCTTCCTCCTCTACTGTATGAAATGTAACTACATCAGTACATTCTGTAGGTCCGTATGAATTTATAACATCTGTATTAAAATATTGGGTAGCTCTCCATTCTGTGAACATTTTCTTATTAATTGGTTCACCTCCTAGCATAACTTTTCGTAAGCCAGACAAATTTCGAAAATTATCATTAATATCTTTTGATAGTAGTTGATAAAACGCAATTGGGGCACAATTGATTATTGAAATATTATTCTTTTCAATGTTGTTAGCTACTTCTTCATAGTTTAAGTTATTTTCCTCAGATAAATGTAAACATGCACCATTTAACAAGAAAACAAAAAGATTCTTTTGAGCTAAATCAAAACTAATAGATGCCATTAACAAAATATTATCTTTACTACTAACTTCTAACTCTTTGTTATACCAATAAATAAGGTTAACAAAAGTGCGATTTTTTATTGCTGATCCCTTAGGAATACCGGTAGACCCTGAAGTGAAAATTACATAAATCAAGTCATTGGGAGTACTTATATTTTTAAGTTCCCCGCATTTTCCATTATATATTTCTTTATCATCCAAGATTATGGTTAACAATTCTTCTGACACCTTATCTTGTAAATGTTTTTTTGTTAAAAGTACTTTGCATTTACTTTTATCAATCATTAATGCTTTACGTTCATCGGGATAATTTGGATCAATTGGAAGGTATGCTGCTCCCGCTTTTAAGATACCATATATCCCTATTATCATATCAATGGAACGTTCAGCAATTATGGCAACGATATCATTTCGGGCAACTCCTTTATCTCTTAATAATTTGCCTATTCGGTTTGCTCTGTTGTTTAATTCTAAAAAGCTTATTTGATTATTCGCTTTTTTAACTGCAATAGCAAATGGAGTAGATTTTACTTGTGCTTCAAATAAGTCAATTATTGTTTTGTCCTTAGGGTACTCAAGCTTAGTATCATTAAATTCATTTAATAATTGATTTCTCTCGCTTTCTGATAAGATTTCTATATCTGATACTCTAATATTTCCATTATTTGAAACTGCCTCAATTATATTTAAGAAATACTTCACAAATCTTTGTATAGTAGTTCTTTTAAATAGACTTGTACTGTAATTAAATGAACATAATATTTCATCTTCTCCTACTGTAGATGTTAATGTTAAATCGAACTTAGCAATTTTGTATAATTCACTATATTTTCCACTGCTTTGCTTAGAACTTTTACTTTCTCTGTGGCTTAACAAATTAAACATTACATCGAATAATGGATTTCGACTTGAATCACGATTAACATTGATTCTATCCACTAACTCTCCAACCCCATAGTCTTGATTATCAAACGCCTTTAAAGTATTTCCTTTAACTTGTTCACAAAATTCAGTAAAGGTAATTTCGCCTTTAGTTTCATTTCTTAATGCCAATGTATTTATGAAAAAACCAATTATTTTTCCTAAATCAGGATGATTTCTTCCTGCTACAGGTACTCCAATTACAATATCTTCTTGATCTGTTAATTTATATAATAAAATATTAAATATTGATAGGAGTGTAATAAATGGAGTTCCTCCATTATCTTTAGTAATTTTCTTAAGTGAATCGGAGAGATTTTTATTGATAGTAAATCTCACATCATCTCCAATAAAACTCTGATTTTTAGGTCTCAGAAAATCTGTTGGTAATTGTAATGCATTAACTTCATTTGAATACTGATCTAACCAATACTTTTCCTGTCTTCCAATCACTTCCTTGTATTCTTCACTATTTTGCCATTCTGTAAAATCCTTATACTGAATTTTTATTGGCTCCAAAGCATTACCATAAAATAGTGAAAGAAATTCTTTTTTTAGGATTCCATTTGATATTCCATCAGATATTATGTGATGTATATCTATCAATAACAACTGGGCACCATTCTTAATATTAACGAGTTGAATACGTAAAAGAGGAGCTTTATTTAAATCAAATGGTTGAACAAAATTTTTAATGGTCTGTAATACATTTTCTTCATCAGTCTCAATACAATCAATGTCGGGCAAAACATTATCTGCAATTTTCAAATAATGATTTTCGTTGAAGTAATGAAATGAAGCACGAAGCATTTCATGCCTTTGACTTATTGCCTTAATGATTGAAGTCAGTTTTTCTTTTGAAATTGGCTTTTCCAATAAAACTAAGTCTGGCATATTATAATTTGTTAGGGTTTTGTCAATTTCCCACAAAAAATAAAGCCTTTTTTGCATACTTGATAATGCATAATACTCCTTTGTTTTAGCAATAGGAATTGCTACATATTCCTCCTTTTTTTCATATAGTTTTAAAAATTGTATGATTTCTGACTTTCGAACTTTTATTTGATTTATTAATTCCTGATTTAGATTTTTGTCTACATCAATAAGTTCAATATTCTCATTTTTTAATTTAATTAAAATATTCTTTTCACTTAATAGAACTAATAATTCCGGAATATCAGTATAAGGTCGAGTGCTCATCTATTTTTATTATAATTTGATTATCTTCGGTTTAATTCCCATTTCTAACAAAAAGTAAATTATTCAATTCTACAATCCACTTTTATATTTCAATCTTATCAGCCTCATCTATCAACAGTTCTTGTGATTGATCTGGTATCGAAACTGCTTTTATCAACTGAGCAAGTTCCCGAATTGTAGGATATTTGAACATTTCACTCAAAGGTATCTTAACATTAAATTCTACTTGCATTTTTGTCACCAACATTGTAGCTTTCAATGAATGTCCTCCCATTTCGAAAAAGTTACTATTTATACTTATTTTTTCTTTTTCTTCATTAAGTAACTCAGCCCAAATCTCAACAAGCTTTCTTTCAGAATCACTTTGAGGAGCAACATATATGTTTTCAATTGTCGATTTTGGTTCCGGTAATGCGTTAACATTTACCTTGCCGCTTGGAGATAGTGGTATAATATCAATTTTCACGAAATAAGAAGGAATCATGTAATCGGGTAAATCTCTAGACATGTATTGTTTAATATCTGCCACATCTAATCCTTCTTCAGATACTATATAAGCACATAAATAATTATCACCGGTTTTATCATATTTTTCGACTACTACTACATCAATATTATCTTTAAAATAACCTATTTCATTAAGAACTCTATTGAATTTATTTATGTCTATCTCAAAATCTGTAATTTCTTCAATACCCTCTTCTCTGGAAATTACTCCTAATCTACAATCCCATCCTAGTTGTGCAGAATAAAAGTGATATCCTTTGTCTTTGATATGAACATAAATACCAACATCATTAATCAAACAATTTGAAGAGGAGGAGCCGGTATCAGCTGGTCGTATCCAGTTTTTATCAATTTCTATCAGATAATTAAGGATGTCTTTAACTGTTATTTCGTCATATCTAAAATAATCAATAAAATCTATATTGTTAACTGCTTCATCAGGGATGGGAACATTCAGTAATCTAGATGTTTTATTATCCATTGAATGATATTGCTTACGAAATATCTTTAACTTTTCGTCAATTGACTTTTCATCAAATATTCCAAGTTTAAATAAGCCATGCAGTTTTATTTCAAATATTTGTCCTCGGCTTAAACCTGAAAACACCATATTTATTCCATGATCATGTGCTACTTTGGTTCCAATTGTATTAACCCCTTTGAAGCATCCGTTACAAACATTATGTTCTGTTTTTAAGCTTTCTACTAATACTTTATTTATGTTTTGGGAGTCAACTATAATGCTGTCAACACCTAATTTTGCTGTATTCTTCTTAATATTATCAAATGCCCGTTGAGATACGTGTCCATTATCATAGGTGAAAGCCAGAACCTTTAAGTTCATTTTTACTAATTGATCTAAAACATAAGAACTGTCTTTGCCTCCACTGTAAAGTAATAAGCAATCATAATCTGATTTCTTATTTTTTCGCGCTTCTTCAATTATTTTTAATAAATCATCCTTTGATTTAAAATAATTATCTACGTGTTCTTTATATCCTTCGTACTCCCTGCAATAACTACATACGCCTTCCTCATCAATGGTTATACCATCGAAGTTATGAGGTATAACACATTTATTACAGAATTTAATTTCTTCTAAATCCAGACTAACTAACTCTTTATTACTATCAGTTTCTGAATTTCTTTTGTCTTTTAAATAACTAAGCATTTTACTTTCAATATCGCCTAATTCTATCCTGTAACCACGTATCTTAATTTGTTGATCGTTTCTCCCCCTGAATTCTATGTTGTTCTTTGAAATAAATATGGCTCTATCTCCACTTTTATATATTTTTTCACCTTTCTTAAAAGGGCTATCAATAAATTTTTCAGAGTTTAATTCCGGTCGAAATAAATATTCTCTGGCTAGTCCAATACCGCCAATATATAGATCTCCTTCAACTCCCAATGGTAATGGTTTTAACTCCTTATTCAGAATGTATATCTCCATGTTATCAATAGGTTTTCCTATTGATACTGCTGTGTGTATATCTTTCTCCGAGTCAAATTTATGGATCATACATCCAACAGTAGCTTCGGTTGGTCCATATTCATTGAAAATTTCTACCCTACCTTCTGTATTATTATAGATTTCATTTGCTAATGATACATCGAGCTGTTCACCTCCAACAATAATTCGTTTTATCGATGTATTTTTAGATATCTGATCGCGTATTAGTTTTAAATGTGATGGGGTGAGCTTAATTATATTTATTCTATTATCTTCTATAACCTGATCAATTAAAACTTCGTTTTCTTCAGAATTAAAAATTATTAATGTATTACCTGTTAATAAAGGAGTAAATACTGACGTTACTGTTAAATCGAAAGATATTGATGTAAATAATGGAAATGCAGATTTATCGCCTTTTACGTAATTTTTTATAGCGAATCTTGTGTAATTTACAATACTCTTATGCTCAATCAAAACTCCTTTAGGTTTCCCTGTTGTTCCTGAGGTATAAATGACGTATGCCAAATTACTGGGACTATAATTGATATCTGTTTTGTGAACTTCTCCTTCATAAATTTTATCTTCGTCAAGTAAGATATTTTCTATTTCAAATTCATCATTTTTATCTTTCGATGATGTTAATAGTAGCTTAACCCTACTGTCTTGTAGCATAAATTTTATTCTATTCTCGGGAGAAGAAACATCTATTGGCAAATAGGCTCCCCCAGCTTTAAGAATTCCCAGAATCCCAATTACCATCTCTACAGATCTGGATATCATTATTCCAACTATTGTATCTGACTTAACTCCTTTTTTAATTAATAGCTCGGCTAACTTTTCTGACTTTTGATTAATTTCTCTATAGCTAAACTCTTTATTGTTATCTATTACAGCAATATTTTCTGGCACTTTATTTACTTGCTCTTCAAATAGCTCGTGTAAAGTAGTTTGAGTTTCATTATCAATTGTTGTAGCGTTATATGAAACAATTAAATCATTATATTCTTCCTGAGAAATTAATTGAATATTAGATATCTTTTCATCGATGTTTTCAATTAGCTTTTCTAAAAAATATATGAAATGATCTTTTAATTTTGTTATGGTATTTAAAGTGTATCTTGATCTTTTATATTTTAATGAACACGATATTTCATTTTCTCCCTTTTTGAAATTAAATAAAATACTTGGGTTTGCGCTGTTTAAATATTCAATATTATGAAATTCGTCCAGCGTAACAGCTATATCAAATAATGGAAAATCATTTGTTTGATCTGCACTATACAAATCATTAACTAGTACTTCCATTGGGTAATTTTGATTTTCAATGGCTTCAACAATTGTTTTTCTTGTATTAAGAATTAAATCTTTAAATGACATTTCCTTTGTAATATTGACTCTTAAAGGAAGTATTGTATTAATAAATTCAGCTTCACTTTTTTGGTTTTCAATTGTAGAACCCAATGTTATATCTTCGTTTTCAGTATACTTATTTACTAAAGCTGCTAATCCGGCTGTAATAATAATATATAATTTTGAATCAGAATTTGCACTAATTCGAAGTAATTCCGAAGCTATTTTTGTGGGTAAATTAAATAAATACTCTTCTTTTGAATCATCGGATTTTTGATAAGAGTCATAAGGAAATATACTCTTTTCAAATTCACCGGAGTACTTACTCATCCAATATTTTTTCTCTTTAACCGATTGATTAGCTTCAACTATTGTTTGAAAATTCGAACTATTTTGTTTCATATCTTATTAATTTAGTAAGGCATTGAACATTTGCCATTTGTGATTTGATCATCGCTTTAAATATTGTAACAATAAATCAACGATGATTATTTTTTTTATTAAAATCTAGAATAAATGAGTTTCCAATTCCCTTAATTTCAATTCATTAAACTAATTGAAGGAAATTAAAATTCAAACTTGTCATCTATTGTTTTTGTACTTGATGCGTATGATACGCTAGTAATACTTTTGCATTCGTCTATATATCGGTCTGTATCTTTAAAGTCGGTCAATGCCGGAGCGGCATTTTTATGAAGACGCTGCCATCTTTGATCTGCTTCATGATATTCCTTCAATGAGTATGGATTTGGTATTCCAAGTTTTCGGCAATGCGCTTCAAACCTATGAACCCGATCAAATGCTTCTTCTCTTAGTGGGTAGCGATTAAGGGTCCAGTTTTTAAATAGTAACATTTTATCAGACCAATCAGGATACAATGGCATTCGATCTTTAGACCAATCATCTTCTTCCCCTTGGTTGGAATAATGATATAAGAAATAGTTGCACTCTGTTTGGTATATGTCGTTTTTACATTCTTCAATTAAATCAAGTGTTTTCTGAAAATCTTCTTCAGTTTCTCCCGGATGACCTATAACCCAATATGTTGTAGTTTTTATGCCAGCATATGCTAATGCTTTAATTGTCGCAGCAATCTGTTTAGGTGTAATTAATTTATTCATTGCATCTAAAATTCTTTGCGAACCGCTTTCAGCACCAAGTCTTACCCTATATAAACCTCCCTTGCGCCATAAGAGTGTATTGTTTATATCTGCAGATGCATCATCAACCTTAAAATAAGCATCGTAATATAAAGATATATTTGATTTGATAAATTCATTAGCCAAATCTTGAATAACCGGGTTAATTAAAGAATCTGTCATAAAAAATAATTGATGACCATGCAATTTGTATAATTGGGTCATACTTTCTACAACTTTTTCCGGGGTATTTTTTCGATAAGGACCATTTGCTTTTTGAGCAGTACAGAAACTACAATTATAAATACAGCTTGCAGATGCGCTTGCTGCCATACAAGGATAAATTGACAAATCAAGATCTGAGAAATCCGGATTTTCCAGTTGATGAAAGTCTAAAATTTGACCATCAATATCTTGTCGACTATATACTCTCTGCGCTTCAGGTAACTCACCTTTCAAATATTTAAGAAATAATAATTCACCTTGACCTATTATTACTTTATCCAGAAAGCTTTCACTATACTCTAAAAATGCATCAAAACTTGGTGAGTCTGGGGCATGAGATTCGTTAAAAGTACCTCCTCCAACAATTGTTTTTATTTGAGGATACCTATTTTTTGCTAATTTCAAAACAAAAAAAGTTGAAGGTATTGTACACTTATAGGCTGTAGCTCCTAATATATCAGGTTTAAATTCATCTAATAATGTTAGAAAATCATCTTCTAACATTTTATAATATTTATCTGTTAAATCTATTATATCTAAGGCACAAGAATTATCTACTTTTACATAGTAATGATTATATATAAGTAATTTTATTAATTCAATATACTCATCAATATCATCATAATTCAAATGAGCCATCATCTGGTTTTGCAGCACATCATGACCAATATTTAGAAAATTCCCTCTCTTTTCATAAGGGACATGCTTTTTTATAATTTCAAAATAATTAGTATAATAATCTAAACACTCCTCTTTTACTATATAATCAACTGTTTTCACTATATATCCATTGTTCTGGAGATATCTTTTCAAACTTGTTATTCCCATAGGTGGAATCATCGGATCCCAATAGGGTAAAATAGTTAGTAATATTTTTTTCATATTTATTAGAATATTCGTGCTTAAAAATTAAAATCTGATTCAAATGATGCTTTTTCAGAAGTTACTTTTGTTAAATTCTGTTTTAAGATGATATCCTGAATCTTAATTTCAGAATTTTCAACTACCTGATTAAGGATTTCAATAAAATTATCTACAATTATTTTAGCGGTTGATTCTTTAAATAATTCTGTAGAATATCTAAGTACCATTGAAATAACATTGTTTTTCTCAAGTCCCACAAAATGAAGATCAAATTTTGAAAAAGTGAAACCTGTATTATAGGGAATGATTTCTAATTGGGAGTTTCCTCCTCTTTCTAAATTATAGTTTAAAAAATTAAATACATTATCGAATAAAGGATTTCTGTTCGTTTCTCCTTTTATTCCGAGTTTTATAAGCAATTCTTCAAAAGGATAATCTTGGTTAGAAAAAGCGTTAAGGGCATTTGTAGTTACCTTTTTAAATAATTCATGAAATGATTCATCTGAATTTAATTCATTTCTCATTGGCACCATATTTATAAAAGCTCCTATATTATTTTGTAAATCAATACTCGACCTGCCCGCAACCGGAGAACCAATAATAATATCGTTTTGTCCGGAGTATTTATGTAATAAAATATTGTAAATTGTTAATAGGAACGAATATAAGGTTGAACGTTCATTAGCGACTATGATCTTAATCTTCTTCAATTGTTTTTCATCAATAGAAAAATGTATTTCGTTTGCTTTTGAAATATTTCTTTCTGTTGGTCTCTCGAAATCTGAACGCATTGATAATACAGGAATATCGCCATTAAACTTTTCTAGCCAATATTTCTCCTGATTAATTAATTCTTCAGAATTCATTAATTTATTTTGCCATTCGGAATAATCTTTATATTGAAATTTAAGAGGTATTATTTCCTTTTCTTCATAAATATTAACCAAATCTTTAACAACTATATTAGCCGAAACACCATCGGTAAGGATATGATGCATATCAAAAAATAAGACATGCCTGTTTTCCTCAATTTTTAGAAGCATAGTTCGGTAGAAAGGATACTCATTTACATTAAATGGTTTAATAGCATCTTTAACAATACTCAATACCATATTTTCTGATACTTCTTTATATTCGAAAGATTTAAATTGTGGTTCTTCTATTTTTTGAACTATATTATCATCAATAATATGAAAAGAAGTATGTAATATTTCATGTTTTCGAATTAGCTTTCTAAATGTATCGTTTAACTTTTCAATATCAAGTTTCCCTTTAATTTCAACAACTCTCAGAATATTATAAGCTGTACTTTTCTTATGCAGAAACTGTGACATATACATAAGTCTTTGGGTATGTGATACCGGGTAATATTCCTTTTTTTCAACCTTAGAAATAAGGCTTTTCTTTGAATAATCCTTACTTTCAATTAATAAACATAAGGTTCTAATCGTAATATTCGTAAAAAGCTCTTTTATTGTTAGAGTAACATTAAATTCGTTTTCTACTTTTTGTATTATACTAATTGCATTTAATGACTGTCCTCCAAGTTCAAAGAAACTTCTATTCACACTTATCTTCTCCCTTTCTATTTTCAACACTTCTATCCATATATGTAATAGCTTTTCTTCTGCTTCAGTTGCAGGGGGATCATATTCATTAATCTCTTTTATCACTGGTTCCGGTAAAGCATTTAGATTAATTTTTCCATTAGAGGATAATGGAATTTTCTTTAACCACACGTATTGAGTAGGCACCATGTACATTGGTAGTGATTTAGAGAATTCATTCATTAAGCTGGAAACATCAATTTCTTCTCTTGAAACATAGTATGCTGTCAAATAATCTTCTCCTTCTTTTGTTTTGACTATAACTGTTGCTTCTTTAATTTTTGGATGCCTTTCAATACATTTCTCAATTTCGCCCAATTCAATTCTAATACCCCTTAGTTTAATCTGAGAATCCTTTCTTCCTAAAAATCTAATGTCCCCATCTTCATTCCAAGATCCTGAATCACCTGTTCTATAAAAAATTTCATTTTCATAAAATGAATTTTTAACAAACTTTTCTGCTGTCATTTCCGGTCTATTTAGATACCCAATTGCAACACCTATTCCACCGATACATATTTCACCTCTAAATCCAATAGGACATAAATTATTATTTTCATCCAGAATTACTATTTTCCGATTTTTTATTGGCGCTCCAATACAGCCTTCATCTTTTACTGAATTAATTTTTTTATAAGTTGCACAAACAGTGGTTTCTGTAGGGCCATAAGTATCATATACAATATTTTGACTTATCAAATTATTTATATAATTAGCTTTTAAAACATCTCCACCACTTATTAGCGCTTTCAATCCTTTAACTCTCTCACTATAGTTATTTAGCTCTTTTATTACTAAAGGTACAGAACTTAGTATGTTGGCCTTCTTTATATAAATCGTTTCAATTATTTTATTGATATCTCTTGCTCCGTATTCTAGAATAATCATTTTTCCACCGGAAAGAAGTATAGGAAATATCTCTTCAATAGATGTATCAAATGCATTGGACGCTTGCTGAATTACAATATCTTTATTGTTTAAACTAAAATATTTCTTGAAAGTCAATGCGTAATCTACTAAGGATAAATGACTCACTAAAACACCTTTAGGCTTCCCTGTTGAACCTGATGTATAAATTACATATGCAGGACTAGTAATAGAAGTTAATTTAAGATCTAAAATTTGAGGTGTTTTTAATTTATTGCCAAAAAGCTCATTCTTAAGTACTGTGGGGTAATTTATATTTATTTCTAGTGCATTTTCAACAACAATTAATTTTAAAGAACAATCATCCGCAATTTCTTTAATTCGAATATCAGGATATTCTACACTTATAGGAACATAAATTGCACCCAATTTTAAAATACTTAAAATTGTAATTATCATCTCATTCGCCGGTGATAACATAACTCCTATGAAATCTCCCTGTTTTATACTATAATTAGAAGCTAAAATATTAGCTATTTTACTGGATTTTTCATCAAGTTGACCATACGTCAAATTGCTTATTTTATCTTCAAGCGCTATTTTATCTTTATTCTTATCTAATGAATCTAAGAATAATTCAATATAATTATTATCAGAATATTGTTCTGTTTTCTTATTAAAAGAATGTAATATCTTTAATTTCTCATCTTTATCCTGAATATTAATTTCTCCTAAATTCTTATTCAAGATATTTTTATCTTTCGCTGCAAGCGCAACTAGCTTAATAATATTAAAAAATCTTTTATTAAAATCTTCTATTGTTTTTTGACTGAATAAAGATGTTCTATAACTAACATAAAAATATAATTCATTATTTATTTGCGTAACATTTATTTCAATATCTAGTTTTGAATCTTTTTTAACTGATTTATGTCCTTTGGTCTCTATTCCTTCCACATTTGATTTTGTGCGATCTAAATTTTGTACTATTAACATAGTATCAAAAATCGGATTCCTACTATAGTCCTTCTTATTCGAAGGTAATTCCAATATTTTTTCAAAAGGAAATGGTTGATTATCAAAGGTATTAATTATACAGTCTTTTACCTCTTGAATAAATAATCCAAGAGTTTTATTTGGTTTTGGAAAGTTTCTAAAGGGTGTTGTTTCTATTAATAATCCCATTAAATCTTTTACATCTGATAGTTCTCTTCCCGACGAGACTACTCCTATAATAATATCTTCCTGACCAGTATATTTGTGTAATAAAACATTGTAGCAAGCAATTAATATCATATTTAAAGTTGTTCCAGTGCTTTTCATTACTTCATCTAGTAAAATAAAGTCATCTTCCTCAATTTTAAAATATAGCACATTGCCTTTGGTATCTTTAATTATAGGCCGTGAAAAATCTGTCGGAATATCCAAAACAGGTAGTTCTCCAGAGAATTTCTGCTCCCAAAATTTACTATTTTGCTCTATTAAATCCTGATAAGTTTTTTTTGCTTGGGTAGCTAGTAAATCTGCATATTGCACATTAGGAATTGAAACTTGAACTTTTTGATACATTAATACTAGTTTCTCAATAAATAGATTGCATGAATAACCATCCATAATTGAATGATGAAAGTTAGTCATGAAAATGTATTTACAATCATTAACACGGTATAATTTAATTTGGTATAATGGCCATGATTCTAAATCTATCGGTTGATTGAATTCATTAATAACATTCTGAATTTCATTATCATTAATTGGTTCACACTCTAATTTAAATTTCACTTCATCAAGGATTTTAAAAAAAGTCCTTTCTTCATGTTCTATAAAATAACCTCTTAAGATATCGTTCTGATTAATTATTCTATTAAGCACTTCTGAAAATGATATATAATCAAATTCACCATTTATTTCTTTTGCTGATGAAATATTATAGGCGGTTGATTTATTATCAATTTTCTGTAAATTATAAAACCTGTTTTGTATTGATGTAGGCTGGTAATACTCTTTTTTTTCTGATTTAATAATTCTGGAATTTGATATTTTTTTTGAATTATTAGTTTTCAGGAATTTTAATATTTCATTTTTGTTCTCTTTAATTTCTTTAAGTAATACAGGATCAAGAGATTTTTTCCCTTCACTTAATGAAAGAACTAAGTTCCCCTTGGACTCTGCCAAAACAACACCTTCTAATTTCACTCGATATAATAAGTCAATTATGTCCATATAATTATTTAATGTAAGATGAATATACAATTCATAAAATGTATATACTATTGTTAACTACTTAATATTATTCACATTAAAACTCGATAATCTATATTGTTATTTGTGTAATGTTATTGTCAGTTTCTATTTCGGAAATACCATTATCTATCATTTTCCTTACCTCAATAATTTTCACCATTTTACTAATTGTACTGGCTTGAAAAAAATCTAACAATGAAAAGCTAATATTTAATTCTTCTTCTAATCGAGAAACTAACATTGCAGCTTTCAAAGAGTGTCCTCCAATACTGAAAAAATCAGAATCTAAACTTATATTTTCAGAAGTTATATTTAATATTTTTGACCAAATCTCAACCAATTTAAACTCCAACAAGGTACTTGGAGCCACATAATCTGATCCTGCTTTTATTTCTGGTGCTGGTAAGGATTTACGATCTACTTTACCATTTGGTGTTAAGGGTAATTCCTCTAATTCCACAAAATAAGAAGGAATCATATAATCTGGTAACAGATCTGTTAAATAACTTCTAAAATCACTCTTGCTTTCTTTTTGTCCTAATACAACATAAGCACATAGATATCTATCGTCCCCTTCTCCTCCAGCTATTAAAATACATTCTTTTGCATTTTCATGCTTTAATAAAGTATTCTCAATCTCTCCCAATTCGATCCTAAATCCACGAATCTTTACTTGATTATCTTTTCTTCCAAGTATTTCAATACACTCATCTTTAACT
>WTBR01000087.1 GCA_013138975.1 Bacteroidales bacterium
GCAAAACTTGTTTAATTTGTCATTAAATTACGAAAGGTTGAACTATTAACTGAAACCGCCACGTGCGAGAGCATGCGTGGTGGTGTGAGAGGACGGAGGAGTAATCCTCCTACCTACTCGATTGTATAGTAATTTCTAAATCAGTGAGACTATGATTTTGTATCCGATAGCTATCCGATTAAAATCATTTAAGCAAACTGATCCCCAGTGGGCTCCACTGAGCCTGCCTCACCGCGGTAAGGCTTGTCGAAGAGTAGTCGAGGGATCTCAAGGCTTATATTCCCGCATTTTAGTGTGTATGGAAAATAAAATATTCCATTGAGATATCTCGCCCGCATGCTCCGTGGAGTTTCATTTGTAATAAGAATAGATTATTTTTGAATATGCTAAAAGCAGATCAGAAACTTGGTAAAGAAGAAAGACTTAAAAGTCGAAAAGTAATAAGAGAACTATTTGAAAATGGACAAATAATTCACCTTCATCCTTTTAAAGTTTTATTTAAATTAAATACAGCAGAAAAATTAGAATTTCCTGCACAAATAGCCGTAAGTGTTGCTAAAAAGAATTTCAAACTTGCTGTTACCCGGAATTATATTAAAAGAAAAATACGAGAATCATATCGTCGCAGTAAACATATATTGTATACGGATTTAGAGAAATTTGATCAAAATGTATATTTTTTTGTTATATATACTGCAAAGAAGGATATGGATTATGCTTCAATAAATGAGTCAATGATTTTACTTTTAAAAAAGATGTCGGATAAATTGAAGCAGCTCCAGAGTTAAAAAAAGTTAATAATACATACTTATTTTATAGGGGCTTTAATTTATACGTAGATTTGTAATACAAATAATTAAAATTGATTAATTAAACATGAATATTATGCGATTATATAAAAAAGGAAAAAAAATATTTCTTTATACAGCTTCAATTATTATTGTAATTGTAGCATTTTGGAGTTTTAAAGATGGTGATGATTTTAAAATAGCTAAAAGTTTAGATATTTATTATTCTTTGTTTCGTGATGTAAATGTGTTTTATGTTGATGATACAGATCCTGAAACCATGGTAGAGAATAGTATTAAAGCTATGCTTGAAAAGCTTGATCCTTATACAATTTATATTCCTGAAAAAGATAAGGATAATTTTGATTTTATGGTAACCGGTCAGTATGGAGGTATTGGAGCCTTAATTCGTAATAATGGTGAATATCCAATAATAGCACAACCATACAGAGGTTTTCCTGCGGATAAGGCAGGATTAAGGGCAGGAGATGTGATTCTTGAAATTGATGGAAAATCAATGAATGAGTATCAAATTACCGAAGTTAGTGATAGATTAAAGGGAATACCTCAAACAAAGTTGAAATTGTTAATAGAGCGTCCTTATTCCAAAGAAAAAATAGAAAAGGAATTAATTCGTGAAGAGATAAAAATTAGTAGTGTGCCTTATTCCGGAATTGTTGATGAAGGCATTGGATATATAAGAGTTACTAAATTTACATCTAAAGTATCCGAAGAAGTTAAGGATGCATTGAGAGCGCTTAAGGCAGAGCATCAAATAACATCATTAATTCTCGATATGAGAGGAAATCCGGGCGGATTACTAATTGAAGCACCAAAACTTTGCAATCTTTTTGTTGGTAAAGGTGAAGAAATTGTTAGTACTAAAGGAAAAGTTAAGAATGGTAATCAAACATTAAAAACTACTGGTTTTCCTTATGATACTGAAATACCAATAGTTGTATTGGTGAATCGTGGATCTGCATCTTCTACTGAAATTGTGGCCGGAGCACTTCAAGATTTAGATCGTGCTGTTATTGTGGGTCGAAAAACCTTTGGTAAAGGATTGGTTCAAACTATTAGACCATTAAGTTATAATGCACAAGTAAAGATTACTACGGCTAAATATTACGTTCCAAGTGGAAGATGTGTTCAAGCTCTCGACTATTCAAATAGAAATGAAGATGGAAGTGTAGGTCATGTGCCGGATTCTTTAATATCTGAATTCACAACCAGGAACGGAAGAAAAGTTTACGATGGAGGAGGAATAACACCGGATATAACTGTTAAACGGGAAGAGCTTAGTCAGTTATCTCTTAACTTAATTTTGCAGAGTGTTATTTTTGATTATGCTACGAAATTTGTATACGAAAACCCGGAAATACTAAGTGTTAAGGATTTTGATATTACAGATGAAGTTTATAATCAGTTTGTTGAATTTGCTTTATTAGATAGTTTTAAATACGAAACACAAAGCGAAAGAGAACTTAATGAACTGGAAAAAATTGTAAAAAGAGAGAAATATTACGATAGGGCAAAAACTGAATTGGATAATTTAAGAGCAAAGCTAATTAATGATAAAAAGACTGATCTAGAAAGTTTTAAACCAGAGGTAATGAAGTTTTTACGTAGTGAAATTGTTGGCCGATATTATTATGAGGATGGTCAGATTCAAACTAATCTTAAAGGTGATATACAGTTAGATAAAGCCGTTGAAATATTAAAAGATCAAAATCAATACAAATCCATTTTGTCTGCTGAATTTGTAAATAAAGAACAGCTAGAAATGAAAACGAGTATGCACGATCCTAAATTAGTAAAGTAAATGAATAGATTGAAGATAAACTTTAATTGAAGTTGGTAATAGACTAATCTTAAAATATTTAAAAAAACTCGGGGCTGCAAAGCTTCGGGTTTTTTTATTAAGGTGAGTTCGATATAGGCAAATGCGTAATTTGGCTTCCAGGAACCCCGACCTTTAGCTTAGGATCTTTAAATGATGGCTATAAAGAGCTTAATTTTTTGTTTGCCCCAAGCCTAAAGGGAGCAAAAAATCAGTTAGCGGTATCTGTTTTTGCTTCTAAATTAAGCTTGTAAATGAAGGATGTTTTAAATCGATAACATAGCTTCCTTTTGCATTTCCTTTTGTATCGTATTTTCTCTGCTGATAGCTATGTAAAGGTGCTGTTTCGCAAATTTTATCTAATTCTTTAAATGTTATATACCATACTCCAACCAAAGGATTTACTTCAATGGTTGTGTTTCCCTCAAATTTTACGACTTGCCAATCAAGCCCAAAATATATTTCTATCTCGGGATATTTTTCATTATACCTTAGTCTGTCCTTGCTATTAAAAACAACGGTATATTGAGGATCGTAGCCGAATCTGGATTTCGCTTGAAAAAAAGGTGTGTTTTGAGTTTTTAAATCGGCAAGCAAGTTGTTTTTTGTATTAAACAAGTCCGGGACATAAGGGTTTGTTGCCTTTTCAGGATTAATAATAAGATTCAATTTTTTACCATAAACATCCACAAAAACCTCCTCCTTAGTAGCCCCATGTTTACACCATAATCCTTTGTTTTGTAAATCACCTTGTGTTACTTCCTGATTGTTAATATCAAATAACTTGTATGCCATATTATTGCCTTTTAAATTTTATGTGCTGCCTGTCGCAATTAAAATTTATTTGAATTTTATCCTATTTTTTATCTTCCCTAATAAAAAAATGAAAATAGCAAAATGTTTACAAACTGCCAATCAAATCTCGAGATTTATCCTGAGTTCGGGATCTGTAGTTATAATTTGACCGCCAAATTTATGGGATATCTGCCTGATTTCCTTGAGCTGTTAAATCGGTAGGCTAGGAATAGTAGTTTTCTAAACTATAGATATAGGTGAAGCTACATAAGCAAATAGTTAACGCCTGTAAGCAATTCTTTTCAGGCGTTTTTAAAACTGTGCAATAGTTCAAGTAGATCGAATAATAACTTACAATAATTATAAGACATTTTTATCAATTATGACACAAGCGAGACACTTGCACCATTTGGGGAAGATAATAAGTTTATTTCTGCAAATAATCACATATTTCTATAGCAAACTCTTTATCACTAATCATACAATGCTTAAACTTAGTTATTTTAAATAAATTTTCTTTTGTCATTTTAACAATTTGTTCTCTTTCTTCTTTCAGAGTACGGCTACCAAATATAATTTCAACTAAAGAATTATTTTTAAAATCATATAGCCCTGCTCCAAGTTTCATTACTCTAATCTCCTGTTCATACTCCCAATCAATTGATTTAGTTTCTAACAGAAACTTTCCTAATCCATCTTTATTTCTAATATAGTTGTACCTTGAGTATTCTTTTTTATAAATAACAGGAAATGGTGTCATAAAAAAGTCTGTGTCTCCCAAAATGTCGAACTTTAAACAAACTCCTTTATGTTTATCAGCATAATGTGCCCACATAATTAAATTATCTTCTTTTTTTGAAAAACATGTAACTCCATGTTTTTCTATAGCACCATTAACGCTTTTATTTGTTATCTCAAAAAGCTCTTTAGGGTTATGAAATTTTTTCTTTAAAATTTTAATCTTTTCTTCTGTTAAATCATTATTCTTTTCTAGAAATTTTATATAATTATCAATCTCTGATTCTGTATTATCAGTGTCTATTGTAATATGGCAATCAAAAGGGTCGTTAAATTCAGATGGTTTTGAAAACTTAAGTTTTGAGCTTTCTAATATCAAATGCAAAGACTCCAATGATGTATACTTGTAAATATATCTGGGCAATTCTCCATTATTCACTACATAATTGAGAACTTGGTCGTTGTTGTCAAAATCTATTTTAGTAACCATAAATTTTTGATTTTACAGTTGATACAGTTTCCATGTTAAATTTAATCTAAGATTATGTCCACTTCACTAGTTATGGTTGGTTAATTAGTTGACCCAACTAAAGCTATAATAATAGACAAGAATGAGATTATCATTGCGATTATACTAATAAATAAAATCTTAGTATTATGAATCCTTTGATTTACAAAATTAATGTATTGAATTTTTTTATCTAAGTTATCATCACTTTTAAGATATTTATTACACAAAAAACACACTTTTAAAATTTTGGGATAAGTGCAAAAACTTTTATTATCTTTTGTCTCTTTGAAGTAGCAATGCTTTCTCATATCTTTTTACTTTATATTTTAAAAATTTATACCGATTAACACTTCTTTTTCTAAATTTAAATTTAGAACATAAATCTAATGATTTAACAACTTCCAAAATAAGATCTGAATCAATCGTATATTTGTTATTTTTTTGATACTTTAATGGATAAGATTTTACAAAAAAGTTATAAAATTCACCCTTTTTTATGAATAATTTTTTTCTTGTTGATTTTAGAAAAAGACTAGAGATTAATTCTAAAATGTCATTTTCAATAACCGAAATCAAATTATGTTTCACTTCTTTCATAATAATATGATCTGTTAGATTTTCTAACCTTTTTTAATTCATAATACAGTTCGTTTTGAAGTATTTGTTCAACGTAAACAACTCCTTTAATATTTATAAAATAATGCTCATATATTTCAGTATGAGAGTTAGAACTGTAAACATATTCAGGGTTTATTAAAGAGTATGGTTCTTCCGTTAAAATCTTCAGTCCTTTATCGGCTTCTTCTGAAGTGATCCCATATGCATCTTGTGTTTCATAAAAATGTCTATTCTTATTTTCATTAAAATAAAAATACTCTAAGATATTCTGTAATATCGAATTTTCTTTTTGCTTCTTTTTCAAACCAGTTGATTTTTCTTTTACCAAATCAAGTAATATAAGATCTTCTTTAAAAGTTTCATGTATAAAAGCATCATAAAAATTTTCGTTAAAGCTAGGAGAACCCTTTTTAAGCTCACGTTTTATGAAATTAGGTAAAAGCTGTTCAATAGTTCTTAGATTAAAATATGTTATGTTTGAAAGTTTTGCATAGAAAGCATTATTAAATGGTAAATCTGGAACTTCATTGCCATTTTCTATTTTCAAAACAACCCCCATTTTTTTTGCATAATTAAACAATATTTTGTCAAGTTTACTTTGATTAAAAGCCATTCTAAACCTATCAATAAATGAATGACTTTTTCGTTTCTTACAATGCTTCAAAACTGAAAGCAATCTGTTTTGAACTAATAGTTTTAAATTTCCATCTGGAAAATTTATTTCATGTGGTTTTATATAATAACAATGTCGTAATTGCTCATTCGTTACTATAGAATTATGTAATGGTTTTCGAACTGAAAGAATTACTATTACCTTATCTGATGCTGCATAAGGTAAAAAATATTCTTGAAGAACCTCTAAATAAAAGTCTTGAGCGTAATCCAAATCGTCCAAGAAGATAACGAGCCTTGGAATTAACAAATCCGTTGATAAGCCTTCAAGGTAAGTAGTTACCAACATAATGTGATTATGGCAATTTTCAATATTAGTTTCTTCAGTAAGTTGATTAAATGGATGGTTTATAATTTTAAAATATTCTCTCAACTTAACAACGAAATCTAAGATTATACCATTCAAATTTCTTATTCCGAGTTCTCTATAATCAATAATAATTGGGTATAAATCTTTTCTTTTATTTAATTCAATAAACATGTAATGCATTAAGCTAGTTTTTCCCTGTCCAGGCTTCCCAACAATAGTAATGTTTGAATTATCATCAATGGCGCTTTCAATTTTATCTTCAATCCCATTTCTCTCAAAATATAAATATTGAAAAACTTGATCGCCATTCTCGCAATTATTTCTGATTTTAGATAAGGGATGAAACAAAACCTTAAACATTTTAAACAAATTTTCAAAAAAGTTATACTCCATAATTGATATAGTTTTAATTAATTTTTAACATAATTATCTACATTAAGCGTTATGGCTTAACAACTCCTTCTAAATTCAAAATGTACGCTCTAATCGGAAAGTAAATATGAAAGTAGTAATAATAATTGTATATACAAAACTCTAGTTATAAATTTATTAAGACGTTATTGTCTTTTTTTATTATTAAGCTCATTGTATAATAGATAAGAAAAATTGTTGTTGATAATAGAAATGTCACGGGTTAATGAACTAAAAACTATCATTGACCTAATGCCCTTTTCTATAAATGTTCACCTGGAATAATAGTTTGATATAAACTGCAAATACCTTGCCTAAACCAAAAGTCTTTTACTTACTTTATTCCAATGTTTTTCAAGCTTTTTAACATGTTCTTATGGAGTTGTTCTTATATATCCTAAAAGAGTTTTCTCCGTTATATGACCTGTTAAAGCCATTATAGAAATTGTTGGGAATTCTGAATTATATAAATTTATTGCAAATAAACGTCTAACGGTATGTGCTGTAACCTTAAAAAAACTTTGCACAAAAAAGTTGTCCAAATTTTCATATCCAATTGAATTAATGAAAAATTCATTGCGTTTTAATTCTAATCTTGTGATTTTGAAAAGGCTAATCTTTTTAGATCCTGTTCTGATTTTGAAATTCCATGTTTGGTGGCAATAGTTTTCCAGCTTTGAACTGCTTTTTTAACTTCGTTTATAATTTGTTCTGCGTTTTCTTTATTTAATCTAAAATATTCGTGTACTTCCATGGCAAGATCAAGATCAAGTGAATTATCACTTTCTGAAATATTTAATTTTAATCCTGTTCCTGTTTCGTTCGGATTTATATCATATGCGGGAGATAACAGCCAACCTTTTTCTGTGAGTATAAAACCATGATTTCTTAGATGATCATCGGTATTTGAAACGCAGATACTGAATACTATTCTTCTCCATAGTTCTTCTAAATCATTTTTAACATTAGCTCCGTGTTTACTGATAAATCCAACCAATTCAAGATAACTCGCTCCATCGGTATGGTCTTGTCCATCGGTATAAGCTAACATGGTCATGGCAGATGCAAAGTGAATTCGTTGCCCTTTTTCGACTCTGTCAAATCGCTTTGTAAGAAAGGTATAATGTTTAGAAGTAAATTTCTGCGCCATGGATTCTGCCATATTAATTCCTGCTTTTATAGCCAATTCATAAGTAAGCATCTCCCAAGCTCCAACATTGTCTTTATCATTACGACTTGGGAATTTAGCAATCCATAAACTTCCATCTTTGCCAACAATACTTGCTTTAGGTCTTGCACCTCCTAATGAAGAACCAGGTGCAATTAACATGCTCAGCCATTTAAAATATTCCGGATCTTCTACAACATCATCTTCTTCCAGTTTTAAACTGATTTGTTCTAATTCTCGAAGGGTTGTCCAGGGAGGGCTTGCTAATTCCTTATTATCATTTAAAAATGGGCCATCTTCTTCTAATTTAAATCTTAAAGCTCCCATTCTGTGACCATCGAAAACGCCAAGCAAATAATCGGTTTCAAATAATGTTTGTTCTGTTCTTTTTTCTATTCTGGCCAAGGCTGCTTCTCTTCTTCGCATTAATACTCGCCCCCATCGATCGGGTGATGAATCCGTAAATATCCCAAAATTTGCCTTTTTTTCATCGTTCAAATAATGCAGTCCCGGATATAATTGTAATTCAGGATCAAGCAAAAAGGCATTTTCTGAATTCAACCATTCTCCTGTATATTCAAATGAAAATATTTCTTCCCCTCTTAATCTCTCAGAATATAAATATCCAATTAAAAAAGGAGTGTCAATTCCCTGCCAATCAGCATATACATATATTTTTCTTTTACTCATCATTCATCCTTTTAGGTGCTCTTCTTTGTGTCTTTATTTTGGCATCTTGTAGTTTTCTTCCCAATACATCATCCTTTGCCAAAAAAAGAAAATCCTTTTCTAAACCTAATACCTGTAATACAGAAAAATACGACCCAATACTTACTGTTGGAGATCCTTTCTCAATCTCAGTTAAGGTTGGTCTGCTAATATTCGCTCTTTCAGCTACCTGTTCAGAACTTAGTTTCCGCCTTAACCTTGCCAACTTAATGTTTTCACCTAATTCAGATAATATTCGTAAAGATTTGGGTAATAAAACATGTTTTCTTTTTGCCATAACATTAAATATATATTACAAATATAGTGTATTTTGTAAATTTTATTTAATGTTATTGTGTTTTTATAAATGTAATTGTTTGTTAGCCACGACCCTAAAGGGTGCAAAAAATTAATATGGAAGTGAAAATATTCTGGATTGGGTTTTAATTACCATAAGTGAATACTTGCATAAATAATTTTTGGTTCCCTTTAGGGTTAGGGTAAAACGAAAATTAATATTAAGTAATTAGCCGTGGCACGGTTAATTAATATAGATGACATGAAAATATAATCAACTTGCTGATTATTAACAAATCCGTACCACGCATTACGGATTTAAGGGAGGCGTTTGCGTCATTTGAGTCCTTGATTCTAATTTTTTGTTTGCCCCGACCCTGAAGGGTGCAAAAAATTAGTTGGCGGTATCAGTTTTAATTGAAAACCTTTTTTTACTTTTAAGTTTCTAATAAATCAATTATGAGAGATAATGAAATGTTTTATGGGGCATCAGCTGAAATATTTAGGACAGCAGAAGTGCTTAGGAAAAATATGACACCCGCTGAAGTTGAGCTATGGGAAGCTTTAAAAGGAAATAAGTTGAATGGTGCAAAATTTCGAAGACAACATCCTATTAGCCAGTTTATAGTTGATTTTTATTGTCATAAGTATCGACTAGTTATTGAATTGGACGGTTCGGTTCATAATCTGGAAGATCAAAAAGAAAGAGACCAAGGACGAGAAGCTATGCTTAAAGACTTAGGTTTAATAGTGATTCGATTCTCTAATATGGAAGTAAAAAATAATCTGAATAAAGTGTTAACTACCATAAGTGAATACTTGCACAAATAATTTTCGGTTCCCTTTAGGGTTAGGGTAAAACGAAAATTATTCCTTATGAATAGCATAAAAAAAAAGGGTTTAAGATTTTAAAAATGTCCTTGCTTTTAATTTTTTGTTTGCCCCGACCCTAAAGGGTGCAAAAAATTAGTTGGCTGTATCAATTCTAATTAAGAATCTATAATACTTATGTTTGAGAGTGATTCGGCTCTCAATATAAACATGAAAAATAACCTGAATCAATTTCTAAAACCATAAGTGAATACTTGCACAAGTAATTTTCGGTTCCCTTTAGGCTTAGGGTAAAACGAAAAATAATATTAATTAAGACCAAGCGAGACGCTAATATACGGAAGTAAATTTTCATTCATTTAAATATTAAGTAATTAGCCGTGGCACGGTTAATTAATATAGATGACATGAAAATATAATCAACTTGCTGATTATTAACAAATCCGTACCACGCTTTACGGATTTAAGGGAGGCGTTTGCGTCATTTGAGTCCTTGATTCTAATTTTTTGTTTGCCCCGACCTTAAAGGGTGCAAAAAATTAGTGGGCAGTATCGGTTAATTATTGAATTGGATGGTTCTGTTCATTATCTTGAAGATCAAAAAGAAAGAGACCAAGGACGAGAAGCTATGCTTAAAGATTTAGGTTTGATAGTGATTCGATTCTCTAATATGGAAGTGAAAAATAATCTGAATAAAGTATTAAATACCATAAGTAAATACTTGCACAAATAATTTTCGATTCCCTTTAGGCTTAGGGCAAAACAAAAACTATTCCTTATAATTCGCGATAACACTAAAACCGCTGACTCAAATTAATATAGATACGATCTGTGTTTCTATCTTTTTCGAACGTTCCTTCATAATTTAGAGAAAGCGAAAGTTTTTTCCGAATCCTCCACGTCAGGTTCATTTCAGCAATATTTTGCGCTAAGGATGAGGCATCATATTCATAGTTATAATCGACATACCTGTAGTTTGCACCTGCGTATAATTTTCCTGAAATAATATCGCGAGACAATCCCAAACTATATATATTCCCGGAAACATAAGCTGTTTGAAGCATGGTAGCAGAAACTGTGGCTAAACAATTTAACCAGGGAAGATTGTTATAAGTAAGATAAACCATCAAATTTTTAGAATCACCTGGATCTGATTTACTATACCGATAGCCTGAATTTACTCCTATTGAAACATTTTTAAAAGGACGGTAATTTATATTAAGTCGGTATCCCTGCTGAGTACCTGCTTCAAGTAACCTCTCTAATATATCTTTATATGTCTCGTAATAAATTATATTTTGTCGGGCACTATATGAAATTGACATGGATAACTTTTTAAACATTCTATATCTTAAGGAAAGATATAAACTTGAAAGTTTTGGTGAGTTCTCTTGTGTAAAAGTGCTGTCTAGATTAGACATTACCTGATTGTAAAAATCTAAATCAACCGAACCAAAAAAATAAAGATTTGAAATTAGTGAATTTGAATGTTGAAAATAAACGTATCTACGATCGGTTTTTTCTTGATTTGTTTGTTGGATAAAAGCCACAGAACTTTGCATATTTCCTTTTTGGTTGCTGTATTCATGTCCTAAATATCCTCCATACTGCAAGAGATCGGAATTAAAATTGTAATACATATAATCGGGTCGGGTACCTGCAAAAACTCCAATGGTAAAAGGCTTCAGTTTTGTTTCATATTGTATTCCATCAATTGCTCCAACACTTGATAATTTGGGATTTATCTTTCGACCGAACCAAAGGGAATTATTTTCATTAAAAGCATAATTCATTGCCAAACTATAAATCTTTAATCCATTATATATATTATCTTGTATTTCGCTCCATTCATCTTTTTTATGAGCAAAAGAAATATATGTGTTCATTGAGAGTTTTGAGCTGTGTATGTTTTGGGCATTTAACTTTAAAGTATAGCGCATTCTTTGTGAATAGTCCGAATTACTTGAAAAATTTGAATAGGATGAAATTGCAATACGACCACTAAAATCCTGTATTAATTCTTTTTTTAATTTCTTATTTTCTGATATTGTGTCTTCAGTTAAATCTTGTTGATTTTCCTGAACAAATTGATCTGTTTCTTTTTTAACTGATGTTTGTGCCTTTTTTACTCTTGCTAAAACGCCTTCTCCAACAGACATTTGCAGATTTGAAATTGAACTGCAAAAACAAGATATTGATGAAAGATTTTTTACGACAAGTGCCGGAATCCATTGTGAATTTTGCTCTGTAAAAAGAGTATCGCCAACAGAAATTGATTCGGTTGATTGAAATTTTACATATACATTTTGTTTGGTAACATAAGAAACTACTCCCTTTTTAAATTCTGCATAACTTTGCCCTTTCAGGTTAATCCCAATCATGTTAAAAAAGAATAAGAAAATTAAAAAATACCTCATAACAAGCTATTTGCTTCTGTAAATGCTTTTTTGTAAAAATTTATCGATTGAACCTGTTGGATGACAACTCAAACAAGCACTACTGACATATGTATACCCAATAACTTCTTTATGATGCTCGTTCGTTTCTGTTAAAGGATGGCATGAGGTAGTACAAGTAAAAACTGCATAATTAGCAGGGTCTGTATGGCAATCAGAACAAGTATTCCACTCTTGATTATGCCTGCCTGAATAAATAGGAAAATATAATCCATCATGATTAAAGGTAGATGGAGTCCATGCATTTTGCGAGTGACATTCTTCACAAATTGTTGGAAATTGAGCTACGCTATGTGAAGGATCATTCGTTTGGTTGTAATCGTTGGCATGACAATCGAAACATGAATTAATTGCAATGGTGTAATTTCCGTTATGACAGTCAAAACAATCGTTTGCTATGGATAGATGCGCTCCTTCGATTAAAAAATAATTGCTATGAATAGGAAATGTGGCTGGTTGCCAATCCGGAATTGTTGTATGACAAAGTGCACAATCGTTTGAAATATTAATGGCTGTGTGATTAGGATTTGTTGTCTGATTATATTCATTTGTGTGGCAACTTGCACATTCATTAGATGTTCCTGCATATTCAATGGTATGACAATCTGAACAATCAACTGTTGTATGCGCTCCGGTTAAAGGAAAGGCAGAAATATTATGATTAAAGCTTCCTTCAGCCGATCCTAAAGGATGACAAGCAAAACATGCCAGGCTATTGTATTCGTATCCAACAATTCCAGCATGTTCCTCATCCATATCAGTACGGTTATTATGTTCATGGCAATTAATACAGGTAAATTCTGCATAATTGCTTGTGTTTGTATGGCATTCTGCACAGTCGTTCCACTCATTGTTATGTTCCCCTGAATAAATTGGAAATGATATGGCATCGTGTTCACGATATTCTGCCGGTTTCCATCCCGGGGTTAAGGAATGACACTCGTTGCATTGTGTTGAAAAGTTGAGCGAAACATGATTGGGATTAGAAGTAGCGTTATAATTTGATTGATGACATGAAACACATTCAGATGAGATATCTCTAAAATTTTCTGATTTATGACAAGCATTGCAATTATCCAATTCATGCACTCCTTTTAGTGGAAAGAAATCATGATTTATGCCTGAACCGAACCATGAATAGGAATTAAATTTGTGACAGTCTATACAGTTTGTTGAAAAATTGCTTTCGTTATGGTTTGGTTTTGTTGTGGCCATATAATCATTTTTGTGGCAATCGAAACATTCTATTCCCAAGGGATCGAATCGAAGAAAAGATGCTGATGCGGAAGTAGATATAATATTGGTATGACATTGACTACAATCTGCTTCGGAGTGAGGGCCAATTAACGGAAAACGACTCATTTGATGCAACTGACTTACATTATTCACTACCCATGAATTTGGCGTATGACAAGGGTCACAATCCAACCCCAAGGTTTGTTGATGCATATCTGTATGACAATCGTTACAAATAGTACCGGCTTTTTCAAATTCAAGACTTATGTGACAATCGTTACAGCTTAATGTATGATGTTGCCCTACCAATGAAAAATTAGTTGAATTATGATTAAAAGAATTTAAATCAACATTCCATCCACTTGTGTTGTGGCAATCAGTACAACCAATATCCAGATTATCACCATGCGGTGATTCCTGGGCTAACAAATTAACTGAAAGTATTAAAATTGCTATTACTAATGACAGTTTTCGCATTTGAATTCTTCTATTTTGTACCATACATAGGTTCCTCCATTATCAGTTATTACTGAATGACATTTATTGCAGGCCAAATTCTCATGTTTTCCGTCGAGGACAAACTGAGAGGTATTGTGATCAAATTTTGAAGCGGGTTTAAATGAATCTACACTATGGCAATTTATACATTTCGTAATGCCATTATGTTCAAATTGGGTATAATGCACATCTTTATGACATTGTGTACATTGACTTGTTAATCCGGCAAATTGCTGTTTGGCATGTCCTGTTTTTTCCTTATTAAAATGGCAATTCCTACACGAAAGCTTAGCGTGAGCTCCTTCAAGCGCAAACGATGTGCTTTTATGATCAAAATGAATTTCACTCCAATTATTTTCTTGATGGCAACTTTCACAACTTGCATCTGAATAATATTTTTCACCGATATAATTTTCGTGGATATTCTCATGGCAATCAACACAGAACTTTCCAATATCTCTAAATTCCCATCTTTCTTCTTTTTTATGACACTCGAAACATGGAGTTGCCAAATGTGCCCCCTTTAAAGGAAAAATACTTGAATTGTGCTGTTCAATTGTAAAATTAAATTCTTCAAATCCATATACATTATGGCAATTTGAACAATCGGGGGATATTTCATTTTTAACAAACTGTTTTTTGTGATAATCTGCATGGCAATCGGTGCAGTTTTCAAAATTTAAGGGGTTTGTAAGCTTTTCTTTGTGACATGATTTGCAGTTTACTTGTTGGTGTTTACCTTCTAGCTTAAATTCTGTTTTACTATGATCAAAATCCAGAACTCCGAATGCCATATTAAACGATTCATTATTATGGCATTCGATGCAATTTGAACCAAATTTATTCTTATGTACATCTTTATGACAATTGGTGCAATTTGCTGCTTGTACTCCTTTAAATTCCTGAAATTTTTGTCCGTTTTTAGTTCTTACTTTATGGCACAATGTGCATGCAATTTGTTGATGTTTTCCTACCAGCTTAAAACTTGCTTCCTGATGATCAAATTTTGAAGCCGATTTAAATTTTTCATTCGTATGGCAATTCAAACAATTTTCTGAAAGTGTTTGCTGATGATAATCGGTATGGCAGCTTAAGCATTTGGTGTCTAATCCGAGGAATGTATATTTCTTTGCTTTAATTTTCGTATCGTTAATAAAATCGCTTTTATGGCACTCTTCGCAGGTATTTTTAATGTGTGCTCCTTTTAACTCAAATCCGGTAAGTTCATGATTAAAGGCTTCTTTATCGAATCGAATAATTTGGAAATTAAGCCCGTTATGATCGCTGTGACATGTAATGCATTCTTTCCCTTTTATTGCTGTGGACGAATGAAAACCTTTTTGCTGTTTAACTCGCTGATTTAATTCAACATGACAAGCTAAACATTTTTCGTTTGAAATCTTTTGACCTAAAATATGACACTGAGTGCAATTGGAAATACCTTCTAAATGAGAATGAACCTGAGTTAAATCTCCTGGAGATATTTGTGCTTGTGCAGTAAATTCTATTAACACTGAAAACACTATAAATAATACAATATTATTTACTTTAATTTTCATAAGCTTGATTTAAGTACTTTAAAGCTCCATTTTTAACATCTTGTATTCTTTAACTTTAGCTCATTATTTAAATTTAAGATTTTTTAATGTTAAAAGCGAATATCCTTTTATCAACTTTCATGTTTAAGGATTGCTTCTCCAAACTTTTTTGTGATTTTAATACCAGCCTTTTCCAGAAATTGGCTTGGCAATTCACCTCCGGCAAAGATATAAACCATGTCGTTGGTAATTTTTAATTCTTGTTTCTCATCTTTATTTGCAAGAACAACAGAATCAGGGAGAATAGCAATTGGATTGGTGTTAAAAAGCACGTTAATTTTCTTATTGGCTATTGCTTCATTTATTTTTTCGCTGTTCTTAGGTTTTAAACGATTAAACACCTCTTTTCGATATGATAAAGTGACCTTATTTTGATCTGCAAGTAATAATGCAGACTCAATGGCCGAATCTCCTCCACCAACAACTAGTATTTCTTTGCCCTTAATATCTTCGGGTTCAAGCAGTCGATAGGCTACTTTTTCTTGCATTTCACCTTCAACACCTAATTTGCGAGGTGTTCCTCGTCTTCCAATAGCCAATAATATCGTTTTTGCCGAAATCTTTTCACCTTTTAGGGTCTCAATAACAAAATGTCCATTATCAGGGCTAATTTTTTCAATTTTAGTATTTTCTTGTATCGATAAATTATTCTTGTCCAAGGCTGCTTTCCATAATTCTAAGAG
>WTBR01000085.1 GCA_013138975.1 Bacteroidales bacterium
ATGGCTTCTTTCAGATTCCAAATCGCTCTGGACACCCTTGCCAATTGCTAATGTTTCCTATCAACTCGGCACATGCAGAAACTTGCATTCTGCCAGCTTATTACCATGCCCGACATACAAAAAAGGGTGAATCAATTGATTCACCCTTTTTCTATTATTATAAATTATCTAAGCTTGTGCAGTAGGTCCACCAAAGTTCATTGGCATCATTGGACCACCACCTTCTGATTTTCTAATAGGACCATGCAATTTTTCGTATTTATCAACATTGTCTTGCAATGCACTTAAAAAACGTTTTGCATGCTCAGGCGTTAAAATAATTCTAGATTTAACTTCTGCTTTTGGAACACCTGGCATAACTCTAACAAAATCAAGAACAAACTCTGCGCTTGAATGAGTAATTACTGCTAAATTGGAATAAACACCTTGAGCAATATCCTCTTTCAAATCAATATTTATTTGACCTTTTTGTTGTTTTTTATTATCATCCATAGTGATGTTCTTTTTTTAATAATTATTATTTTTCTTTTGCAGACATAAGATTATCATATTCTTCACGAGAACCAACAACAATCTTTTCATATTCACGTAATCCAGTACCTGCAGGAATTTTATGTCCAACAATAACGTTTTCTTTTAATCCTTCAAGTCCATCAATTTTTCCATTAATAGCTGCTTCATTTAAAACTTTTGTAGTTTCCTGGAAGGACGCTGCAGACATAAAACTTTTTGTTTGAAGAGCTGATTTTGTAATACCCTGTAAAACCTGACTTGATGTTGCAGGAACAGCATCTCTTGCTTCAATTATTTTTAAATCTTTACGCTTAAGAACAGAATTTTCATCTCTTAATTTTCTTGCATTAACAATTTGTCCAGCTTTAAAAACCTGAGAATCGCCTGGGTCAACAATGACACTCTTGTCATATATCCAATCGTTTTCGTTCATAAATCCCCATTTATCAACAACTTGTTTTTCAAGGAATTTTGTATCTCCTGGATCTTCAATTATAACTTTACGCATCATTTGACGAACAATAACCTCAAAGTGCTTATCATTAATTTTCACACCCTGTAAACGGTATACTTCCTGTACTTCGTTAACAATATATTCCTGAACCTTGGTAGGTCCTTTAATAGCTAATATATCTGATGGTGTAATTGCTCCATCTGACAATGGAATACCTGCTTTTACGTAATCATTTTCTTGAACAAGAATTTGTTTTGATAAAGAAACAAGATATTTTTTAACTTCTCCTGTTTTAGAAGTAACAATAATTTCTCTGTTACCACGCTTAATTTTACCAAATGCAATTTCTCCATCAATCTCAGAAACAACAGCCGGATTTGAAGGATTTCTTGCTTCAAATAATTCTGTTACTCGAGGTAAACCACCAGTAATATCACCAGATTTACCTACAGCTCTAGGAATTTTAGCTAAGATTTCGCCTGGTTTAACTGCCTGTCCGTCCTCAATACTCATATGTGCACCAACAGGTAAATTATATGTTTTAATAACTTCACCATCAGCACTAACTAATTTCGCATTTGGATTCTTTTTCTTATCTCTGGTTTCAATAATTACTTTTTCTCTAAAACCTGTTTGTTCGTCGGATTCTTCTTTAAAAGTAATACCTTCGATAACATTATCAAAAATTAGTTTCCCTTCTGCTTCAGAAATAATTAAAGCATTGTAAGGATCCCACTCACAAATTACTGTATCCTTTTTAACTTCTTTACCTTCTTTAATATACAACTTAGATCCATATGGAATGTTATGTGTAGAAAGTACAATTCCAGTATTTTTATCTACAATACGCATTTCTGCAAGACGGCTGATAACAATATTTACTTTTTTACCATCTTCTTCTACTTTTGTAACTACACGTAGTTCCTCAATTTCAACTACACCATCATATTTTGCGACAACACCAGAGTCGGCAGCAATATTAGAAGCTGTACCCCCAACGTGGAATGTTCTTAATGTTAACTGTGTTCCCGGCTCTCCAATTGATTGAGCAGCAATAACTCCTACGGCCTCTCCTTTTTGAACCATTTTACCGGTTGCAAGGTTTCTTCCATAACATTTAGTACATACTCCTTGTTTAGACTCACAAGTTAATACTGACCTTATTTCAACCTGTTCAATTGGTGACTCTTCTATTTCCTTCCCAATTTCTTCAGTAATTTCTATTCCATTTCCAACAATTAGCTCACCTGATAATGGATGATATATATCATGAACAGTAGTACGTCCTAATATTCTTTCATATAATGTTTCAACCATTTCTTCGTTTTTCTTAATTGCTGTTGCAATCAATCCTCTTAACGTACCACAATCTTCATCTTGTATAATTACATCTTGTGAAACATCAACTAAACGACGAGTTAAATAACCTGCATCAGCTGTTTTTAATGCTGTATCGGCCAAACCTTTACGAGCACCGTGAGTAGATATAAAATACTCAAGTACTGATAATCCTTCTTTAAAGTTAGAAAGAATTGGATTCTCAATAATTTCAGAACCAGAAGCACCAGACTTTTGTGGTTTTGCCATCAATCCCCTCATTCCTGACAACTGACGAATCTGTTCTTTAGATCCCCTCGCACCTGAGTCTAACATCATATAAACTGAATTAAACCCTTGATTATCTGTCGATAATTTCGTCATCAATGTTTGAGTTAATTTCGCATTAATATGTGTCCATATATCAATAATTTGATTATAACGTTCGTTGTTTGTAATGAAACCCATATTATAGTTATTCAATACTTCTTCAACTTGCGCATAACCATCATTTACTAATTCTTCTTTTTCTTTAGGAATAATTACATCATCAAGATTAAATGATAATCCTCCTTTAAATGCAGTCTGGTAACCAAGATGCTTAATATCATCTAGGAAATTAGCGGTAACATCCGTACCTGTATTCTTAAGTATATTACCAATAATATCTCTTAATGATTTCTTTGTTAACAATTCGTTTATATAACCTACTTCTTTTGGTACAAACTCATTAAAAATTACACGTCCTACGGTTGTTTCAATCATGCGAATAACAGGCTTCCCATCAACTACATCATGTGTTTTAACCTTTATGCTTGCATGCATTGCAGCAGCACCTTCATTATATGCAATTGTAACTTCTTCTGGAGAATAAAATGTTAAACCTTCACCTTTTACTCCTGCTCTTTGTTTTGTAATATAATATAAACCCAATACCATATCCTGAGAAGGAACAGTAACAGGTGCTCCATTTGCAGGATTTAAAATATTATGAGAAGCAAGCATTAGCATTTGCGCTTCTAAAATAGCGGCATTACCTAAAGGTAAGTGAACTGCCATTTGATCACCATCAAAGTCGGCATTAAATGCAGTACAAACAAGTGGATGTAATTGAATTGCTTTACCTTCAATTAATTTAGGCTGAAACGATTGAATACCTAAACGGTGCAATGTTGGAGCACGGTTAAGCATTACAGGATGCCCTTTAAGAATATTTTCCAAAATATCCCATACTACCGGATCTTTTCTATCAACAATTTTCTTTGCTGACTTAACAGTTTTTACAATACCTCTTTCAATTAATTTTCTAATAATAAAAGGTTTGTAAAGCTCCGCAGCCATATCTTTTGGAATACCACATTCATGCATTTTTAATTCTGGACCAACAACAATTACCGAACGAGCAGAATAGTCTACACGTTTACCAAGTAAATTCTGGCGGAATCGTCCTTGTTTTCCTTTTAAACTATCACTTAATGATTTTAAAGCTCTATTTGAATCTGTTTTAACAGCATTTGATTTTCTTGAATTATCAAATAATGAATCAACAGCTTCTTGTAACATACGTTTTTCATTACGTAAAATTACTTCTGGAGCTTTTATTTCAATTAGACGTTTAAGTCTGTTGTTTCTTATAATAACTCTTCTGTAAAGATCATTTAAATCAGATGTTGCAAAACGACCACCATCAAGAGGTACAAGAGGACGTAATTCAGGTGGAATTACTGGTACAACTTTTACTACCATCCATTCCGGTCTGTTTATTCCTTTTGAAGCTCTAAATGCTTCAACAACACGCAATCTTTTTAAAGCTTCATTTTTTCGTTGCTGAGAAGTCTCAGTATTTGCTTTGTGACGAAGCGAATAAGACATTTCATCTAAATCTAATCTTCCTAACAATTTGAAAAGAGCATCTGCTCCCATATCAGCAATAAATTTATTCGGATCAGAATCATCTAAGTACTGATTTTCTTTCGGCAGTGACTCTAATATATCAAGATATTCTTCTTCAGTTAAAAAATCTAAGTATTTAACTCCTTCTTCTGCTTTAATACCTGGATTTATTACAACATATCTCTCATAATAAATTATAGTATCAAGTTTTTTTGTTGGTAATCCAATAAGGTACCCAATTTTATTTGGTAATGATTTAAAATACCAAATATGTGCTACAGGAACAACTAATGAAATATGCCCCATTCTTTCACGACGCACCTTCTTTTCTGTAACTTCAACTCCACAACGGTCGCAAACAATTCCTTTATATCTGATTCGTTTGTATTTTCCGCAATGACATTCATAATCTTTAACAGGACCAAATATCCTTTCACAGAACAAACCATCGCGTTCTGGCTTGTATGTTCTATAATTAATTGTCTCAGGCTTCAAAACTTCCCCACTTGAACTTTCAAGAATTTCTTCTGGAGAAGCTAAACCTATAGAGATTTTTGTAAAATTGCTCTTTACCTTATTATCTCTTCTGAATGACATATTGATGTATATTAAATATGTAAGTAAAAATAAATTTCATAAGGATGTTGGGGATTTCCCAACATCCATCTTATATTTGTTAGTCGAGATTCACACTTAGTCCTAAACCTCTCAACTCATGTAACAATACATTAAGAGATTCTGGGATACCAGGCATTGGCATTGCTTCTCCTTTTACAATAGCTTCATAAGTTCTTGCTCTACCATTAACATCATCAGATTTAACAGTTAAGATTTCCTGAAGAATATTTGATGCCCCAAATGCTTCCAGAGCCCATACTTCCATCTCTCCAAAACGCTGACCACCAAACTGAGCTTTACCTCCAAGTGGTTGCTGAGTGATTAATGAATATGGTCCAATTGAACGAGCATGCATTTTATCTTCAACCATATGACCTAGTTTAAGCATATAGATTACTCCAACAGTTGCAGGTTGGTGGAATTTTTCTCCAGTTCCTCCGTCATACAAATATGCTTTACCATATGCTGGCACTCCAGCCTTATCAGTATATTCAGTAATCTGTTCTAAAGTTGCACCATCAAAAATTGGGGTTGCAAATTTCAATCCTAATTTAAGACCTGCCCAACCCAAAACTGATTCATAAATCTGACCTAAGTTCATCCTTGAAGGAACACCTAGTGGATTAAGTACAATATCAACCGGAGTTCCATCTTCTAAGAATGGCATATCTTCTACACGTACAATTCTGGCAACAATACCCTTATTTCCGTGTCGACCAGCCATTTTATCACCAACAGTAACTTTACGTTTTTTAGCAATATAGACTTTTGCCATTTGTATAATTCCAGTTGGAAGTTCATCTCCGATACTTACATTATACTTTTTACGTTTCAAGTGAGAATCAGTCTCTTTACGTTTTATTGTATAATTATGCAACAACTTCTTGATAATCTCATTCTTAGCTTTATCTGTTGTCCACTTATTAGCATTTACATTTAGATAATCTAAATCTTGTAACATTTTAATAGTAAACTTCGTTCCCTTAGGAATAATATCAACATTATAAAAATCTTTAACACCTTGAGAAGTTTTTCCATTAACAAGAATAAAAAGCTTATCAACCAATTTTTGTGTTAATTGATCTACTTTAAAATCAAATTCTTTATCTATAGCTTCTAATTCAACCTTATCAGTATTTTTCGATTTCTTGTCTTTCAATGCTCTTGAGAACAATTTTTTATTGACAACAACACCTTTCAAAGAAGGTGATGCTTTAAGAGAAGCATCTTTAACATCTCCTGCTTTATCTCCAAAAATTGCCCTTAAAAGTTTTTCTTCCGGCGATGGATCAGATTCTCCTTTTGGAGTTATTTTACCAATTAAAATATCACCAGGTTTAACATGAGCACCAATTCTGATTAATCCATTTTCGTCAAGATCTTTAGTAGCTTCTTCACTAACATTTGGAATATCAGCAGTTAGTTCCTCCAAACCACGCTTTGTATCTCTAACTTCAAGAGTATATTCATCAATATGAATTGATGTAAATACATCATTTTTAACAACATTTTCAGAAATTACAATTGCATCCTCAAAGTTATAACCTTTCCAAGGCATAAAAGCAACCTTTAGGTTACGTCCTAAAGCTAACTCTCCTTTTTCAGTACCATAACCTTCAGTTAAAATCTGACCTTTAACAACGTCATTACCTTTTTTTACAATAGGTCTTAAATTAATACATGTATTCTGATTTGTTTTAGCAAATTTAGGAAGTTTATATCGCTTGATATCATCATCAAAACTAATAAACTTTTCCTCTTCGCTTCTATCATATCTAATTACAATCTCTTCTGCATCAACATATTCAACTACACCAGCACCTTCAGCAACTACTTGTATTCTTGCATCGCTAATAACATGTTCTTCTAAACCTGTTCCTACGATTGGAGCTTGTGGCTGTAACAAAGGAACTGCCTGACGCATCATATTAGATCCCATTAAGGCACGGTTTGCATCATCATGTTCTAAGAACGGAATTAATGAGGCTGCAATAGATGCAATCTGATTAGGTGCTACATCCATTAATATAACTTCCTCAGGTGTTGCAAGCGGGTAATCTGCGTCTAATCTAGTCTTAATTCTTGAATTTATAAACTTACCATCATCAGCAATTGGTGCATTAGCCTGTGCTATAATTATTCCTTCTTCTTCTTCTGCACTTAAGTAAGTAACAGAATCATCATCTAAACCAACTTTTCCATCAGCAACTTTCCGGTAAGGAGTTTCAATAAACCCGAGTTTATTTATTTTTGCAAATACACATAAAGATGAAATAAGACCAATGTTTGGTCCCTCAGGGGTTTCAATTGGACATAATCTTCCGTAATGTGTATAATGAACATCTCTTACTTCAAAACCAGCTCTTTCTCGAGATAAACCGCCAGGTCCTAATGCCGACATACGACGTTTATGAGTCATTTCACCAAGAGGGTTGGTTTGATCCATAAATTGAGATAACTGATTTGTTCCAAAAAACGAGTTAATTACTGATGATAGTGTTTTTGAATTAATTAAATCAATTGGAGTAAATACTTCATTATCTCTAACATTCATTCGTTCACGTATTGTTCGTGCCATACGTGCTAAACCTACACCAAATTGATTTGATAATTGTTCACCTACTGTACGTACTCTACGATTACTTAAGTGATCAATATCATCAACATCAGTTTTTGAGTTAATTAACTCAATTAAATATTTAATAATTTGAATAATATCATCCTTAGTAAGAACCTTTGTATCAACCGGCGTTTCAAGTTTAAGTTTTTTATTTAACCTGAATCGACCAACATCCCCAAGATCATACCTTTTATCTGAGAAAAATAATTTGTCAATTACGTCACGAGCTGTAGCTTCGTCTGGTGGCTCTGAATTACGCAATTGTCTATAGATATGCAACACAGCCTCTTTTTCTGAATTACATGGATCTTTTTGTAAAGTATTATAGATAATTGCAAAATCTGTTAAATTCTGGTCTTCTTTATGAAGTAGAATAGTTTTAGCACCAGAATCTACAATTTGATCAACATGATCATTTTCTATAACCGTTTCACGATCAATTATCACTTCGTTTCTTTCAATAGAAACAACTTCTCCTGTATCTTCGTCAACAAAATCTTCAACCCACGATTTAAGAACACGTGCTGCTAATTTTCGTCCAACGTATTTTTTCAATCCTGATTTAGAAACTTTTATTTCATCAGCTAAATTGAAAATTTCAAGAATATCTTTATCACTTTCGTAACCTATTGCTCTTAAAAGTGTGGTAACTGGTAATTTCTTTTTACGATCGATATATGCATACATGACGCTATTAATGTCAGTTGCAAATTCGATCCAAGAACCACGGAAAGGAATTATTCTAGCTGAATATAATTTTGTTCCATTTGCATGTAAACTCTGACCAAAGAAAACACCTGGAGAACGATGTAATTGTGATACAATAACACGTTCTGCACCATTAATCACAAATGTTCCTCTGTCCGTCATATATGGAACTGTTCCAAGATATACATCTTGAATTACTGTATCGAAATCCTCATGTTCAGGATCAGTACAATACAGTTTAAGTTTCGCTTTTAACGGTACACTATAAGTTAATCCTCTTTCAACACATTCTTCAATTGAATATCTAGCTGGATCAATATAATAATCGATAAATTCTAAAACAAAATTATTACGAGTATCAGTGATTGGAAAATTATCACTAAATACTTGATGTAATCCTTCTTTTCTTCGTTCGTCCGCTGTGGAATTCTGTTGAAAAAAGTCTTGATAAGACTTTAACTGTACTTCGAGAAAATCAGGGTATTCTAACTGATTTTTTGCTGAAGCGAAACTAATTCTTTTATTTAATACATTTGAAGCCATGGACTATATAATTAATTGAACTCAAATACTTAAGATAATAAAAAGGCTTAGAATCCCATTCTATGAGACTCTAAACCCTGTAAGTTAGTATGTTAGGTCAATCCTATTTAATTTCAACTTCTGCTCCTGCTTCTTCTAATTGTAGTTTAAGTGAATCTGCTTCTTCTTTTGATACACCCTCTTTAATTGCTTTTGGAGCACTATCAACTACTTCTTTAGCTTCTTTTAATCCTAAACCAGTTAATTCCTTAACTAATTTTACGATTTGCAATTTAGCTCCACCTGGTGCTTTTAAAACTACGTCAAATTCAGTTTGTTCAGCTTCACCAGCAGCTTCAGCTGCAGGACCAGCAACCGCAACAGCTGCAGCGGCAGGCTCAATACCATATTCATCCTTTAATATGTCTGCTAATTCATTAACCTCTTTAACAGTTAAATTAACCAATTGTTCTGCAAACGCTTTTAAATCTGCCATTTTTTTTTATTTTTTAAAATTAAATTAATTATTCTTATTTATTCGCTTTTATCTGATAGTGTCTCTAAAACACCAGCCAAGATATTATTTCCTGACTTTAATTGTGAAATTACTTTTTTCATTGGAGATTGTAATAATCCAATAAGATCACCCAGTAACTCATCTTTAGACTTAACATTTACTAAGTTTTCTAATTGATCATCACCAATATAAACACACTCTTCAACATAAGCTGCCTTAATAAGTGGTTTTTCAAACTTCTTACGAAATTCTTTGATCAATTTAGCTGGTGAATTACCAGTCTCAGTTAACATAATAGACGTAGACCCTTTTAAAACATCGTATAACTCTTCAACTTTGTAGTCAGTTTTTTCCAATGCTCTTTTAAGAAGGGTATTTTTAACAACCACCATTTTAACCTTACTTTCAAAACACCTTCTACGCAATAAGCTTGTTGCTTCTGCGTTTAGTTCGCTTGAATCAGTCAGATAAAAATGAGGCGAATCATTTAATTGATCAACTAGGCTGTTAACTATGATATCTTTCTCTTCGCGTTTCATAATCAATATTTTTTACTCTAATTACTGGAACTTAAAAAGATTTTGTATCTATTTTAATTCCCGGACTCATTGTGCTTGAAATATATACACTCTGTATATACGTACCTTTTGAAGCTGAAGGTTTTAATTTATTAACCATCCCTACAAATTCACGCACATTCTCAACTATTTTATTCGGTTCGAATGATACTTTTCCAACAGCAGAATGAACAATACCAAATTTATCAACTTTAAAATCAATTTTACCCTTTTTAACCTCATCAACTGCTTTTCCTACTTCCATAGTAACAGTTCCTGTCTTTGGGTTTGGCATTAATCCTCTTGGCCCTAGAATTCGTCCTAGTTGTCCAACTTTAGCCATTACAGGAGGCATGGTGATGATAACATCAACATCAGTCCATCCTTTCTTAATTTTATCAATATACTCGTCTAATCCAACGAAATCGGCTCCAGCAGCTTTAGCTTCTTCTTCCTTTTCAGGAGTACATAAAACTAATACTTTAAATGTTTTACCAGTACCATGAGGTAAGGTTACAATACCACGAACCATTTGGTTAGATTTTTTTGGATCAATTCCTAATCGTACATCAACGTCGACAGAAGCGTCAAATTTTGTTGTTGTCACCTCTTTAACAAGTGCCGCAGCTTCTTCTAAACTGTATTGCTTGTTAATATCGATCTTTTCCTGAACGATTTTTCTATTTTTAGTAAGTTTTGTCATAACTTCTTTCGAGATATTATAGATTATTAATTACCCGGGAATTCACCTTTAACAGTGATACCCATACTTCTAGCAGTACCAGCAACCATCTTCATTGCCGATTCCACGGTAAAGGCGTTCAAATCTTTCATCTTTTCTTCAGCAATTGTTTTCACCTGATCCCAAGTAACAGAAGCTACTTTTAATCTGTTAGACTCTGCTGATCCAGATTTAAGTTTTGCTGTTTCTAATAACTGAACAGCTACAGGAGATGTTTTTGTAACGAAATCAAATGATTTGTCACCATAAACAGTTATAATAACAGGAACAACCTTACCGGCTCTATCCTGAGTACGTGCGTTAAACTGTTTACAGAACTCCATAATATTTACACCTTTAGCACCCAACGCTGGTCCTACTGGCGGAGACGGATTCGCGGCTCCACCTTTTATTTGTAATTTAATTAATCCAGCAACTACTTTAGCCATAATCTAAATTTGTTCTTATTAATTTACTCTTTTTCAACCTGCATAAAACTTAATTCTAGTGGTGTTTTTCTTCCGAAAATCTTTACCATAACCTTAAGTTTTTTCTTCTCATTATTTACTTCTTCGATTATTCCATTAAAACTATTAAATGGACCATCGATCACTTTTACTGTTTCACCAACAAAAAATGGAACGTTGATTTCTTCATCGCTCTCAGCAAGTTCATCGACCTTACCAAGTATACGATTAGCTTCAGACTGACGAAGAGGTGTTGGACTATCACCTTCTGACTCGAGGAAGCCAATTACATTAGGTATACCTTTCAGAATATGTGTAATTTCTCCAACTAAAGCAGCCTCAATAAGAATGTAACCCGGAAAAAAACTTCGTTCTTTACTAATTTTTTTTCCATTCCTAATTTGGTAAACTTTTTCTGTTGGAATTAATACCTGAGAAATATACTCCTGTAAATTGAGTCGTGAAATTTCGCTCTCTATGTATTCCTTTACTCTTTTTTCTTTTCCGCCTATAGCACGGAGAACATACCATTTCTTAACAACTTCAGCCATTTTCCGTTCCTTAAATTAATAAAACATACTATAAATTAAGTCCATTAAATTTTGGAAACTATAATCCATTGCAAATATAATAAGTGCAATGATTAAGGAAGCTACCATAACAACTATTGCACTGCTTTGCAGGTCAGACCATGTAGGCCATGATACTTTGTGTATTAGTTCGTTAAAAGCTTCTTGTAAATATAATTTAATTTTCATATTTCAACATAAATTTTGCACGGGAGGTAAGATTCGAACTCACGACCTTTGGTTTTGGAGACCACTGCTCTACCAACTGAGCTACGCCCGTATTTAAGGAGATTCAGAATTCCAAATCTCCTTTATTATATTATTTTAGTCCATTAATTCAGTAACCTGACCAGCACCTACTGTTCTACCACCTTCACGAATAGCAAAACGTAAACCTTGGTTTACAGCAACCGGAATAATTAATTCAACTATAATACTTACATTATCACCTGGCATTACCATCTCTGTTCCTTCTGGTAAATAAATTTCACCAGTTACATCAAGAGTTCTAATATAGAACTGAGGACGATATTTATTATGGAAAGGAGTATGACGTCCACCTTCTTCTTTTTTCAAGATGTAAACCTCAGCTTTAAATTTAGTGTGAGGTAATATTGAACCTGGCTTAGCAAGAACCATTCCTCTTTTAATCTCATTCTTATCAACACCACGTAGTAATAACCCAACATTATCACCAGCTTCACCTCTATCAAGAATTTTACGGAACATTTCAACACCTGTACAAACAGTTTTACGAGCTTCAGCACCTAAACCAATAATCGCTAATTCGTCTCCTGTATTTACAACACCTGTTTCAATTCTACCAGTTGCAACTGTACCACGACCTGTAATTGAGAATACATCCTCAACAGGCATCAACATTGGTTTTTCAAAATCGCGAGGAGGAACTGGAATATAACTATCAACAGCAGCCATAAGTTCCATTACTTTATCTTCCCATATAGCTTCACCGTTTAAAGCTCCTAATGCAGATCCATGAATTACAGGTGCATTATCACCATCAAATTGGTAGAAACTTAATAATTCACGAATTTCCATTTCAACTAATTCCAATAATTCTGGATCGTCTACTAAGTCAACTTTATTTATAAAAACTACCAAGTGAGGTACGTTTACCTGACGTGCTAATAAGATATGCTCTCTTGTTTGAGGCATTGGTCCATCAGTACCCGCAACCACAATAATAGCACCATCCATCTGAGCAGCACCAGTAACCATATTCTTAACATAGTCTGCGTGACCTGGACAGTCAACGTGAGCATAATGTCGTGTTTCTGTAGTGTACTCAACGTGAGCTGAGTTAATAGTAATACCTCTTTCTTTTTCTTCTGGGGCGTTATCAATTGAATCAAAATCTCTTACTTCTGATAATCCTTTTTTAGCTAAAACCATTGTAATAGCAGCAGTAAGAGTTGTTTTACCATGATCAACGTGTCCAATAGTACCAATGTTTACATGTTCTTTGGACCTATCAAATTTTTCTTTAGCCATAACTCTAAATGTTAGATAATTAGATAATTTATAATAATAATAATTTAATAACTTTTCAATATCGAGCCAATGATGGGAATTGAACCCATGACCTCTTCCTTACCAAGGAAACGCTCTACCCCTGAGCTACATCGGCAAAGATTTGAGCGGGAGACGGAACTCGAATCCGCGACCCTTAGCTTGGAAGGCTAATGCTCTACCAACTGAGCTACTCCCGCAATTCATGTGTGTGTTTAAGAAAATAGACTTAATTACACACTCAAATTTCATAGTGGGGAGAGCAGGATTCGAACCTACGAAGGCGTACGCCAGCAGAGTTACAGTCTGCCCCAGTTGGCCACTTTGGTATCTCCCCAATATATTTATTGCCTTGAGCCGATGGGCGGATTCGAACCGTCGACCTGCTGATTACAAATCAGCTGCTCTGACCAACTGAGCTACATCGGCAATATAAAAGAACGCCGATTTTAGAAATTACTTTCCAAAATCGGTTTGCAAATGTAAGAATTTTTTATTTTAAACACAATAAAAAAATGCGCATTTTTCACGTTTGCTATAAAATTTTTAAACACCCCTCTGTTTCTCTTTGAATTTAGTGATTTGACGCTTTATTGCTTCAATAGAATTATCAACAGATTCTTCAAAACTTGTTGTCTTTTTCTTAGCAAAAACATCATGTCCCGGAATATCAAGTCTAATTTCAGCTAATTTATTCTCACTTCCTTGATCTTTTTCCACTCTCAAAAAAACTTCTACACCAATTATATTATCGTAAAACTGGATTAGTTTTTTCACCTTACCATTAATAAAATCAATAAGTTTTTTGTCTGCATCAAAGTGAATTGAATGAATTTTAATGTCCATAGTAACTCCTCCAAATTTTTATGCTCTAGGGTGAGCTTGTTTATAAATAGTTTTTAACTTTTCAAATGTATTATGTGTATAAACCTGCGTAGCTGATAGATTTGCATGCCCAAGTAATTCTTTAATAGCATTTAAATCAGCTCCACGATTTAACAAATGAGTTGCAAATGTATGTCGTAATACATGAGGGCTTTTTTTCTCAATAGTAGTAACCAAATTTAAATATTTATTCACTATTCTATATACAAACTTTTCATATAATTTGTTTCCTTTATCGGTAACAAATAGAAAATCATGTTTAAAATTAGTAAATTCCTTTTCTTTTATTTCAGTATATTTTTCAAGAGACTTTAAAAAAAGATTATGTAATGGAATTAATCTTTCCTTATTCCTTTTTCCAAGAACTTTGATTGTACCATTATACAAATCAAGACTATTAGTTCTTAATTCAATTAACTCAGACAATCTCATTCCTGTACAATAAAACATTTCAACAATTGTTTTATTGCGTATTCCGGAAAAATTATCACCAAAAGAAAAATCATCAAGCAGATTATTAATGTGTTTTTCATCAACAAAAGCCGGTAATTTTTTAGACGATTTGGGTGTTATAACCTTATCCGTTGGATTAGATACAACAATTCCTTCTCTAAGCAAGAACCTAAAGTAAGTTTTTAAAGTTGAAATTTTTCGTTTGATCGATAAAGTAGAGAAATCTTTTTCCATTAAACTCACAATCCAAGCTCTAATTAACTTTTCATCAACTTGATGAAGTTCAATTTTTTCAGTGCTTTGTGAAATAAATTCGGTAAACTTATTCAAATCATTATTATACGATTTGATTGTGTTTACCGAAAAACGTTTCTCGAATTGTAAATATTTTAGAAAAAGATCTTTGTACATATAGGGTTATTTAATATTAAAAAGTAAATCATATACCAAATTGGTACAGCATACTTACCCTAAATGTATTATTCCTCTTTTTGTTGCATTTGTTGAACATAAATAGCTTTTTTTCTTAACTCTCTATTCTTTATAGATGGCTTAGTAAAAGCTTGTCTTTCCCTTAATTCTTTAACAACACCAGTTTTTTCAAATTTTCTTTTGAACTTTTTTAAAGCTCTCTCGATATTCTCACCTTCTTTTAATGGTACTACGATCATAATTAATTCATTTTTATAATTGAGCCGCAAAAATATTAATTTATAATGCACTTATCAAAATATATTTACTAAAAAAAAATAAAAAAACACTTTTTGATAAGAATCAATCTACATTAAAGACATATCGCATTAAAAATCAATTGTATAGGATGCGCGCTTCCTAGTAAATAAATATACACATTTTTTAAACAATTGTCAATTTTTATTTTCTATTTTAGTTTTAAATACGGTTTTAGTTTAACAAAACTCTCTTTTGATAAAAGGTTATTCTGATGAATTTGTTCAATATTTACAAATTCTCCTTCTAACTCTCTGTATTTCAGGATAGCTCCAGTTTGATATTTATTTAAATATGGATGTCGAACTAATATTTTAAAATCTGCTTCTTTTAAATTCAATTTATTAATCTGATTCGTATCAATTATTATATCTTGAGAAAACCCTAAAAATCGAGATGAGTCCATTCCATACACTTCAAAAATCTGTTCTTTTTCATAATATCCCCCGAGCAAATCTCTGTATTTAATAATTCGTTCAGCATATGAATCTCCGATTCCATTTAACCTTATTAGATCATCTTTTGAGGCAGTATTTAATTCTAATAATTCTATTGCCTCATTTTTTATAATAACGTCTTCCTGCTTATTTTTTACTTCAATAGTTATATATGGGTTGAGTACCTCGAATTGTTCTTTTTCAATACCGTATATTTTTAAAAGATCTTCATTTTTATAAAATACTCCACCTTTTCCTCTATAATTAGTTAATGTGTTTATTTGTTTCTCCGAGAATCCTAATTTTTTCAATTTTGTTTTAGATACGTTATTTGGATCAAAACTAAATAATGATTCAGGCTTACTCCATTCATTTCTTTTTACAACTTTTTGATTAAAAGAAGAAGCTTGCTTTTTTATCTCTACTTGTTGTTTTAGAATTAAAGATTTTTCAAATTCGTCAATATCTTTTTTAAATTCATCATCAATTAAAACTATGTCTCCATAAGATATATTACTTTGATAAATCTTTACAAGTATTAGAGAGAATAAAATAAAAAGGAGCACAACTATGCCATTGCGCTCCTTTTTAGTAAATGTGAAATATTCTCTAAATCGTTTTTTTATCATTTATTAAAGTTACTAAAATGTATAATGTCAATTCTATTAAAAACACAAGTACCACAGCTATAAGTACAATAATTTTAATTATAAAATCTAGCTTAATTAAATAATAAATCCCATACTCCATGAACAAAGACAAATGATATTGCAATTGGAGCAAGATAACGAACTAAAAACATAAATAATTTTACAATTTTAAGTTGTATTGTACCATAATTTGAAAGTTCGTCATTTATAATGTACTTTTTCATTTTCCAACCTATAAATATGGAAATAAACATTCCTCCAAGTGGTAATAATATATTCGATGCAAGAATATCAAATATGTCAAATATGTTATATTCTCCTATTTTTAGATGACTTAATGGCCCAATTGAAAGCGTACACAATACACCAGTAATAGTTATTGCTATTGCAGTTAAAATAGTGGCTTTTTTTCTTGAAATACCTTTCTCCTCTGAGACAAACGCAACAACAACTTCCATTATTGATATTGATGAAGTTAATGCAGCAACCGCTAATAATAAGAAAAATAAGATTGAAAAAATATATCCACCCGGCATCAACTCAAAAATATTTGGTAATGTCATAAAAACCAGACCTGGTCCCGCAGCGGGTTCTGCATTAAATGCAAAAACTGCCGGAAAAATAGCTAATCCTGCTAATAATGCGATAATTGTATCTGCGCCTGCCACAGAAATACTTGTTTTCGTAATATTTGTATCTTTTTGAAAATAAGAAGCATACGTAATTAAAACACCCATACCTAAACTTAATGTAAAAAATGCATGACCTAAGGCTTCAATAATACTCTCACTTGTTAATACAGAAAAATCAGGGTAGAATAAAAAATGAAATCCTTCCATTCCTCCTTTTAAAGTTATGGCTGTAATATCTAGGTAAATTATTATTACAACTAACATTGGCATAAGTATCTTAGTATATTTCTCGATTCCTTTTTTTATACCACCTATAACTATATATGCAGTCAAGGCCATAAATAAAATTTGCCAAAGGACTGGTTTTACAGCACTTTGACTAAACGTATCAAACATAGTCGCTAATTCATCAGCCGATTTCCCCGAAAAGCTGTTTTTAATAGCTAAAATCAGATATTCAATTGTCCAACTGGCAACTGTCCCATAAAATGATAAAATTAGAAAAGCCGCCAAAACCCCCATTATTCCAATTATTTTCCAAAATCCTTGAGATGTTAATTGTTTAAAGGCTCCAAAAACATTTTGCTTTGCTTTTCTTCCTATAATAAATTCCGACATCATTACCGGAACTCCAATAAGAATAATAAATACAAGATATATAATAATAAAAGCTCCACCACCATTTTCACCAGCGATATACGGAAATTTCCAAATATTACCTAAACCAATTGCAGAACCTGAAGCTGCTGCAATAATTCCAAATTTACTTGTAAAGCTATCTCTTTTGGGTAAATCAATTTTTGCCATTATTTATTTTTTAAAATTCAAGAATCAACAATTTTACAAAAATAGACTTGATTTGCAAAATATAGTTTAGTCCAAAAAAAAAGACAGAGAAGTATCTCTGTCCTTATATATTTTAAAATGACTGTTTTATGCTATATCAATTTCTTTTGACAAATAAACATCTTGTATTGAATTTAACAATTCAATTCCTTCGTTCATTGGGCGCTGAAATGCTTTTCTTCCTGAAATTAATCCCATACCTCCAGCTCGTTTGTTAACAACAGCCGTTTCAACAGCCTCGGCTAAGTCTGATGCACCAGAAGAAGCTCCTCCTGAGTTTATTAATCCAAATCGACCCATATAATTATTCATTACTTGATATCGCGTTAAATCTATTGGATGATCGGTAGTTAATTCACTATAAACTTTATCATGAGTTTTAGCAAAATTTAAAGCTTTAAATCCTCCATTATTTGTTGGAAGTTTTTGCTTAATAATATCTGCCTGAATTGTAACGCCTAAATGATTTGCCTGACTTGATAAATCCGCAGCTGTATGATAATCTACTCCATCTTTTTTAAATCCAGAGTTACGTGTATAACACCATAATACTGTTACCATTCCCAACTCATGGGCCAATTCGAAAGCTTCGGCTACTTCAATTAGCTGACGATTAGATTCTTCTGAACCAAAATAAATTGTTGCACCAACTGCTTTTGCCCCCATATTCCAAGCTTCTTCGACAGTTCCAAACATTATTTGATCAAATTTATTTGGATATGTCATTAGCTCATTATGATTTAATTTTACTATAAATGGTATTTTATGAGCATATTTTCGAGAAACAGAAGCTAAAACACCAAATGTTGAAGCAACTGCGTTACAACCACCTTCTATGGCAAGTTTAACAATATTCTCAGGATCAAAATAAATAGGATTTGGAGCAAATGAAGCACCCGCTGTATGTTCAATTCCTTGATCTACCGGTAAAATTGAAAGATAACCTGTCCCAGCTAAGCGTCCTGTGTTAAACATTTGTTGCATAGACCCCATAACTTGAGGAGAACGATTTGTACTACTAAAAACATTATCGATATAACCAGGACCTGGCAAATGAAGTTGATCCTTACTTATTGTTTTTGACTTATGATTTAATAGATAATCTGCCTTATCCCCTAATAATTCTAAGGTTTTTCTGTATGACATACGCTTTAAAATTTAATTGATTAAACTCACACAAATTTAATAAATTATATTGAATATACTTATTATGATTTAGCATGAATCTTAATAAGTATATTTTATTTTAAAATTTTATTTATTGAAAGGGTTTGCAAAATATTGTTTTTTAATTTAGAAAGGATATCCAATACCAATATTTATAGTAAAATCATCACTCCATGTTAGATCATCAAACCCAGAAACCCAACGTTCACCATCAGGCATTGCAGGATCTCTAAGTTTTACTCCCAAATCAAGTCTTAAAAGAAGGAAAGAAAAATCAAAACGGGTACCTATTCCTGATCCAAAAGCAATTTCTTTGTAAAACTCATCAAAACGAAAAAGCCCTCCACTAAATTCATCTGAATATATATTCCACACATTTCCTGCATCCAGAAAAAGTGCTCCTTCTAAAACCCAAAATAATTTAAATCTATATTCTAGATTTGCTTCAAGCTTAATATCTCCAGTTTGATTTGGAAAACGTGTTCCTGATCCTCCTGAATAAGAACCAGGGCCTAAGTCTCGAACATTCCATGCTCTAATACTATTTGCACCTCCAGAGAAATACATTTTTTCAAAAGGTAATGATTCTGAATTGCCATATGGGATTCCTATACCCCCAAAAATCCTATAAGCCAGTGTATTTGAGTTATCAATTATATCATAATATCTAAGGTCTAAATCAAATTTTGCATATTGCGAAAATGGTACTCCAAAAACTTCATAGTTTCCATTTTCATCTTTTGCAGCATTTGTTAATCCACTATAAACGGATAATAAATTACCTGATATCTCTGTATTTAATCTTAAAAAATAAAAATCGTTTCTCTTTTTTATATCCTGATTATTATACACAAGACTATAATTTGATACAGATACAAGATGATTTTCATAACTACTTTTTAAGTAAGTGGAATCAATATAGTTTTTAAAATCTTGTGCAGCATAAGGTAAATTTACGGCATTTAGTTCAAGTAGTTTTACTGAATGTTTTAAAAACTTATTACCGTCCCATAAATAGCCATATGACATATTAGCAATTGTTCTGCGATAATCAACCCTATCTTGAAAGTTGTATCCTACTGATATTTGAGTTTTAGGTGAATACTTTTTACTAAATCTTTCTCCCTTAAATATTGGTAAAATAAATTTTGGTATACTTAATGTTACATTTGCTCCTAATTCAGTTGTGTAAAAATTTCCAGCAACATTTTCTTCATCAATTGCCTCAATTGCTCCATTTATTCTAAAATCAGTAATTTCTGCACCTCCAAACATACTCTTGTGACGATAAAGGAAATTACCTCCAACACCAATATTTCCATAAGAATTTGTCCCTTGAAGCTCTACTGTATATGACTGAAGAAGATGTTTTGTTAATTTTATATTACAATTTAAATATCCATAAGTTATACTATCATCTTCTACAGAATTAATAATATTATATTGGATATTAATAATTTTAAAAAGTTTTAGGGATGTTAAATGCTTATAGGTTCTATTGGCTTTATCAAGCGAGTACAATTCACCTTCGTGTATAAAATTTGATTGTAATACTATCCTTTTATTCAATTTGTCAACACCTTTTGAAATAAAATAAATACCATTAATATAAGCTGTATCTAAATCTTGATAATAATTTTCACCTAAGGATAAAGCTTCTTTCTGATCAAAGTTTGTGAAAACAAAGACCTTATTAATCATATATTGTTTATGACTGGTAGATATTATTGCTTTATTTGAATCTTTTTCCTGGAATTTTTGGATTTTTAATACCAAATCAACGTTACGAGTTTTAGCCGAACTATCAGCCTGAAAATACACAAACTCCTTATTAAAACTATAATAACCCTTATTCTTTAAATTAGTTTCTATACGCAGTCGTTCGTCTTGTAATAGATCTAAATCAAAATTATCTCCAATTTTAATTGATGAATTAATAGAATCAGGCAAAACATCTGAAGCCAACATTGTATCACTACATGTATATTTGATTTTATTTATTGTATATGGCTCATTTATTTCTATTTTATATAATATTCTTGCTCGCTTTCTTTTAAAAAGAACTGTATCTTTTACTTTAGAATTATAATATCCTTTATTATCGAAATATGATTTTAATAACTCAACAGATTTACTAGCAATATATTCATCATAAATTACTGGTTCTTCTCCAATGGTTCTAAACCAATTGCTTATTCCTTTTTCTTTGTTTGAATCTTTTCGTGATAAATTATATAACCATAGATGAAACCGAAGGCCTAATATTCTTTTATTTGGCTTTTGCCTTACATAATTTTTGATTTCATCTTTTTTAACTTTGCCTTCTGTAACTTTTATTTTATATCTATCTAACAAATGCTCATCATTAGAAACATACTTAACGGGACTGCATGCAGTAAAAAGAATTGCCAGACAGAATATCAGAAATCCGAAACGTTTTAAATTTGATTTATACAATCGTATGAATAATTTCAAGGCTTTATTTATATTTACATTCAATAATTTAAAATATTGAACAGTCAGTAACTATGATCAGCAAAAATAAAATTAAATTCATTAATTCCATTAAAAAAAAGAAATACAGAGATATCAATCAATGTTTTTTTGCTGAAGGTGAAAAACTTGTTGATGAATTACTCAATTCTGATTTAAATATAATTGAAATATATGCTACTTCAGAATGGATTAATTCAAATCTACAACAAATTACAAAACAAAATACAGAAGTTATTGAAATCTCTGAATTAGAATTAAATAAAATTAGCTCTTTAACAACACCCAATAAGGTATTCGCAATTACTAAACAGCCGTCTTTTGATTTTAAATTAAACGAAATTGGTAAAGAACTAAATATCTTTCTTGAAAATATAAAAGACCCAGGAAATCTTGGAACAATTATTCGAATTGCTGATTGGTTTGGAATAAAAAATATCTTTTGTACAAAAGAAAGTGTTGACTTGTACAATCCCAAAGTAATACAAGCTTCTATGGGTGCTATTTACAGGACAAAAGTTCATTATATTGAAACTGCAAAGTTTTTTTCTGATCTAAAAAGTATTGATAATTTTAATATTTATGGAACATTTCTGGAAGGAAATAATATTTACAAAGAAGACCTAAGCACAAATGGATTAATTATAATGGGCAACGAATCGCATGGTATTTCTAACACAATTAGTCCTTTAATAAATAAAAAATTATTTATTCCAAATTATCCTTTAATGAATAAGACTTCGGAATCATTAAATATTTCTACCGCTACCGCTATTGTTTGTTCTGAATTCAGAAGAAGAATTACTTAATTATTCGAAATGTAAAGAGACCATAAATATTCGAGAATTCAGTTTGTCGATTGAATTTGCATATTGAGGATCATCATCATATGAGTCAGAAGAAACAACATTTAACATACCAACGGAATATTTAATCTCGAAAGAAAATTTTAAATATGTCAAGTAAAAATCAACTCCTGCTCCTAAATCGTAATAAATATCAAAAGATTTCATTTTAATATAAACTGCTGCCTTTTCTTCTTCAATAAACTCCTTATTTCTGGCCATATCGTTTCTGACATTAACTCCTCCAATTATATATGGTCTTGTGTTATTTATTCTAGTTGCTTTATATTTTAATAAAAGTGGTAAATCAATAAAGGTTGACTCAATTTTCATTTCACGATCTAAGTTATGATTTTCATCATAAAATAAAATTTTACGTGTTCCTAATGAAATACCGGGAAGAAATCTAAGATCCAAAAATTCTGTCAATCGTAAATTTGAAACTATTCCAACATGAAACCCAGTAAGTAAGTCATTTAATTCTGGATATAATAATTTTGAATCAGCTCCATATTCATTCATTGATGGAGTAATTTTAAAATCCATAGTATTTAAACCTAAGGTAAATCCAAAATGTAATTTTTTTTGATCTACTCCCTGATAGTTTAAAACATTGTCTTTGTTTTTCTGAGCAAAAAGCGATAAGGATATTACACCTAAAAATAATATGATTATAAATTTCTTCATCAATATGGTAAAACTACCTAACGCTATAATTTTTTAAATATTACTTATATGCCCAATATAAAGATGCTATCCCAAAACTTAGTGGTTTAAAGGAACAGTTTTTAAATCCAACCTGTTCTAATTTCTGAATAAACAGTTCTCTTTCCGGAAATTGATTTACAGACTCCGGTAAATATGTATATGCTGAATCATCTTTTGAAATTATTTTCCCAAGTAACGGTAAAATAGCCTTAAAATAAAAATTATAAAATTGCTTGACCGGAAATACTCTGGGTTTTGAAAATTCAAGAATAACAATTTTCCCTTTTGGTTTTAACACACGATACATTTCGGATAATCCTTTATCAAGATTTTCGAAATTTCTTACTCCAAAAGCTGCTGTTATACCATCAAAAGTATTATCATCAAATTCTAAATTCTCAGAATCGCCTTTTTTTAGCTCAATTAAATTTTGATATCCTTTTCTTTTTATTTTCTTAATTCCAACATTCAACATTTCCGTGGAAATATCTATTCCAATTACTTTTTGTGGATTAAGTTTTAATGCCGCTATTGCTAAGTCACCGGTACCAGTAGCTACATCAAGAATAAGTGGATTTGATGCAATGCTACTAATACATTTTATTGCTTTTTTTCTCCAAAGATTATCTATTCCAAGTGAGAGAAAATGATTTAAAAAATCATATCGTCGGGCAATGTTATTAAACATTTGAGCAACTTGCTCTTTTTTACCCGACTTATTGTCTTTATATGGTGTAATCACAAATTTTCAGATTAATCTTCTTTTAAGTAGTTTTCCAAAGCATTCTCATACAATTTTTTGATATCATTATTAAAACCGTATGAATTATCATCAATTCTTAATTCTGATTTTGTTACATGACCAAGTGCAGAGAATGGAATTTTTTGTGCAATCATATAATCAATAAAATTATCCTCGTTTGATGGAGATACAGATACAACAACTCTACTTTGTGACTCACCAAAAAGGAATGCATCTTTTCTGATTTCAGCATTTGGCGTAACATCAAATCCAAATCCTTTAATTAATGCTGATTCAACAAGTGTAACAAATAAACCTCCATCAGCAACATCATGTGCAGATAAAACCAGATTCTTTTTAATTAAACCTTTAACTGCTTCCTGAATACTATGTTCCTCTTCTAAATCGAAATGAGGAGCCGGAGATGCTTCAATATTATGAATGTAATTTAGATATTCGGAAGAATTTATATCATTTCTTGATTTACCAATTAAATAAATCATATCACCTTTATTCTTAAAAGCAATACTCATTTGATCATTTTTATCTTCAATTAAACCAATCATTCCAATTGTTGGAGTTGGATTAATTGGTTCAGCATTACCATTTACCATCATTTGGTTATAGAAACTTACATTACCGCCTGTTACCGGAGTATTAAATTTCTTACAAGCATGACTCATTCCTTTAATTGCTCCAACAAACTGCCAATATACTTCAGGATTATAAGGGTTCCCAAAGTTTAAACAATTGGTAACAGCAAGAGGAACTCCTCCTGAACAAACTATATTCCTTGCTGCTTCTGAAACAGCAATTGCAGTACCTATTTCAGGATCTGCCTTCACATAACGAGAGTTACAATCAACTGTCATTGCTAAGGCTCTATTTGTTCCTTTTATATTATATATTCCTGCATCGGAAGGGAAATTTGTTGTCATGTTGCCAGTACCAACCATAGTATCGTACTGTTCTATCACCCATTTCTTAGATGCAATATTCGGACTTTGTAATAACTGTAATGCCGTTTCTTTATAATCTGTTGGTTCTTTTACCGTATCTATATTAAATTTTTTATATTCTTTATAATATGCAGGCTCTTTATACTCACGCTCATAAATAGGAGCTCCACCGCCTAAAACTAAAGTTGATGCAGGAACTTCAGCAACAAGTTCATCATTTTGATAAAAATATAATTTATCTTCTTCAATAACTTCTCCTATTACTGCACAATGTAAATCCCATTTATCAAATATTCTTTCAACTATATCTTCTTTACCTTTTTCGACTACTACTAACATTCTTTCTTGCGATTCGGAAAGCAATATTTCAAATGGTATCATATCTTGCTGACGTAATGGAACATTATCAAGATTGATTTTCATACCGTGCGCTCCTTTTTCTGACATTTCGGAAGTAGAACAAATAATACCTGCAGCACCCATATCTTGCATACCAACTACTGCCCCACTTTTATTCAACTCTAAAGTTGCTTCCATAAGTAGCTTTTCCATAAAGGGATCACCAACCTGAACTGAAGGAAGATCGTCTGCTGAATTTTCTGTTAAATCGGCAGATGCAAATGTTGCACCATGAATTCCATCTTTACCTGTTGAAGAACCTACTATATATACCGGATTACCAGCTCCTAATGCAATGGCAGAAATCATATCATCTTTTCCCATGATTCCAACTGACATTGCATTTACCAGTGGATTTGTGTTATAACATTTGTCGAAAACAACTTCGCCTCCTAATACTGGAATACCAAATGCATTGCCATAATCACCAATACCTTTAACAACACCTTTTAAATGCCATTTTGTACGATCACTATTTATATCACCAAAACGTAATGAATTTAATTGAGCTACAGGTCTTGCTCCCATTGTAAATATGTCGCGATTAATTCCACCTACACCAGTTGCTGCACCTTGATAAGGCTCAACTGCTGATGGATGATTATGCGATTCTATCTTAAAAGCACATGCCATTCCGTCACCAATATCAACTAAGCCAGCATTTTCCTGACCGGCCTCAACAAGTAATTGCTTTCCTGTTCGAGGTAAAGTTTTTAACCACTTTATTGAATTTTTATACGATGCATGCTCCGACCACATTACTGAATAAATACTTAATTCGGTAAAGTTAGGAGTCCTTCCTAAATTTTCTTTTATTTTATCAAACTCTTCAGGTGATAATCCAAGTTGTTCTGCAGTTTTTACATTAACATCCATTTCAAAAAACTTTATTATGATTAATAGTTGGTATAGACACCGCAAATATAATTAACTCTTAAATTTTAACCGCATTAAAAGCCATATTTTAATTGATACAAAATTCTTAATAACTCATACAGCCAACTACGAATAAGTGATATGAGAGATCAGGCCTCTTAATAAATACTTTCTTAAGTAATTTTTAATTAAATTTGGGCAATCATTTTAGTCAAAAAATAATTTATATATTATGAACAGAATAGCATTAATTACAGGCGCTACATCAGGAATTGGTAGAGCAACAGCAAAAATTTTATCTCAAAATAATTTTGATGTTATTATTACGGGTCGCAGAAAAGAACTTTTAGAAGATCTCGAAAAAGAAATAAAATTAGAATCTTCAAGCAAAATTTACATTTTAAATTTCGATGTAAGAAATAAGGAAGAAGTAGATAGTGCTATTGACAGTTTGCCAAAAGAATGGAAGAATATAGATGTATTGGTAAATAATGCAGGACTAGCTGTTGGATTAAATCATATTCAGGATGGCGTTATCGATGATTGGGAGCGAATGATTGATACGAATGTAAAAGGTCTATTATATGTTTCACGAAAAATAGTTCCTATAATGGTTGAGAAAAAGCATGGACATATTGTGAATATTGGATCAACTGCAGGAAAGGAAGCTTATGAAAACGGAAACGTTTATTGTGGAACTAAACATGCGGTAGATGCCATTACCAAAGGAATGCGAATTGACATGCTGAAAGATAAAATAAAAGTAACAGCGATTAATCCCGGAATGGTTGAAACAGAATTCTCAATAGTTCGTTTCAAAGGTGATAAAGAAAAAGCCAGTAAGGCATATAAAGGATTTACACCTCTTTATGGAAATGATGTTGCTGATGCTATTTTGTATGTTGTTACAAGACCTGAACATGTTTGTATAAATGATATGATCATAACTGCTACTGCTCAGGCAAATTCATTATATAAAATAGTAGAATAATTTCAAGTAATAAGTATCAAGATTTGAGATTTACCTTGATTTATGTTTTGTGTCATAAAGCTTGGTTTTTAAGCATTGTAATTAATAATTAATTCTAAAGTTATGTTAAGAATATTCCTTTCATTAATATTCATTTTTGCTTTTTCAATAAATGATCTTTTTTCATGCACTACTGCAGTTATATCCGGAAAGTATACTGAAGACGGCCGTCCTATATTATGGAAACATCGAGATTCGGATTTTAACAACAACAAATTAATGTATTTTACTGATGGTAAATACGATTATATTGGCTTAATAAACTCAGAAGGCATTAAAGGTGATCAAGTATGGGGCGGAACAAATTCAACCGGTTTTTCGATTATGAATGCTGCTCTTTTTGATGTAAATCTGAATTATGAAGGAGATTATAAAGATCGCGAAGGTTATGTTATGAAAATGGCATTACAGCAATGTGCAACTTTAGAAGATTTTGAGGAATTTTTAAATAATCTTCCTGTACCAAAGGGTGTTGCTGCAAGCTTTGGAGTAATTGATGCAAACGGAGGTGCTGCTTATTATGAAACAAATAACAATAATTTCGTTAAATTCGATGCAAACGATCCCAGAGTTGCTCCAAATGGATATTTAATAAGAACCAATTTTGCTTTTACCGGTGAAAAAGATAAGGGTTATGGTTACATCAGGTACGAGAGTGCTCAAGATTTATTTGCTAATGCTTTTGCAACAAACAACTTAAATTATCAAACTGTACTTACTGATTTTAGTCGTTCTTTTTATCATTCTTTATTAAAAACTGATTATAGAGAACTGTCCGAAAATAGTTCAAATAAACAAAACTTTGTAAACTCCGGCGATTTAATTTGCAGAAATGGATCGGTATCTGCAATTGTAATTTGTGGTGTTAAAAAAGGTGAAGCTCCTGAATTTACAACCATGTGGACAGTATTGGGTTTTCCTTTTACAACCATTGCTGTGCCAGTATGGGTTAAAGGTGGAGAAAATTTACCAAAAATGATGATGTCCGAAAAAAGTGGAAATGCACCTCTATGTGATATAACATTGAAACTTAAAAAACACTGCTATCCTATTGAGCGTAGCTCAGGTTATAAATACCTAAATGTTTCGGCATTAATAAATAACGAAAACTCTGGCATACTTCAAAAAATTGAACCTATGGAACAAAAGGTCTTCGAAGAAACTGAGAATAAACTTTCTGATTGGCGAATAAATTCATTGAAGAAAGATCAAATTCAGGAATATTATAATTGGCTCAATACTTATGTAATGAATGAATATAATTCAATATTAGAAAACTAGAATTTAGAAATCAGAACTAAATTCAGCCGACTATTTTCTGGTCGGTTTTTTTTCGTAATTATCGAAACCTTTCGATAATACTTATGTATAAATCGTAAAAAAATAGAAATGGAATTTTTTAAGATCGTAGATATTGAAACTACACAAGAATGGATTCATGAAAATATTCATATTGATAATCTCGAAAAGATAACCGAAACTAATTTTGTTATTGAGAAGAAAGGAAGCGATGCTTTAATTGGAACTCTTTGGGGTGAATTTGATTTAAGCTACGATAAAATAAATGGTGGTGTTCGTTTTGCTTTAACTTCGTGCCCAAATGCTTTGGCTTGGACAATTACTACTGGTTTTCCTCCTGAACGCAATAAAATTATAATACATCTTACCATAAATCGCAGCCAGAAACAACAAGAATTTATTGATGAAATTAACGATTTTATAGATGATTGGGAAAGTGGATTAGTAAAGTTTTTTAATAAAGTTGGAAAATAATTACGTACTTTTTGTTGCTACAATATGAAATTACTTAAAAAGTAAAAATCACAAATTTGAAAAAGAGAGATTCCCGCTTTCGCGGGAATGACAATGGAGTTTTAAAGTTCAGCAGATACATTCCTACTTTTCCCATTAATAACGTTAAAATCGATTAACATACCCAAAATGAATTTTGGCCGATTGTATCTCAAACGAATTTTCGAATTGTTTTCCTAAAGCGTAGCTTAAAGAAAAAACACCTGCTTTAGTTTCAAAATCAAGACCTATTCCAAATCCCCAAGGAAAATCTTCTGTAACTTCTTGCAATACATTTTTATAATAGTAAGCGCCATTCCAAAAAATATAAAAAGCTGAATTTTGCTCAAACAAATATTTTATTTCTACATTCTGAATAGAATAAATTGATGCATAAAAAATACTTTCGTCGAAACCACGCAATGATGTAGCGCCACCAAAACGATACAGCTCATTCTCAAAAAAGATTACTTCCTTATTATTATCTGCAAATTGATCAAGATAACGAGTTTTATTGCCAAAATGGAATACGAAATTTTTATATAAAGGAAAGTGAAAATCTAAATTAAGACCAAGTTCAAGTTCCAAAGTGCTTTTATCGGCATTTAGGCTATCTATACTATTCTGAGAATCATCTATATTTTTTAAACCAGCGCCTGCAAATAAATTCAACTCAATTCCTTTTCTTGGATTAAACCTGTAATCTAAGTCGTTTAAATAATATTGTGCTCCAAAAATGTTAGATTTAATATCAGCATAATTCATTAATGTACTAATATTCTCTTTCCCTATTCGTGACGAACTTTTATAGCGATAATAAGCTTTTATATAATCATCGTATGTTAAAAATAATCTCAATCCTAGTCCTGCATTTAAAGATAAGAACGAAGAATCTTTTTTATACAATTCAAAATCGGTATCTAAACCAAGATTAGTTCTAAATAAATAAGGATACATGAATCCAAGATCAAGTTTCTGTGTTGAAGATTCCATTTTTTCCCAATTCAGGGATATTTCTTCGCCTCCTCCAAAAGAATTTAAAAGGTTTAAGTTTAATTCACCTGTTATTAAAAGCTCACCTGTTTCTTCGCTTTTAGGTAAAAAACCAATGATCCCATTAAACATATTTGCCTTTTTATCTTTTAAATAAAGATACAAATCAACGCCTTTTTCTCTGAACTCGATTTCTGCCGGTTTAATTTCTTTTAGAAATTTAAGGTCGCTTATTTTCTTTGATATTGCATTTATTTTTTCCTGATTAAAAGCTGTATTGTTACCTATTTGCAATATTCTTTTAATATAATTTGAAGAAATTCGCGGATCTCCCTTAATTATAATGCTATCTATTTTATAAAAATCTCCCTTTTCAACTTCAAGAGTGGCATTCAACAATGAGCTATCTATTTCGAATGCGCTTAATTTAACTTTTACAAACGGATAACCTGAATTCTCATAATATGATAAAATCTCACTTTTTACATTATAAAGTTCGTTTAGATTTACAGTATTATTATTATTTTCTTCCAAATTTAGTTCGTCGAGTAATCCTGATTCCAAATTTGAAAAATCAAGTCTACTCCAATAATATTGCTCACCTATATATATATCTGTAAATACATTTATTGAATCGAACCTCACACTATCAATGCTTACTGATAAATAACCATTTTCTTGCAAATCATTTAAAAGCAATTTTAACTTTTGCTGAATTTCGGTACTATCTCCTTTAAAATTTTCATATGAATTTATGATATCATTTGGAGTACTTGTTTCATATTTAATAAGGAGCTTATATTCCTGTCCTTTTAATTGAACATGAAAAAGAAAACTTATTAAAGTTATAAATATGAGTAATGAATATCGCAATATTTCAATTTTAAGCAAATATAATGAGATAACTTGTATTTTCAGTTTTTGGTATTCGCTCTATTAATATAATAAGCTTAAACGTAAGCTTAATCTGTATCTACTAAAAACTATTTACGTTTAGCTATTGGCTTTTAGCTGCATGTAATCAATTCATCAAATTTGTAAATATAAAAAAGTCACACATAAGATTCTTCGCTTTGCTCAGAATGACTCTCATGTATGACTTTTGTATTTTATTGAAATTGGTAATTCTTAATTATTCATTTTTATTGATTCAAGAATCCCTGATCTTCCAACACTTTTAAGAATACTTTTGAAAAATGAATATTATCGGCTTTTTTATACCTATTATCGGTAAATACATGTGCTAAAGTTTCTTTCTCATTTTCCTTTAAAAGAGCCTTTGTTGATTCCAAGGATTCTTTTTCAGAATAAATCTTATCGATGTCTTCTTTCGAATAATCTTTATAGGTTTCGTAATGCACAACACCCTCTACCGGTAAACGATCTGTTAATACAGGATTTTCGTCAGGATAACCAAGAACAACAGTAGTAATGGGAATTACTCCTTTTGGCAATTCTAAGATTTCAATAATTTTATCGGCTGTATAAGTTGTGGTTCCAAGATAACAAATTCCCATTCCTTTATCTTCTGCTGCTAAACTGCAATTTTGTGCAGCTAACATCGCATCAATTACTCCATTGGTAAACCATAAAAAATTATCATACCCAGGTTCAGCATTACGTGCTTCACACCATTTTATAAATCGATTAACATCGGCACAAAAGGTTAATACAACAGGAGCTTGTGTAAGCATTGGTTGATTAAAATGTGTTGGAGCCAATTTCTTTTTCATTTCCTCATCGCGAGTAACAATAATAGAATATACTTGCATGTTACCACTAGTGGATGCACGAGTCCCAGCTTCTAAAATTTCCTGTAAGTCTTTTTCTGCTATTGGTGTGCTTTTATATTTTCGTATTGATTTGTGATTAAAAATTGTATCTAACATTGTTTATAGTGATTAATGATTAAACTTAAAACGTAATTATTAATTATTTGTGCTGCAATATTATGAAAAAGAAGGCAGAAAAAAGAAGATAGATGTCAACTTTTCGAAAGCTTTAAAGTAACGAATAATTTTAGCACATCATATAATGAAATATAGACATTCAAAAATCAATCATGCCTTTATCTCTTTAAAATAAAGATCAATTATTAACTTTGCCTTGATTTTGAGCAGAATCTATAATTTTCAATACTTTGTTAATCTTTGCCAAAGTTCTTAATTTCAAAATGACCTATAAATAATTTGAATTATTTTTTGCTTAGATCATTAGCAAATCGTGCTACGGATTTTATAATTATTAAGCAAATCTGGTAATGGCTGTTATACAGTAACAAAAAGATTCTGCTCTTACTGAAGAGAATCCGTGGCACGACTATTTAACTACATTGAATTATTTTTTGAAGAAATATAAGTGAATAAAGGCCGTTTCCTTGCTGTCGTTATAAGGGGTATTTTGGTGTTTAATTGGTATAACACAAAAATGTAACGAACTCTTATTATTTTAGGAATTACCCGTTTGATTGGTAATTTTTATAATAACTTATAGATTCATATAATTAATATAAAGGAAACCTTTTACTTCTATTTGTTGTTACATGTCATAAAAGGTCAATTTAGTATTGAAAATTTACATAATTATGAGCAAAAGAAAATTAATTTTATACATAAGCATGAGTCTCGATGGATTTATAGCTACAAAAGACGATGACCTTTCATGGCTTTCTACTGTAGAGAAAGAAGGAGAAGATTATGGATATAAAAAGTTTATTGATACTATAGATACATATATTGTAGGAAGAGCCACTTATGATGTTATTCTTAAACTAACTGGTGGGGTATTTCCACAAGCTGAACAGTTTAAATGTTATGTTATCACCAGAGAGAAACGAAAAAGTGAAAATGGGGTAAGCTTTTATAATGGAAATATAGAAGTCTTAATTAACGAGTTAAAAAATAAGGATGGAAAGAATATCTATTGTGATGGCGGTGGACAAATTGTTAATCTTCTTATGAATAAGAATTTAATTGATGAATATATCGTTTCGATTATCCCAATTATTCTTGGAGATGGTAAGCGACTATTTATAGGAGAAACTCCCATGATAAAATTAAATTCTAAAAGCAGCAAAAAATATGAAACTGGTTTGATTCAACTGCATTATGAAAAAAGTAACTAGAGTGGATAAAACAACATTAACAAAAACTATTAACATCCTTAGAGCACATTTACAGAAATTGATAATTTGAAGCTACTTACGAAAACTCAAGAAGAAAATAGCTTGTCAATTTATAAAAAATGAGATTTTAGGTGTTAGCTTATTTCCTATACTTTTCAATAAGATCAATAAGTGTTTGAGATATTACTGGTTTCGATACATATTCATCGCATCCTGCTTCCAACGCCTTGACCTTATCTTCGCTAAATGCAAATGCTGTTTGAGCAATAATTGGTACTTTGGGAAGAATTTTTTTAATTTGCCCTGCAGCCTCAAAACCATCCATGACAGGCATTTTCATATCCATCAAAATCAAACTTATATCAGAATTTTCTTTGCAAATATTAATGGCTTCTAGTCCATTCATTGCATGAATAATTTCTTTAAAATAGTCTTCAACGACTTCTTTTAAATATATATAATTCGTTATATCGTCTTCGGCAATTAATAATATATGATTATCTTCCATGTTCCTTTTTCCTTGTTTACACTTTCATTTGAGTGCATTTTTCAGGGTAAAATTAAGTTAATTTTTTATCCTACACCTAATTCCGAATCAACTTTTATAATACCATCCATACTTTTAACCTAAGATTTTATAATTACTAAGATCAAATCAGTTTCTCATTATACTCTGATTGATGATATATCGTCATAAAAAAATATTCATAATACCTATCTTTTTACTATGACCTAATATCCGTAAGTAAATTATTATTCATTTAAATATTAAGCAATTAACCGTGCCACAGTTAACTAATATAGATGACATGAAATTATAATCAACTTGCTTATTATTAATAAATCCGTGCCAGGCTTTGCGGATTTAAGATGTGATTTTAAATAAAAAAAAAGGAGATAATTCATAAAAAAAATAATACACTTCCACTTTACAAGACATCTATCAATATTTTGTAAATCAATAAAAAAGATTTAATTTTATTTTAAACCTTGTTATGAATAAAAAATGTTTGAAAATTTTTTACATCAAGCACCATTTTTTCGATTTGTAATTTCTTTAATAGTTGGAATTTTATTTCAGATAAATTATCCAATTTTTAATGTTGCTATAATTTATATATTAATCACATTACTTTTTGTTACATTATTATTTGTTTTTTTAAAATTACCCCAAAGTTATTCTATAAATAAAATTTGGGGAATAATTATTTCTCTAGTATTATTTTTCTCAGGGATGCAGTTGGTTAATATTAAACAACAAAACACAATCAATTTTAAGAATTCAGAATATACTTTTATTGCTACTATTATTGAGCAGCCCGAAGAAAAAGAGAAATCAATAAAGACAGTTTTAAAAATTGATTGTATTAAAGATTCCGTGTCGTGGATAAAAAACAGCTCTCAAATCCTTTGTTATTTTCAGAAAGATTCTTCGACATTGCATTTAAATTTAGGTGATCAAATTATAGTACAATCGAGTTTGAATGAAATTAAACACTCAGGAAATCCATACTCATTTAATTATAAAAACTATTTAAGTTATAAAGAGATATACAATCAATGCTATGTTAAAGCAGATCAATTTGCAATTATTGCTCATGATAAAGGATCAGCAATTAGAATTCTTGCTAATAAAACAAGGCAAAAGCTCCTTAATATTTATCGAAGAAATGATATCTCTGGAGATGAATTTGCTGTTTTGTCTGCCCTAACATTAGGCTATAAAAACGAACTTACACCTGAGCTCAAAGAAAGCTTTTCGACGAGTGGAGCAATGCATATCCTTGCTGTTTCAGGATTACATGTAGGAATTATTTTTATCATTCTTTGCAAATTATTATTCCCGTTACAAAGAAATAAATATGGTAAAATAATTCAATCGATAATAATTATTACTATTTTATTTTTTTATGCTTTTTTAACAGGACTCTCTGATTCTGTTTTGAGAGCAGCAATCATGTTTTCTTTTATAAGTTTTGGTAAAATGTTTACTCGACAAGTAAATATCTACAATACGATTTCAGCATCGGCATTTATATTATTAATTATAAATCCATATTCAATAATGAATGTTGGATTCCAGCTATCGTTTGCTGCTGTTATTAGCATTGTATTTTTCCAACCTAAAATTTATTCTTTATTATCATTTAAAAATAAAATTCCAGATTACGTTTGGCAATTAGTTTCGGTAGCTATAGCAGCTCAAATAGGAACTTTCCCCATTGCTATATATTACTTTGAACAATTCCCAGCATATTTTATCTTAACAAATATTATAATTATACCTATAGCTACACTAATAGTTTATGGTGCAATTTTACTTTTTATCATGTCGTTCTCTAATATATTAACACTTTATATATCAAAAGGGCTAAGTTTAATCACTTTCTTTTTAAATAGCAGTGTAAACTTCATTGAACAACTTCCTTACTCCAAAATTGATGAATTAAATATTGATGCTTCTGAGTTAACATTATTTGTTTTATTGATATTTTCTATATCGTTTTTCATCATTACCAAGAAACTTAATTTTCTTAAATATTCTATTTGGATTTTAATAAGCTTAATGTTTTACAATATTTCATCAAGTTATTTAAAATCAAGAAAATCAATTCTAACAGTTCATAATATTTCAAGAATAAGTGCAATAAATATTATTGAGAAAAATAAAGCTCTTTTCATTTATAATAAAGAAATAGAAACAAATGATAAAAACATTAAATATAACGTGGCGTCCTTGTGGCAAGAATATGGAATAGATGAAAAAAGTATTCTCCAGTTACAATTAAATAAACCAACCAATTATTATACATTTAAAAATAAAAGAATTCTCCAAATAAAAAGTGGTACAATTAATAAATATACTCCTGGTGAAAAATTAAAACTTGATTATATTATCTTATCAGAGAATATCAATATAAAAATTAGTGAATTGAATAACTATTTTGAGTTTGAAAAAATCATTTTTGATTCATCAAACTCTTTTTATAAAATTAAAAACTGGGAAAAAGAATGTAATAAGAACAATATATCTTATTATAATGTCTTGGATAAAGGAGCATTTATAGAGTATCTTTAAAATCAAATATAATTATATAAAAAAACATCCGTATTTAATAGAAATTACGAAATAGAATATTTTAATTTGCCTTTTATATTATTTTTGTCGCCCAATATTATTTGTGCTAATTGAAAACAAATTATAAAGAATGAAAATTATTGTTGCCGGTGCCGGTGAAGTTGGAACACATTTAGCAAAAATGCTAAGTAGTGAGTTTCATGATTTAACGGTAATCGATCCGAATGTAGAAAGTTTAAAAGGCATAGATTCAAATCTTGATTTACTTACCATAACAGGATCTGCTACTTCTTTTGAAACATTAAAAGAAGCAAAAATTAAAAAGGCCGATTTATTTATTGCGGTTACTATTTCTGAAGAAACAAATATTACTGCAGCCATTATAGCCAAAAAACTTGGCGCAAAGAAAACAATTGCACGGGTTGATAATAATGAATATATAGAACCTGAAAATATTTCACATTTTATTCATTTGGGTATTGATTACTTAATATATCCGGAAAGAATTGCGGCACGGGAAGTGGTAAATTTATTAGGTCAAGGAGAGATATTTGAATCGGTTGATTTTTCAGGAGGAAAATTATCGCTATATGTATTAAAACTTGATGAAAAGGCGCTTGTTTTAAATCAATCTTTAAAAGATATAGCAAAAGATAAAAACATCGATTTTAGAGCCGTAGCAATTTCACGTAAAGGAAAAACAATTATCCCAACAGGTAGCGACCAATTTCAGTTAAACGACCTGGCTTATGTCGTTACAAACAAAGCTGGTGTTAAAAATGTAATGAAATATTCGGGTAAGAAAAAAATAGACATCAAGAATATAATGATTCTTGGAGGTAGCCGAATAGGAAAACGAGTTGCAAAATCGCTTGAAAATAGATTCAATATAAAATTAATTGAAATAGATAAGAATAAAAGTGCTCAGCTTGCAGATCATCTTAATAACTCGCTGGTTATTAATGGAGATGGTCGTAATATTGATTTGTTAAATCAGGAAGGTTTAGCTAATATGGATACTTTTATTGCTGTTACAGGAAACTCCGAAACTAATATTCTGTCGTGTTTATTAGCTAAAAAAATGGGAGTAAAAAAGACTATTGCTGAAATCGAGAATATAGATTATATTGATTTGGGTGAAAGCATGGGTATTGATACAATTATTAATAAAAAATTAGTAACAGCAAGTAAAATTTTCAGGTTTACAATGAGCGCCGAAGTTGAAACAATGAAATGTTTAACCGGTTCAGATGCTGATGTTTTAGAATTTGTAGCAAAAGAAAATTCTAAAATTACAAATGAAACATTAAGAAAAATTGATTTCCCGAAAGATGCAATTGTAGGTGGAATTATCAGGGGAAAAAAATCTTTTATAGCTACAGGCGATACTAAAATACAGGCTGAGGATCGAGTAGTTGTATTTGCTCTTCCTTCTGCAGTAAAAAAACTAGATACTCTTTTTAATAAATAATGATCAATAAAAAAATTATTATCCAAGTTATGGGTCTTCTCCTTCTTATTGAAGGGTTCTTCCTTGGCGTATCATCTTTAGTGAGTCTATTTTATGGTCAGTATGATTTTAGTGCCCTGATTACTACTTCACTCATTTGTTTTTCTACCGGAACTATATTGTGGTTTATTACAAAAAATGCGAATAAAAATATTGGTAAACGAGAAGGATATATCATTGTTAGTTTTGTATGGATTATATTTTCATTGTTTGGAGCACTACCCTTTGTTATAAGTGGGGCAATTCCATCATATACTGATGCTTTTTTTGAAACGATGTCAGGTTTTACAACAACGGGAGCTTCTATCTTAAATGATATTGAAGCTATGCCCTTTGGATTACTTTTTTGGAGAAGCTTAACACAATGGCTTGGAGGCATGGGAATTATTGTATTATCGATTGCAATATTACCTATGTTTGGTATTGGAGGAATGCAGTTATTTGTTGCCGAAGTACCCGGCCCAACACCTGACAAGCTTCACCCTAGAATTAAAGAAACAGCCAAACGACTTTGGGGTATTTACATGTTGTTTACTATTATCGAAATAATACTCTTGAAAATTGGAGGGATGAATTGGTTCGATGCTATTAACCATTCATTTACTACAATGGCTACAGGTGGTTATTCAACGAAACAAGCCAGTGTAGCACATTTCGATTCTCCTTTTATAGATTATGTTATCATTGTATTTATGTTTATAGCAGGAACTAATTTTACCTTATCGTACTTTGCTTTACACCTAAAATTTGGTAAAGTTTTTAAGAACGAAGAGTTTAGATATTACTTAGGTTTTGTTGTCATTTTCACTTTAATAATCGCCACTTCCTTATGGTTCTATGGAGGTTTCAATATAGAAAAATCATTTCGCGATTCTTTATTTCAAGTTGTTTCGATAATAACAACTACAGGTTTTGCAACAGCTGATTATTTACAATGGATGCCTTTTACAATCGTTATGATTTTTGCATTAATGTTTTTTGGTGGATCGGCAGGTTCTACTGGGGGAAGCATAAAAATTGTTCGAATTACATTATTACTTAAGAATAGTTATCAAGAATTAAAAAGAATTATTCATCCAAATGCAATAATTCCGGTTCGAATAAATGGAAAAAGTGTCCCTCCCCAAATAATTTCAAACATTTTAGCTTTCGTAGTTTTTTACATGTTAATTTCAATTGGAAGCTCGGTAGTTATTGCATCTTTAGGATATGATATAGAAACTTCACTTGGCGCAGTAGCTGCAACATTAGGTAATATTGGTCCCGGAATTGGACGTGTAGGTCCAATTGAAAATTATGCTCATATTCCTGATTTTGGAAAATGGTTTCTATCCTTTTTAATGCTTATTGGAAGATTAGAATTATTTACTGTTATAGTCCTATTCTCACCAGCTTTCTGGAAAAAATAACAGTTCAGTACTTAGTTTAAAGTATCTTGTTTATAGGAATATAAATATTAAAACTGGATTTGAGAATAACTCAGAACTAAAAAACCAACTCCCCTATTCCTTGACGTATAATTTCAAAATCCTCTTCAGTACAATCAACTATTGTTGAAGCTTCATTTTTTCCATATCCGCCATCAATTACATGATTAACTAAATGCTCATACTTATCATTTATCAACTCAGGATCTGTCATATATTCAAGCACTTCATCTTCATCATGCAAAGAAGTTGTCATAATAGGATGTCCTAATTTACTTACAATTTCCATAGCAATATTATTATTCGGAATTCGAATTCCAACTGTTTTTTTCTTCGATTTATAAAATCGAGGAACATTATTGCTGGCGTTTAAAATAAAAGTAAATGGACCGGGTAAATTATTTTTTAATAATTTAAAAATAGGATTGGTAATATGTAAACAAAATTGAGAAATCTGACTGATATCAGTACAAACAAGAGAAAAATTCTCTTTCAAGGCATTTTTGCCTTTTATCTTAACAATTTTATCAAAAGCTTTTGGACTATTAATATCCCATGCTAATCCATAAACTGTATCCGTTGGATAGATAATTAATCCATTATTCTGCAATGCGGATATAACCATTGCCATTTCTCTTGGATTAGGATTATCTGGATGAATTTGTAATAACATATAGTTCGTTTCTTCAAAAAATAAGATGCAAATTTAATAAACAATTAATAAGATACTATTAATAAAATACAAAAAAGATCAAACAGAAAGAGGTTGCCATCCCAAAAAGTTTCAGGAGACAACCTCTAAAATAAAATAATATTTTATAATTATCCGTTTACCTTTTTATAATCAGCTAAGAATTTCGCCAAGCCGATGTCAGTTAAAGGATGATTTAATAAGCCTAAAATTGCATCTAAAGGACAAGTAGCAACATCTGCTCCTGCTTCCATACATTGAACAATATGCATTGTATGACGAATTGAAGCAGCAAGAACTTCTGTTTCGAATCCATAAAAACTATACATTTCAACTATTTGTGCAATTAATTCAACACCATCGGTTGAAATATCATCCAATCTTCCAATAAATGGAGATACATAAGTTGCCCCTGCTTTAGCAGCCAAAAGTGCCTGTCCAATAGAAAAAACCAAAGTGCAATTAGTTCTAATTCCTTTTTCTGAGAAATACTTTATCGCTTTTATACCTTCTTTTATCATTGGAACTTTAACTACAATTTGAGGATGTAAAGCAGCTAATATTTCACCTTCTTTAACCATTCCTTCAAAATCTGTAGAAATCACTTCGGCACTAACATCACCATCAACTATTTCACAAATATTTTTATAATGATTAATAATATTCTCTTCTCCACTAATTCCTTCTTTTGCCATCAACGATGGGTTTGTTGTAACACCATCAAGAACACCTAAATCCTGTGCTTCTTTTATTTGATCTAAGTTTGCTGTATCGATAAAAAATTTCATGATATATTAAAATTTATTGATTAATATTCTAAATTCGGTGCGAAATTAAGGCATTTTTCCCAGTATAAAAATTTAAAAAGAATTTTGGTTAGATAACTTATTTACTAGTAGACACTAAGCTTAAGCTAATTCCATTTTTTCACTTTACTAGTTTCCTGCAATTTTAAAATTAAATTCTATCTTGTTTGCTTCAAAACATCATAAATTCCATACTTCTTACAATATCTGTAAAACCAACTGTATTCAATTTCAATGCCAATGTTTACTTTTACTTTTTGCTGCAGTTGCTCAATCGTTTTTACACTTTTTGCAGATGCCATGCGTTTAATTTTATTTTTGTAAGGATGTAATTGTGATTTTCTTCGTTCAGAATATCCAAAACGTAATAATCCCTGCAATCCCTTTTTTAAATATATTTTCGTCCAATCGGCTATAGTATCTTCATGGATACCTAACAATTGTGTTATATTAACATTCTTTTGACCTTCGTTTTTTAATAAAATACAGTAAGCACGTTTAAGGACATTTTTTTTATTTTGATTTTCTTTAACAAGTTTTTTTAGTGCCAATTCCTCATCTACTGTAAGATCTACCTTATAACTCATAATTGTTAAATTTGATTCCAAAATACAAAAACGGCATTTAAAAAGCAAGTAATCACATGAAAGTCTTTGATTTTCAGTATAAGTAATTAATAAAACATATTGTGATTTTTATTCTAAAAAGGGAGGTTTGTTCAGATTTTTTCAAAAAAAACGGGCAAGCTACTTACATCGCACCGCTACAACCGTTTACCCTTGCTACCTTCCGATCCTGGGGGAGTTCAACGGGAGCTGGTCGTATAAGACTTGCCCGAAGCCACAAAAGTAATATATTATTAAACTTATTCAAATAAATCGATATTTATTTATGCAAAAACTTCTATATTTATTTATCTCAAAAATAAGCATGTTGAAAATATTTGAGTATTTTTGACAAGCTTTTAATTTACAAGACAATGGATATATCAATAATAGTACCTTTATATAACGAAGAAGAGTCATTACCAGAATTAATGGCTTGGATTAATGAAGTGATGACCAAAAACAACTATAAATATGAAGTTATTATGGTTGATGATGGCAGTCGTGATAAATCATGGCAAGTTGTTCTTGACTTAAAAACTAAATATTCAAGTTTAAAAGGATTGAAGTTTCAACGTAATTACGGAAAATCCGCAGCTTTACATACTGGATTTCAAGAAGCAAAAGGTGACGTAGTGATTACTATGGATGCAGACTTACAAGATAGTCCTGAAGAAGCGCCTGAACTACACCGTATGATTACCGTTGATGGTTTTGATATTGTATCGGGATGGAAAAAGAAACGACACGATCCAATTTCAAAAAGATTTCCAAGTAAGATATATAACCGTTTAGTAAGAATGGTTACAGGTATTAAGTTACACGATTTTAATTGTGGTTTAAAAGCTTATCGCAGAGATGTTGTGAAAAGCATTGAAGTTTATGGCGATATGCACAGATATATGCCTGTAATGGCAAAGGCTGCCGGATTTAAAAATATTGGTGAGAAAGTTGTTGAACATCAAGCAAGGAAATTTGGTGTTTCAAAATTTGGTTTTGGACGAGCACGTGGAATGCTTGACTTACTGACTATAACTTTTATTTCAGGTTTCGGCAAAAAGCCAATGCAGTTTTTTGGTACACTTGGTACACTAATGTTTTTTGCAGGATTAATTGCAGCCGGTTGGCTTGGTGCTGAGAAACTGATTTCTATGTGGCAAGGTTTAAAAGCACCTTTAGTGACTTCCAGCCCCTATTTTTACATTGCTCTTACTTCAATGATAATTGGAGCACAAATGTTCTTGGCAGGGTTCTTAGGTGAACTAATCTCTAGAAGCTCAAGTGATAGAAATAACTACAGGATTGAAGATAAGGTGTAAGTATTTAAGGATTTTCAATTACTATTAGTTTAAGTTTTGAAAGCTTTATCATTCTGTTACTAAAAAAGAAGATAAGAAACCATTGCCAAACAGCAAAAACATCCCAGATTACTGTTAATGTGATGTTAGCAATTATACAGTTTTATTGCTTTTTTGCATATTCAAGGAGATTTTCATTTGACCTTTTGAAAATATCTTTTGTTGTGTCTAGCTTAAACTTTTGGCTTAAGATATTCAATAAAGCATTTATAGAAATATTCACTTGCTGCAGAATCAAAGTAGCAAGTTTAATTTGATGATTTCCAAAATATTCAGCAGCTTCATCTGAGCTCTTAAATGACGTTAAATCTTTTTGTTGCATTCCCAAATATAACCTGACTCCATAGTAGTTACTATGTAATATTTCAGAAACATCTCGGTAAATTGAAAAGAAAGTAAACGTTAAAAGGCCATTAACATATTCTCCATATACTTGACCAATCATTTCAACTTTAGACTTAGTAGATTCAGGAGACCAACTCATAATTTCCTTTCCTTTCTTAGTAGTAAAATCGGATAATGCTCGTTTCATTTCTTCTGGAGCAGCTTTTTCAAACTCTGTAATAAATTCTGTGAAACCACTTTTAATCTCAAAACCATTTATATTGATATCACGAAACAAATCTCTGTAACCTTTTTGATATGCATATTTCTTTGAATCTACAACTGCTTTTTCTCCTTGTGCACATATAAATCCTACATTAATAACTGCTTCTAAAAAAGGACGTGATAGAATTATCAAATCTCTGTGGTGATTGTTCTCAGCAAGTAAGATAATACTCCTTAATGTAGTCTCATTTAGAGTCAATATTGGACCTATGACTGAAGTTAATTCAGAATATCCAATTGTTGATGCTGAAATTGCATAAATAACTTCTTTGAATAAGTCAGTTTGCTTTTTTAAATGTTCTATTTCATTATGCACTTCCATAGTATTATTGCTAACTTACAATTATCATTCCGTACTTCAAACTGCCGTCAAACAGGTGTTACAGAGTCATTGTTCTATCATTAGATTCCATATCTCCACTCCTTTTCGTACAGAATGAAAATAAAACTCTATTACTTATAAAAATTCTTTTTGTAAGCATGAAATTCACCTTGACCAAAAATCAATCGTTTAATGAATGATTTTATAAATCCTATTCCGTATGCTGATAATTGGATAAAGCTTGACACGATTGATAATAATGCAACCTTAACATTTTTATTCAACCTTAAAGAATCGAAGAAAATGATAAGCGCAAAAAGCCCTAATGGTGTTAAGAAATAAATACTTACAAAACTTAACAATAAAAGCAATATTGTTCCTGAAAGAAAACTAGCAGGTAAAAAATGAACTATTTTAAGTGATTGTGGATGTCGTTTATATAAATTTATTCGTGCTATTCCTGAATTATAAACCTGTTTAAAGAATTTCTTAAAATCAACTCTCCTTTTATGATAAACAGCTGCATCTTTAATTAAAGTTGTAGAAAAATTATTCTCGATAATTCTTAAACTCATATCTACATCTTCGCCAAAGCGCATTTTAGAAAAGCCTTTGGTCTTCTCAAAAACCTCTTTTGTAAATCCCATATTAAAACTTCGAGGATGAAATTTTTTCTCATCTTTCATTCCTCCACGAATTCCACCTGTAGTAAAAAAAGAGGTCATCGAGTAATTTATGGATTTTTGAATCGGTGTAAAATCAGGATGAGCCATATCAGGGCCGCCATAAGCATCAACTGGTTCTTCAGATAAGCGTTTATTTACTATCTCAAAGTATCTTTCCGGAATAATACAATCACTATCGAAAAATACATGATAATCACCCTCAGCGCGTTCTGATCCATAATTCCTTGATTGTCCCGGGCCGGAATTTGTTTTAAAAAAATATTTTATATTTAAATCTATTTGGTAATCCTTAACAATACTATCACTTTTTAATGTAGAGCCATCCTCAACAATAACAACTTCAAAATTTTTAGCTGTTTGATTTTTCAAACTTTCTAATAGTTCTTTCAACTCATCGGGTCTGTTATAAACAGGTATTATTACGCTAAATTTTATCATATTAATCGACCTTCTTTTTATCCTTTAATAGTGTCACAACTTTTTTATCAATTGGGAATGTCATTTCTTCAGGGTCAAGATCATTTATTTTAATCCATCGAAACGATTGAGCTCCATTTTGCTCTACCTCAAAATTAAAAGACTTATTTGATATTTTAAACTTAATAGGATGAATAAATTTTGCCCGATAATATATACTAACGAGCTGTGCATTATCATAATATTGTGTTGCCTGGAAATAATCTGTAGTATAAAAATGATCCTGCACTTCTATTTCTTGACCGAATTCTTCTATTGCTTCTCGCTTTAAACAATCAATTGCTCCTTCTCCAAACTCCATTCCACCACCAGGAAACTTTGTCATTCGCATATCAATTTGAAACTCATCACTAATTAACACCTCATTATCAGCATTAATTATTAATGCATAAACTCGAATTATATATCTGTTAATCTTCATTCTTTTATTTCTATTGCGTAATCGAGGTTTAAGAACAGGTATTAACTTCCTCGCCCCTCGAAAAGATCCCTCGACTTCACTTCGACAAGCTCAGTGGAGTCCGCTCGGGATCAGTTCAACTAAATACTTTCATTTCACTATCGTTCCTGAAATTATAGTTTCACTGATTTAATAAATTCAATTATCTTCTCTTCTTTTTCAGGATGAAACCATACTAATTCTTTATCGCGAGAAAACCACGAGATTTGCCTTTTAGCATAATGTCTCGAATTCCTTTTAATTAATTCAATCGCTTTTTCCTGCGTTATGTTACCATCAAAGGAATCAAAGAGTTCCTTATACCCTACGGTATTTAATGAATTCAAATGACGATCTTTATAAAATCGCTTTGCTTCTTCAATTAAGCCTTCTTCAACCATTTGATCAACCCTGATGTTTATCCTTTCGTAAAGCTCTTGACGATCTCGTTGTAACCCTATTTTAATAATATTAAAGTCACGTTCCTTTTTTGTGTCTAACAAAAAGGATGAGTAAGGCTTTCCTGTTTGAATGGTAACCTCCAAAGCTTTTAACATTCGCTTTGGGTTTTTCAAATCAATTTTTGTGTATGAAACAGGATCAAGCATTTTTAACTGCAAACGAATACTTTCAATTCCTTCTTCTTTGTGTTTCTTGATTAAGTCATCTCTTAATTTTTGATCTATTGTGGGCAAATAATCTATTCCATCACACACTGCATTTATATACATTCCTGATCCACCAGTCATTACAACGTAATCAAGATTCACAAATAAATCTTTTAATGTATCCAGCACTTCCTCCTCAAACATACTTGCGTTATAGTAATCGTATATAGATTTATTACCAATAAAATGATGTTTAAGCTTTTTTAATTGATCATCAGTTGGTACGGCTGTACCTATTTTTAATTCTTTAAATACTTGGCGGGAATCCGACGAAATTATTTCTGTATTAAACTTTTTCGCAATATCAATACTCAAATCTGTTTTCCCTATACCGGTCGGCCCCACAATAACAATTAAACTCTTCATACTTTAAATTTACAAATTCAGAAGAAAATGCATTGTATCAACATTATCTGCATAATCCCATAATTCTGGTTGTTGTGCTTTTCCAAAAGGAATTGTCTCATTAATAATTTCAGAATTAGAGACAACACACTGTATTTGATCTTTATTTAAATTCAAATATTCTTTTACTTGTTGTATATCATCGTAATATTGAAAAAACAACACTCCAATTGGCGATGACAATCCTTCATCTTCTTTTAAAAGTACAAATCCGTTATCGAAATGTTGGATTTGATTCATCAAATAAATAGATTTATTATAATCGTAATTATTAGCGTACTTATTGTGATTATAAACAGATTCAAAATGATTAATATTTTCAAAAAATGAATTTAAACAATAATCTTTGGGAAGAAATAATTTTGATACATTTCTGCAACCTAAACCAAAATAACTAAAAATATCAAATGCTAAAGCTTCAATATCTGCATTGGTTTCATTCCCGGTAAGTATAGCTACTGAATTCCTGTTTTTCCTTATAATGTTGGGATATTTACCAAAATAATAATCGAAATATCGTGAGGTATTATTACTTCCGGTTGCAATAATTGCATCGAAATTCTCTAATTTATCTTCAGTAAAATAAATTAGTTTCTTAAAATCGCTGTTTAAAAAAATCAAATAATCAGAAATAAATTTTAGCAGCCTGTTATCTTTTGATGATAACTTAGCGTAAAAAATATTACCTGACATTAAAATCGTAATAAAATCATGAAATCCTACCAATGGGATATTTCCTGCTGTTATTACTCCTATTTTTTTTACTTCTGTTTGATTTTCTAGTTTAGGATAATTCTTTATCCACAATTCAATATTCTCTTTTCGGAGAGATTCACCTATAGCCTTTACCGATTGCAAAATATTAGTTTCCGTGAACCAAGGATTATAAACGTGATCAATTTTAACAATCTCATTTAGTTTTAATGAATGTTCATTATTGGATGATTCCAATGTGAATTCCCTTAAAAATTTGCCTAAACTTATAAATGACTCAATCCTTTGCGATAACTTCATGTGCGAAAATTACTTATTTTCAATATAAATGAAAAATGGATGACTCATTTTTACAAGTCATCCACTAAATATTTTTTTGTAATAGTCTAAAATAATTAATGGTCATTCTCTAATAGTACTTTAATATTCATCCAAGTTTCATTTGATAAAATAGGCTTATTACTTGCTGCAAATGAATCTCTTTGCTTTATAATATTATTTACTCGTTCTTCAATATTTGGATGGGTATTTATCCATGCTAACTCCATAATATTACCCTCCTTGCTATTGTTTTTCAATCGAAACAAAAATGTTGCAAATGACTCAGGATCAATTTTAGACTTAATTAAAAAGTTTACTGCTTCAGCATCTGCTTCTCTTTCCAATTTCCTATCATATGCATTAGAGGACAATAACTTTGCTGATTCATTAAGTATTTCCACCCCATTACTTCCTGTTGTCATTGACAATAAAGTAGACAAACCAACTTCCTTAATTAATTTTTTCATTACATGATTAAGCTCAATATGTGCTATTTCGTGACAAAGAACACCGCAAAACTCGGCTTCACTTTCGGAAGCTAAAATAAGACCACTATAAATAACTATATGACCGTCAGGTAAAGCAAAAGCATTAATTTCATTATTTTCAAGTATATGCAATTTAATTTTATTTTTATCAATATAATTTGAATTACATATTTCAGTTAAAATACTATCAATTGCACTTGTAATACTTATATTCTCTATTTCTTCTTCAGATTCACTAAATAACTCCCAATATAATTCTCCTAATTTTTTATCAACAGTCTGACTTACTTGTTCAGCTTTTAATATTCTCATCCAATCTATTTGATTTAAAACAAAAAGAATTGTAAAAAATAAGGTAATTGTGAGTAATCCTTGAAATACAAGTTTTTTCATATTAATCCTTACAAATTAAATTTGTTAAGTTCCCATAAAACCACCACTCAACGTGAAGTCCCTTTCTAGTATTAATTGCTGTATATATTGTTGCAATAAATTCAGTTAAATTAAAAAGAAACACGGTAATAATATAAGCTATAAATCTATTGGAAAGTGTTTCCTCTGTAAATATGATTGAGATTGTCCACCAAAAACCAAAACTATTCATTATTAACATCGATAACTGTGATAATAGTGCTTGCGTACAATGCCACCTAACAAAAAACGACCCTTTTCTATTTCCTATATAAAAGAATAAGGTAGCGAATAAATTTACAATTGGTAGTGGTAATCCTGCAATTAATGCTATCAAAGACATTAAATAACTATTTGAAGCTTTTTCAGCTTCATGTTCTCCAGGTTCATAAACAAAACTCTTTGTTATTATCATAATCCTTTATAAATATTCCAAATCCAATTAACAATTATTAATGTAATTCCAACTGCAGCATATTTGGGCTTTTCTAAAACCAATTCAACGTTTAGATAAAATCTAAACAAGCTATCTTTTTTATAAAGTATATCTACACACAACCAAAGTGGTACTATAATTAATAGCAAAATTAATAATATACCTATTGGATTCCAATATAGAGATTCTGCAAATTCTCCATTTAAAAATGCAATTATCGACCTTGTGGAACCACAAGAAGGACAAGGTAGATTTGTAATATTCTTAAATATACAAGTACTAAATCCTTTTTGTGAAGTTCTAAATAAATTAATCCCAATCCACAAATACCCAACTAAGATAGATACAAGTAAAAAGGGATATAAATTCCTTCTTGATATGGCCATTAATTATAGCACTTGCTGCAACTTTTCATAATTTTTTTCTCTTGTAGCACCCATTATCAGAAACCAATCAATTATTGCCCAAACACCTAAACCACCACAAGTTAACAATTTACCTATACCTAAGCCTGTATCTCCAATTATAAACCTATCAATACCTAAAGTACCTGCAAGTAATGATACAATTATACTTACTGTTGGGTCCTTAAATTGCATTGTCTGAATAATACCCCATTTAGAATCATCGAGTTCAATAAGACGTTCTCTGATTTGCATTACTTGATGGCTCTCGAAAAATTTACCATTTGACATGATAAACATGTCTACCTTTTGTGAATCCATTTTTTATCTTGATTAAGTTTATAATATTTTGTGAGATTAAGTTTTTTGATATCTAAACCAAAAACTAATTAATCATAATTAATTTATTAAAAATATACTTTTTTTATAAATTAAAAACTAATTGTCTCTATTTTCTGAAAAAAGAATAGAAATATAATCTACAACCTCTTTGGATGGAATAATTTCTCCGGAATGACCAAATTTTAATATATCCGCTTTAGGTTTTTTAGAAATCAACTTTGAATATTCAATTAATGTCATTATCGGGCCAAAACCGCAAACAGAAATATTCTTCTTACGAACGACTTTTTCAATTGCTGCTGAATCGAATGTAATAATATTTTCTAATACAAATGCATCCATTTCTTTGCCCTTTTCGGGAGATAAAAAATGTGAAAAGTCCGATGAAGCTATTATTAAAATTTCTTTTTTTAATCTTTTTGAGGATTCAAATATTCGTTCTGCAAGAAGCTTAGCATTTTTGTATGTTTGACTAGTCAATGTTATTGGAGCAATTTTAAATTCGTAATCTAAAAAATATTGTAAAAAGGGAACCATCACTTCTCCTGAGTGTTCATATTTTTGTTCAATATCCGAGATGTTGATTCCAAGGCTTTCTCCAAATTCTATATCAAGCTGAACTTGCCCCAGAGGCGTTTCCCACGAATTATTTGAATCAAAAGATATTTCATGTCCTAATCCTGTATGATTTGGATTTATAATAACTATGGTATCATATTTATGTTTAGATTGTTTAATAATCTCGAAAAAATGAACAGCTTGAAAAGCTGAAAACATATAACCTGCGTGTGGTACAACGCCACCCAATATATTGTTATTTTTTAAGGCAAGATTTATTCCGGGTAATTCTTTTTTTCTAGCGGATTCTATTTGTTCTATCAATGATTCCTTTTCTGCCGGATAAAATTTACCGGCAACAACGGATTTTCGTATTCCCATCTTTTCTAATTTAAATGATTTAATACATGAGTTCCACATTTAATACAATCACCAGTACTATTTACCGCATGTTTTTGTGTTAAATATCCTGTTCTTTTTAGAATGATTTCATTACAGTTTGGACAGTATGTATTATTCCCATCGGGTAAGAGGACATTTCCTAAAAACACATGATCGAGATATTTATTAGCAATATTATTTAACTCTAGCATAGTTTCAATGGAAGTTGGTTCAATTTTAAGCTTATAAGTTGGATAATATTTTGATATATGCAGAACAATATCCTTTCCCAAATTTTCATTAATCCACTTTATCATTAGCTCAAACTCTTTGGGGTTATCATTTAGATCAGGAATAACTAAGTTTGTTATTTCTAAATGCTTTCCTGCTTTAACAATATTTTTCAATGTTTCTTTAACGGGTTCAAGTTGCGATTTTGTATATTTAATAAAGAACTCATTATTAAAAGCTTTTAAATCTACACTATAAGCATCAATATATTTATTTAATTCATTTAGAGGTTCTTGATTTATAAAACCATTTGTTACCATAATATTTTTCAGCTCATTCTGTTTTGCCTTTTTAGCTACTTCGAGCATAAATTCATAGAATACAGTTGGCTCGTTATAAGTGTATGCTATTCCTACATTTTTCTCTTTTGAAAGAGCTAAATCAATAATTTTATCAGATTTAAAAATTTGATTTCCTCCATTAAAATCCTCAACTGAAGTTTGCGAAATCTGCCAATTCTGACAAAATGCACATTGCAGGTTACAACCTAAACTTCCTATTGATAATATTTCAGATCCTGGATAAAAATGGTATAAAGGTTTTTTCTCTATCGGATCGAACCCAATTGATGAAACAACTCCATAATTTTGAGAAATAAGTTTGCCGTTTTTGTTTACACGAACTTTGCAGATTCCAGATTGATTATTTTTTAAAATACAATTATGTGGACATAATTCGCATTTAATTTTATGATTATCTATTTTACTATAATACAGAGCTTCCATTTATTATTTTACTCCAAAGCTTTTATAATCATTAAATGGAATATCAACTACTTTAATATCATCAACCCGAGATCTATCAGGCCCTTGTTTACACCATATTATGAACTTTTCAAGAATGTCAGTTTCTCCATCGGCTTCAATATATACGCTTCCATCGCTACGGTTTTTCACAAAGCCTTTTATTTCCAATTCATTCGCTTTTTGTAATGCACAATATCTAAATCCAACGCCTTGAACATTACCGTAAATATTTATTTTAATACTTTTAATCATATACAGAAGTAAAATTACAAATTCCATTAACCAAGGTCAATCTTTACAATAATTAAAAAAAACTTTTTTGATTCAATTGATATTTAGTTAATGTATTTTTTCGAAAAAATTGGTTTAAAGATTTTTAGCTTACTCATATACAATCTAAAAATAATTATTCTACTGAAACATGTTATGATTTATCAAATTTGTTAATAAAATTTCCGTCAGAGAGCGAACAAAAAAAACTAGTATCCGTAACATAATTTATGTTAAAACCGAATCTATTTATTGAACGTTTATTTAGGAATCGGTTTAGATTAAACAGTTTGAAGGATTTTTTAGTGTAATTTTAGGAATTTTGATAGGAAATGTTGTATCTTTAATAGCGAGTATAATTCTTATTATGTAGTATTAATAGATACTTAACACTACATAATTTTATTTTGTAGTAGGCTTATTATCAGGGTTATTTTCAGTAATAAAGTACCGAAACTTGATCCTATAAATTTATTACGTTACGATAAATAATATTATATTATGAATGAATTGGTAATTGAAAAAACAGTTAAAACACCGTATATAAATTTCGATGCCCAATCTGGAATTTTTAAAATAGTTGGAAGATCAATTCCTGAAAACCCGGAAGAATTTTACAGAAAATTATTTGATTGGCTAAATATATATTTTAAAAACCCTCAAAACGAAACTCTAATAAACGTTCAACTTGAATATATAAATAGTGGTTCATCAAAATTTATTTTAGAGTTTTTTCAACTTATCCAAGATTCTAAGAGCAAGGGTTTTAATTGTAAAATTAATTGGTATTACGAAGAGGATGATGAAGCTGTTTTTGAATTAGGTAAGCATTATCAAGCGATTATTGATGTTCCTTTTAAATTAATTGAAACTTATTAGCATTAAAATAATACTAAAAAAGCCTGAAACAAAATTGTTTCAGGCTTTTACTTTAGTATAATATTTTATAATTTCTCAATCAAATCAACTACACGACAAGAGTATCCCCATTCGTTATCATACCATGATATAACTTTTACTGTTTTACCTATAACCATAGTACTTAATGCATCAAAAATCGATGAATGCGGATTATGAATAATATCAACAGACACTATTGGATCTTCGGTATATTCTAATACGCCTTTCATTGATCCTTCAGCTGCTTCTTTCATTGCTGCATTAATTTCTTCAATTGTAACTTCTTTTTTTAGGTTAGCTACTAAATCAATCATTGAACCTGTTGCAGTTGGAACACGTACCGCCATTCCATCTAATTTACCTTTTAACTCAGGTAAGATTTTACCTACTGCTGATGCTGCCCCGGTTGTTGTAGGTATTTGAGAAACAGCAGCTGATCTTGCTCTTCTGAGATCAGAGTGTGGTGCATCTAAAATTGATTGATCGTTGGTATATGAATGAATAGTAGTCATAAAACCATTTTCTAATCCAAATTTATCATTAAGCACTTTTACAACAGGAGCTAAACAGTTAGTTGTACATGATGCATTAGATACACATTTATCTTCAGGTCTTAAATCCTCAGTATTAACACCAAGTACAATCATATTATCAATCTGATCTTTTGCCGGAACCGTAAGCAATACCTTTTTTGCTCCATTCTTTAGGTGATCACCATAACCTCCTTTTTCACTTTCTTTACTTCTGAAAATACCTGTTGATTCAACAACAACATCTGGTGTTTCACCCCATGGTATATTTAAAGGGCTTCTTTCTGCACTAACTTTTATTTTTTTACCATTTACAATAATGCCATCTTCATCAAAAGAAATATCACCATTGAATCTTCCTTGTGTCGAATCGTACTTAAGTAAATGTGCAAGAGTTTTTGTATTAGTAAGATCGTTAATTCCAACTATTTCAATATTTTCCCTTTCAAGGGCAATTTTAAATACATTACGGCCAATTCTTCCAAAACCGTTAATTGCTACTTTTATTTTTGACATATTTTTAGCTGTTTAGATAATGATAAAATTTTTACACGTCAAAATTATATATTAAAAAGGATTTCATCAAGAAATTAAAAAGATTAAATCTAAATAAATGAAAAACTTTCCTATTAACTGTAATATTCCTATTAGTCTTTGCAAGAATACGCCAAATTACTCACAAGTTTAATATTAATAATTTTGTGTTCGTGAGCTTCGCAAAGTTCTGCGTTACTCTCGTGTTAAAAACAGTTACTTCGAAATCAGCTCAGCACATAACACTTACAAAAGTAAACTCCTTGACTTTCAACACTTCGAATTCCGATAGCTATCGGAATGTCTTTGACGCTTTCTTATCAAAGACTTGAAAAAAAGGCAGTTTTCTTGCTGACACTAATTAAATAATTTGATTCTTTTTTTTCGCTTTTTTAAATAATCCTCGGATATTTCCTGAGCATTTACAATTTTACCAAACCTATAACTAACAAAAAGAGTAAAATAAAATTGCTGATTATCATCAACATCCATTATTTCCAAATCATTTAAAAAAGCTTGAAACATTATTCCTGCTTCAAGAGCATGTATAATTGTTTCTCGTTGACTAAATTCAAAATTAAATCCAGTTTTAATATATGCGCTAGGAATTACGTTAATTTCATCAAAACCTTCAAAAAAAGAAGCCTTACCCTTTATTTCATCTGGAGAATGAACGTCTGTAAATTTTTCTATTTGAACATCAAAGCCATCTGCTATTTCGTAATAAATCGGTTTTTGTATTGCAATTGAGGGACCAAAGGAATAAAAATATCTTATTGCTATACTACCCGGATCCCTCTTACTGTGTATTTCATTTTGCTTACCATATCCAATTCGCAAATCAAATACAGAGTTTAATTTACCAAATACAAAAGAGTTTGAACTATAATATGATGATGATTTTATTTCTTTAGGATGCTTTATAATAGAAAAATCTATTTCATAATTTTGTTTTTCAAAATAATTAATTCGACTTCCATATCGATATCCTAAGCCCCAGCCATTTGTATTTAGCTGAAATCCCAAAGATTTTTCGTTACGATAAAAAATTTCAGGCACATTCTCAGGAATTTCCTGACAATATGAATTTAGTGAAAGTGTAAATATAAAAAATACTAAAATTAAGAATCTTAGATCCATAAAATAAAAATCTGTCTCAAAAGTAAAATTACTAATTTTGAGACAGATTATATGTTATATTCCTGTTATAATTTCCTAATTCAAATAACTAACCGTTAATGTCAGCTTGCTCAATCTGTACCTGTCCATATGCAGGACAATCCTTACTTTTGCAAGAACTTAAAATTGCGAGAACAAAAAAAGATAATAAAACTGCTACAATAATTTTTTTCATGACGGTCTAGTTATAATTTATGTATGATTTTTTTTCAAATTTGATTAATGCCTTCAAATCTAAAGAAAAAAATCTATAAAAGAAAATTTAAACGTTCTGCTCAACTTCTATTGTGCTATCAGAATATGCAGGACAAGTATGATTTGAATGACATGAACTACACAATACCACTAATGTCAATGCAACCAATAAAATTCCAACTTTTTTCATCTTTTCTAATTTTAATTAAATAAATTTTTTTAACGATAACTAAGAATATATACGCTACGGCAGTACTATAGTTCCTAATTTAAAAAACTTATTCACGCCATTCATCACCTATTATATGACGTTCATCAAACTAAAAATGCAACTTGGAATAATCAGCTACTATTTTAGAACATTCTTTGATTTAAATTGTTCATTTAATTTAATTCACATTTTAATTTAATACAGGAATCCTTCCGGGCGTCCACGGAACTTTTACTGCATCAATTTTATCTTCTAAATTCTTTATATCAACTGTTGAAATTGATTTCAGTTGATCTAATAAAGAAGGAAGTTCTTCCTGAATAATAAGATATGCTTTTTTACTTGTATTTGTTATAGCAGACGTAGAACCCGATTGTCCCCAGAGAATATATTGTAATCTATCTTCTAATGGCACTTGTCTTGGAGGAATTTCTTCTGAACTTGCTTTTGCATTGCTACCTTGGAAAGTAAATAATATATCATTTAATTTCTTTTCTATTCTTAATGCTTCAATTAATAATCCATGATTAGCATTAGGTGCATTTACAATAGCTTGTTTAATATAACTAATCTTTTCAAGTAGCTCTTTATTATAGTCAGCAGCTCCTGTAAAAACTCTTGCCATTTCAGCTACATTTCTTTGAAAATCGACCATTTCTTTTCTATTTTCAGCAGGTAGCGTTGTGTTATTTAACTTTTTAACCTCAAACTCTTTTGCGGCTATTAATTCCTTAATTTCACCTTTTTCGAATATTGAAACTGAAACAGTATAAGTTCCTGGTAGAACTAACCAAAAACCTTTATCATCTTTAATTGGATCAAATTTGTTATCTGTTAAATTTGTTGGGAATGTACCAGAATATTGCAAATCCCACATAACTCTGTTTATTCCTTTTGAAGGCTTAGTGTTTATCTTCTTTATTACGTACCCATCTGCGTCTTTTATTGTAAAGATTAAGTAAGGAGCTATCTCCTTAGCTTCATCTTCCATTTCTTTCCATGTGAGCTGATTTATCTTTTTCCCTTCTTTAAATAATTCCTTTTCTCTTTCTTGTCGTTTTTCTTTTTCAGTTTTTGGAATTTCTTTTAGATAATATGAAAATGTAGCACCAAATTCAGGATTAGGTGATAAGAAATAAGTAGCTCCCTGTCCATATTTTTTCCCTGTTTGTATATACACTAATGCATCTTTCACCGGAAATATATGCGCTGTTTTATCAACTAATGCAGAATTAATATCTCGTAAAGGTGTGTAATCATCTAATACATAAAATCCTCTTCCAAATGTTGCTATTACTAAGTCGCTTTCACGTTTCTGTATCGCCATATCTCTAACAGCAATAGTTGGCAAGCCTGATTTTAGTTGAACCCATTTCTGACCTCCATTATATGTAAAATAAACTCCAAATTCGGTGCCTGCAAATATTAAATCTTTATTAACATGATCTTGCTCAATAGTGTGAATTGTTCCATTAACTGCAAAACCAACTGTAATTGATTTCCATGTTTGTCCTTTATCAGTGCTCATTAGTAAATATGGTTTAAAATCATCTCTCTTTCTATTATCAAAAGAAGCGTAAACTACATTTTCATCATATCTTGAAGCATGAATATCACTCACATATGTATTTGCAGGGATTCCTGAAAATGTAGAAATTTTTCTCCATGTTTTTCCGCCATCTTCTGTAATTGAAATCACTCCATCGTCTGAACCAGCATATATTAAGCCTTGCTTTACCGGCGATTCAACTAATGAAATTATCATACCAAACTGTGATATTGAAACATCTTTCACCACAGCATCAGCACTCCAATATTTACCCATAACCGGCCAAGTATTTCTATCAATTTGAGCTGTTAGATCATCACTTATTACTTCCCAAGTATTCCCTCTATCATCACTCTTAAATACAACTTCTGCAGCCATATATAAACGTGTGTTATTATGAGGGCTAATAATTACCGGAGTATTCCAGTTCCATTTGCGAGTTAGCTCTCCTTTATCAGGTTGAGGTTTAATAAATATAGATTCTCCACTTTTTTTATCGTAACGATATACATTTCCATATTGATATTCGTTGTATATAATGTTTGGATCTTTGGGATCAATTTGCGACCAAAATCCATCACCACCAATTGTAACAGTCCAATCATCGCTAGCAATACCTCCACTACTTAAAGTTTTTGAAGGACCAACACAACTATTATTATCTTGCGTTCCACCAGTTACATTATAAAATGGAAAGTCATTATCTACTCCTACACGATAAAATTGTGTAACAGGCAAATTAGATACTTGTCGATAATTTTCACCATCATCATAAGTAATATATACACCACCATCTCCTCCAATCATCCAATGGTCAGTATTTGTTGGATCAACCCAAAACGCATGATCATCTACATGGCGATTACTTAAACCTAATGTTTCCCATGTTTTTCCTCCATCTTTGGTTACACTAGAAACGGTCTCTACAGAAAAAACTTTATTAACATCAATTGGATCACAAAATATTTCATTATAATACTGACCGCTAGAAGCATGATCACTCATTTTCTCCCATGACTCACCCCTATTTGTGGAACGATAAAAGCCACTATTTTTCTCCGCTGCTTCAACTATTAAATACAAATAATCAGGATTTACAGGAGAAATTGCAATTCCCATTCCTCCTTTATGAACATCAGGAAGTCCTGTCTCAATTTTTCGCCAAGTTTTTCCTCCATCGCTTGATTTTTGCACTCCGGATTCCGGGCCACCACCAATTTTAGTATGTACATGTCTACGCCTCTGTTCTGTAGTAACATATATGACTTTCGAATTTCTTGGATCAAGTATTACATTATTAACACCTGTATTCTCACTAATATTTAAAACTTTATTCCAAGTTTTCCCTCCATCCATTGTTTTATACAATCCTCTTTCTCCTCCGGGCCCCCAAGCAGATCCTTCAGCAGCAACATAAACAATATCTGTATTATTAGGATCTATTGCTATCATTCCAATATGTCGTGATTCTTTTAATCCCATATTTTCCCATGATTCTCCTCCATTGATAGTTTTATATATACCATCACCATATCCTAGGGCTCGTTGATGATTATTTTCACCTGTACCAGCCCAAACAATATTTGCGTTATTGGGATCCATAGCTAATGCACCAATTGAATATGAACCATAACTATCGAATATTGGATTAAAGCTTATACCATTATTAACTGTTTTCCAAATATTTCCAGCTGCTACAGCAATATAAAACTCTGAAGGTTTTTCAGGGTTAATTGCAAAATCAGCAATACGTCCTGATGCATATGCCGGGCCTAAACTTCTGAACTTTAATCCACTCAATATAGTTGTATTAATAGGATCTTCGTCTTTTTTCGGATCGTCTTTTTTAGCAAAAAGGTTAGCTGCAGAAAGTACAAACAAAACTAAAAAAATGTGCACAAGCGAAACTCGTGCATTGAAATGATGGTTTCTTAGGATTCTCATTTTTATTTTGATTTAGTTGATTAACATTTAAACTACTGAAACAATAAATTTAAAAAATATGAATCAAATAGTCCAAAATCTTCAATTTTAGACTTATTCATTCATGAAAAGTTTAAATTGTTATAAATAGAAAAGAGCCTTTTGAAATTTCAAAAGGCTCTCTAAACGTATTGGATATATCTATTATTTAGGTAATCTCACTTTGTAATCAACCTTAAAATTACCTTTGGAGATAGATTGAAGTTTTCCTTTTATAAGTCGCTTTTTTATAGGAGCAACTTTGTCAGTAAACATTACACCTTCCAAATGGTCATATTCATGCTGGATAACTCTGGCTGCCATCCCTGCAAACCACTCATCATGAAAATTAAAATTTTCATCGTAATATTCCATCCTTACTTTTATTGGGCGAATAACATCTTCTCTAAGTAAAGGAATACTCAAGCAACCTTCATTCATAGAAATTTCTTCCTCTGAAGTTTCAGTTATTTTAGCATTAATAAAAACTTTCTTAAAATTCATTAATTCAAGATAATCTTCTTCTAAGGGTGCTCCATCTATAACAAATAGACGAACAGATTTGCCCACCTGAGGAGCAGCTAATCCAAGCCCATCGGAAACATACATTGTTTCCCACATATCCTCAATAAACTTTTCAAGTGAAGGATAATCTTTATCAATGTCCTGAGCAACTTTTCTTAAGCCAGGCGTACCATATATAACAATTGGATAAATCATTTTAATATTTTGTTCTTTGTTCTAAATACGATTGTAAAATTATTGTTGCACTTATTGTATCAACAAGTGCTTTATTTTGTCTTGCTTTTCTTCCTAAACCTGCTTCAATCATTGTTTGATGAGCAATTTTCGATGTAAATCTCTCATCAACGAGCTTTACTTCCATTTCAGGATAAAGCTTTGTAAATCTTCTCAAAAATGGATTAATAAACCTAACAGCGTCTGAAGCCTGATTGTTCATTTGTTTAGGATATCCTACTACTACACAATCAACTTGCTCTTTTTCAAAATATTCGGCTAAGAAAATCCAAATATCTTTTGAATGAATCGTTTTTAATCCATTAGCTATCATCTGTAGAGGATCTGTTACAGCTACCCCAATCCTTTTACGTCCATAATCAATTGCTAAGATTCTTCCCAAAATTTAATTTATTATTTTAAAGCTGCAAAGGTAAAAAATTTATGTAGATTAAATATAAATAGAACAATTCGTTTATAAGCAGGTTGAATTTTTCCTATGTATTATTTCTCAAATCTTTCAAATATTTATTAATATTCTCAACTTGTTAATTTATGATCTATAACATAGATACAGATTAATCAAATAGGCTTTAAAACATATTAATACAATGTAAAATACATTTGCTTTGCCTTAAGTATCGCACTCTAGATTATTAGCCCGATTAGATTAAACAATTTAAGAAATAGAAATTATGAGTAAAGAAATTAAATTTAGCTTGGTTTATAGAGACATGTGGCAATCGTCTGGAAAATATGTCCCACGTGTTGATCAATTGAAAAAAATTGCACCAGTTATAATTGATATGGGTTGTTTCTCAAGAATAGAAACCAATGGGGGAGCTTTTGAACAGGTAAATTTATTATATGGTGAGAATCCTAATAAAGCAGTAAGAGAATGGACAAAACCTTTCAATGATGCCGGGATACAAACACACATGCTTGAAAGGGCATTAAATGGAATTAGAATGTTTCCAGTTCCTACTGATGTCAGAAAATTAATGTATAAAGTAAAAAAAGCACAAGGAGTAGATATTGCTCGTTCATTTTGTGGCTTAAACGATCATCGTAATCTGGAACTATCAATTAAATATGCCAAAGAAGCTGGGATGATTTCTCAAGCTACTTTGAGCATCACTCATTCTAAAATTCATACTGTTGAATACTTTATGGGAGTGGTTGATAAAGCTGTTGAATATGGCACTGATGAAATTTGTTTGAAAGATATGGCAGGGGTAGGTCGTCCTGTTATGTTAGGAAAACTAGTTAGTGAAATAAAAAAGAAATACCCTCATATTATTGTACAATATCATGGTCATTCTGGTCCTGGATTTTCTGTAGCTTCAATACTTGAGGTAGCAAAAGCAGGTGTAGATTATGTTGATGTTGCGATGGAACCTCTCTCATGGGGAATGGTACATCCTGATGTTATTACTGTTCAAGCAATGCTTAAAGATGCCGGATTTAATGTTCCTGAAATAAATATGAAAGCTTACATGAAGGCAAGAGCATTAAGTCAGGAATTCATTGACGACTTTTTAGGATACTTTATAAATCCTAAGAACAGATATATGTCTTCTTTACTTGTTCAATCTGGATTACCGGGAGGTATGATGGGTAGTATGATGGCTGATCTTAAAGGAGTACATCAAGGTTTAAATCAAACACTTAAATCTCAAGGCAAAGAATTGCTTACAGAAGATGATTTGTTGGTAAAATTATTTGATGAAGTTGTAGATATTTGGCCTAAACTAGGAAATCCACCTTTGGTAACACCATTTAGCCAATATGTAAAAAACATTGCCTTATTAAATGTAATGCAAGACTTTCAAGGAAAACCTAAATTTTCAATTATTGATAATAATGCATGGGATATGATTTTAGGTAAAGCTGGGAAACTACCTGGAACATTATCACCAGAAATTATAAAAATTGCAGAACAACAAGGTAAAGAATTTTACTCAGGTGTTCCTCAAGAAAACTTTCCTGATGAATTAGATAAATTTCAAAAAGAAATGGAAGAAAACAGTTGGGAAACTGGTGAAGACGATGAAGAACTTTTCGAGTTTGCTATGCACGAAAGACAATATAGAGACTTTAAATCAGGACTTGCTAAGAAAAGATTTAACGATGAAATTCAAAAATTACGTGAAGAAGATGGAAAACCTAAAACTGATTCTGAACATATTAAAGCAGATCCAAATAAAAAAGATATTGCATCGCCATATATGGGTAAGATCTTTTACAATTTGAATTATTTTATTGAAGAACAAGCCATTGAGCTTGGAAATCAAATAAAAAGAGGACAGCGTATTTGTTATATTGAAAGTGGTTATACATATGACGAAATTGTCTCAGAATTTGATGGTGAAGTAGACGAAATATTTTTCAAACACGGGGATTTAATTTCTAAGGGAGATGTCATTGTTCGTTTAAAATAGTACTTTACATATCTTTATCGTGTAAAAAAAGCTAAGCTAATTGCCCTAGTTGCTCATAATAGAAAAAAAAAATATTAAAATGGGTTGAAAAAAACATGGAAGTGATTTCTAAGCAAAAACTCACATGTACTGGTACAACTGGTAGTTTAATTGAAGAACTATTAACAAAAAAACTAATTCTCTTATTGACATTAAGAAACTTAAATCGGAACAATTAGGTGGAGGTTAACAACTTGAAGCTTTAATAACAAGTGGTGAAATTGAAAAGAATATATTTTTGGAACTATATTCTTTTCAATTAAATGAATATGGAACTCTGCATCTGTTTTGTATACTTCTTCATTAAAAAAAATCATGAAGCCCATTTGGTAATAAAAATTCTGCTAATCGTTAAAAATTATCTTGTACCATAATCGTTTTTTATTATGCCCAAAGTAAATTATTTTCTATTTATACCAACTAAACACCAAAACGAGCTAAATAATTCGTTTCTTTTTCACTTATATTTTTTCAAAAAATAAAACCGTAACTACTGCTATGCTTATATTTTTTGAATCATCTAAGCAAAAAACAATTCAAATTATTTATAGCTCATTTTGAAATTTAATTGGTATTACTCCCTAAATTTTCTGCTTGACTCACTAAACTTACTTAATAATTTTAAGTATTCAGACTTTAAATAATTAAATACTATTTCCGCAACAGCTTATTTCCACTATTCTGAAATACAAAATCTCTTTGATAATAGAAGTGCAAAAGACAAGTTCAATTTGCAGCATAAAAAAGAGGCTGTCTTTTGAGACAGCCTCTTTCAGTTAGGTTCAGTGGAGCTGGCGGGACTCGAACCCGCGTCCGAATAAGGAACCAAAATGCTTTCTACATGTTTATCTTTTTATTGATTTTTGTGCTTAGTCTGGCAAAAAGCAGCCGAACCAAACCTTAGCTTTTTAATTTCGCTTAGTTATCAAAGCTCTAACTAAACTAGTTTAACATTTACGATGCCTCAAAATCAAAGCGCCGTTAAACAAGGCTCTAAGAGAGACAACCTGTCCCTATGTCCTAGACGTGGGATTAAGCTTATATTGCTGAGCAATATTAAGCAGCAAGTGCGTAGTTATTTTCGCCGTTTATTGTTGTGTACCTTGAGATTTACGAGCCAAAATACAAAGCTCAACATGCTTACATTCCAATTTACCAAACCGTCAAAACCAAAGCAGCCCCAATTGGAAATGCAAAGTTACAATATCTTCTGTGTATTTATTATTTTTTTAGTTAAAAAAAATTAATTTTGATCTCTTTAAAACAAACCTAATTTAAATATTATCGCATATGACTTCTAAAATAAAACTTGGTGTAATTCGTGAAACTAAAAATCCTCCGGATAAACGGGTGCCTGTTACTCCATCACAAGTTGTAATATTAACTGAACGTTTTCCTAATGTTGATGTGCATGTACAGCCTAGTGATATAAGATGTTATACTGATGAAGAGTATAATTATCTTGATTTAAATATGAAAGAAAATTTATCCGATTGTGATATATTAATAGGAGTAAAAGAAGTTGATCCGAAAGCTTTAATAGCTAATAAAACATACATGTTTTTTTCTCATGTAGCTAAAAAACAGCCATATAATCGTGAATTATTGCAAGAAATTATAAAGAAAAAGATTCGTTTGCTGGATTATGAATACTTAACAGATTTAAATGGACAGCGGATAGTTGCTTTTGGTCGTTGGGCAGGAATTGTTGGAGCATACAATGGCTTGCGTGCTCGTGGTATTCGTACCGATAACTTTAATTTAAAACCAGCTCATCAGTGTAAAGACATGGATGAAATGTATGCTGGATTAAAAAAGATCAAACTTGAAAAGAAAAAAATACTGGTTACCGGCGGTGGCCGTGTTGCAATGGGTGCAATGGAAACCTTAAGTCAATTAAATATTCGTGAAGTAACTGCCGAAGAGTTTTTAAATCAGGAGTTTGATGAGCCCGTATTATGTCGTATTGATCCAGAACATTATGTTCAACATAAAGGAGGAATGCAATTTGATTTACAACATTTCTTTAAGCATCCCGAAGAATACATATCAACTTTTAAGCGTTTTACAAAAGTTACAGATATATTCGTAGCATGTCATTTTTGGGATCCAAAATCGCCTAATTTCATTACAAAAGAAGATTATCTTGACCCTGAATTTAAAATTACAGTTATAGCTGATGTAAGCTGTGATGTTGATGGTCCTATTGCTTCAACTGTTGATGCATCGACAATTGCAGAACCATTTTTTGGATATAATCCAACAACAGGTAAGGCTGAACCACCGTTTACCAATCTAAAGAATACTACTGTTATGTCTGTTGATAATTTGCCGGGTGAATTGCCACGAAATGCTTCTTCAGATTTTGGAAAAAATTTAATCGATAAAGTCTATCCGTCATTATTTGGAAATGATGATTCTGGTATAATTGAACGTGCTACAATTACAAAAGACGGAAAATTAACAGAACGATATGCTTACCTTCAAGATTATCTTGACGGTAAAGAATAGCAATAATATATTGTAATATAAAAAGGTCATCCTAATATCATTCTGAGCAAGTCGAAGAATCTAGGATGACCTTTTTTTAGTGTAGAATTTCTTTTTTAGAATTCTAAATTCTTTAAACCTTTTATAGTTTCTAATTGATTCTTTGATTTGAAAACATAACTTCCTGCAACAAGTGCGTCGCAACCAGCATCAATAATTGTTTTTGCATTTGTATTATCAACGCCTCCATCAATTTCAATTATAGCATTTGATTTTTTATCCGAAATTAATTGTTTGAGCTCTTTGATTTTTTCAATAGCATTCGGAATAAATTTTTGTCCTCCATAACCAGGATTTACCGACATTATTAAAACCAAATCAACATCAGCAATAATATCTTTTAATAAATGTACAGGAGTGTGAGGATTTAAACTTACACCTGCTTTCATTCCTAATGATTTAATTTTTTGTATTGTGCGATGTAAATGATTACATGCTTCGTAATGTACAGTTAAGATATCTGCACCCGCTTTATGAAAATCATCAATATATCTATCAGGATCAACAATCATTAAATGAACATCCAAGGGTTTTTTAGCATGTTTCTTTACTAATTGAATAATTGGGAAGCCGTAGGAAATATTCGGAACAAACATTCCGTCCATTATATCTAAATGAAACCAATCAGCTTCACTATTATTAATCATTTCAATATCGCGCTGTAAGTTCCCAAAATCAGCAGACAATAATGAAGGGGATATTAAATGTGTCATGTTTTTAAAATGTTTTGCTGCAAAAATAAATAAAAAAAGGAAACCTTACGGTTTCCTTAGAATTTATCCCAAATAGGTTTTTAATATTTTACTTCGGGTTGTATGTTTTAAACGTTTTATTGCTTTTTCTTTTATTTGTCGGACTCTTTCACGTGTTAAATTAAATTCCTCACCAATTTCTTCCAGAGTATATGGGTGTTTCCCATTTAGTCCGAAGTATAATTTTATTATATTAGCTTCTCTTTCTGTTAATGAAGATAATGCTCTTTCAATTTCTTTTCTTAAAGAGTCATTTAATAAAGTACCGTCAGGGCTAGGATTATCTTTGCTCAGTAACACTTCATACATATCTCCATCTTCTCCATCAGTAAGCGGAGCATCCATGGAAACATGCCTCCCTGCACATTTCATTGCTTCTTTTATATCATTAGGTGCAAGTTCTAATGCTGTTGAAATTTCATCAACTGATGGTTCGCGCTCAAATTTTTGTTCTAATTCAGATAAAGCTCTATTTATTTTATTAATTGAACCAATCTTGTTTAAAGGTAATCGAACAATTCGAGCCTGTTCTGCTAATGCTTGCAGTATAGATTGCCTAATCCACCACACAGCATATGATATAAATTTAAACCCGCGAGTTTCATCGAATCTTTTTGCTGCTTTAATTAAACCAAGATTACCCTCATTTATAAGGTCAGGTAATGTTAAACCTTGATTTTGATATTGCTTTGATACAGAAACAACAAATCGTAAATTTGCTTTGATAAGTTTGTCTAAGGCGAGATTATCACCGGTTCGCACCTTACGAGCTAAATCAACTTCTTGATCTGCAGTTAAAAGATCAACTTTCCCAATTTCATGAAGATATTTATCAAGTGAGGCAGTTTCCCTATTTGTAACTTGCTTAATAATTTTTAGCTGTCGCATTTTTTTGACTTGATAATTAGTTTAAATTATATGATTTTTTTCTTTATGATCTTACAATTTAACTCAAATATGTAAATAAAAATCTGTACAATAAAGTTTTTTCCGGTATTTTTTAAGGAATTCTATGATTTTTTCATGTTTTTTAAAAAAAAGTTCGTTCTTTTTTTTGGTATTTCTCAGGAAATCTTTATAATTGCAATGATTTAAATAATTCACCTACAGTAAAAATCAATCATTTTACTTACTTGTCAATAAGACTTAATTAAACAATTAATTATAATATCACTTAATTTCCTATATAAAATAAAACAATGTACGACATTCTTGAATTGAATAAGAAGCTTGTTTCTGATTTAAGAGAAATAGCAAAAGAATTACAAATTAAAAAAGTTGAGTCATTAAAAAAACAGGATTTAGTTTACAAAATCCTTGACCAACAAGCTATTAATGCTACTACTGAAGTGAAGTCAGAGAAAAGACCTATTGTTCGGAAACATATTTCTAATAAACCGAAATCTCCTAATAAACCAATAAAAAAAGCGGAGTCAAAAATAATAAAGTCGAGGGATCCTGAGGTTGAAGTTGAAAAAAATAGTCCTATCCCTAAAAAAGAGATTGTAGAGGAAAAGAAAGAAGTAAAACCTATTGTTGAAGTAAAACCGGTTGTTGAAGTGAAACCTGTCGTTGAAGTGAAACAAGATGCAGGTTCTGAAAAAAATGAGCAAAAAGGGGTCGAAGAAAAAGAAGATTCGTTTAGAAAGAGACCTGTACATAGGTCGGCAAAAGAAGCTTATCATAAGAAACCTTACGATAAAAGAAATGATAAATCATACGAGTTTGAAGGAATTATTACTAATTCAGGTGTTCTTGAAATAATGGCTGATGGATATGGCTTTTTAAGATCTTCAGAATACAATTATTTAAATTCACCAGATGATATTTATGTTTCTCAATCTCAAATTAAACTTTTTGGACTAAAAACAGGTGATACTGTGGATGGTACTATTCGTCCTCCTAAGGAAGGTGAAAAATATTTCCCTTTAATCAAAGTGGAGAAGATAAATGGACGAACTCCTGATTATATTCGTGATAGAGTTCCGTTTGATTATTTAACACCATTGTTCCCGGAAGAAAAATTTACACTAAATAATAATAAAAACGACAGACTTTCAACACGTGTAGTTGATTTATTTGCTCCAATTGGTAAAGGGCAGCGTGGTTTAATAGTTGCACAACCTAAAACTGGTAAAACAGTTTTGTTAAAAGATATAGCAAATGCAATTGCTGCTAATCATCCAGAAGTTTACATGATTGTTCTTTTAATAGATGAACGTCCTGAGGAGGTAACCGATATGGCACGTAGTGTAAATGCTGAGGTTATATCATCAACTTTTGATGAGCCTGCAGAGCGTCATGTACGTGTAGCTAATATCGTTTTAGAGAAGGCAAAACGATTAGTTGAATGTGGTCATGATGTAGTTATTCTTCTTGATTCAATTACTCGTTTGGCTAGAGCTTACAATACAGTCTCTCCTGCTTCTGGAAAAGTTTTATCTGGTGGTGTTGATGCTAATGCATTACATAAACCAAAAAGGTTCTTTGGTGCTGCTCGAAATATTGAAGAGGGAGGCTCCTTAACAATAATCTCTACAGCTTTAACTGATACTGGTTCAAAAATGGATGAAGTGATTTTTGAAGAGTTTAAAGGAACTGGTAATATGGAATTACAACTTGATCGTAAATTATCTAATAAAAGGATTTACCCTGCTGTTGATATTACAGCTTCAAGTACAAGACGCGAAGACCTATTAATTCCATCAGGAATGTTGAATAAGATTTGGGTATTACGAAATTACTTAACTGATATGAATTCTGTAGAAGCTATGTCATTTTTACGTGATAGAATGGTTAAAACAAAAACCAATGAAGAGTTTATTATTTCAATGAATAGTGACTAAATGTTTCACAACACATAAGAATCAAAATGCGGATATTAATCCGCATTTTTTATTTGTGTAACAGCAAGATAGGGAGTAATTTGAAATAAGAATGAATAAGCATTTCATAAGATTATTTTCTGCTTTAAGAATATCATAAATGAGATTTTTGTTTTATTTTTGTAGTCTTTTTGAATTTAAAGTTAAATATCTTTTAATAAATAAATTAAGGAGTTAAAAATGTCAAAAAACAAGAAATTTATAACCTGTGATGGTAACTATGCAGCTGCTCATGTAGCATATATGTTTAGTGAAGTTTCAGCGATTTATCCTATTACACCTTCATCAACTATGGCAGAGTATGTTGATGAGTGGTCGTCATACGGACGAAAAAACATATTTGGAGATCAAGTTAAAGTTGTAGAAATGCAGTCTGAAGGTGGCGCAGCAGGTGCTGTTCATGGTTCATTACAAGCAGGTGCATTAACTACTACTTTTACTGCTTCTCAGGGATTATTATTGATGATTCCTAACATGTATAAGATTTCTGGTGAATTATTACCTGGAGTATTTCATGTAAGTGCAAGAAGTTTAGCTGCTCAAGCTCTTTCAATTTTTGGTGACCATAGTGATGTGATGAGTGCACGTCAGACTGGTTTTGCTATGTTAGCAACAGGTAGTGTTCAGGAAATTATGGATATTGCAGGTATAGCTCACTTAGCTTCAATTAAATCAAGAATTCCATTTATGCATTTCTTCGATGGTTTTAGAACTTCTCACGAGATTCAAAAAGTTGAGTATTTCGAAAACGAAGATTTAGCTAAAATGTTAGATTTTGATGCATTACAAAAATTTAGAGATAATGCATTAAGTCCAGAGCATCCTGTAACTAGAGGTACTGCTCAAAATCCTGATATTTATTTCCAATCACGTGAGGCTGCAAATAAATTCTACGATCCAATTCCTGATCTGGTAGAAGAATATATGCAGGAAATTACAAAAATGACTGGTCGTGAATATCATCCATTTACTTATTATGGAGCTGAAGATGCTGAAAATGTTATTGTTGCAATGGGTTCAGTAACTTCAACAATTAAAGAAGTTATTGATTATAAACTAGCTCAAGGAGAAAAAGTTGGTTTAATTTCTGTTCATTTATACAGACCTTTTTCTGAGAAATATTTCTTAAAAGTTCTTCCTAAATCAGTTAAACGTATTTCTGTATTAGATAGAACTAAAGAACCAGGTGCTAATGGTGAACCATTATATCTTGATCTTAGAGAAATGTTCTATGGAAAAGAGAATGCTCCTATGATTGTTGGTGGTCGTTATGGTTTAAGTTCAAAAGATACTACTCCATCGCAAATTATTTCAGTGTATGATAATTTAGCAATGAATGAACCTAAAAATCATTTTACTGTAGGTATTGTTGATGATGTTAAATTTACTTCTTTACCATTATTACCAGAGATTAGTGTTGTTCCTAAAGGAACTTTCGAAGGTAAATTTTATGGTTTAGGTGCTGATGGTACTGTTGGTGCTAACAAAAATTCAATTAAAATTATTGGTGATTCAACGGATAAGTATGCTCAAGCATATTTTGCATATGATTCTAAAAAATCTGGTGGTATTACAACTTCTCATTTACGTTTTGGTGATAGCCCTATTCGATCTACATACTTAGTTGGTACTCCTGATTTTGTTGCTTGTCATGTTCCTTCATATCTTGATAAATATGACATGTTAAGAGGAATCAAACAAGGTGGTACTTTCTTATTAAATAGTATTTGGGACGCAGAGGAAACCAAAAATCATCTTCCAGATGAGATGAAGAAAACTTTAGCTGAAAAAGAAATCAAAGTATTTATAATTAATGCTACAAAGATTGCTGAAGAAATTGGTTTAGGTAATAGAACGAATACAATCTTACAATCTGCTTTCTTTAAAATTTCAGAGGTAATTCCTTACGAAACTGCTGTTGAGGAAATGAAGAAAGCTATCGTTAAATCTTACGGTAGAAAAGGTGAAGATATTGTAAATATGAACAATTCTGCTGTTGATAATGGTGGTGCTGTTGAAGAAGTTATTATTCCTGCTGAATGGAAAAATATCGAAATTAAAGCAAAAACAGACGATAGAAATATTCCTGATTTTATTAAAAATGTTGTTGAACCAATTAATGCACAAAAGGGTGATGATTTACCAGTAAGTGCTTTTGCTGGAAGAGAAGATGGTACTTTCCCTGCAGGAACAACAGAATATGAAAAACGTGGGATTGCAGTTAATGTTCCTGAGTGGATTTCAGAAAATTGTATTCAGTGTAATCAGTGTTCTTATGTTTGTCCGCATGCAGTTATTCGACCTTTCTTATTAACAGAAGAAGAAGTGGCTAATGCACCTAAAGGTACTGAAGTTATTACAGGAACTGGTGGTACTAAAGAATACAAATTTAGAATGCAAGTTAGTCCACTTGATTGTTCAGGTTGTGGTAACTGTGTTGATGTTTGTCCTTCTAAAACAAAATCTCTTGTTATGAAGCCGCTTGCTTCTCAAATGGAAGAAGACGAACGATGGGATTATATGCATAATAAAGTTGGTTATAAAGACACTGTTTTACCTAAAGAGAAGAGTGTTAAGAATAGTCAGTTTGCTCAGCCTTTATTCGAATTTAGTGGTGCTTGTGCTGGATGTGGTGAGACTCCATATATTAAGGCAATTACTCAATTGTTTGGTGATCGTATGATGATTGCAAATGCAACAGGTTGTTCATCAATTTATGGTGGTTCTGCTCCATCTACTCCATATTGTACAAATAGCGAAGGTAAAGGTCCAGCTTGGGCTAACTCATTATTTGAAGATAATGCTGAGTACGGTTTAGGAATGCATGTTGGTGTTGAAAAACTTCGTACAAGAATAGCTGAGAAAATGAATGCTGCAATGAATGATGTTGCTGCAGACACTCAAGCTGCTTTTAAAGAGTGGATTGAGAAAATGTTTGATGCGGAAGCTTCAAAAATAGCATCTGCAAAAGTTGTTGAAGCTTGTAAGAAAGAAAACATTCAGATAGCTACAGATATATTAGCCTTAGAACAGTATTTAATTAAGAAATCTACTTGGATTTTTGGTGGCGATGGTTGGGCAAATGATATCGGTTACGGTGGATTAGACCATGTACTTGCAACAGGAGAAGATGTAAACGTTCTTGTTGTTGATACTGAAGTTTATTCAAATACAGGTGGACAAGCATCTAAATCTACTCCGGTTGGAGCTGTTGCTAAATTTGCTGCTGCTGGTATGAGATTGCGTAAAAAAGATTTGGGTATGATGGCAATGTCTTATGGACATGTTTATGTTGCACAAGTTGCAATGGGTGCTAGTCAGGCTCAATACTTTAAAGCGTTAAAAGAAGCTGAAGCTTATCCAGGGCCATCGTTGATAATTGCTTATGCTCCTTGTATTAATCATGGATTAAAATTAGGAATGGGTAAAACTCAATTAGAAACTAAATTAGCTGTTGAAGCTGGTTACTGGCATACTTACAGATACAACCCATTATTAGAGGTTGAGGGTAAGAATCCGTTTGTATTAGATTCTAAAGAGCCGGATTGGAGTAAATTCCAAGATTTCTTAAAAAGTGAAATGCGTTATACATCACTTCAGAAATCATTCCCGGAAGACGCAGAAATTCTTTTCAAAAAAGGAGAAGATGATGCTAAGTGGAGATATAATAGTTATAAGAGATTAGCTTCAAATTAATCAATTATACAACTCAAATAGAAAAGCAGGATTTTATATCCTGCTTTTTTTTATTGTTCAGTTTGTTACTTGTTCACTTTAAAAAATCCCCAAATCTTATATCTTTATTTTTGATAAAAACATCTAAATTACTTTTGTTTGAAGATGATTTGAAAGTAACAGCCATTACCATTGTATTATCATTAATTTCTGCTGTGTTTAATATATTACGGGTAAGATTAAAAGGTGATACAACTAAAAGCCAAATATTTTCACACTTAAAAATTAAAGATAACTCGACTTTATCTGTAAGGATTTCCTTACTATAACTGTCTATGCTTATGCGCCCAAGATCTTTTCGATCAACTATCAAGTTATTTAAATTATCAAAAGTAAATACTTCGTTCAATGTAGTTGAAGTATGGTAATATACACGATATGTTGTCCCTTGAATAACTTCAATTTCTTGACTTGCAATATCTTCACCATCCTCGTTGATTGCCTTTAATTTTATTGTGTAATTCCCTAGTTCATAATATGTATGAGTTTGAAATTCATTTTTGTTTGTAGATGTAGTACCATCACCGTAATCCCACTTATAATTATCGGCGTTTATTGATTGATTTGTTAACCTAATAGTACAAGGAGATATTTTAGTAATTTGATTAATAGAAAATTCAGCTTCAGGTAATTCTTCAGTACAAAAAGTGAATACAAATAATGACATTATTAAAAAATATTTCTTTCTCATAATTAATAAAATTGATTCAAAATGCCTTTATAGTTATAATTAATTATTTACATATTAAGAGTAAGTTTTGAATGGTTTAATTGCAGGTGAAGAAATTTAGAAAAAAATTTCTAGACCATTTTAATATGTATGTTTTATAACATAAAATGAACCAATTTTTTTGTATCTTGTTGTACAATATAGATAACTACATGTTAAACTAAAACTCAAATCATATGGCAGACTTAAGTACAACTTACATGGGATTAAAATTAAGAAATCCTATTATTGCTGGTTCTTCGAATCTTTCTTTAGATATAAAAAATATAAAGGCAATGGAGGAAGCTGGCGTTGGAGCTATTGTATATAAATCTCTTTTTGAGGAGCAAGTTAATTTTGAATCAGCAGATCTTGATGAGAGCATGATGGCTTATAATGATCGTCATGCAGAATCGACAAGAATGTATCCTGAAATGCAACATGCTGGACCAAAAGAGTTTTTGTTGCAACTGAAAAAAATAAAGCAAGCTGCTACTGTTCCTATTATAGCAAGTATTAATGCTCTTTATGAAGAAACTTGGGTTGAGTATGCAAAGTTAATTGAGGAAACTGGCGTTGATGCTTTAGAAATAAACATATTTAAAACGCCTAAAAAATTCGATGAAACAGCTCAAGCTTCAGAAGAATTTAAATTAAAAGTGATTAAATCTATTTTAAAAGTAGTAAAAATCCCTGTCGCTGTAAAATTAAGTCCTTTCTATAGCAGTATCTTAAATTTTGTTTCTGAGATTGATAAAACTGGCGTTAAGAGTTTTGTCTTATTTAATAAATTATTTGAACCAGAAATTGATGTTAATACAGAGAAACCTATTTTTCCATTTAATTTAAGTAGCAAGGGAGATCATCGTTTACCTCTTAGGTTTGCAGGATTATTATATGGGAATATTAAGGCGGATGTTTGTAGCTCTTCAGGAATATTTGATGGCGATGATGCAATTAAAGTGCTGTTAGCTGGAGCTAGTGGCGTTCAGGTTGTTAGTACTTTATATAAAAATAAAATAAGTCAGATATCTAATATTGTAAACAGATTAGAAGAATGGATGGACGAAAAAGGATATAAAACTATTGATGATTTCAAAGGAAAGCTTTCTCGTAAAAATTGCAAAGATCCTTATGTCTATTTAAGAGCACAATATGTTGATATACTTCTTAATAGTGCTGATAAATTATTAAAGAAACATCCTGTGATATAATACATTTAAATGTAATTTTCTTTGGAAGCTGGATTCGTTCAGCTTCTTTTTAATATAATTTTAAACGAATAAAACCAATTCTTTTTGATTATATTCTGAATCATATTAACATTGGAGTGAATTAAATAGCAGCTGTATCTATATCCGGACATATTTTCAAATAATAATTCACTTCTCGATCTTGGTCTAATAAGCTAAGTTCAACTCTAAAAAAACTAGTTGATTAGTCTTTTTAGTATCATATTTTATAATAGATTTTTTTGATCTAATTCTTTTTAAAATTCAAATTTCAGGTTTCTTTTTTAAATTTTCTTATTGCTTTTTTATAAACTTTGATTCACTAGGAATTTTAAGTGGTTACGAACTATACTTTTTTATCAATTGTAATAAAACACATTTTAAATTTTTTATAAAGTTGTTCAACATTTGGTTGTTTAAATATAGTAAAATGATTCCCCTGAACTTCTTTAAAAATTAAATCTTTTTTAGAATATTCCTGCCAATTTTTAGTAATAATCTGTTTAGAATCACTCGCTGCAAAATAATTTATTTGTGTATTGATAATATTCTTAGGAGTATAATTATAACATGCAGCACTCAAACTTCTCGCAAAGTTCATGAATTTCAACAATTCTTCTATTGAGATATCTTTATAATCTTTTATTTCGAATCCAATATTTCTAATAATTTCATCCTTTATTATTCCTTCTGCATTATTTAGATTTTTAAGATATCCAAGCATATCGATCCAGAATTCTTCTAGATCTTTCTTTAAGCTTAATTCTGCTATAATTCCTTCATCTTTTATATAATTTCGCATCCAGTCCAATTCAGATTGAACTGAAAATTCTTTTATTTTAACTTCTTCATTTAAATTAGGTGGCTTAGAATCTATAATACCAAAGAATCTAACTTTTTCTTGTTCTTGTTCTAATTGTCTTATCATTTCAAAAGCTATTGTTCCACCTAGTGACCAAGCTGCAATATTATATTCTCCTTGTTTTTGAATTTTTCTTAAGCACTTAATATATCTAGTTGCAAGCTGTTCAATGGTAATATTAATTGGCAGATATTTTTTCAGTTTCCCTGCCCTAATTCCCCAGTAATTAATTCCATCATTTGCTTGTTTGCAAAATTCAATATAAGCATCTACATCCCCACTACCATCATGGATAAGAAATATATTTCCACCATTAATATCTCCTTCTCTCAACAATACTAATTGATCATCATTTATCCTTTTTTTGGATGTATTTATATAAATAATTTCTGCCAATTGAAGTATAGTTGGATTTTTAAATATTTCAAGTAATGGAATATTTATATCAAATTTATTCATCAATTTATTTATGCAAGTAGCTGCTTTTAATGAATGTCCTCCTATGGCGAAAAAGTTAGCTGTTACACTTATTTCTTCTTTTTCTATATTTAACACTTCTGACCAAATTTCTACTAGTTTTTCTTCTGTTTCATTGGATGGAGCTACATAGCTGTCGCCTGCTTTTACCTCTGGTAATGGCAGCGCTTTGCGGTTCACTTTTCCGTTACTGTTTAATGGAATTTTTTCCAGCTCTACAAAATAACTCGGGATCATATAATCGGGTAGACTTGCCGATAAATAGCTGCGTATTTCTTCTTCGTTGTAAGCTTCCTTTATAACCAGGTAGGCACACAGGTATTTTTCTCCATTTTCTTCTATGTCGATTACTACACTGTCTTTTATGTTTTGATGCTTGTGTAATGCATTTTCTATCTCACCTAATTCTATTCTAAAGCCTCGTATTTTTACTTGGTGGTCAATTCTTCCTAAAAACTCAATATTACCATCTGGTAACCAATGGGCCAAATCGCCTGTTCTATATAATCGTTTTCCTTTCTTAAACGGATGATCTATAAACTTCTTATTTGTTAACTCGGGATTATTTATGTAGCCAAATGATAATCCATCTCCACTTATACATAACTCTCCTGAAACTCCTGTTAGCTGCAAATTATTAAATTTATCGAGAATATAAATTTCTGTATTTGCCAATGGTTTGCCTATTGATATTTTATCTAATTCTTTTGAATCGTTTTCAATTTTTAATTCTATTGATGTTACTGTTGTCTCGGTTGGACCATAAGCGTTATAAAATGGTAATTTTGTTCTCCATTTTTCTGCAAGTACTTTTCCACAGACCTCTCCCCCTACTACTAAACGTTTTAAACTTTCACATTCTTCCGGTTTTAGCTCTGTTAAAAAGGCAGGAACAACATCTAAGTGAGTAATATTGTTTTTTTGGATGTAATTATAAAATTCATCAATATCTAATAGTTTTTCTTTTTCGATGAGTACCAATTGGCTTCCACTTAGTAATGAGATTCCTATTTGCTCTAATGAAGCATCAAAGGTCAGTGTCGAGAATTGGAGAACTCGGTCTGTTGTGTTTAGTTGATAATAGAATATTTGTGATGTAATTAAATTTGTTAAACTCTGATGTCCTACCAATACTCCTTTGGGATTTCCCGTTGTACCGGATGTATAAATAATATATGCTGGACTTTCATTATCAATATTTCTTAATAATTTATTATCATTATTGCTTAACATTTCTTGATATGAGAATATCGAGATATTGAATTCTAGCTTATTATTTTTTACAGATGTAGGATCTAAAATACAATCCAAATCACTATCGTTAATAATATAATTTAATCTTTCTTGTGGTGAATCTTTTTCTATTGGTAAATAAACACATCCCGATTTTAATACTCCCAGAATGGTAATTATAGATTCTATTGACCGATCTATAAACACCCCTATCTTATTACCTAAGTTAAAGCCCTTTGCTAATAAGCCATTAGATAATTGATTAACTTTTATATTTAATTCAATATAACTTAAACTAATGTCATCTTTTACTACTGCAATGTTATCCGGTGTAATACCTGCTTGTTCTTCGAGTAATTGACAAATGCTTTTCTCTTTCGGATAGTCTGATCGGGTATTATTAAATTCATGTAATAATAAATTCTTCTCTTCAGTTGATAATAAATCCAGTGTTGACAGCTTTTCATCAATCCTTTCAGGCAATTGTCGAATAATCTCTCGAAAATAGTTTATAAACCGTTCTATAGTCTCTGCTTTAAATAGTTTTGTACAATACTCAAAACTGAGCATGATCTGTTCTCCGTAATCTACGGCTGATAATGTTAAATCGAACTTTGACAATCCTGATCTATGAACATATTGATCTCTTTCCATGCCTGATAGATCTGCTCTTGAATCTATTTGGTTCTGGAAACTAAACATTACATCAAATACCGGGTTACGGCTAATATCTCTTTCTATTGATA
>WTBR01000016.1 GCA_013138975.1 Bacteroidales bacterium
TTCTTTTTGTCATTCTGAGCGAAAGCGAAGAATCTCTTTTATAAAATGAAATGAAGCTTTTTCAGTTGAAATCCTGACAGAGTCAGAATGACCTGTCAGAGATTTACGACCAGACTCCGACAGGTCATTCTCATGTAGCTATAAAAAGCTTGAAAATATTAAAAGCCATATATATAATTTTGGCTATTAGCTTTTTGCTTTTAGGCAAATTATTAAGTCCAAATTTCACTTGAAATTTGGACTTTTCTTTTTGTCATTCTGAGCGAAAGCGAAGAATCTCTTTTATAAAATGAAATGAAGCTTTTTCAGTTGAAATCCTGACAGAGTCAGAATGACCTGTCAGAGATTTACTGCCAGACTCTGACAGGCCATTCTCATGAAGCTATGAAAAAGCTTGAAAATATTAAAAGCCCTATAGATAATTTAGATATATAAAATGATTCTTTTATATTTGTTAATGAAACTGAGTTGTTATGATAAACGATATTTATAAGCGGATTTTGAAAAACCTGATTACGAGGCTTCTAATTAATTTTAAAGAATTAAGTAAACATATTGCATATGCGAAATAGAAACCATAAGCAAGATTAAAAAGTGATTATGGACTCTATAAATAAGTTATGTTTAATTTTAATACAGAGTTGTGGATCCTAATTGAAAAATATGTAGCGATTTGGAATAAGAGAAATATTATTACACTAAAGTAATCAACTTTACAGAAAGAGCATTTAATGGATACTTTGCCCATCAAATGATTATTGCACAAAAATAACAATTACACAATCAATAATAATATGAATAATTGGATAAGCATTGAAGAAAAACAGAATTTTTATTCTAACAATTACAAACGCTATGATAATGAATCTGAGCTGAAAGAAATGCTTTCATTTTTAGACAATAATAGAGAAAAGTATATATATCGAGGACTTTCTAGTTGGAAATTCAAATGTTATAATTCAATACAGCGATTCTATAATACAAAAAATAATGATATGGATATTGAAATACTTGGCGATATCCTTTTACAAATGACTCAATCATGGAATTGTAAACAAATAACAAATTATTTAACAAGTCTTGGTGTTGCTAATGACAACTCATTTGCCTATCTCTCATTAATGCAACACTATGGAGTCCCTACCCCCTTAATTGACTTTTCATATGATCTAGATGTTGCATTGTATTTTGCTACATCTGACCAAGAATGTTTATCAAAAAAAGAATCGGACTATTTCTCAATTTATTTAATTCCAAAATCATCCCCGATCTTTGGTTTTGAATCCTTAATCAATTTTGGCAAGTCTATGTTAAATGACCAATTTACTGTTAATGGTTATGCCCCGTATAATTTACTAAGGGGAAAAAAAACAATACTCGCAATAGAAAATGATATTGGTGCTACTTCTTTTCTAACCAAAAACAACTGCAACATTGAAAATCAAAAAGGATTGTTTGTAATTAATAATTATTTACATCTATCATTAGAAGAGGGGTTGTCAAAATTCAGTGAGGAACTAGGGTACAAGAGAAATAATAACAATAATTATCGTGGTATGATAGATTGTTACGATATAAATAAGAATCTTATTCCAATTATTTTGGAGAGATTACAGAAAAAATCAATAAACAATTCAACATTATTTAGTACTACTAATACAAGCAATAACCTGAAAATTGAAAATTTTGACACCCTTTGGAGAGATATTGAAGCAGAATTGTCTCAAAAAGAAATCAAACCAGACATACCAAATTTGCATGAACCACAATTGATTCAAGGTTCTGATTATATGTCTCTTTTTGCACAAATATTTTCACTAAGCGAAACTATAGAGAATAGTAAGATAGAGGGTGCTGTAAATGAGAATAAAGTCCTTGAGCGAGCTATTTTATTTTTAAAAATGCACGAAATTGAGGAAGCTTTCAATGATATTGAATACTTAATTACTAATTCAAATTCAATTGAAATACTCAGTCGATTAAGTTTTAGACTTATTAATGTTCCAAATATGGAGGAGCATATAAAACGAATACTTAAAAAGGCTTTAAAGGACATAGAAAATAATGCAGATTGTGATGCTAATGTTCATTATTATACTGGAGCCTCTCTTTTATATGTAGGTGAAATTGAAAATTCTGTTATCCAGTGTAATAAATGCCTAGCAAAACAACCGAATAATACTGCAGGATTGAATTTAAAAGTCCAATTGCTAGTTGAAAATCATCATTTCTCACAAGCACTTGAAACTTGTGAAATGGCTTTGAAACTAGATCCTTATTCAAAGCAACTCCTACACAATCAAGCAATTTGTAGAAATTTAGTAACTATTAAACAAAATGGACCACCCCATTATTTCTCCAAAACAGTTAAAATAATTTGTAGAAAGATAATACACAGTATTCGATGTAAATTCAAAAATATATTATGAGATTTAAAACTATTTTAGACGACCAGATTGACAAGTAATAAAAAACGAAACATAATCGAGTAGCAAGCCAGTAGGCTAGTGCCTACTGACCGAGCTCTCACACTGGTATTGCTTACGCAATAATGTACGGTTCTCATATACAGCGGTTCGTTAAGTTGTGGGGAACAAACTTTCACGACGTAAGGAGTAAATTTGTTTGTAAATGATGAGTAGAGAAATATACCCACGCTTACTCAACCTTTCCAAAGTGATAGTAGTTCCAAGTATTGGACGTTACTCATGTATTGTTAAATTATTATGGTAATCGTGATTGCTTCGCAATTGTGCAATAGCCCAACCACCCATTCTTGATCAAGTCCATGCATATGCTTGACCTTGTTCAACTCCTAAACGGATCAGGTTTTCCTTTTCCACTTCCTGGCCTACAAGCCGGCCTTCCCGAAAATTGTTCACTGAACAATTTCTTAACAATTGGTATAACTACACATTGCTTATGCCATTCATTTGCTTCGCATTTATTTGAAAATGGAGTAGATATAAAGATTATTCAAGAACTAATGGGACACAATGCAATAAAAACTACCGAAATATATTCTCATGTAATTATGAAAAAGCTTGAAAATATTAAAAGCCCTATAGATAATTTAGATATATAAAATGATTCCTTTATATTTGTTAATGAAACTGAGTTATTATGATAAACAAAATTACAAGCGAATTTTGAAAGGATTGATTACAAGGCTTCTAAGTAATTTTAAAGAATTAAGTAAACGTATTACATATGCGAAATAGAAACCATAACCAAGATAAAGAAGTGATTATGGTCTCTATAACTAAGTTAGGGAGTATTTTGTGCTATGAAGGAAAAGATATGCTTTACAATGTTTAATCACATTTTTAAATATCTAAAAACAATGATTAAGAATAATTTAGTATTACTACTAATAGTATGTACACTAGTAATATCTATAATCCCAATAATAATTCATTTCGAAACTTTAGAATTCGATATTGTTTTGTATGCAAATGAATGGATAAAGACTTTTGTAATTAGTATTATTTTAACAATTATTTTAAAGTACTATTTTGATAATTTCGAGAAGAAATCTAAAAACTCCTCACTATTGGTTATTATTAAGGGAATTAGAAGCGAAATAAACGAACTAGCAGATGTTAAAAATTCTTCAAATAATAATTGTGATAGGTTGTTAGTTTGGCACTCATTTCTGCAAGAGTTTATGAAAAATGAGTTTGATATTATTTCGCCATATACCCACTTCAAGCTTATAAATACAGACAACATTAATAGATTCTCAATACTTTATAATGCTAGCAAAACAGGAGAACCCTTTACTAACGAAGAAGCAACTGAATTAAATCAATTTATTGAATTATTTTTAAAAGAAATCACAATCCTAATTAATGATTTGAAATAATTATGGAAAAGAAAAATATTATCAATTCTAAAAAAGAAAATAGTGAATATAATTACTATTTAAAACCCTTGATAGACGAAATATTTCAACAGAAAGTGGTTGGTGTTGAAGGTTACTTAATGAGTAGTGAGAGTAATTTTAATGAAGATCGACATATTAATGGTGTCATAGATGAATCAAATAAAGCAAAACATGAATTTGTAAAAAAAGTAAAGACTGAAAATGTAATTAATAGGTTTGATACACTGGGGCTTAATGAACAGGGTCTTAGTGTGTATTTGTTAATGAAAACCTATGATCTTGTGGTATTAACAGGTGCTATGGGAAGTGGTAAGACGGCAACATCTAGATTCGTGTTGGATTTCTTTAAGAAAAACCACAGATGTAAAGATCTAGAATGCAATTGCTCAATTAAAGAAAATAGTATTATAAGTTTAAATTTTAATGAGGGATTTAATCTTAGAGATCCAGATAAAGTTTTTATAAAATTTAATGATAAATTTTATAAAAAACTCTTAAGGAAAGTAAAACCAATACTTAAAAAAGATAGTAATATATTTTTACGTTTTATTGATAGAATATGTGACCGTTCTTTCGATGAGGATGGAGAATCTGAATTTGAAGAATTTGTTTCAATTATTGAAGACGATATTGGGGAGTGGAATAAATGGCTTTTTAGTAAGAAAATAAATGCGTTTTTTAAATGGCTTGAGAATCACGATGATATTGATGTCAAAATAGAGCTATTAGGTTATATTATTAGGTATATTCGTAAAAATATCTATAAGAGAAAGGAGTGTTTTATTTTGTTTTTTGACAATATTGATCAGTTGCCTGAAATTGCTCAAAATATGATTATCTCCTCCATCTTTAGATTTACTGAAATATCAAAAGTCGTTACGCTTCTAAATGTTAGACTGACATCATTTGGATGGGTGCCAGCAAAAGCCTCATTCTCGTGGGTGCATTATCAGCATGCAGGTGCAGATCCTCTTGAAATTATCTTAAGAAGAATTGATTATTTTCTTAATAATCAATCGCATTCAAATTACGAATTAATAAAGTCAAGTATCCCAAATCATTTATACGAATTATTTATTATTCGATTGAATTACATTAAGCACTTAATAGTAGAAAAGGAAAGATTAAGAAAGTGCATGATTGCTATTGGAGGTAATAGTGTAAGAAGATCCTTGTTTCTTGCTACAAGAATATTTTATAATTATGTTGTTAGTATTGATTCAAAAGAGCCTTATGAAAATGATATTATAAGAGCTTTACTATTGAATGCAAGTGAGTCTCATGATTTTAAACAAGATGATCGATTGATTTGTAATATTTATTTAAATAATAAGAATGGAGGTTTCTCAATTATGAAACTTAGAATATTACAATTTCTGCATTATAATAAAATAAATAATAAACGAACGACATTACAATCTTTATTAGATCATTTAAAGTGGTTCTATCAAAAGCTTCAAAATAGCGAATTGCTTTTTTGCATAAATGACTTGTTGAATGATAGAAGAAGACTAATTTACCTTGATGGAATTGGATACTTTGAAAATATCAACAAATTATATACGTGTCCTAACGAAAATATTAATATAACTTTCTCTGGGATTAAATATTATAAAGAATTAAGCTGTGATTTAGTATATATTCAAGAATCCTTTGAAAGTATTGATTGGGATAATGGTTATTCAATGCCTAATTATGTGGATCATTCAGTTTTTTCAGATAGAGTTTATATTACTCGCTTAGGGATGAGACATTTATTTACAGAAGACAAAAAACAAACCAAATTTTTCTTAAAACACTCAAATTTATCCAATTTTAGAATGAATCAGTTTTTATCTACAGAGATAATCTATAATTGTGCACGATCCTTTTTTCTTATATCGTTAGGGCAAATAAAAACAGATCAACTTAGATCTGAAATAAATAACTGGGTAAGTCTGTTGCTAGATGTATACAACAGTGAGATAAGCACCTTTGGTATTGAAAATATGAATTACTATAAATTAATTGATGATATATCGGATTACTATAATGTTAAACTGAATTAATAATGATTCTTAAAATAGAAACATCAAACAATTATCTGAAAAATATTGGAAACTTATATTATAAAAACACTCCCTAATCGAATTCTAAGACTTAACCAAATAGATTAAAGAATTTTTTTAAAATTTATCATTGCCGAACAACGACCGATGGAGATTATTACACCGAGGTCTTAAGAAAAGTGTGTTTTTATAAGCACACTTTTTCTTTTTACAGGTATCGAACCTGTAAAAAAAAGCCGAACAACTTCCTCTGGATCATTAATCTCGCCAGTGCACCTTTCACACCACGCACGTACAATTCTCGTATACAGCAATTTATTAATACTATAGTTAAAAATATTTTCTAAAATCCATCCACATCAGGATCTAATTTTTAAAACCCTCCAAATCTATTATCGTAAAACCTCTGTTAGTTTTAGATTAAAATCATAACAAAATCGCACAGTTCACGTTCAGTTTCGAACGTTATTCAATAATAAAAAAGCTTTCTAAATACTGATTTACAAGCCTTAAAAAACATTGGTTTATTTTTTGTAATTAGTCCAATATAAAGTTAAAATGTTTAAAAATGTTAAAGAATTATTTCACAACAGCCTTAAGAGGATTAATTAAGAATAAAATATTTTCGGTAATTAATATAATAGGATTAGCCATTGGTATTGCTGCCTGTTTACTAATTTCGCTATATGTAAATTACGAAATGGCTTACGATAAGCATGTTGACAATATTGACAATCTATATCGAGTACTTTATGAAAGAGTTTCTGAAACAGGAGAGAATGTGCAATTTGCATCGGCAAGTCCTACTGTAGGGCCTGTAATTACAGAGAAATTTCCTGAAATTGAAAAATTTGCTAGAGCATACCGTATTGAGGGTATTTTATCCTTTGATAATATTTCATTTCGCGAAAAAAACATGCTTTGGGCTGAACCAAACTTCCTTGAATTATTCTCTTATGAAATGATTTATAAGTCATCGGATAGCTTATTAAGCGAGCCAAATACGATGCTAATTTCTGAAAAAATTGCTGCAAAATATTTCGACGATAAAAACCCAACAGGTAGACTTATAAAGTTAAATGGAGATCAGTTATTTAAAATTGTAGGAGTTTATAAATCTCAACCTGATAATATGCATTTTGATGCAGACGTATTACTATCGTATATTAATTGGGAAAATCAACTTGGCGAAAATGTTAAATCATTTGCTTGGGTATATAGTGGATTTTATACTTACGTAACACTTAAAGACGGAACTCAAATTAATGAATTAAATAAAAAAATAGAAGATTTTATAAATGCTGAATTGGGTGAATTTATGGAATTGTATAAATTAAAAATTGCTTATAAACTCCAAGCGGTAAAAGATATCCATCTCACATCTCATTTCATGCACGAATTAAAAGCAAATAGGAATAAAAACTCTATTATCTTTTTATACATTATTTCATGGTTTATAATTGTTATAGCTTGGATAAACTTTGTTAATCTACTTACAATAAGCTCTATAAAACGATCATCTGAAATTGGTTTAAGAAAAGTTTTAGGAGGAACATCGCCACAATTAATTAAACAATTTTTATTGGAATCCTTATTAATTAATTCAATTGCCTTATTATTTGCTTTTGTTATTATAGAATCAAGTTTTTCTTTCTTTTCTCATCTTACCGATATCCCTAAAAACTACATTTTATGGAATAAAATATGGTTTTGGCGAAATGTAACATTAATTTTTCTGGTAGGAACATTACTAGCAGGATCATATCCCATTTGGGGAATTTTATCGAAAAAAATCGCAACAACTTTAAGAGCTGGATTTACAGGATCAAAACGAGCAGTTTTTCTTCGTAAAGTATTAGTGATATTTCAATTTTTTATGGCTGCTATTTTAATTGCAGGAACAATAAGTGTTTATCAGCAACTTCAATTTCTACGATCTAAAGAATCGGGTATAAACAAATCAAATATTCTAGCAGTAAACACACCAAGAGTTGGTAATGAAGATATTATAAATCAGCGAAAGGCTTTTAAGGAAGAAATTACAAAATATCCTTTTGTAAAAGGAATTGCTTTTTCTTCAGTTGTTCCGGGGATGCATAATATGTTTAATCGAGGAGGTATTCGTAGAATCAAGGATGAATCTACTGCGGGCAAAAATTATCGAATTACGGAGCTCGATCATAATTTTACCGATGTTTATTCAACTGTTTTTATTAGCGGACGAAACTTTAATGAAGATTATAAAGCAGAAGCAAACTCCGTTATTATTAATCTTGCAGCATTAGAATTATTAGGTTTTGAGCAAGCTGAAGAAGCAATTGGAGAAAAAATATTAATCAGAGATATAGAAAATACAATTATTGGTGTTATTAAAAACTTCCATCAAGAATCGCCCAGATTAGATTTTGAGCCACAGATATTTCGTCTTGCTCAGCGATTTACCGGGTATTTTTCTATTAAGCTAACTGATGATGCAGAGTTGAAAAAGAACCTTACATTAATAAAGAAAAAATACAAAGAATTCTTTGCTGGTAATCCTTTTGATTATTTCTATTTAGAAGATTATTATAATCAACAATACAAATCAGAAGTTCGTTTTGGAAAAGTTTTTGGATTATTCTCATTACTTGCATTATTTATAACAACGCTGGGAATATTAAGCCTATCGGCTTTTTCTGCAGCTCAACGCAGAAGAGAAATTGGAATTAGAAAAGTTATGGGAGCAAGTATGAAACAAATATTAATTCTATTAACAAAAAATTATATCTCTCTCTTAACTATATCATTTGTACTTGCTGTTCCTATTACATATTTCGCAATAAACAAATGGTTAAATAATTTTGCGAATAGAATGGAATTGAACATTTGGATATTTATTATACCAATAATACTTGTTTCTGTTTTCAGCTTAATTACTGTTATGTATCAATCAGTTAAAGCCGCAAAAGATAATCCGGCAAATTCATTGCGATACGAATAAATTTATAAGCTATTAGCCTTTTGTTATTCGCTTTTAGCTAAAAGTCATATTTCAACATTGAAGTATGACTTTTTTATTCAAATAATTAATATTCGGATACTTACTTCTCTTTTGTTGACAAAACCAATATTAAAAATCTCATGATTTTGACTAAGCTAAACTACTAACTCACCTTTTTCTTTCATTTTTTGGACAATCTGCTCAATAGTCAATGAGGAATTAGGCAAAATCCAATCAGCACACATGCCTACTTTTTCTGAGGTTTGATAACGCATACATGAAGACCATTTCTCTTTACCTGCCCTACAAAATAAATTTTTATAAGATTCTTCCGATCCCGATCTTTTGAGCAAGTGCCCATTAAATAATGGACATTTACCAACTTTTGAACAAATCTCTGATTCCATAATTTAATCTGTTAAGTTAATAATGATATTAAATTACAAAATTGCAATTGGAAAGTCAATAATAAACACATGTTTTTCAACCACTTGTGTAAATAAACATTATTCTTATTTGTTTTTTTTCGGTTCTTAACTGCAAGGTTCGTGTCGATTATATCTTCAAAAATGAGATGATTTGGATGTTTTCTGGAAATATAGTTTGGCTTCGTCATTCCAATTCCAACTGCAGAAATAACCCCACTCCTCCTTCATTTGCAAGTGCAGAAGCTAGTCCTGATTATGAAATACAAACTCCCATTCCTCTCCTTGAATTACCGGAGTCTTAATCTTTAAGTTTCCAATAATAAAACCTCGCATGATAAATCACTTTATAATACTTCTTTAAATACCTTCCTAAAATGATATCCGTAAACTGAATATGTAATTGCTTTAGTTAATAATTGTGGCCTGTTAATCAAACTCCAAAAAACTAATCTCCAGTACGAAAACCTAAACTTATCGACAATACCAAGAATAATCATCGACTTAAAAAATGCGACTATAAGCGAAAATGATATTTTCTTTTTTACCCTATCGATAGGATAAAAACGTTTTAAAAATTCTAAAACACGTTTATAATACGATTCTCCTGAATAAATTCTATTCAAAACCTTTTTATATCCTTTAATTAACTCTTCTGTATTCATTTTAGGAATAAAATTTAAAGAGTAATCTGTATTGTTTCCGCTAGTTTCCTGAATTATTCTTCCTTCATTTTTTAATCGCTGGTATAACTTGGTTTTTCTGGGAGCATTTAATAAACCGACCATAGCCGTTACTATTCCGCTTTTCTGAATAAAATCTATCTGATTTTGAAAAACTTGCTTTGAATCATTATCAAAACCTACGATAAAACCGCCAGAAACTTCAATCCCATGATCCTGAATTCTGCGGACACTCTCCACTAAACTTCTATTTTTATTCTGAACCTTATTACATTCAGTTAAACTTTTCTCTTCGGTTGTTTCAATGCCAATAAATACCGTTTCAAAACCGGCACTAATCATTAAACCCATTAATTCATTATCATCAGCTAAATCAATCGATACTTCGGTTGAAAAACGAAATGGAAAATTCCTGATTTTCATCCATTCAATAACTTCAGGTAATAAAACCTCCTTAAGTGTTTTTTTATTCCCTATAAAATTATCATCTACAAAAAAGACATTTTTACGCCAACCGGAATCGTAAATGTTTTGTAATTCGTTTAATATCTGATCAGAAGTTTTTGATCTCACTTTATGTCCTAACAATGCTGTAATATCGCAAAACTCACAATTATAAGGACAGCCCCGCGTATATTGAATACTTAAAGAACTATACTTCGATTGCTTTATTAAAGAATAATCAGGTAAAGGTGAATGATTTAAATCAGCAAATTCTGTTGTTTGATAAACCCTTTTTAATTGCTCGTTTTTTAAATCCCTTATGAATTCGGGCAAGGTAATTTCAGCTTCGTTTAAAACAAAATGATCTATTTTTGAAAAACGCAGGTATTCTGCTGTAAAAAAAGGCCCTCCAGCTACAATTTTAGTTTTTAGACTTCTACATTTCCAGATTATTTCAAAAACAGATTCTAGCTGAACGTTCATAGCACTTATGAAAACAAAATCAGCCCAAATAATATCCTCTGATTTTAATGATTCAACATTAAGGTCAATTAGTTTTTTCTCCCAATCCTCAGGTAGTATTGATGCTACAGTTATCAAACCAAGTGGAGGGTTTGCAGCTTTTTTTGAGATAAATTTTAAAGCATGTCGAAAGCTCCAAAAAGTATCAGGGTATTCGGGGTACACAAGTAAAATTTTCATAGCATATAATTTTAAACATGAACATTAAAACTGTTAGATATTGAATTTTTAATACTTTTAGTAAGTAAATCCATATTATGGAACGCTGTTGAAAAAATCTGATGACCCTCCATAACAAATTCTTTTAACGCTATATGAGAAAGTGTTTTATCAAATTTTGTAGGATGGGAAAGATTTTTCAGATTAACATATTTAATCATTTTATTTGTAGCCTGATAATGCAGATTTATTATCGTTTCAACACCAAACCTTGATGGTTTTATCCGATCCAATATGGGCAGTAGATCTTTTTTTCTTAAAGCTCTTTGTCCCGAAAAATATTTAAATGGATTTATATTATGATTTATTCTGGTATCAGTTGCCTGTCCTAAAACCATATCAACCTCATTATTTATTACCGGATCTACAAGTTGGTATACATGCTTACTCGTAAGATTAGAAAGATCAGCATCAATAAAAACCAGATAATCTGAATTTGATATTTCAACTCCTTTTGCCAAAGCATAACCTTTACCCATATTTTGAGGCAAGTGAATATCAATAATATTAATTCTGGTTTTGATTTTTTTAATGATATCTTCAGTCTTATCTAAAGAACCATCATTAATAACAATGATCTCACTAATTCTTGATATTTTTGAAATACTACTTAGAATATTTTCTACAGTAGCCTCCTCGTTATATGCACATATTATTGCCGATATTTGTACCATGATTTATTGCGATTAAATTATTTAATCACAAATCTATAACAGTTAACTTATCCAAAAAAAACTTAGGGATATCGATAAATAAAAAAGGGAGCAGATCGTATTTTAGGGGCAGAATTCAATAATAGGGATGAAAAAATAAAACAAATGAACTACCCTGCTGCAGGCAGACGGGGTGTCAACAAAAGATTTATTTTAAATTTCGCCCCGAGGGTTAGGAAACCTGACTACCATCAGGCAAGTTATGACCCAAGAGATCCCTCGACTTCACTTCGACAAGCTCAGTAGAGTCCACTTCGACAGGCTCAGCGGAGTCCACTCGGGATCAGTTCAACTAAATACTTTCAGTTCACTATCGTTCCTGAAAATATAGTTTCACTGATTAAATCAATTTCTTAAACTCATTAATATATTTCTGTGATACCAGAATAGGAAAATCTATTTTTTGAAAATATAATTTATATCCTTGCGAACTTCCTGTAATTTCTTCTATATAATTTACATTTATAATAAAAGTTCGATGACATCTGAAAATAAAATCATATTCACGAAGTGTTTGTTCCACTTTTGCCATGGTGCTTCTAATCATTTGATTTTTAATATCCCCATTGCTTTTATAAAAAACTTCAATGTAATTATCTGCCGACCTAACAAGAATTAAAGAATCAAGTTTTATTGTTAAACTATCTTTTTTATACTCCGATTCAAAGCTTATTAATTTTTCTTTTTGCTGCTTATTTTCTTTTAGTTTATCATTTAATCGAATAGCCGATTTTAGATGCGAACGTAATAAACGATCCTGATTAATTATAATCAAAACAGCAACAGGTAAAAGTCCAAGTAATAAAATCCGTACAACTACACTAAAACTAAAATCAATAACTTCAAACAGTTTTACATAAAACAGAAAATCAGTAGCTGAAATCGAGAATAAAATCCAAATATTCCAAATTATTTCTTTTTTAACTACCCACTTACTTTGAAGAAATACTTTAGGAAAAAAGCTGGGTAAAACAATTAAATTCAAACTTAAGGTTAAAAATGTAGAAGCTGCTAATCCTGTAATTAAATAAAAAATATCTTTATTACTATATGAGCTGTATTCAACAGGTTGAAATAATAATAAAAAAACCAGGACACCAATACTTATAAAAAAAATGATTTTTGCATTATGCTTCAGATCATCATTAAATGGATAGGACTTATTTAAAAAATTCAGCATCTTATTTAACTTAAAATTAGATAAATTTAACGAAAATTATAATAGAATATTACATTCTAAATTTACAATATTTTTATCATTTTTATCAAATCATTAAACACATTCATTTTTCATAAACTCTCTGTGAGCATTAATAATCTTAAAATTGGACTTGTAATAAAAGCTCATTTTATACCAATTAAACACCAAAATAACCGATATAATTCGTTTCTTTTTCACTTATATTTCTTCAAAAAACAATTCAAATTTAAATAGTCGTGCTACAGATACTCCTTAGAAAGAGCAGAACCTTTTTGTTACTGTATAACAACCATTACCAGATTTGCTTAATAATTATAAAATCCATGCCACGACTTATTAAACTAAGCAAAAAAATAATTTAAATTATTTATAGTTCATTTTGAAATTTAATTGAATTGTGTTAAAATCCAAGTTATTTTCAATAATTTTGTATTCGCAGAAAGAAAACTTTTGGTGATTCATTGAACCGAAGTTTATCTTGTATAGTGAGGGAATTATTTC
>WTBR01000141.1 GCA_013138975.1 Bacteroidales bacterium
GAAAACAAATAAGCCTAAAACTCAAAAAATCAATTCCACAATATATAAGGTACTCCCTTTTTAATCGGGGTTAGTTCAACATAAAGCACATATTCGGGAAAACCGAAAACGATGCTTAATTGTTATAGCGCGTTATTATTTAATTTCTAATTCATTAATGTCCAATGATGAACTATCTGCTATAAAAAGTCTGAATGGATATTTAAACCTAAAAACATTAAGCTTCACTTTTAGCTGTTTCAATTCTGCTATTAGTATTCTATCACTCCAACTTTGTTTTGGGACAAATAATCGTAAAAAGTAATTTCCGTCTTCGTATGTGAACATGAAGTCAAACCTATACTGAGGATTAAATACATCGTTTATTTTTAAAATAAATTCTTGAAATTTATCTATTTCGACTTTATCTATTCCCAAATCATATATCAATATGAAATTGGGATTTTTATCAAAAGGTTTATACTCTTGTAGGCGTAGAATATTATCATAATTTTCTAACTCTACCACTTTATTACTTTCGAGAAGTGGATCTGTTATTTTAAATGTCAATGGTTTTTTAAAATCGTAGAAATTTAAATGTTTAAAAATTGGTTTAATATCATTTATTGTAATAGTATCATTAAAGTAAGATTTCTCAATAATTAATTTGAACTCATATGTTGAATCATTGTCAAGAAATATAACTTCAATTGAAGATTCATTATTAAAATAATCAATTCTTTGCAAAATTCCACCAAGCTTATCAACCTCGTCCACATTCATTTCAGAATTATAATAGATTCCATTTAAGTCAAAACTCTGTCTTGAATATTGGCTCACAGGAGACATTCTGTCAAGAATAATCAAAGGGAGTACAAATAATGCAGCAATAAAAACTATTAATCCTGCCAAAACCCAATTGGAACCTTTTTCACCGTTATTATCAAAATGTGCTTTTATTTGATCTCCTTGTAATTTATTAATAATTGGATATAATATCACACCATTAAGGATTGGAATAAACATTTTACTACTTTTTGCTAAATTCTCTGGAATTATCATAGCTATTCCGACTATCACAGCTGTCCATAATATTCCAATAATTATCCAAGCTATACCTTTCTGTCTTTCTTCAAAACTTTTGTAATTAAGTGCTATAAGAATTCCAGCTAAAATTGGTGAACCTATAACACAAGCTGCTTCAATTTGGTTTACGTTAAATACTTTTTTATTATTCATTGATTTTCAAATTTTTCGTGCGAATTAAAGCGCTATAACGTTTATATAAGAATAGTACGGGATTTACCCTCCTATCCTCGGTTGCACAACCAAAGTTAACAAATTGAGAATACCTTACAATACCCAATTCGCCCGTATTATTTTTATATGTTGTTGTGTGCCGTTTTTTATTCAGTTACTAATTTAAAATCCATTGTATCTTTGATTTTTTTGTCAAGTAGTATACCAACATCAATATTCTTATTTACTACAGTATTGCTTATACTTTTGTTATTATGTTGAATATCTTTAATGCTTGTCAAAAAGATATTCGGAAAGTGATTTTCAGATTTTACTAATATTTTAGAGTTTTTATTGATTAGTTTACCTTTTGTATTGAAGCATAAAATTTCTTTATTATAAATATTAATAACTTCAATCTTATCATTATTTTGCTCGTAGATTTTCGTTAAATAATTATCGTTTATTAATTCAAATAATGAAGATGTATAAATTTTCATAAAATCTATATATTCAAATAAAATTGTCTTATTTATCAATTGAATATTATTAACACCGTGTGCAATATCGTTTCTCAGGTCACAAATATGTTCCAAAACCTGAAAGGCAATAACACTTTTTTTAGAAGAATAATCTGAAATAGTATTTTTTAAAAACGTCTTTAATGGTTCATATTGTCTAACTAAACTAGATATGTTTTTTATACCTATTTCTGAAAAGTAATTATCAATTACAGATATTCTAAAATTTGCACTGTGATTTTTAAAAGCATTTATATTGATTGTAGAAGAATTTTCATTAATATTCTTATGTAATATTTCAATTACTTTCTCAGGCTTTATATTTCGATTTTTCCTGTATTCAAGTTGTTTAATAATCTCTAGTGTTTTATTTAGATTATTTTTTTGAACTTCTTCTGGAAGAAGATTATATGAATTAGTAATTGCACAAATTTCAGTTAAATATTTAACTAATAGTTGTTCTACAAAATGCTCATATGCTCCGTAAATTGAAATTATATGAGAGTTGAAATCAAATTGCTTAATTTTTGATATGGTTAACGTTTTGAAAATAGAATTTGGATCATATTTTTCAATATTAGATTGGTTTTTATAACTCTTATTCTGAAATTCAATATATAGCTTAAGCGACTCCATTTCATTTTGAAATTCACTTAAGATATTATTCATTTATAAAGGAGTTTAAGTAATTATTCAGAACGATAATTCTATCAGTAACTTTAGTTTTGTTTGTGTCACGACCTTTAAAAGACTCATATTCATTTTTATGAAAAATCTCTATACCAGCAACGATTTCTGTTTTTTTAGCTAAAATCGTCTCTTTCTTGTCTAGGTTACTCGCTAAAACCTGCATTAATGGGTCATATAATATTTTAGTCGGCCTTTCATAATGAAACCATTTATCTTCTCTTTTTCTGTGAAGCCAAAAAGCTTTTTCTCCAAATAAATCAAATGCAAATTTCACAGTATCGTTGAATAACTCTTTTAAATTAGTTAATACATTTTCATTAAATTGCTCATTTCCTTTTTTCAAAAACTCATCTAAAAAAGACTCCATTGTGTTACCTTGCCATTGGTCAACCTGACGATAAGCAAAAAATCTAAGTACAAGTTCAGCGTCAGACATATCTTTAAAATACTTGTTTTCAATTACTTCTTGTCTAGCTTGTCCATTTTCTATTTCTGTTTCATCAGGCTCTGGAATATTCCACAATTTGCAAAAATATTTGTTGCGTGAAAGACTAATTGTTAAGTAGTTCAATCCCCCTGGAAATAAAGCGTTTCTTATTTCTTGAGCTTTTAATTTTTCTCCTCCACTATTAATTCTCTCAAAAACTAATTGCTTTAATCTGTTGGCTTCAGATTCAGATTTAGCAGTTTCTTGTAATAATATTATGGATGAAATATATCTTCTGTCAATTCCTTTTTTTATTTGTTCAGGTAATTGAGAGTATTTAAACCCATTTAATTCACTCCATTCTACCAAATCTTGCAAGGCAAATTTATCTTCATAAAATTGCGAAATTGCTGTAAGCCTTTGTAGTCCGTCCATAACCTCATAAACAGAATACTCTCTTTCATAAAGAAAAATTGGTGGTATAGGAACATTCATAATAAATGATTCTATTAGTCTTGATTTTCTAGAGACATCCCATCTATGCCTTCTTTGAAATTCTGGATTGAGAATATAATCATCACTATTCACCATATTTACAATTGTACTTAGGGGATAACGAGCTTGTTCAGTAATAATTCTTACTTCACCTTTTTTATACTTTTCATTAATTTCATCTTTAGATAATTTAATTTCACCATCAATATTTTGTTGAGTCAAATCAACTTTTTCATTATCGTATAATTCGTTATTCATAGTATAATTTTTATTGTTTGGTTATATTGTTTTCAAATGGCACACAACTTGTATAAAAAACCACCCTATTGCCATTACATTGCCGTATAGTAAATGTAAGGGCATATAAGTTGTCGTTACTTCTCATTTGGCAACTGTTAATTGCCACTAAGATAAACAATTTGTTAGTTATATGTTTCTTGTGTTTTAAAAATAGATAAACAAATAATTAACCCGTATTAGGCATTAGGTTTTTCAAGTTAAGTTGTATCAGTACCTTTATAAAAGCACATCAATCCTTCATT
>WTBR01000174.1 GCA_013138975.1 Bacteroidales bacterium
TCCCGAATTATGAAATATTTATATTAGGTAAAAACTTAGAATTGCTACCCATAGGCGTATCAGGAGAATTATGTATTGGCGGAGAAGGCTTAGCTCGAGGTTATTTGTGTAATGAAAAACTCACTTCCGAAAAGTTTATTGATCACCCGTATAAATCTGGGGAGTATTTATACAAAACAGGCGATTTAACCAGATGGTTATCTAATGGTAATATTGAGTTTCTAGGAAGAATTGACCATCAGGTTAAGATCCGTGGATTTAGGATAGAACTGGGCGAGATAGAAAACGTCTTACTACAACATAAAAGTATTCGGGAATGTGCAGTCATTGCACGAGAAGATCAAGGCGATAAATATTTATGTGCCTATATAGTATATGATAAAGAGCAAAATAATGAAGAACTACGGATCTATTTATCAGGATTACTACCCGATTACATGATACCTTCTTATTTTGTAGAATTAGATGAAATACCCTTAACCAACAATGGGAAAGTCAATCGAAAAGCTTTACCATCACCGGAAATAAAAGCAGGTGGAGGGTATTTTGCTCCAAGTAATTTAATAGAGAGTAAGTTGGTAAAAATATGGTCTGATATATTGAATATACCATCAAAAGAGATAAGCACAAGAGCAAGTTTTTTTGAGTTGGGCGGTCATTCCTTGAAAGCTACTGTATTAGTATCTCGCATTCATAAAGAATTAGATGTACGAATAGAATTACGCAATATTTTTAAGTATCAGACCATTCAAGGACAATCAGAACTTATAGATTCAACAGAAAGTACTTCGTATTTTTCAATACCCAAGGCAAAAACTAAGGAATATTATCCTTTATCTTCCTCTCAACGCCGATTGTACTTGTTACAAGAGATGGATTTAGGAAGTACAGCTTATAATATGCCGGGAATAATAGAAGTTCCAAGAGATTGTACCAAAGAACAAATCACCACAGTTTTTGATAAACTGATAGCACGACACGAGAACTTTAGAACCGGTTTCAAAATAGAAAATGAACTACCAGTACAAGGTATTCATAAAGAAGTACAGTTAAGTATATCCAACCATCAAATAAGGAGTAAAGAATTAAGTAAATTACAGAAAGAATTTACACAAGCCTTTGATTTAAGTAAAGCCCCACTATTGCGAGTAGGATATTTAGAAGTTTTAGATGGACAAGATCTGTTAATGATTGATATGCATCATATTATAAGTGATGGAGAATCTCATCGTATCTTACAAGAAGAGTTTTTTGATTTATTATCAGGAAAAGACTTACCGGAATTAGACTTACATTATAAAGATTATTCTGAGTGGCAAAATAGCGAAGCGCAACAAAAAAGGATTAAAAGTCAGGAATCGTATTGGTTAGAAAAGTTTAAAGAAGAAGTTCCCGTATTAGAACTACCAACAGATAACATACGACCTGTGATGCAAAGCTTTGAAGGAGCAGGAGTAAGTTTTGTATTATCACCAGTGGAGACCCAAATCATTCAGAATATATGTAATGAACAAGGATTAACAATGTATATGTCCTTGTTATCCATTTTTACGATCCTATTATCAAAATTAAGTGGACAGGAAGATATAATTATAGGAAGCCCTATAGCTGCTCGTCGCCATTCCGATTTGGAAAGAATTGTCGGCATGTTTCTTAATACTCTGGCATTGCGTAATGAAGTGTCAGGTAAAAAACGTCTGATTGATTATCTACAAGACTTAAAAGAGAGCACTTTAGAAGCTTATGAAAATCAGGAATACCAGTTTGAAGATTTAGTAGAGCAAGTTGTAACGAATCGGGATACCAGTCGCAATCCATTATTTGATGTTATGTTTAATTTATTGAACCAGACAGATAATTCAGATGATCTACCTGTATTTGATAAAGAAGAGAATATTCATAGACCGGAAATTTCTAAATTTGATTTAACAATGACAGTCACCGACTATGGCGAACAGTTGTTGTTCAACCTTCAATATAGTACTAAGCTTTTTGAATCAGAGACAATAGAAAGATTTATCCGTTGTTTTAAACAAATCATAAATCAGTTACCGGAAAAACTAGAGAAGAATCTATCAACAATAGAAATTATAACAGAAGAAGAAAAGCAACAGTTGTTGTTTGATTTTAATGCGACTCATGGAGATTTCCCTAAAGATAAGACACTTCAATGTTTATTTGAGGAACAGGTTGAACGCACTCCTGACCGATTAGTATTGGTTTATTATGATCAGTTTATAACATATAGAGAATTAAATTCACGAAGTAATCAACTAGCTTATTTATTAATAGAAAAAGGATTAAAGACAGAAAGTATAGTTGGAATATTAGTAGAACGTTCGCTTGAAATGATTCTGGGTATCTTAGGAGTTTTAAAAGCAGGATGTGCCTATTTACCTTTAGATAAAGAATCTCCGAAAGAAAGAATAAAACATATCATATCAGAAAGTAAGGTAGACATTCTTTTAAGTACTGATTTAGCGACAAAGGATTATGAATTCTCAGGAGAGATATTAAATATATCAGACCCATCGTTATATCTTGAAAAAGAAATTCAAAACATAAACAATGGATTGCCAACAAATTTGGCATATGTAATTTATACCTCAGGATCTACAGGTCAACCCAAAGGAGTAATGGTTGAGCATAAGAATGTAGTTAATTTGATAACAGGTCTTTCAACAAGAATTTATGATTCTTATGAAAACACACTCCATATATCATTGATTTCACCAATATATTTTGATGCATCGGTAAAGCAGATTTTTCCATCATTAACCTTAGGACATAGTTTGCACATTATCCCTGAAGATACTCGTTTTGAAGGATCAGATTTATTAAGATATTATATTCAACATGATATACAAATTGCAGATGGAACTCCTGTTCATGCTCAATTGTTAGTTCAAAATGAAGAAACGAACATAAAAGGATTAAATCTAAAACAATTTATCTTAGGAGGAGATGAGTTAAAGAAAAAATTAATTCAGAGCTTATTCGACAAATTTGACAATCATGATCTTAAAATAAGTAATGTTTATGGTCCTACAGAATGCACAGATGTAACTACTATACAAACTGAAACCAAAGAAAGTTTGACGCAACAAGGGACTTCAATAGGAACTCCGCTCCCGAATTATGAAATATTTATATTAGGTAAAAACTTAGAATTGCTACCCATAGGCGTATCAGGAGAATTATGTATTGGCGGAGAAGGCTTAGCTCGAGGTTATTTGTGTAATGAAAAACTCACTT
>WTBR01000059.1 GCA_013138975.1 Bacteroidales bacterium
TGGACAAGGAACTCCAAGTGGTAATGATTTTGATTAGTACTCCTTTTTATTAATACTAAATTTAACCTAAACCGAATAAGTTATGAAAACAAAAGTTCTAACGTTTTAAAGAAAGATGAACTTGTTCGAATTTAAGGTGTTAATAATGAATAATTTTCGTTTTGCCCTGCCCAAAAGGGAATCGAAAAATATTTGTGCAAAAATTAAAGGTGGTTTTGAAGATGGTGATTTTGATTAAGAAAAACACTTAAATCTATTTAGTAAACACCTATTTACATACTCTAATGTATTACCCTCTTTTTTATCAATAACATCTGATAAAAAACACTCCTGATAGTTTAATATTATCGGGAGTGTTTTTTAGGCATTCGCCCAGCCGCTTCATACGGCTAGGCGAATAAAATAATACACTGTCATATAAATTTTTAGCATCATTAGTATCTGCAAGCGAAACAATGACCGATGGAGATTGTTACACCAAAGGTTTTTAGAAAAGTGTGATTATAATTGCGCCACTATGTTTTACAAAAGAGCTTAAATTTCACCTGTTTAATAACGTAGTTAGTTTCATTCTTTCCTTAAGATTACGCCGCCATTACCAACAGCTATAATTTTATTATCAGGAGTTTTTGCGATAGATGTTAATATAATAGATTCATTTTTATAATCCCAAGCCCAAGTTATTCCTCCATCTGTTGTTTTATAGATTCCCCAATGTCCAGCTACATAACCTTCATCTTCCGAAATAAATAGAATATCATTTGCAATGTGGGGAAGTGTATCACATCGCTTATCCCATGTTGTTCCTCCATCTTGAGTAATATAAAACTCACGATTAAAGTTTGCTATAAAACCTGTATCTTCATTAATAAAATACATTCCTACAATTTCTCCGTTAAATACACCTTCAGTCATTCCAAGATTTATCCATGTATTGCCACCATCAACCGTTTTATGTAACTCTCCATATGTCATGCCATCCCATGTTGCACCACCCGCAATATATCCAACATTATCTGATACAAATTGCATCTTATAACAAAATCCACCATTATATATTTCATTCCAATTTTGCCCTCCATCAACTGTTTTATAAACTCTTCCACTTTTATAAATTAGACCATTATCAGAATTAAAAAAGTGAATTAAAAAAATTGTTGCTCCAAAACTACTTAAATCGCCAATTTCAGTATAGGAAAGCCCTCCATTGTTTGTTTTAAAAAGACCAGTTCTTCCCAGATAAAATTCATTTTCATTTAATACAAATACTTTATATGATGCATAATTATTTCCATTATTAACAGCTTGCCATTCCGCACCTCCATTTTCTGTTTTTAAAACAGTACCATCCGCACCACAAATGACTCCAAACTCATTATTATAAAATTCAATATCAGTAAGAGAACTATATCCACTAGGGTTAGTTATTCTTTCCCATTCTTTTGAAACAGGTTTCGGAGTATTATTATCATTCTCGCAAGAATATGACAGAAGAATGATACTTAAAAATATCATGCATATTTTCATAATTTCCTTAGTTTGATATCTTGTTAAGATATTATTTTTTAATTTAATAATCATTTTATTTTCTACACTAATTAGGAATTATAATTTAATAGAGCCATCAAAACTTATAAAGTTAATGATGACTCTTTAGTTTATTCAATTGTTAAACGTTTCTGATGTTTTTTACCTTTTTTATCTTTTATAGTTATGATATATACACCATTTTTAAAATGTGAGTTTTTAAAAGAATATGTATCTGAACTAAAACTGTCATGTAATAATAAATTACCCGATAAATCAAAAATTTTAACATCATTTGTTTCAAGGCTATAAGCCACAGGATAATCATCACACGGATCATCTGATGGAGGTCGCAATGTTAATATTGTACGTTCACCTTTTTTACCGGGATTAGGATAAATAGTCATTATTGGATCACAAGGGTCTGGATCTCCGGGATCACCGCCACTACTATAAACCGTTATCACCCTGTCTTGATAATAACTAGCACACCAATAATTTCTTGCTTCGCATCGAAGTAAATAGGTTCCTGTACAAGTACCATGATGAATAACAACATGAGTTGCAGTATCCACTCCTATAATATGTGGTAGATAAGTTGAACTACAGCCCATAGTGTAGGGAATTATAGACCATTTATAGGATGATGTTAAGGCATCAGAAGCTGGCGTTACATAAAATGTATTTACACTGTTATAAGGGACATTATCAGAGCCACCTCTTATTTGAGAATCTGTAATTGTTGGCATAAAATCAAAATCCCCAACACCAACTGCATGCCATGCTCGACCAGTTTGTATAACTTGAGTAGAATTAAAGCCAAATTCATCTCTTGCTGATTTAAGCGCAGCTATACGTGCACTATAATAACCGGATTCCCCTACTAAATAACCTGAAGTTTCCATCCTATAAACTATATCAGTAGCATCTTCTATTCCTATGCCCGAGACATTAAAATAATCCATATTATCATTTGAATCCGTTTTTCCAACAGATAGAAGATAAAACCAATGACTTACTATAGTACTATTATTATGAACATGGCAATTATCATTTTCATAAGGATTTGGGACACAACCTTCAAGCTCTTCCCAATACATACCACCATATGTATCTGGGTTATTTTTAATATTTGGATTTTCTAGAGATCTCGTACAATAGTATCCATCTTGAGCAACGTCCTCTCCTTGCAGCCATGTTTCTTTTTCATCGGGTTGTGTTGCAAAATATTCAATACAAGTACCCCAAATATCTGCTAAGCCTTCTTTTAAAGCACCAGATTCACTATAAGCACCTAGATGTGAATGTGAATTATTGAGACCATGTCCAATTTCATGTCCAACTACATCAATAGCTGTTAAGGGTTTGTATTTATAATTTCCATCCCCAAGATAAACTGTTCCATTTGACCAACTTGCAATTTTATTAACACCATAATGTACATATAATGTTAAAACTGAACCATTATTGTCATAACTATTTCTTTGATATTTTTCCCAAAAAAAATCATATGATTCTTGAGCTGCCCAAAGTGCATCTAAAGCAGCATTATCCATATCATCATTATCCCATTCGCTGGACATCCAAAGGTTATCATTATCCACAAAATTTTCCTTGTTTGATGAATAAACATCATTTTTCATATTATATACTTCTATCCCATTTCCTCTAGAATAATCCCTAAGAACATAACTTCCTTCTTCACTATCATAATATGTATCAATATGTTTTGCACCACTATATTTTGTATCAGCATTATTTTCGCTATTAATCATAATAGGAACAACATTAACAATTGTTCCAACATTGGCATTTACATAAATATAGTTACGACTCAAGGGATTATTTGTGAAAATATCAAATTTATAAGCTAAACACATTGCTTTATCACCATAAATGTTTTGAATAATTACAAGCTCTGCTTGAGGGTAATATGTGGCCTGAGGATCATTGTTTTCTTGCTTAATCCATTTCTCCATATGGGTAAATTCCCACATAAAATCCTTTGCTTTTGTATGAGTCATCGCTTTTTGTAAGGCTAGCTCTTCTGAAATATCAGGCGAAATATCAATATCTTTTATCCTTTTAAACTCTCCATTCATTGATTCTATAATATTATCCTTAAGATGAATATTGTACTCACCAAATTCAACTTGTACACCTTTGTAGTATTGTTGATATTTTTCATGTGTAAATTTTAACTCATCTGTACTAGTTCTGACCTTTTTCAACTCATCATTTCCAGTCAATTTCAGATATTCTTTAAAAACATCCTTTTCTTGTCCTTTCAAATAACTTTTCCCTGTTTCTTTAAAGATAATAAAAGAAGGTATATTGCCCTTGTTTTTTACTTGTAATTCTATTATGCTTTGGTCTTGTGCATTTGCAATATTTATTAGATAAATGCTAAAAAATATAAGTACCTTAATTCTTTTTAGGGTTTTCATAATTTCAGTTATTCGATTAATTAATAATAATTTATACTCCTTAAATATTAAATATAATCTTAAGGTGCACTCAAATGTTTAAGCAAGGTAATGAATAATTTAACAAATTAAAAAGACTTTAATTTTAAAAACTAAAGAATTAGTAAAATTGAAGGTGGAGAAGGAATATCAATAGATCACGATTCTGATTAAGAAAAACACTTGTTTAGATACTCTAATGTATTTTCCCTCTTTTTTATCAATAATACCTGATAAAAAAACTCCTGATAGTTTAATATTATCAGGAGTTTTTAGTAGCTATAATTATGGTTTGGACTATTAATATTTATGCTCTCTGGTTTTTAGAACTATTAAATTTACTTTTTTTTATTTTTTTAATTAAGTCTTTTAACTGTAAAATTAAAGGTATCAAAGCTTCTGCATTTAGTTCCAGTTTTTTTATTAGTTCCTTATCTTCTTTAGAAGTTCCTGTTATCCTTTGATAAGTTTCATAATATTGGTATATCAAATCAGTAATCAATATTATAGTTGCATTTAATCGCAAATAATACCTTTTTATTTCTAAAGGGTAGCTATCTGGAAGATTGCGATAGTTTGACGGTATTTGTAGTCCAAAAACTATTTCAATCACCTTTTCAATGGGGACTTTATTATATTCATTATGATATTTTAAGAATTCATTTATTTTTCTTTTTGATTCTAATCTTCTTTTTATACTGAAAACTCTATAATTCTTAAAAAATGAAAAAAGAGACATTGGTTTATTCATATTTTTCTTTTGCCTGAATAGCACCATATTTATTAAGTTTTTTGTCGAACTAAAAATATATGATTCTGAGGGTTTTTAAAAGTAATATCCTTGTTTGTTTTTACAAATTTAATCAAGATGACCTATATATTAAAAGTAAAAATACTCGCTCATTTTCTTCTCTTAATCGGGCTGATTTTTAAAATCAATACTATTATACCTAAATGTTTAGGTGCAAGATTATTTTATTATCTACATTATTATATTTTTTACAGAAAAACACAATATTTTATAGTTTATTGTAAATAATTTAATAAATAGTTATTAGATTTGTTCAAGAATCGTTCAAGTACATTATGAAACTAAAAAAGACATACACGCTGTATATCTTTGGTTTTCTGTAAATTAACAACTACTTACAAAAAGTACTTAACAGACCTTAAGGTCTGTATTTCTATATTTTAATGCTTTTTATTAATATTAAATTTAACCTAAACCGAACATTTATGAAAATAAAAACTCTAACGTTTTAAGGGGAGGTGAACTTCTTTAAGTTAAAGGTATTAATAATGAATAATTTTCGTTTTGCCATGCACTTGGGAATCGAAAATTATTTGTGCAAAAATTAAAGGTGGTTTTGAAGATGGTGAAACTGATTAAAAAAAACACTCAAATAATTTAAGTAAACACCTAATTAAATACTCTAATGTATTTACCCTCTTATTTATCAATAACATCTGATAAAAAACACTCCTGATAGTTTAATATTATCGGGAGTGTTTTTAGGCATTCGCCTAGCCGCTTTAAGCGGCTAGGCGAATAAAAAACTAAAATGCTCTCCCTAGTTTTTTTTTAGATAATAAGTCCACTTTTTTTCAATTAAGTCTAATAACTGTAGATGGAAGACCTAAGGTCTTTTAATATTTGCCAAATGAATTTTTTGGATTTACCTTTGTTGCTCAAATAAATTTCAATAATGATAAAATCAGATAACAAAATAATAATTACCATTGACGGCTATTCATCATTAGGGAAAAGAAAAAGGCATTGTAATGGATGGGAGAGATATAGGAACTGTTGTGTTTCCTGATGCAGAATTAAAGATATTCATGAGTGTAAAAGCAGAGGTTAGAGCAGAAAGAAGATATTTGGAGTTAAAAGAAAAAAATGTTGATGTAAGTTTCAAAGAAATTCTGGAAAACGTTCGCAAAAGAGATCATATAGATGAAACACGTGATGAAAGTCCATTAAAAAAAGCATTTGATTCTGTTGATTTAGACAATAGTAATTTGAACAAGGAAGAACAATTAGAATATATTATTGGTTTAGTTAAAGAAAGAAAAAAATAAGCATAGTTCAAACTTGAGTTTTTTAAATGAAAATTGAAATTGATAATAAATCGGGTTTTTGTTTTGGAGTTATAAATGCAATACAGCTTGCTGAGATGGAACTCGACAGAAACGAAACCTTATATTGTCTTGGCAATATTGTGCATAACAATGCCGAAGTAGAACGCTTAAAACTAAACGGACTATTAACGATTGATCATGATCAGTTTAAAACTCTAAAAAACTGTAAAGTTTTATTAAGAGCTCATGGTGAACCTCCTGAAACTTATGAAATTGCAATCAAAAATAATATTCAGCTAATTGATGCATCATGTCCTGTAGTTCTTAAACTACAAAATAATATTAAAATTGGCTTCGATTCTATTAAGAAAAAGGGGGGGCAAGTTTTAATATATGGTAAAGAAGGTCATGCTGAAGTAAATGGATTAGTTGGACAAACCAACGGGCGAGCAATCGTTATCGGCGGCATTGAAGATCTAAATAAGGTTGATTTTTCGAGACCTATAAATCTTTTTTCCCAAACCACGAAAAGCATCGAGGGTTTTTACGAAATCCAAAATGAAATTAAAACACGAATGATTGCAGCACAAGAAACCGATGCTATTGAATTTGTTGTAAACGATACAATTTGCAGGCAAGTATCCAATCGACAATCAAAATTAAGAGATTTTGTTAAGAAGCATGATGTTATTATTTTCGTAAGTGGTCAGAAAAGTTCAAATGGCAAAATGCTATATCAGGTTTGCAAAGAAGAAAATCCAAATACTTATTTTGTGTCAAATGTTGATGAACTTAAAGCATACTGGTTCAAAAAAACAGATTCTATTGGAGTTTGTGGAGCAACTTCAACTCCACGTTGGTTAATGAAAAAAATTGCTGAAAATATTGAAATCCTTTCAATTTAAGTTAGATATGTTTCTTGGTAAACTTTGAATCTTAATGAACAATCAAACATTTTAAAAATTTTGCTCTTGCCAGTTCTCATTTTTTTAAGTTTTCCTTTTTGAAAATCTGCCGGTGCTGTACCAAATTCTTTACCTTATTCCCCAAAAAAATAATCACAAGTAGTATTATCCCCTGACCCTCGTATGTTTGTGAGAGATTTATTAAGCTAGATTTTTACTTACAGTAATTAAAATCTGATTAAAGGTATTAATAATGACCCTATTGTAGAACCAAGCCAAGATGATGGTGATTTTGATTAAGAAAAACACTTAAATCTATTAAGTAAAAACCTGTTTAGATACTCTAATGTATTTACCCTCTTTTTTATCAATAACATGTGATAAAAAATACTCCTGATAGTTTAATATTATCGGGAGTTTTTAGTAGCAATAACAGTGGTTTAGGTATTCACCCGGCCGCTTCAAGCGGCTAGGCGAATAAGAAAAATAAAGTTTGCATAAAAAGGAAAACATATTAAAAATAGATTTGAAATCTACAAGAATAAATTCGACGTAGCGAGATTCCGATAGCAATCGGAAATGCAGAGCAGGGGTGTACTTACAGGACACCTTCTTTTTTTGGTATTGAATATACGATATGTGCTTTTATACTTTTTCGTATGTATACGACATAATTGATTCTGTGAGGGCTACATCAGTTTTTCGTAGTTACACATATAAATAAATAGGTGAAACTCAGTTTCATCTAAGCAATAGTTATAAACAAGCAGCGTAAAAATTTATAAAACAGAACACTCCTACTCATTTTGATAAGTAAATAATTCAAAAAACTTCATTTTCTTTCTGATAAAAAAGAAATATCATTCTTAGTGGTTTGAAAATAAACTATCAAGATTGGTTCGGTAAGTATGATAGAAAATTGTTTTAGTTTTTCCAACGCACTTTTGCCTTTATAAGGCAATTAAAAAACTCCAACTTTTTTTTAAGCACATTTATTCCACTTCGTTCTATAAAAGAGCTTAAATGTGACCTTATAATTTTGAACATTAACATAATAAGTTAATAACTTTTTTACATAAATATCTCGTTTAAATATTTAAATTATTATTTTCATCGCTAATGAAAAAATGATAATTTTAGTAAATTTTTAACAAACAAATAATCAATGAATAATTTTTACATTAGTTAGAATTATTATGATAGACGAACAGAAAATAAGACAAAAAGAATTTGAAAATAGGTTAAATGATGAGCAATGTAAACCTTTTATAAAAGATGTTTTTCCTTTCATTGATAAAATTACAATACGGTTGAAATTTCAATATACTGGAGCAATGGAAATAGAAAATGGACAGCAAATTATTAAAACAAGAGAGGACAAGTTTTACTTTAGAATTCCTTGTATTAACCCTGAATGTATTTATTCTGACCTAAATCTAATTAATGAGATCAATTCGTTAATTAATTTCAGAGAAACTAATATGAATGGTAAAAAATTATGTAATGGATGGCAAGACTATGTAAGATATAAAGCAAAAAATTATCATTGTCAGACACATATGGATTATGAAATAGAAATTAAATATCATAACGATGAAAATATTAAATAAACTTATTTTTTATTTAATACTTGGAGTATTCATTTATTGAAATTCATATTTTATTCAATTGGTGTCATCAAAAGAAAACGTAAACGCTTAATTAGAGGCACTTAGGTATACTAATTTTTAGTACTTTGATGCTTGGACTAACAACTTATAAAATATAATCATTATGATAGTAAATTATTCTAATTCTCACAAAAGGTAATATTAAATATATTTCTTTTGAATCATTTTTTCGTTTTATTTGTTCTATCCCAATACCTACACCAAACCAGAAATAAATTTTCATTTATGTTTGTATTAAATTTGTATTATCATATTTGTTGTAGTAATCTTTTAAGGTTTCTGTAGGTAATTCTCCATTCAACCTAATCATTGTTTTTAATTCATTGAAAATATCAGTCTTTAGCTTTCCTATTAAATTATCAACTTGTTCAATGGTTAAATCTTGTTTTATTTCATTACGAAAATGAGACCAGATATCCAGTATATTATTTTTAGCTGTGCTTAAAATGAGACTGCCTGTATTTTTTTCAGCAAGTCTTCCTTCTAATTTAATCTGCTCAACTTTGAATAAAATCTCATTATTATTAATAATAAAAATTATATTCTCAATATCTTTGTCTTGCTGCCAGGTTTCTATAATATTCTTTCCTGATTTTACAATGCAAACGACAAATATTCCTACTTCAGGTACTGCCATTATTTTTTTAATTTATTATGTTTTGAGTAAGCAAAGTTAAATTACTTTTATAAACTATCAAATTATTTTATTTGTAATAAAATATAATTCATCAAACTAATGTAAATATAACAAAACAATGAAATTACCAATTTTAATTGTACTTTTGCGTTCAGAGCTACAATTTTTCTGATTTCATTTATCACAGCCTTTTGTATTGCTACCTAAATCAATTAGTTGACAATTCTTATTTTATTGATATTTAAGCAATCACATTCGCAATTTGCTGCGAACAACGAATATGCTGTAATATCGCTATAAAGCTTCCAAGCTTATTATCACTATATAAACAAATTACTAAAGTATGAATATAAACCTCAATACTCATTATGATAACAAGCGCATAACAACAGCATTATTACTTGCAGCTGGTACAGGTAGTCGATTGTTTCCATTAACACAAAATTCACCAAAATGTCTAACCTTAGTGAATGAAAAAACCATTCTTGAACGACTTATTATTGGTTTAAAAAAGAAAGGATTCAAAAGGCTTGTAATCGTGACCGGGTATCAGGAAAATTGCATCAAGGAATTTCTGGGAACATTATCAGGAAACATGACTATCGAATATGTTCATAGTCCACTTTACAGAACAACCAACAATATTTATTCGCTATGGATGGCTCGTGAGATTATTAATGAGCCATTTGTTTTAGTTGAAAGTGATCTTGTTTTTGACGTATCCCAGCTTGAAGATATGATTTTCCCTAATCGTATTGCCATTGCCCCAATGGCACCTTGGATGAACGGAACGACTATTTCAATCAATAAAACAAAACAAATCAATAGCTTTCATACTGACAATGCTACTCATTTGAATAAAGACAGATACAAAACTGTAAACATATACAGTTTTTCCTTAGCTACCTGGCATGCTATTATAGAAAGGCTTAACCAGTATATTGCAGCCAACAAAGTTAACTGTTACTACGAAACGGTGTTTGGTGAAATGGTGGCTGATGGTAATCTATCGCTACAAGCCGTTTTTTTTGACAATAAACTATGGTACGAAATAGATACCATTGAGGATTTAGCAGAAGCAGAAAAATTATTTCCTTCAAAAAGTAAGAATGCAGTTATTCTTGGAAACACTCTTGTTTAAATATTTAAAAAGTGACGAATTAATTGTTAAAATTAACTAAAATACATAAGTAAAAAGTACTAATACGAAATTATATATGAGCCAACACAAATATAAAACTCAAACAGAAAAATACGAATACATATCAAAACAACATGGAGGTTATTATCGTCATAACTTTATAGATCACGCCTATTTATATAATCTCTATTTCCCTCCAAAAGCAGTATTTACACATCTTAAAGATAAAATTCACGATCTTGTATTAAATTACCCAATGGCACAAGATGCTCTTGCCGAACTTATTGGGAATATAATAGAGCAACCTGCCGAAAGAATAATTGTTGGAAATGGTGCTGCGGAAATTATAAAAATACTATCGGGTCATTTAGCTAAAAAAATAATCGTTCCTGTACCTTCATTCAATGAATATGCCAATGCTGCACCTAAAGGTAATGCTGTAGAATTCCCTTTGGAATTTCCATCTTTTCAGCTCGATGTAGACAAATTTGCAAACGAAGCAATAAAAGTAAATGCAGATATAGCCGTTGTGGTAACTCCAAATAATCCTACTTCAATACTTGTGCCTAAGGTAGATCTTATCAGACTTGCACAAAAACTTGAAAAACACGACTGTATGCTGGTTATTGATGAGTCGTTTCTTGATTTCGCTGATAATAAGGAGATGATTAGCTTGGAACAAGAAATTCAAAATTACCAAAATATGGCTATCCTGAAAAGCATGAGTAAGGCATATGGTATTTGCGGACTTAGAATTGGTTATATGCTAACTGCTAATTCAGAATTTGCTACTGCTGTACGAAATGGGATACACATTTGGAATATTAATGGATTTGCTGAGGAGTTTCTACGAATTTTACCAGAATACAAAAAGGAGTTTGAAGATAGTTGTAAAACAGTAAGAGACGATAGAGATGAATTTTATAAAAAACTGTGTACAATCTCAGGTATGACTGTTTTTAAACCAGATGCAAATTATATTTTCTGTCGTTTACCCGATGATGCATTGAGTGGTTCAGAGGTAACTAAAAGATTATTTATAGAGCATAATATTTATATAAAAGACAGTCAGGGAAAAACTCAACCAGAAGCTGATCGGTATATTAGAATAGCAAGCCGCAGCAACGACGAAAATTCAAAATTAGTTGAGGCTTTAGTTGATGTAATGTATTTAAAAAAACAGTAAAATGAGTGATTCACGACAGGTTAGTATGCTTGGTTTTGCCAAAGATTTACCAAATATATGTTCTTTAACTGGCTTACTTTGTGCTGTATTCGGGATTTATTTTGCCATTGAGGGAAATTTTTTTGCAGCTGTAATTGGTGTTCTTTGGGCAGTTTTGTTCGATTGGTACGATGGGATTATAGCTCGTAAAATGAAAGGTAGAACAAAAATACAAGGTGAATTTGGAGGACAGCTCGACTCAATGATAGATATTGTTAGTTTTGGTATACTACCTGCAATTCTACTTTTAAGCTATGGAAATTATAATATCTGGTTTATACCAGGTGCATTTATTATTGTTGCTACCAGTGCTATTCGTTTGAGCTATTTTAATGTTTTTGGACTTATTGACAGTAAAACATACCGAGGAATGCCTCTTGACAATAATGTGCTCATCTTAGCATTTCTATTTCTATTTGAAAGTTTTTTCGACCATTCAACTTTCTCCATAATTATATATGTAATCTTGATGTTATTATCGGCTTTAAACTTATCATCAATACCTACTCCAAAATTTGGAGGAAAGTGGGTTTATGTGCTTGATGTATATGTATTGGCGCTGACATCAATTTTTGCTTGGATTATATGGAGCTGAGTTTAATAAAGAATACCATAATAGTGCATCCTTAATCTCCTATTTTTATTAAGTGTGATATTAAATACAAATAAGCAAATATCTAATTTTATAAATGAACCAAACTTTCAAACCATTCCGAGATTGTATATCTGATAATGATAACGAATTAGTAATTTATTCCGCAGACAATTTTGCACAGTTTCCACAACGTAATTCATCAGTAGTTTCAAAAAGTGACAGACCGCTTGCTGCCGCCACCTCAAATGATTTGGTAGTTTTACGGGGTACATTAGATCATGAATATCACAACTGGCTACGTTCACTTGGTCTTGGGTCTGATCATATTATTGAGTATGGTGAAGATACAACGGGAATGAGTCTTTCAGAACTGATTCTCATTAATCCTGATCCAATTATTGACATGATTCAAAAAACAGGCAAAAAACCTGTATACGTCCCATGGTTCTCCGGTATTGTAGAAAATGAAGCTGCAAAGGTTCTTGGAGCAGAATTATTTGGAGCTCTTGAATCTGAAACATTGAAATATAATAACAAAGCATCATTTAAAAATATTTGCAAACAAGTAGATATACCTGTTGTTGAAGGTGTTTCATTTGAAATGCATCCTAAGGATAGTGATAATTTTAATAGTATGAAAAGTATCATTATGGATATTCTGCAAAGCAACGACACTGTTATTATCCGTGGAGCTTTAGGTGAATCTGGTTTATCTCTATATAAAACACAAGGCAAGGATATTACTGAAATATATCAGGAAATTGCAGATAGTGGTGAAGAAATTGTGATTATTGAACCTTTTTTAAATGTTTCATCTTCACCTAATGATCAATGGATAATTAGCAGAGATGGAAGCATTAGTCACCTTGGAATACGGGATCAAATTTGTAAAGAAGGTTTGATACACACAGGTACAGTTAATAAATCTAACCTTTCTATTGACAATGCTAAATACATTACAGATACCTCTTTTAAAATTGCAACTGAAATGGCAAAAACAGGCTATGTAGGTGTCATTGGCATTGATTATATAGTGAGCGATAAAGGTATATTTCCTGTTGAAAATAATGCCCGTTTTAATGGCTCTTCTTATGTCAGTCTTATAGTAGACAATATTGAAAAATTGTCTGTTCCTGTTCCTGTATGGAAATTCATGAAATTAAAAATCACTCCATGTTCATTTAATGAGCTTAAAGAAAAACTTAAGTCATATCTTTATGATGGAGTAAAAATAGATTCAGTATTTCCGTATAACTGTGAAGCATTATCCGATACAGGGTATTTCAGTCTTATCCTTTTAGCTGAAAATACTGAAACCATTTCTATTTTGGAAAATAGATTAAAAGAAGTTGAAAATAAAAATAAGTTGGTAACTTAGAAAAGATATTATCCATATTTCGGTTTAAATGACATTTAGAGGGGCGTTTATGTATCTTTAATATCGAATTACGCAATAGCTGATTTATACTGTTTTTTAAAGAACGTTAACTAAATATAAAAGATAATTCGTAAATATTTTGAGATACTTAGTTTTTTGATATACTTGCATGAAATATTTTCACCAAGATTTTTGAAAAAGAAGTGGCAAAGATCCTTTCCACATTTAACCTGAGTAATTCATAAATTATCTATTCTAAGTTGAAATTAACTGATATAATTAAATTAATTATAAGATGTTTTGAATAAATAAAGATAACTTTACTTTAATAAACTTACAAGTTTTTGATAAAATCCAATTATCTATTTGCTTAATGGTTTTATAAATAATTTGTAAATTCACACCACGATAGAAGTAACATTTTGTTTCTAGTTTTATAACAATTATATTGTACGATCCGAATTCAATGACTTAATTACGTAAAGGAAGGACAAAAGATGAGAAAAGTGGCAGTTCTAGGTGCAGGTTATGTAGTAAAACCAATGATTGATTATTTTATTGATAATTGTAAATATGAAGTTATTGTTGCAACACGTACTGTTTCAAAAGCAGAAGATATAATTGCAGGAAGGCATCTCGGCATTTCAATTAGTTGGACAATTGATCAAGTTGATGTTTTAGAAAAGATAATCAGGGAAGTTGAAGTTGTTGTTGTAATGATACCTCGATCATGTCACTCGGTAGTTGCTGAACTGTGTCTGAAATATAAAACTCCGATGATAACAACTGACTTTAAACATTCAGAAATTAATTGTTTTGATGAAGAAGCAAAAAAACAAGAGACACTTATTTTAACAGAACTGGGGGAAGATCCAGGACTCGATAACATGAGCTTAAAACAAATGATTGATGAAGTGCATTCGATGAAAGGGAAAATCACAGAAATAGATTCCTATGGAGCTGGTCTGCCATCCTTTGAGTATAATCGTAATCCTTGGGGTTATAAATTTTCGTGGGATCCAAATGGACTTATGCGTTCAGCGGTATCTCCAGCTACTTATCAAATTGAGGGAAAAGTAATTGATGTACCTGCAAAATTTAAACATCATAAATTAGTGGATATTCACGGTATTGGAACATTCGAAACTTATCCTAGTAACGACAGCACCCGTTATTTAAAAGAATTTGGATTGGATAAAGATATTTCTATCTACAAAGGATTATTGAGATTCACAGGTTATTGCAACACGATGACAAATCTTTTAAAAATTGAATTGATTGAGAATACCGAAGAAAAGAATTTTGAAAATACAACATATAGTCAATATATTGCTAAGCTTATTGGTTCTACTACTACGGAAGATATAAAAATAAAATTTGCAAAATCGTTAAATATGGATGTTAATGATGATTTTATCAAAAAACTAGATTGGCTTGGATTATTTGATAATGTTCAGATTTCAATAATTAATGGTACAAATTCAAATCTTCTTGTAGATTTAATGTTGAAAAAAATGGAATACGAACCGCATGAAAAAGATATGATAATTGTTCACAATGAAATAATTGTTGAATTTCCTGATAGAAAAGAAAAACGTATTTCCAGTATGCTTGTTGAAGGTATTCCTTATAGTGATTCTGCTATGGCAAGAGCTGTTTCATTACCACCTGCTATTGCTGCAAAACTAATTTTAGAAGGAAAAATTACAAGAAAAGGAGTGTGTATGCCATTAACAAAAGAAATGTATGAACCTATTTTGAAAGAAATGGAAACTTTTGGTTTTTCATTTAAAAAGGAAACAATTGTATTATAAGATCGTAAAAATTAGTAATTCTGATTTAAAACTCTTTTTTCAGGTATATAACATACTGAACCCTTAATGATAGAATATAGTTTTTTCATTTGTTAGTAAATATACTATATAAACAAAAACAATTTGAAAAATAAAACGGTAAGATTTCTTAGAAGAGATCTTCACATTCAATCATGTTGAAGGGTAATTTTAAAATAGATTCATAATCTTCTGCGACTTCCAGCATGTCGTCATCATCTTTTTCGTAATACCAGTTTATAACAACACTATTTCCTGAGCTATATATTTTAGCAAGAATTTTCAATAACTCCAAAATACTCTTTGAAGAACTGGTGTTGAAATACTCTAATTTGAAATGAACTTCTGTTAATTGTTTTGGATTTGCTGAATATAAATCAAGCCATTCTTTCAAAGGTTCATAAAACACAATTGAATTTTCGGGAATAGATCTTCCCTGTATATCCAATTTGCCACTTTCCGAATTAAAACAAATACTTGGGATTTTCTCTGTTCCATTAATAATTAACTCATCCATTACAATTACATATTATTTCATATTAAAATTAACCATGCTTATTTTTTTGACTTACACACTTCAAGCTTATTTTCATGAAATACAGTTTCATTAAGATTTTTTATAGCTTCCATTGCATCATCATCAGGCATTTCTACAAATCCAATATTTGATCCTCTATTGGAATAACAATTCCTTTTAATAAAAAGGGACTCTACTGTTCCAAATTCTTCAAAAATTTGAGAAAGCTTATATTCTTCTACCTCTGGATGAATATTTCCTATAAATATCTTCATAATTTATAAAATTAAATGTTTAATTATTCAAAACTCTAGACAAACCGTCCTTTATTTGTATTAAATAATTATTTTAAAATTGCAGCAAAGTTACTTGAAAAATTGTTTTTATTTATATTATAATTTTAATTGTTTTTTTCAATAATTCTTTAAAATTGAATATTAAATCTATATTCTTAGCTAAGAGTATAATGTCTCTAGGAATTAATAAAAGGGAAAACAGGTATGTGTCTCTTTAAAAACAAAAATGCACAAAATTTCAAGATTACTTTTAAATTGGAACAAATACATAAAACAAGTTTTATTATTATTCCAAATTGACCTATATAGATTATGCGTTACCAACTATTTCATTAATAGTATTAATAATCTCCTTCAAGGTATCATCGCCTTTCATTATGTATCTATACATTCCTTTTTCAAATTTAGCTTCAACAATCTTTTCTGCATATAGGTGCATTTCTCCTGATACCATAATTACTGTTGGATTTTGGAACATATTATTTATTTTACCTAAAATCTGAAGACCATCAAGACTATTAGAGTTAGAACCAGCTAAATTATAATTAAGAATTATTATATCAGGATTAAGATGAAAATTTTTAAGGCAATCTTCTCCTGTATAATAACACTGGATATTTTTATAATTGTTTATTTTAAGATAGGCTTCTACTGATCGTGTAAATGTCCTATCATCATCAACAACAAATATTAGTGGATTTGATTTCATAGAGTGTATTTTAAACAACATAAAACTAACCAACTTTTAACAAAATAACTACTTAATTCTCCTAAATTGGAATATTATTGAAATACCATAACCAATAATTTAGAAGAAGAATATTTATAAATAAAAAAGGGATTACTAATCAGCAATCCCTTATATTAATTTCTATATATTCTTATATCTTTCCTGCTTCTTTTAAAGACAACATACCAAGTTATAGGGATTGATTAAAGCTTTTTCTGTAGCTTGTATAAAGGATTATTCTGAATTTGCGAATTGGTTTAAAACTAAATATTCGAGTCAGTATCTGGAAATTTTTTAACAACATATAACAGCAATTCAAGCTACAATATGCTAGGTTTTGTGTCGAACTCAAAAATATATGATTCTGAGGGCTTTTTAAAAATCAGACTTTCGGATGCAAATGATATTATTTGTTATATTTTTTAAAAAATATAACAATATTTGTATGTCGGGCATGGTAATAAGCTGGCAGAATGCAAGTTTCTGCATGTGCCGAGTTGATAGGAAACATTAGCAATTGGCAAGGGTGTCCAGAGCGATTTGGAATCTGAAAGAAGCCATTAG
>WTBR01000162.1 GCA_013138975.1 Bacteroidales bacterium
TGATGGATACAACTTATTGGGGAAGAAACTTTGGTGTGATGCTTTTTAAAGATGCTTACACCAAAGAAAATCTATTAAAATACTACGTAAAGACAGAAACCAATACCTTGTACATTCAAGGCATAAATGAGTTAAAATCCAATGGCTATAAAATAGTTGCAATTGTTTGTGACGGTCGTAGAGGCTTATTGCAATCCTTTGGAGAAACCCCTGTTCAAATGTGCCAATTTCATCAAGTAGCTATCATTCGTAGATATATCACTAAAAACCCAAAACTCCCTGCCTCTATTGAGTTAAAAGATCTTGTTGCAATGATGAAAATGACAGACAAGGAGTCTTTTGAAGGTGGTTTGGAACAATGGTATGCTAAATGGAAATCATTCTTAAATGAGCGAACAACCAACCCTGAAACTGGAAAAAGCCACTATACACATAAACGATTAAGAAGTGCTTACAGAAGCTTAAAAACGAACTTAAAATGGCTCTTTATTTGGTATGATTATTATGATTTAAAAATACCGAATACTACCAATGCTATCGATGGTCATTTTTCAGATTTAAAGAATAAACTCAGAAATCATAATGGATTAACAAAAGCTAGAAAAATCAAATTTATAGATGAGTTTTTTAAGGCATAAAGACCTCTAAAAATATCAAAAAAGGAGTTCTATTGAGCTCCTTTTTCTTGACATTTTTGTCGGTCATCAAGATCATCCCTTGATTGGTTGCTCTCCAGCAGAGCCAACTTCCGTTTAACTTGACAAATCAAATATAAAGCATCTTTTCCCTAAACAAAAAAATGAAGAAAATTAGAGCCTACTATTTGTCCACTTGAATAATATAAACTAAAAACAGCCTACTATTTGTCTATTACACCAAAAAATACAAGCATAGCAGTAGTTACGGTTTTATTTTTTGAAGAAATATAAGTGAAAAAGAAACGAATTATATAGCTCATTTTGGTGTTTAGTTGGTATTACACACATTCAAACATGTTTAGCGCAGGTGAGTTTGCCTGTAATTACTTCGCTGCAGGCGATTTTGCATTAGGAGTATTTGCAGCAGGAAAATTCTCTGTAGGTATTTTTTCTGTGGGAATCTTCTCAGCTAGTATTTTCAATTTAGCTCTTTATTCAACAGGTATTTTTGTTATAGCCTATAGGAAAAAACTACCTAAATTAATGCAACATAACTCTGAAGAAAAAATAAATTAAGGATAAAACACTTACCATAAAGATATTAAGATACAGAGAGTAATTTATATTACTCTTTGTGTCTTTGCGACTCTGCAGTAAATATCACAACATAAATCTTTCTTTTCTTATATTAATTTTAAATAATTAATAATTTTCAATACACAAAAGCGATTAAATAGAATAAACATCAGATTTATAACATATTAATATCAACAATAATTAAATTTCATTACTATCATTGCTAAAGCTTTATGAGTGTTGAATAATTTTATTATGTTTGTGAATTAACCTTAAAAATAATCTTAATTATGCCAAGCTTTGTAATAAACGAGAAGTGTGATGGATGTAAGGCTCAAGATAAAACTGCCTGTCAATATATTTGTCCAAATGATTTAATGGTTTTAGATAAAGAAAAAAACAAAGCATACAACCAAGCAGTAGATATGTGCTGGGAATGCTATAGTTGTGTAAAAATTTGCCCAACTCAAGCTATCGAAGTTCGTGGATATGCGGATTTTATGCCTCTGGGTGCGGTAGTTCAACCATTACGTAGTACCGATTCAATTATGTGGTCGGTTAAGTTCCGTAATAAGAAAATCAAACGATTTAAATTTCCAATACGCACTACTCCTGAAGGAACTATTGATCCTGATGCTGGTATGGAAACAGGAACAGACAATTTAAAAAGTCCTCTGTTAAGAACAGAACCAGAATCAATAGGAACAGAGCTATATAAAAAATAGATATTAGTATCAAGTACAGAGTATCAAGATTTAACTTGATACCTAAAACTTGTAACCTGAAACAATTAAAATCATGATAACTGAGAATTTCGAAACCGTAATAATAGAAACCGATTTATTAATACTTGGTGGTGGTATGGCAGCATGTGGTGCTGCTTTTGAAGCTGCTCACTGGGCAAAACAACATAATAAGAAAGTAACAGTCGTTGATAAAGCATCGATGGAACGTAGTGGTGCTGTAGCAATGGGACTATCTGCAATCAATCTTTATATAGGCCTGAAAGATGGAAAAAATACCATCGAAGATTATGTCAACTATGTGAAAACTGATTTAATGGGTATTGCTCGCGACGATTTAGTTGCTAACATTGCCCGCCATGTAGACTCTTCAGTTCATCTTTTCGAAAAATGGGGATTACCAATCTGGAAAGACGAAGAAGGAAACTATGTAAACGAAGGTCGCTGGCAAATCATGATTCATGGTGAGTCATATAAAAATATTGTTTCTGAAGCTGCTAAAAATGCACTAAAAGAACTTGGCGAAAACGGTGAATATTACGAAAGAATATTTATTACTGAACCAATAATGGATGGTGATCGTTGCGTTGGTGCAGCAGGTTTCAGTGTGCGTGAAAACAAATTTTATATTTTTAAAGCAAATGCTGTACTCGATGTTATGGGTGGTGCAGTTCATGTTTTCCGTCCACGATCTGTTGGCGAAGGATTAGGTCGATCATGGTATCCACCGTTTAACTCCGGAGCAAGTGCTTATTTTACATTAAAGGCCGGTGCCGAAATGACTTGTCAGGAGGTTCGATTTGTTCCAATACGTTTTAAAGATTCGTATGGTCCTGTTGGAGCATGGTTCTTATTATTCAAGGCGAAAGCTACAAATGCCAAAGGCGAAAATTATATGGAAACCCGAGCATCTGAACTAGAAAATTGGGCTCCTTACGGAACAGCTAAACCAACTCCGACTAATCTTCGAAATTACTTAATGTTTAAGGAATTGGAAGAAGGAAATGGTCCAATATACATGAGAACAGATGAGGCTATTAAAGAATTAATGGCTGATATTAAAGACGAGAAACAAGCTAAACGAAAAATGAAAGAGCTTGAATCTGAAGCTTGGGAAGACTTTTTAGATATGACTGTTAGCCAGGCTTTAAATTGGGCTTCGCATAATATATCACCTGAAGAAACCCCTTCCGAAATTTCTGCTTGTGAACCTTATTTCATTAGTTCACACTCTGGTGCATCTGGTGCTTGGGTTAGTGGTCCAAAAGATTTATCACCATCCGATGATTATCATTGGGGTTACGATAATATGACTACTAAAAAAGGTTTATTTGCTGCTGGTGACGCTTCCGGAGCATCATCTCATAAATTCTCATCAGGTTCGTTTACTGAAGGAAGAATCGCTGCAAAAGCTGCATTAGCATTTATTGTTGATAATGAAAATACAGCTAGTATTGATGAAGAAAAAATCAAGGAATTAAAAGAAAAAATACTTCAACCGCTTGCTATTTTCGAAGAACATAAAGATTACTCTAATGATGAAGATGTGAATCCGAATTTCATTAAGCCTAAAATGTTTATGTTCCGTTTACAGAAAATCATGGATGAATATGCCGGTGGTGCAACTGTAAACTTTAAAACTTCAAAAGCATTAATGGAAAAAGGTCTTGAGTTTCTGGAATTCATGAAAGAAGATGCTGAGAAATTGGCTGCAAAAGACTTAAATGAATTAATGCGTTGTTGGGAGAATATTCATCGTATGTGGCAAGCTGAATCTCATATCAGAACCATGTTATTCAGAGATGAAACACGTTGGCCGGGATACTATTTCCGTACCGATTATCCTAAAATGAAAGAAGAATGGAAAGCGTTTGCTAACTGTAAATGGAGTCCTGATACTGGTGAGTGGGAAATGATCAAGCGTGAAATTAAAGAACTTACGTAAAATTTAAATAGCCACAGATTCACAGATTACTTATAAAAAATTAAAAGCACACAGATTTATTCATGAAATATTCTGAACAGAAATATCCTCTTCAAGAAGAATCATATAAAATAATAGGAATTTGCATGGAAGTCCATCGAATTTTGGGTAGAGGACTGTTAGAAATTGTTTATAAAGACGCCATCGAATATGAGTTCAAGAAGGAATCTATTCCATACGAGCGAGAAAAAAAATATGAAGTAGAATATAAAGATATAATTCTACCTCATCATTTCTATGCCGATTTTGTAGTTTATGACAATATTATTTTAGAAATAAAAGCCCAAAAAGGGATTGTTAATGAACATTATCGCTGGGTTATTAATTATCTTGCAATATCTAATAGTGATTTAGGTTTAATTGTAAACTTTGGAGAAAATTCCTTAGTTACAAAAAGAGTAATATTATAATTTGTGATAATAATTAATATAATCTGTGAATCTGTGGCCAATTGTTTTTTTAATATTATTAATTTTTAATTATTTTTAATGAAGCCAGTACTTATTATAGGCGGAGGAATTAGTGGTGTAACAACTGCTGTTGAAATTGCCGAAGTTGGAAAAGAAGTTATTCTTATTGAAAAAGAGCCTTACATGGGTGGAAATGTGGTTAAGTTTAATAATTACTTTCCTAAACTTTGCCCTCCTACTTGTGGATTAGAAATTAACTTTCGAAGGATAAAACAAAATCCAAGAATTAAATATTATTCATCCACGGAGGTACAAGAGTTTTCTGGAGTTAAAGGAGATTTTAAAGTAAAGCTGAAATCTACTCCACAATATGTTAAGAATAATTGCACAGCTTGTGGGAAGTGTGTAGAAGCTTGTCCTGAAGAAAGACCCGATGATTTCAATTATGGGTTTACAAAAACCAAAGCTATTTATTTACCTCACGAAATGGCTTTCCCTTATAAATTTAATATTGATGATAAATATTGCAAAAAAGAATCATGCAATAAATGTGTAGAAGTTTGTGAATATAATGCAATTGATTTATCAGCAAAAGAAGAAATAATAGATATCGAAGTGAGTTCTATTGTAGTTGCATCCGGTTGGAATAGTTACGATGCTTCAAAAATTGAGAATTTGAATTATTCAACATCGAAGAATATATTAACGAATGTTGAATTCGAGAGATTCATTGCATCAAATGGTGTTGGAGAAAACAAAATTCTTCGTCCATCGGATAATTCTGAACCTAAGAAAATAGCATTTGTGCAATGTGCAGGTTCTCGTGATGAGAATCATTTACCTTATTGCTCAGCGATTTGTTGCTCAGCCTCATTAAAGCATGCTTTAACAATTCAGGAATTATATCCAAAAAGTGAAATAAAGATTTTTTATATCGATATGCGTGTTGCCGGCCGTAACGAAGACTTTCTGGTTAAAGTTCAGGAGAATAAGAACATTGAGCTGGTTAAAGGAAAAGTGGGTAAGATTAGCGAAACAGAAAATAACAATCTGATTTTAGAAGCTGAAGATATTCTTTCGGGTAAGAAAATTAAATACGAGGCTGAAATGGTTGTTTTGGCAACTGGTATTATGCCATCAGATATAAACCTAAATCTAAATAAAGATCAGAATAATTTTATTACAGATTTGCAAAATGACGGTATTATTCCTGTAGCATGTAGCAGAAAACCCATGGATGTTTCATCATCAGTAAAAGATGCGACGGCTGCGGCACTTAAAGCTATTCAATAAGGAAATTTATTATACAAATATTAAAATGCCACTAAATCACGAAAACACAAAAATCCACAAAAAAGCTTATAAGCCAATTTCTCCTGAAATTGAACTTATCGGAAAGAAAATAGTAGACTGTGCCTATAAAGTTCATAAAGAATTAGGCCCGGGTCTTTTAGAAAAGGTTTATGAAATATGTTTCTGTCATGAATTAGAGAAGAAAGGATTAAAATATCAACGACAAATAGATATACCCATTGTCTATGATGGTTTAACCTTTAAAGAAGGGTTGAGATTAGATGTTTTAGTGGAAGATTCGATAATTTGTGATTTAAAAGCAGTTGAAATCGTTAACCCTATATGGGATGCTCAAATATTAAGTCACTTAAAACTTTCAGATAAAAGATTAGGCTTTTTAATTAATTTCAATACCACTAACATTGGTACTGGAATAAAGCGTTTTGTTTTATAGTTTTTGTGATATTTTGTGTTTTAGTGCTTTTGTGGCAAGAATTTTAGAGATTTTTAAAATATGGAAAAAAAAATTGGCGTATATATATGTTCAGGTTGCGAAATAGGCAAAAGTATCGATATTGAAAAACTTAGCAAATCAGCATCAACGGAACAAAACATAAAGCTTTGCAAGAATCACACATCACTATGTTCAACTGAAGGTTTTGATTTAATCAATAATGATATAGCAAGTGAAAATCTTAACGGAATTGTTATTGCAGCCTGCTCGCCAAGAGCTAAAACTGAAGTCTTCGAATTTCCTGAGAATATTTTAGTTGAAAGAACCAACCTAAGAGAACAAGTAGCTTGGTGTTACGAACCTGAGAATGAGGACACTCAGATGGTAGCTGAAGATTACCTTCGAATGTCGATTACAAAGCTTAATAATATTGAGATTCCAAAACCATTTATAGCAGAAAATATTAGTTCCGAAATACTGGTAGTTGGAGGTGGAATTACAGGAATAACATCAGCTATTGAAGGAGCAAAAGCAGGCTATACCGTTCACATTATTGAAAAAGAAGATAAATTGGGTGGTTGGTTAAATAAATTGCATAAACAAATACCATACGCAGCGCCTTACACTACATTAATTGATCCTGAAATCAAAAATAAAATTGTAGAACTGGAACAATTTGAAAATATAAAAATTCATACATCAACAACAATAAATAAAATTGATGGTCAACCGGGACATTTCGAGGTTCACCTTCAAAACGAAAAAGAAGAAAAAATAACTGTTGGATCAATTGTTACATCAACTGGATGGAAACCCTATGATCCAAATAAACTAGCACATCTAGGATATGGAAAACCAAAGGTTTTAAGCAATGTTGAGTTTGAAGAATTAGTAAAAAACAATCCAAAATCAGCATTACCAAAAAATATTTTATTTATTCAATGTGCCGGCTCCAGAGATAAAGACCATCTCCCCTATTGTTCATCATATTGCTGCGCTACCAGTTTGAAACAAGCAAAGTACATTCGCGAGCAAAGTCCTGAATCGAACGTTTTTGTTATTTATAAAGACATCAGAACATTAGGCTTGTACGAAGAGTTTTATAAAGAAGTCCAAAAGGATGATCAAATATTTTTTACAAAAGGTGAAATTCAAGAAATAACTGAAGGTAATAACAATTTAAAAGTAAATGTAAAGGACACTTTAATTGGTGAAGATATATCCCTATCAGTTGATATGATTGTTTTAGCAACAGGGATGGTACCGAACGGAACCGAAGATTTAAATCTAAATTACCGATTAGGAAAAGGATTACCTGAGCTCAAATATAATTTCTCTGACTCACATTTCATCTGCTTTCCTTATGAAACAAGGCGAACGGGGATATACGCAGCAGGCAGTTTACGTGCACCAATGGATATAGCATCGAGTAAATCAGATGCAACAGGTGCTATGTTAAAAGCAATTCAGACTATTGAAGCCACAAAGCGTGGTGAGGCAGTTCATCCACGATCAGGCGATAAATCTTATCCTGATTTGTATCTTGACCGTTGTACTGATTGTAAACGTTGTACCGAAGAATGCCCATTTGGTGCTTACGACGAAACAGAAAAAGGAACACCGCTTCCAAACCCTAATCGCTGTCGCAGATGCGGAATTTGTTTAGGTTCTTGCCCTGAGCGTGTTATTAATTTTGCTGATTACTCAATCAATTCTGTATCAGCAATAATAAAATCGGTTGAGATTCCTGATGAGTTTGAAGAAAAACCACGAATTCTTGTTTTTGTTTGTGAAAACGATGCTTACCCTGCTATGGATATGGCAGGACAAAAAAGATTAAAATATAGTCCTTACATAAGAGTTATTCCTGTTCGTTGTTTAGGCTCAATTAATAAAGTTTGGATTTCTGATGCGCTCTCAGCAGGTTTTGATGGCATATTACAAATTGGTTGTAAACCGGGTGATGATTATCAATGTCATTTTATTCATGGAAGTGAGCTAACTGAAACTCGCGGTGAAAATATTCAGGAAACATTAGAAACAATGATGCTCGAACCCGAAAGAATGAGAACAGAATTTGTAGAAATTACAGATTATGATAAAATTCCGCAAATTATTAACGATTACGTGGAAGAAATTGAACTGATTGGACCAAATCCTTTTAAAGATATGTAGTACTCAGTTTCAAGTTCCAAGTTTTAAGTTAAAAGTTAAATTACAAACTAAGAACTAGGTACTAGAAACCCGAAACTTAAAAACATGATTGAAGTAAAGCCCGATATAAAATTTAAGAAGCAACTCAAGAAAGTAAGTAAATCTTCGTTAAACGAATGTATGCAATGTGGAACTTGTTCTGTTGTTTGCTCGCTTGCACCTGATGAAAGACCATTTCCGCGCAAAGAAATGATTTGGGCTGGTTGGGGATTGAAGGATAAACTTATTGGAAATACAGATATATGGTTATGTCATCAATGTGGTGATTGTAGCACTTATTGTCCACGTGGAGTAAAACCGGCTGATGTATTTTCTGCTGTTCGCGAAATTTCTTATCAACATTATGCTAAACCTAATTTTTTAGGTAAGATATTAAATAATCCAAAATGGTTACCAATTGCAGTACTTATTCCTGTCATCATTATTTCTTTTATTTTATTTATGGCTGGCACTTTACAAATTCCTGAAGGCTCTGTAAATTATTCTAAATTCTTTCCCCATGCATGGCTAAACAGCTCATTTACTTTTTTATGGTTTTTAACTATAGGTCTAGGTATTGCAGGTTTAAGAAATTTCTGGAATGATTTAAAAAAGCAAAATCCTGATTCAAAACCAACAGGGAGTTTTATTAAAAACTTATTCTCAATCAGAAAAGAAATTATTCTTCACTCTAATTTCAGTGCTTGTTCGGCTCAAAAAACAAGGAAAATTGCACACGTTTTAGTTTTTTACGGATTTATATTACTGCTTTTAGTTACAGCATTTGCCATTTATGCAACGGTAAGTCATAATTACCCATTAGGATTTATGAACCCCTTTAAAATCATGGGAAATGTTGCAGCAATAATGCTTTTTGCTGGTTTAGGAATTATGATTATCAATAGAATCTTTAATAAAAAAGATTTTAGTAACAGCACTTATACCGATTGGTTATTTTTAGTTTCACTATTCTTGTTGACTATTTCAGGTGTAATTGTGGAAGCAGCAAGATTCTTAGAGTGGGGATTAGCATATCATTTATATTTCTTTCACTTAGTATGTGTTTGGTTCATTATTATTTATTTGCCTTACACAAAGTTTGGACATTTGTTATTCAGGGTTGTGGCTATGGTTTATGCTGCGTCAGTAAACAGAAGGTTGAAATAAGAGTAATATAAATAATAAATTATCTAATCAATATCTTCGTATTCAAGATATTGAGTTTTAATTCTTTTAAAATTTCTTTGTATCATTTCGCCAAATTCAAGCATTTCCAGATCATCTATCTCATAATACCAACGCATATCGATTTTTTTGATACGCCTATTGCTATCAATGATTTTAAGAAGTTGAATAATTCTCTTAGATGAAGATGTATTAACATATTCAAGTTTAATATCTAAGTGCACTTTCTTTGAGCTAAAGTTCTCGGCCCAACTGAAGATTGGCTCATAAAATTTTTTAGGATCCTCAGGTAATGATCTACCTTTGATACTAAACTGTCCTGATTTATCGAAATCAATTTCAGGAGTTGAAGGAGTCTTTTGAATTTTTAGATCTTCCATTTTAATGTAAAAAAAATAATGAACTACCCTACCGCAAACTATAGGGTATCAGCTGAGGAATTATTCTTAAATCGCCCCAAAGGACGGGGAATAAAACCCAATAGATCCCTCGACTGCACTTCGACAAGCTCAGTGAAGCCCGCTCGGGATCAGTTCGACTATATGATTTCAGTTCACTATCGTTCCTAAAATCATAGTCTCACTGATTTAAACGATCTTATACATGCTACAAGTTAGATATATTCCTTGATATATAGAATCATTTATGAAGTTTTTTTATGAAAATTTTATTCATCCAAGCCAAAAATATTAATAACTTTTGATTTAAAGCTTTTTCCAACAGGAAGTTTCTCCCCTGCTATTTCAATTAAATTTCCTTCGAGCGCATCTATTTTTTTTACGGAAACTATATAAGATTTATGAATCCGAATAAATTTATTTTCCGGTAGTTTTTCCTCTAATTCTTTCAAGGATGCTAAAGCCGTTACATTCTTTTTCCCTTCCGAATGAAAAGTAACATATGCTTTTTGTCCTTCAATAAATATTATATCGTCGTAGTTTATTTTGTAATACTTTCTATCGGCACGAATTATTATGTAATCGTCATGAAAATCTGTCTGATTATAATCTGAACCTGGAACATCCTGTTTGTCTTTTGCCAGCATTGCCGTATTCACTTTATTTACCGCCTTTAAAAACCGATTAAAAGAAAAAGGTTTTAATAAGTAATCTGAAATATCCAATTCGTAACCTTCCAAAGCGTATTCTTTGTAAGCTGTTGTAAGAATAACAAATGGCTTTCTATCCAAACTTCGCAAAAAATCTAATCCGGTAATTTCAGGCATCTGAATGTCAAGAAACATTAAATCAATCTGTCCTTTTTCAAGTAATTCGTAAGCTTTAAGCGGCGAATTAAAATCACCAACAAACTCTAAAAAAGGAATCTTTGAAATATAATCCTTTAAGTATTTACGAGCCAAAGCTTCATCATCTACAACGACACATCGGATTTTCATTTTAAAGTAATTTTTAATTTCACAGTAAACTTATTCTCCTCATCATTAATATCTAAATCATATCTATTAGGGTATAACAAATCCAAACGTTGTCGCACATTTTTAATTCCCAGACCATTACCTGATAGTATTTTACCAGACTCAGGAATAGAATTCTCTATTTCTAATAATAATGTATTTTTTTCTGAGCTTAAATTAATATTAACATAAGCTTTATCAAATTCTTCTACCTTGCTGTATTTGAATGCATTTTCTATAAACGGTATAAATAACATTGGAGCAATATCAATACCTGTACTAACTTTTGTATTATCAAAACTTATACTTTGCTCATGCTCAGATTTCATTTGCTGAAAGGCTATAAAATTAGATATATATTCAACTTCAGCTCCTAATTTTACATCATCCTTACTACAATCGTAAAATACATAACGTAACATTTCTGATAGCTTTAGCACACTTTCAGGTGCCATTTCCGATTTTGTATATGTTAACGAATAAATATTATTTAAAGCATTGAAAATAAAATGCGGATTTATTTGTGCTTTTAAAAGTTTTATTTCTGTTCCCAACTTTTCTTCCTTCAGCATTTTTTCATTTTCAGCGTTTACTTTTAAAGCATTTGCAAGTAATATAGTTATACTAATAAAGTCAACAAATAATACCATAACCAAAGCTCTTAATATTGGGAATATAAACGGTAGATCCCTTGCTTTCTCTGGCTCATGTCTTTCAAAAACATGCTCCAATAATAATAAAATAAAAGCAAAAGTTATAGATGTAAATATATTGTAAATAATAAAATTTCTTCGATCTGACATATAAAACTTTGGAAACAACCAAAACTCATTTGTTAAAACAATTGCCATAAAAAATGTTGCATGCAGAACTGCCCCCTTAAATGCTTCTTCCGTTGAAACAAAGTAACTTGTTACAGCAAACATAGCAAAAGCAATTCCTGTCCATACAATTATTTTTGATATAAGGTTTCGATAGCTCTTTTTCATTTTATTTTTTTTCCAAATTTATTTCTGTTTGTATCATCCTTCAAGTTTTTTGAACAAACACCTAAGTTCCATTAACGAAAGTACAATTTTATCTAATGATCGTCAAATAAAACCATTATTCACAAAACTAGTTCATTGGTTCAAGCAGTTCAATACTTGGTTCAATAGATTTTATAATGCGCGTAAGGCATCATAACATTGTTCCCAAATTGAAAATATTTATAATCATCAAAAATATCATAAGAAAATGAAATCAAAAATTTTATACACAATTGGAGCGATAACAGTTATCTTACTCTCTGTTTTAATTACAGGTAAATTAATAATAAGCAAACCTGTTACGAAAACAAACGAACTATCAGAAAATCTGCTAACTGTAAAAGCAAACACTGCTAAAAACAATAACTACAACTCAAATATAAAATATAGGGGACGTATTTCTTCCTACGAAAACATTTCTCTATCTGCTGAAGTTAGCGGAAAAATTATGCAAGGAAGTGTTCCTTTTAAAACGGGTCAGGCTTTTAAAAAAAATGACCTTTTAATTCAAATATATAATGAAGATGTAAAAACAGCTTTAATGTCCGGAAAAAGTAGTTTTTTACGCACAATATCAACAATACTTCCTGATATGAATTTTGATTTTCCAAACGAATATGCAAAGTGGACAGCGTTTTTTAGTCAGATAAAAGTTGATAGAAATTTGCCTAAACTACCCGAAACCAAAACCGAACAAGAGCAGATATTTCTTGCTTCTAAAGGAGTTCTAAGCGAATACTATTCTTTACGTCAACAAGAAATCAATTTAAAGAAATATGCTATTTATGCACCATTCGATGGCAGTTTTAAATCTGTTTCTCGCGAAATTGGGTCAGTTGCCAGCATGGGAGCAGAATTAGCCTCAATTATACGTACCAACAAATTAGAAATTACTGTTCCGGTTTTACCAGAAGATGCCAAATTCATTAAGATCGGAAATCAAGTAGAACTTATTGGGAGTTATTCTTCCGAAATAGGAAAAGTTTCCAGAATTGCAGATTTCGTTGATGCTTCTACTCAATCGATTAATATTTATATCGATTATTATCCAAACGGCGGAAATGCATTTATTACCGGCGAATTTATTGATGCTGAATTTAATATCTCTAAAAAAATTAACGGAATAAAAATCCCACGAGAAGCATTACTAGACAATAATCAGGTTTATATTATTCAGGATCAGGTATTGACACTAAAATCAATAGAAATTGAACGAATGCTTGATGATCATATTATCATTTCAGGAATAAAGGATGGGGAAACCATTGTAATGGAATCTCTTGCAAATATATCTGAAGGTACTAAAGTGTTAACCCGAATTTAATCATTGAGATTTAAGAATCATTAAAACGAAATAGAATGAAAAAGATATTATCAGCCTTTGTAAAATATCCTTTCTACGGTAAGATTGTTATTGTAATCCTTTTATTAATTGGATCAATAGCTCTTCTATCGATGAGAAAGGCCACATTTCCATTAGTTGAATCAAAATTAATTACTGTTATAGTCAGCTATCAAGGAGCAACGCCTAAAGAAATGGAAGATGGTGTAACTACGCTAATTGAGAATGGAATTCGAGGAATTCCGGGGATTAAGGAATTCTCATCCATTTCGAGCGAAAATTTTGCTCAAGTCACAATTATCGGATTAAGTAATTACGACATGGACGAGCTTTTGTCCGATGTGAAAAATGCCGTTGATGGAGTTTCGAATTTCCCTGCCGGAGCTGAAAAACCTATTGTTTCTAAAAACAGAGCCAAGGATATGGCTATGTTTATTACCTTATCAACAAAAGATAACGATTTACTTGAATTAAATAAAACGGCGAATCGTATTGAAGATGACTTTCTGGCTTCGGGGAAAATATCGCAAATTACCATAATGGGATTACCTAGCAGAATGGAACTTGCAATTGAAATTGATGAAACTCAGTTAAGAAGATACCAAATTACTTTTGATGAAATTAAAAATGCCATTGCTGCTAACAATCTTGATATTCACGGCGGAACAATAAAAAATCCACGTGAAGAAATTAAAGTTATTAGTCGACAACGAACTGTTAATCCTAATGAATTAAAAGAAATTGTTGTTAAAACAAGCCCGAATGGTCGCACAGTGAAAATTGGAGATTTAGCAAATGTTACACTACAATTCGAAGAAACTCCTAATGGAAGTTATGTAAAGGGAGATCCAAGTGTTACCTTCATGGTTCAGAAGTTAATGACCGAGGATTTAGAAGATATTTCTGTTTATATAAACGATTATATAAAAGAGTATAACCAAACGCATAAGGATACTAAAATAGTAGTCTTAATGGATTTTCTTGATATTATTGATGGGCAACTTTCCATTTTAATTCAGAATGGTTTGATGGGTGTATTTTTCGTAATCCTAATGCTTTCACTATTATTAAATTTCAGATTATCTCTTTGGGTTGCATGGGGAATCCCGGCATCATTCTTAGGAATGTTTATAGTTGCGGCACTAAGTGGAGTAACCATAAATATCATTTCGCTTTTTGGTATGATTCTTATCATCGGTATTTTAGTTGATGATGGTGTTGTAATTGGAGAAAATGTATTTACTCATTTTGAAATGGGAAAGAGTCCACGAAGGGCTGCAATTGATGGTACGGTTGAAGTTTTACCTGCTGTGTTCACTTCTGTTGCAACAACTATTATTGCTTTTACTCCTTTGTTTTTTATCGAAGGTCACTTAGAAATGATGTCCGAAATGGCATTTGTTGTAATTGCCTGTTTAATATTTTCTTTAGCTGAAGGAATTTTTGTTTTGCCCGGGCATTTAGCAAACCCAAGAGTCTTAAAACCAATCAATAAGAAATCATTTTATGGTAAATTAAGAAATAAGCTCGATAAAGGCTTAATGTATGTTCGCGACAGATTGTACATTCCATTAGTTCGAAGAATCCTTAATCACAAAGGACTTAGTTTGGCTACAGTAACAGCTTTATTTATAATAACAATCGGATTAGTTGGTGGCGGAAAAATCCCTTTTACGTTCTTCCCACAAACTCCTTCGGATATGTTTACTGTCGATTTAGCATTAAAACCCGGAGTTAACGAAGGAATCACCAAAGAAAAATTATTCTGGATCGAAACTCAAATTTGGGAAGTAAATCAGGAATTAATGAAAGAAAATGGCGATACGATTAATTACGTTTCAGCAACACAAGTAACCATAGGAAATTCATTCAGTGGCACAGAATCAGGAACAAATGCCGGAATGATCCGTGTATTTTTAAATCCATTGGAAGATACTCAGGTTAACGACCAACTTATAAAGAGAGCTATCACCGAAAAAGCCGGTGAAATACCGGAAGCATACAAGTTTGCTGTTGGAGCTTCGAATCGATTTGGCGCACCTGTATCTATAAGCTTATTAGGTTATGATAACGAAGAATTAGAACAAGCCAAAGTTAAATTGGAAGATGAACTTAAAAAGATTCCATCCTTATTTAATATAACAGATAACAGTCAGATTGGAAGTCAGGAAATACAAATTTCACTAAAACCTGAAGCCTACGTACTTGGATTAACTCAAAGCTCTTTAATGATGCAGGTTCGTAATGGATATTATGGAGCTTTAGCACAACGAATGCAAGAAGGAAAAAATGAAATTTGGGTTTATGTGCGCTATCCTTTAGATAATCGCGAAACCGTTGGTCAGTTAGAAAATATGATGATAAATACTCAGCAAGGTCAATTCCCTTTATCTCGTGTTGCTGAATTATCTACAAAACGAAGCATGAGTAAAATCAATCGCTACAATGGTAGAACAGAAATTCGTGTTGATGCTTATTTAAAAGATCAAAGTGCGGCTGTACCCGCTATTTTGGAATATATCGAAGCTGAAATCCTACCCACTATTATGGAAGAACATTCTGAAATAGAATTTATGCACCAAGGACAGCAAAAAGATTCTAACGAACAAATGAGTGGCATACTGAAGTATTTTGGAATAGCATTTTTAATTATTGTTTTGGTTATCATGATTTACTTTAAATCTTTCTTACAAGGATTTATGATTCTATTAATGATTCCATTAGGTTTTCTAGGAGCAATTTGGGGTCATGGAATACACGGACAAACTATATCGATGATGAGTTTATGGGGCTTTGTAGCACTATCAGGAACTATTATTAACGATGCCATTGTGTTCTTATCCAAATACAATCAGAATATGGTAACTGGAATGAAAGTTGTTGATGCAGTTATAGATGCAGGGAAAGCAAGATTTAGAGCTATTCTATTAACAACAATTACAACCACAGCCGGATTAATGCCATTAATTCTTGAAAATAGCCCTGATGCACAATTCCTTGTACCAATGGCAATTGCTCTTGCTTATGGAATATTATTCGGAACCATATTTATCTTATTAATTCTGCCTTTATTAATTGTTATGATGAACAGCTTAAATGTTCGAATTAAAAACTTATTCAGTAAGGAATCTTTTACACCTGAATCGGTTGAAGTAGCTGTTCTCAATCATCAGATTGAAATGACACTTGATAAAGCAATGGAAAAGGAATATTAAAGAAAAACAGATTTTAGTATTTAGATATGAGTATCAAGATAAAAAATGTTCAAAAAGTATTTTACAAATAGAGATGTCATGTTGAGCCTGTCGAAACATCTCGTAATTAATAAAATAGATTCTTCGACAAGCTCAGAATGACAAACATTATGTCTTTGAATTAAGTATCAAGATAAAAGTAAAAAGTAAACAATAAAAAGATAAAAGTAAAAAGATAAAATAATGCTAAAGGCTAAAAGCTAATAGCTAACAGCTTAAAAATATGAAAACAAAAATAATAATGAGTATAGCACTATTGATAGCAAGTATTCCATTATTTAGTCAGGAAACCAACCAACTAAGTGTAGAAAATGCAGTAAATAAGGCTTTGGAAAATAATTACGGAATTGTAACCGTAAAGAAATCTCTAGAAATAAATGAACTAAATAATACCTGGGGCAATACTAGCGCTTTACCAACTGTAAGTTTTACAGGAACTGGCAGTGAATCATGGAATAACAACAATAATGACGATTATACAAGCACAAACCTAAGTGGTTCAGTTAATTTAAATTGGGTATTGTTTCGTGGATTTGGCGCTCGAATTACAAAACAAAATTTAGAGAAGTTGGAAAAAATGTCGGAAGGTAATCTGGCAATTACTGTTGAGAATACCATTGTCGATGTAATTTTGGCTTATTATAATATTCTTCTTGCCGAGAATAATATGGAGATTGCTGAAAAGAATATGAATTTATCTGAAGATCGTTACGAGCAAGAAAAACAGCGCAAACAACTTGGGACTTCGGTTACTTATGATCTCTTACAAGCGCAAAACTCATATCTGGAAGATAAATCAAATTACTTGTTGGCTAAATCAGCTTTTAATAATTCTAAAAGGCAGCTAAATAACCTTATGGCGGAAAATTTAAATACAGATTATATGTATACATCCTCATTTGATATTGCATCGAAAGATTTTATTCAAACTGATTTAGAAGCTAAAATGTTAGCTAACAACAATACCTTGAAGAATCAATATATAAATCTTGAAATGGCTAAATTGGATATTAAATCGGCTAAGAGCGCCTATTACCCAACCATTTCTGCGGGTGCTTCCGGTGCATACTCCGATAATGAAATGGATTACGAAACCATGAATAATATGGATAATTCGTCATCGGGATTTAATACAGGTGTTAACTTAACCGTTTCTTATTCTATATACGAAGGAGGAACACGCAGAAGAGCTTTGCAAGCTGCAAAAATTAATCAGGAAATTTCTGAGATAGAAACAAAGGATATGGAGCAACAATTAAAGAATCAATTGGCTCAGGAATTTGAATTTTACCAAGTAAGACAAGAATTGTTAATGCTTGCCGAAGAAAACTTAAAAGCGGCTGAATTAAATATGGAGCTGTCGAAACAGAAATTCGAAAACGGTTCTATTAACTCGTTTAATTACCGTGATATTCAACAAATGTATTCGAATGTTTCTATGAACTATCAGAATGCTATGTACAATCTAATACAAAGTTATCATACATTGCTACGATTAACTGGTGGTGTTATTGATGATTATAATGCTAACTAGTGTCAAGTCAAACTTTAAGTTTCGGGTCGACCTGACAGAGTTTTTTTAAACCTGTCAGAGTCTGGTAGCAATGTTGTTTAGTTAAGTAATTAAAAATTGTTCTTATAAAAAGACTTCGACAAGCCTGACATTAATAGATTGGTCATCCTGAGTTTATCGAAGGATTTGCTAACTAAATGACATTGGAGTCCGGTAGTAAAACTCTGTCAGGTCATTCTGACTCTGTCAGGATTTCAACTGAAAAAGCATCCTTGACTTGACAGTGATAACAATGGTTAATGCAAGAGTCAGGCTGATTACCTGACTCTTTTTTTATTTATTAATTTTTATAAAAATGCATTTATTAAAAAACTAATAATGAAAGTTAAAATTGCAATTGTGCAAATTAAAATCATGGTAAGTTTTTTATTTAAAAACTCCGTGCGAGTTGTGCTTTCATGATTTCTCACATCTTGAATCTTGCATCTTATTTTTACTGCTTAATTACTTTCCATTCCGATTTCTCATCTCCAATTACAATTATTATAATGTATGAGCCCGATGGTTCACTGGTAATATCTACTTCTAGTTGATTGCTAAGTTTTGTTACATTTTGTACCAAGCGCCCTACCATATCGAAAACTTGTATTGTGCCCACATCATTTAAATTGTAATTAACAATTTCAATGGCTAATTTACCACGTGTTGGATTTGGGTAAATTTTAATTTGTTTTTCTGCTAGTAAATCTTCGTAAACCTCAGGTTCAATTTCTTTATTGTCTACATTATCTGAAACTACATCTTCTTGTGCAGGTGCTTGCGGCGGTGGCGGTATTACATGACGCTCCGTTCGGTTACCTGCCAAATCGTATACATACTCTATGTCTTGACTAAAGCTTTTTATACTTACTATTGCCAATAATGCTATTATTAAAATCTTTGCTTTCATAATTTTTTTCTTTTTATTTTTATTTTTTTCTTTTTAGTTGGCACAAGGGAGACACTTGCACCATTAAGGATATTCAAAATGTGTTGAATCCACAGTTAAAAGATACTCAGCATAAGTATCGGAGTATTCCTTATAAACCCAGTTTTCATTTAATAAATAATCAATACTAGAATAAACAGTATCTTTTTTAATAGTTATTTCTTCAAAAATCCAAGAAATTTTTCTTTCATATATTTTAGTTCCTTCTATTATCATAAATATATATACCGTATCCTTAATACCTTCAGGTATTAAAACAGTTTTAACAGCATCATCCAATGCTTTAAACTGGACAGTTAAATCATTTCCTGATTCATTGCTAATCACAAAATGATAATACATCTCTTTATCACAACTCACTATTGTTAATGATATTATTAAAATTATTATTAGTTTAATTCTATTCATATTTTTAATTTTAATATAAAATGAAAGGATCTATTAAATACTCCATCGCTTGCGCCATTAAAACCATTTTATTGCTTCTTTAGTATTACAGATAAGAATTGTAAAATTACATGCTTCCAAATCTTCCCAAGTTTCAAAATCCACTCGCTTGGCTACAATATATTCATCTCTAATTCGCTCCCAAGAAATATTTGTTATTGAATCATAATTAAAGAAATAATATTGATACCATCCTTTTGATAATATGTACTCTAGATTAGATTTAACCTCTCTAACTTCTTTGAAAGAGTGTGGTTTTATTATATAAAAATCAGATACTTCATTATGCCAAGGGTAGTCTTCATTTAAAGCTGTATCCAAAACTGTTTGGCTTATATAACCTCTATAAAAAACAAGCTCAATATCTGAGTTATTATTTATAATTACATCTTGGACATCATCAATATCGTGAGGACATCCTGTTAAAGAAATTAACATAATCACACTTGCAAAATATATTATATACTTTTTCATATTAGAACCTATTTACGGATAAGTAATTGTAAAATTACATTCCTCCAAATCTTCCCAGATTTCAAAATATACTTTTTTAAGAATAATATTCTCATCTCGTATACGTTCCCAAGGTACATTTAGGACAGTATCATAATTTAAAAAGTAATACTGAAGAAAACCCTGATTTAAAAGATCTTTTATACTACCTGAATAAATATCATATAAAAAAGATGTTCCTTTTGCTATTTTGTAGTTTTCAATTTCATCTCCCCATGGATAAAATTCAGATAATTTACTCGTATCTGACAAGAATGTATGACTAATATGATACCAAATAATAACTTCATCAGAATTATTTATTAATTCTATCGTACCATCATCATCAGGGAAATTCTCAGGACACGCTGTTAAAGAAATTAACAAAATAACACTTATAAAATATATTATGTACTTTTTCATATTATCGTGGATTGTTATTTACATTGTAATAAGTTATAAAAATAGGTCAGGGTACAACAGATACCAAAAACA
>WTBR01000160.1 GCA_013138975.1 Bacteroidales bacterium
TAAAATTTATCGTGTTTGCTCTATGTATGTGTAGATAATACTCCCCTCCCTTAACAAATTTGTTTTGTTCTTCGTGGATAACGAATTACCAACTTGATATGGAAATCAATTCTAAATGCCCAATTTGCAACATTGGGTCTTACAGTATGCGGGTTTTTTATGGTTATTATTCAAATTATGTTATCCCCAGATGACTGTAAATTATAAATCGAAGCAGCTCGGCATTCCGATAGTTATTGGACATTACTTCGTTATTCTTTTTTTGGTAGCATTTGTTACATAATTGCACGTAGCCTGAGGTGGTTACTGAGCTTGTCGAAGTGCTCTCGAAGGCTACTTATCATGAAAATTCGAAGATTAATTTACATTATGTTAACTGTATATCAGATAAGAGACCAAGGCGCCGCTTATTATCTTACACAGCAAATTGTAGAATGGGCAGACATATTTACAAGGAAAAAATGAAACTATTTTAGAGGTAATCTAAGTTTGCAGAATATGGAAAACAAGCTTAAAATAGTTTTGAAAACTACTAGAATAAATACGACCTAGCGGATGTTAAGCTGAGCAGGGGGATTTAACACATTTAGCAGCTTTGCGATACAAGAATATGCAATTTGATAGTTCTGGATTTAAAAAATCAACGCAACAAATCTATAATTTTTGATTTGTTGCGTTGAAACCTTGAATTTATATCGGAATATCAATCAATTGAGCACTTATAAAAAAGTAAATAATTCAGAAAACTTTTTTAACCATATCAACTAATAATTATTTTGTAACTGACATTTTTTTAGATCCGGCATTTAATCCATCAAGAATTAGGCTGTAATAATAAAGCCCTGAATTTAGATCATTAGTACTAATATCTATAAACTCAAATCCTCGTTTATTTATCTCAATTTTTTTATAAACAATACCATTATTATCAAAAACCATTATTGATGCATTTTTAATTTGTTGAGGAATATAAAATTGTATTCTGGTTAAACCATTGGTTGGATTGGGAATATTCTGATATATACTTGCTCCTGAATTTTCTGTAAATACATTTTTATTATCTGTGTTTATGGATTTAAGATAAGCAATATCCATTTCAAGTTCTGAAATTCTATTCTGATGGTTTGTTATTGAATCAAATACTTCTGCTAATAGTGGAGCCAAATCAACTGAAAGAGTATTGCCATTTTCAATACTAATACTTAAGGTACTACCTGTTAAACTTACATCAGATAAGCTTTGATTGTCTTGGCTTGTTGCAAGAGAGCTTAAATCAACACTATTTCCATTAGAAATAAGAAGAGTATTTGATATTAATGAAAGAGTTTGTTCATCAGTATTCGCCTCAAACCCATCTTGAATTGAAGTAATATCTACTGAATTACCCTCAGAAATTGATAAAGTAGTTGAACTTAAACTTAATGTTTGATCGTCCGTATCATCAAGATATGTCGATAGATCAACAGTAGTGCCATCGTTGGTTAATGCCAGTGTATTCCCTATTAGTGTTAAATTTTGTGCATCAGTATTAGCTTCAAACCCATCTTGTAATCCGCTTATATCAATTGAATTTCCTCCAACAATTGATAAATTGGTTCCGTCAAAAGCCAAATCCTGTTCATCTGTATTGTCTAAATATCCTGATAAATCCACTGAATTTCCATCAGCTATTGATAAGGTATTTGTAATTAAGCTTAAAGTTTGATCATCTGTGTCCGTATCATCAAGATATAGAGAAAGATCAACAGTAGTGCCATCATTAGTTAAAGCCAGTGTATTCCCTGTTAAAGTTAAATCTTGTTCATCAGTATTCGCCTCAAACCCATCTTGCAATCCACTTATATCAACAGAATTTCCTCCAACAATTGATAAGTTGGTTCCGTCAAAAGCCAAATCCTGTTCATCAGTATTGTCTAAATATCCTGATAAATCCACTGAATTTCCATCAGCTATTGATAAGGTATTTGTAATTAAGCTTAAAGTTTGATCGTCCGTGTCCGTATCGTCAAGATATGGAGAAAGATCAACAGTAGTGCCATCGTTAGTTAATGAAAGTGTGTTAGTTGTTAAAGTTAAATCTTGTGCATCAGTATTATCCATATATACCGATAAGTCTACCGTGTTCCCATCAGTAATTGAAAGTATATTACTTAATAAACCCAAATTTTGAATTCCTGACGATTTCCACTGAGACCCATCCCAAATGTTAAGAATCTTACTTGTACTATCATATATCATCATACCTTCGTCAGATGCAGCTAAAACAGATGCAAAAGTTGTTTTTTCTGAGTTTGATAATCTGTTTATCAAAAAACCTTTATCATTTTCTGCAAGCTCCAAAGAAGCATCTTGATCCGGGCTGTCAGTACCAATCCCAACTGACATTCTGGTTACAGAAGTAGTACCTCCAATAACAAAACTATTGTCTGTTGATACTCTGGCATTAGCGCCTATCACACAGGAGTAAACTCTTTCTCCATTTATTAGTGCGTCAAATCCGATACCAATATTATACGAATTGGTACTTCCATTACCACCCATAGCAGTACTTGAAAAATCGGTTAATGCTCCGAGTAATACATTGTATTGCCCTTCTCTATTTGTATACCCTGTTTTGTAACCTAAATAAGTATTGTAATTAGCATTATTAGTTTCATCGGTTCTATTATTATCCCATCCTGCATTTGAGCCGATAAAAGTATTGTAATCAGCATGTTCTGTGCATGAGCCGGAAGCTTGCCCAACAAATGTGTTATGATGTCCAACACCTACATCAACTCCGGCAGAATCTCCAATAAAAGTATTTCGGTCTGCTTTGTTATCCCATCCGGCTTCATTTCCAAAAAAGGCATTTCTAGTTCCGATTATATTACTTCTTCCTGCCTGATTCCCCACAAAAGTATTATCACTTGCTGTTGTGTTGTTATATCCGGCATCCTCTCCTACAAATACATTGTCATCTCCCTCTGTATTGAAAAATCCTGCCTCTTCCCCTATAAAAACTACATCAGCCCCGTTTTCATTATAAAATCCTGCTTGTGTACCTATAATAACCGCATCTGTACCATAATGATTGTATCCTGCCATTTTTCCAATAATAACATTATCTGTGCTGGCAACAGAAACAGGATTACCACCCATAGCTTCTGCGCCAATAATTGTATTATCACTTTGAGTAAATGAAGGGAAAGTTAAACTGTAACCTGCACGATACCCGATAAAAGTATTATAAAGTCCAGTTGTATTGGTATATCCTGCAGAATCTCCAATAAATGTATTAAAATCTCCAGAAGAATTACTAAAACCAGCACCATCACCAGCTGCGTATATTCCCAATTGTCCGTAGCTTTGTTTATTACATATAAGCATTATCCCAATCATTATAATTGTAATTAAGTAGTAATGTTTTATCATATTTATATTTTAAGGTTTATAATTTCGTATGAATTGATACTGAATTTGGATAAATTCGACTAATAATTTAGGTTCTAAAGTAAACATATTTACTTGTACTTTACAACATAGCTTACATTTTTACCTTACAGGTAATTTTGCTATTTTAAAACTAAAACAATTTTATATTTCGCAGATAATCTGTACTAAACTGACATAATTGTAATTGGCAACCAATTTATAACATTGGGTCATAAAAAATGTGAGTAAGTGGCGGTTTGCCATCATTTTACTATCTTCAACTTTTCTAATGGGGGATATAGAAATGTGGCAAAATCTTACACATTTTTATATTCAAAAACCTTATGGGCAATAAAAGAACAGTAAGCCAACAAAAAGTGGAACATGATCAACTGTTTAACGAATTAACTGTAACTGAATCTTTGAGAATTTCAGTTAGGTCGAAAACGGGGAGACCTCCTAGAAAAGCGTAAATTATAAATCGAAGCAGCTCGGCATTCCCATAGTTATTGGGCATTACTTTGTCGTTTTATTTTTGGTAGCATTTGCTACATAAATGAACGTAGCCTGAGGTTCTCGAAGGCTACTTATCATGAAAATTCGAATGCTATTTGCACTATGTCAACAGGATATCAGATTAAAGACTTAGATGCTGCTTATTATCTTATACAGTAAATTGTAGAGTGGCTAGATAAATTTACAAAAAAGAAATGAAACTATTTTAGAGGTAATCCAAGTTTGCAGAAGATAGTAAACAAATTAAAAATAGTTTTGAAAACTACAAGAATAAATGCGACCTATCGGATGTTAAGCCGAGTAGGGTATTTGGACTAAAGTTCATCTATGAGTTAGGTTCTGAAACTTCAGTCTTAAAGCTGGTGATTTTCAATTACGAAAAATTGATGATGCAAATTTGCTATTTACAAATATGTCAGAGTTGATAAAGATTTGTGTAGATTTGTTTAACAAAAGCCGTATGATGGGAAACTATCATGTACGGTTCAGGGAGAGGTTTGTGCTGAAATACCATTGTCTACTCGACCCGCAACCGATTATACTAAATTAAAATAAACATTATGAAAAACAAAATCTTGATTTTATTAATAAGTTGGATTATTTCTTTTAATTACTTAAGTGCTCAAAATATACAGCTTGACTCACTTGATATATTTATCAATCAACTTATGGAAGATTTTGATGTGCCGGGTCTTTCCATTGGGATTGTACAAAACGATTCAATTATTTATTTAAAAGGATTTGGAACAAGAGAAATTAGTACAGATAACACCGCCAATGAAAATACCCTCTTCGGTATAGGATCAATTACCAAATCTTTTACAGCCTTGACCTTAGGAATACTTGTAGATGAGGGTAAAATTAAATGGGATGACAAAGTCGTCACCTACTTGCCCTACTTTGAGTTATATGACCCGTATGTAACGGCAAACTTTACTATTAGAGATTTACTCACCCATAGGAGCGGTCTCAAACGTGTAAGTGGTGGAACTCTTTGGTATCATTCCGATTTATCAAGACTTGAAATAATAAAGAACTTTAAATATCTAGAGCCTGTATCGGGCTTTCGGGAAAAACCTGCCTATCAGAATATAATGTATATGGCAGCAGGAGAAATCGTAAGAGAAGTTACAGGACAGGAATGGGACAACTTCCTTAAAGATAGAGTGTTCAATAAACTCGGAATGAGATATAGTACCTCTATTTCATCTGTAAGAGAAGCTAGTAAAAACTTGGCTCTACCTCATATTTGGAATGAAAGTTATGATAGAGTGTCTATCGAGCAAGAGAAAATGGATAACCTGGCAGCGGCAGGTTCAATCTATTCTTCAGCGAATGAAATGACTAGTTATATGAGGCTTTTACTTAATGACGGTATTTTTAAACAAGATACAATCGTAAGTAAAAAGGTTATTAATGAAATTTTTAAACCACAAATTATCTACCCAATTGGAGGTGCTCCTTTTTATAATGAATTTACATCCTATGGGTTTGGTTGGTGGCTTACACCAAAAAATGGACATAAGGTAATTGAACATGGGGGTGGTATTGATGGTATGTCCGCTCATCTTTTTATGGTAAAAGATTTAAATATTGGAGTGCTTATACTTACAAACTCATCCAGAGAACCTTCAATATATTTATTAAGCGCTAAATTAAAGGAAATGATATTTAATGATGCCTCCTTTGATATTTATGATAGGTTAAAAGTATATCGGGACAAACGTTTGGAGAGCTATAAAAACACAGCTAATCAAAAGAAGAAAATTGATGGTACACAAGCATCATTAGATACAAAATTTTATACTGGAGTTTATAGTGACAAAATGTATGGAAAAATCAGTATCAAACAACTTAAAGAAAAGGAGTTAGAAATAGAATTCACTCATTCTCCTGTTTTTAAAGGAAAACTTAAGCATTGGCATTTTGATACATATCAAATTGATTGGCATGATATTAGAGTTCCTAATGGCTATCTAACATTCAAATTTAATTCGGAGAGAGAGATTATAGGATTTGATATAGATCAGGATAATTTACTCGATGTAGACTTTGGTGAGTTAAACGTAAAAAGATTAAAAGAAGATAATCCGATAGAACCTGTCGTAGTTGATGATAAAATTCTCGAAAGTTACGTGGGCAAATATGAACTAACAACTGATTTAATTTTTACGATCACTAAAAATGGAAATCAATTGAAAGCTCAGCTAACGGGGCAATCGAAAATATTAATTTTCGCAAGGTCTAATACGGTTTTTAATTTTAAGGATATTGAAGCACAGTTAATATTTAATAGCAATGATGACGGAAAAGTAGAAAGCGTAACTCTTCTTCAAGGAGGTCAAAAAATGGTCAGTAAGAGAATGAAAGACTAAGTATAACTAAACGCTAAAAGCTACTAATAACGTACTTTTGCAGCTTTAAACTTACGGGCAATTAAAGAACAGTAAACCAACAAAAAATGGATTATGATCAACTCGAACTAATTGTAACTGAATCTTTGAGAATTTCAGTTAGGTCGAAAACGGGGTGACCTCCCTTAAAACTAGTTTTAGATAACTTATTAAAATGAGACTGTCCAAAAAGTGCTTATGTTAATCATATTTCGACAAGCTCAATATGACAAATTGCTCTGAATTACAGCTTGTCACACTGAGCCTGTCGAAGTGTTTTTGTTTTAAAACCAGCTTTTTGGATAGCCTCTTTTTAATGCAAATATTCTTTTTAGAATAATAATCTTAAATCCCAAAAGCGTGGCATGGCTAATTACTTAATATTTAAACGAATGAAATTTTACTTGCGGATATAAGGTACAATCTTAATTTATTAAAAAGAGGTTTTTATTTAAAAACGATGTTTTTTATATCTTTATGTTGCAACTCTTCCTATACAATATTCTACAAATAATCTAAACTATGGGGTCACCTTTACGGTTTTTTTGGAATTAATAAGTAGAGGGGTAGTTTTTTATTAAATTATCCTAGTATTTATTATTGTTAATTTAAAAAAATATAATTTATGGGATCATTAAAACAAACAAAACGTTATCTATTTTTAATGCTAATTGCACTATTCATCTTTTCTTGCAATGAAGATGAAGAAATTGATTTGAATAAATCTATCATTCAAAGTGAAAATTTTGTAGGAATTGAAAATGCAAAAGAGATTGGTTCAGTTTTTGATTTCTCTGTTAATAATAATACAGCTAAAAGTTCTTTTGAAAAACACAAAAATAAAAAAATTGCCAGTATAAATGAAATAACTGATAATTCAGACGAATCAATTTGTTATGTAATAAATTATGAAAATGGAGGATTTGTTATTATTTCAGCAGACAAAAGAGTGTATCCAATTCTTGCATATTCAGAATCAAATACATTTACTTTTGACTCGGATAATTATCCTCAAGGATTAGTTAATTGGATTGATAATACCGTATGTAAAGTAAAAAAAATACGCGAATTAAATTCACCCCAAAAACCTGAAATTAAAGATATTTGGGATAATCTTTACTATATAGCAGCCCCTCCTTATGAAGATTATTATGATGATGATGATGGTTATAATAGTGAGGATGAAACCGATTACGATGATTGTAATAACACTTATACATATGTAGGGCCTTTTCTTTCAACAGTATGGGATCAATATACCCCATATAATGATGCAATTCCTTCGAGGAATTGTTCAGAAGACTCAGAAGGAAGACCTCTTGTTGGTTGTGTTGCTTTAGCTATGGGGCAAGTAATGAAATATCATGAGTTTCCTAATACATATAACTGGGATCTTATGCCGGATAATGATGGTTCTACTGAAACAGCAAGATTATTGTGGGATGCCGGGAAATCTATTTTTACAGTATATGGGTGCTTAGGCTCAGGGGCAGAAATAACGAGAGTTACAACTGCTTTAAAAGATAATTTTGGTTATTCATCAGCTGTTCTTTCGGATTTTAATAGCAATACAGTAATTTCTGAATTAAATTATGGTTTACCTGTGATTTTGGGAGCAACAGTTAGAGAAGATGGCAGAGGTGGACATGTATGGGTATGTGATGGCTATTTGAGAGCTTTCTTTTGTGCTTCAGGAGCAGGTTATCTTTCGCTTCATATGGTTTGGGGAATGCCAAATGCAAATTTTAATGCATACTATTATTACAACGGAGATTGGACTATGGGTGAATATTCACTTAACGAGAATAAAGTTATGATAACTAGAATAATTAAATAAAATATAAATATTATGAAAAAAATTAATTGCTTATTTTTGTTTTTATTACTAGTTTTTGGAATTTCTTGTTCCGAAGATGAGAGTGATAACACGTACTACGGATTAAGCATTGGTACTACTGTATTAATATCGATAGTTGATGATCAAGGAACAGATTTGCTTGATCCAAATACTCCCAATTATTTTAATTGTAGCAATGCTAAAATTTCTCATTTACTAAATGGTGAAATTATAGAATATAACGAGGGTCATCTTGATTTCGGCGAAGGATACAGAATATATAATTCGGAAGTTCGTGCTTCTTTTGACACATACATGTTTTGCGTACTTGCAACATGTGCATATAGATCAGATTCAGAAAACACAAATCCAATAACATACATTAAATGGAATGATACTGATACTGATACCTTACAGTGTGAATATCACATTGAGGAATATTCAATAACTTGTACAAAAGTTTGGTTTAATGGCAATGAGGTATGGGTTTCGCCTGGAACAAATGATGAAGGACGGCAGTTTCAAATAGTTAAATAAATTAGTGTCAAAAATATCTTGTAGAATAAAAATTTGATTGCTAAAACCTATTTTTAGAAAACTTATTAAAATGAGGCTGTCCAAAAAGTGCTTATGTTAATCATATTTCGACAAGCTCAATATGACAAATTGCTCTGAATTACAGCTTGTCATACTGAGCCTGTCGAAGTGTTTTTGTTTTAAAACCAGCTTTTTGGACAGCCTCTTTTTAATGCAAATATTCTTTTTAGAATAATAATCTTAAATCCCAAAAGCGTGGCACGGCTAATAAAGACCATGTTACTTCTAAAGTTTGGTTCCGAATTATGAAATAATTTAAATTAAAAAGCAAATTTAATACCTTGAGCCAATGGTAATTCCTTACCATAATTAATGGTATTTGTTTGACGACGCATATAGGCTTTCCATGAGTCTGAACCCGATTCACGTCCACCACCTGTATCTTTTTCGCCTCCAAATGCACCACCAATTTCAGCACCGGAAGTACCTGAGTTTACATTAGCAATTCCACAGTCGGAACCTACTTCACTTAAAAATTGCTCGCTTTCGCGCATGTTTAAAGTAAATAATGCTGATGATAATCCCTGGGGAACACCGTTATTTAATTCTATTGCTTCGTCAAAAGTTTTATATTTTATTAAATAAACAATAGGAGCAAATGTTTCTTCTTGCACAATATTATAATGATTTTCAGCTTCTGCTATGGCAGGAACTACAAAATTTCCTGAAACGTAAACGTCACGTTCTAAATTTTTCCCTCCGAATAATATTTTCCCACCTTCTTTTTGTACTTCGGTAACAGCATGGTTAAATGCATTTACCGAATGAACATCAATAAGTGGCCCAATCAAAGTATTTTTATCCAACGGATTACCAATTTTACAACCAAGTTGTTTGTATGCATTAATCATTTTTTCTTTCACTTCATCGTATATTTTTTCATGAACAATAACACGACGTGTCGATGTACATCTTTGCCCTGCTGTGCCAACAGCCCCAAATACAATTGAAGGAATTGCCATATCTAAATCCGCAGAATCAGATACGATAACAGCATTATTACCACCTAATTCAAGAATCGTTTTCCCTAATCTTTGTCCTACAATTTGTCCAACATGTTTACCTACTGCAGTTGATCCGGTTACAGAAAACAATGGGACTCTTTTATCTTCTAAAAAATTATCACCTAATACCGATGATTTTGCAACAATTAAACTAAAAACACCTTCCGGAACTTCATTCTCTTTAAGAACATTCTGAATAATGTTCATTGTTGCAATTGCCGAAAGAGGAGTTTTAGAACTAGGTTTCCAAATAACCACATCGCCAGCAATAGCGGCAAGCATTGAATTCCATGCCCAAACAGCAACGGGGAAATTAAAGGAGGTGATTAAACCTACTATTCCTATTGGATGATACTGATCATACATTCTATGATTAGTACGTTCAGAATGCATTGTAAATCCATTTAATAAGCGCGATTGCCCTACAGCAAAATCACAGATATCAATCATTTCTTGTACTTCGCCTAAACCTTCGGTATAAATTTTACCCATTTCCAGCGTAACAAGTTTTGCCAAATCCTCTTTAGCATCACGGAGGGCAAGTCCAATTTGACGTACAATCTCTCCACGTTTAGGAGCAGGAACTTCTCGCCACACCTTAAAGGCTTCCTGGGCTTTTTGAACTACTTTTTCATAATCTTCGATGGTGGCATTTTTTACCTTAGCAATTTCTTTGCCGTCAATTGGAGATTCAGAAACTGTAATTGCTCCTTGTACATCGAACCATTCTGTTCCGGTTGTTACTCCGGAGTTAATGTCTTCGATACCTAATTTCTTTAATAGGTCATTTATTTTAAATTCTGCTGTTGTCATATTATAGTTGTTTTTTTTTATTTCTGTCATTTTGAACAAGTGAAGAATCTATTTTTTGAATAAGAGATTCTTCGTTTCACTCAGAATGACGCTCTTTTTTCATTTTGCTCGTCCTATTGTCACTTTGAACAAGTGAAGAATCTTTTTTAATAAGAGATTTTTCG
>WTBR01000031.1 GCA_013138975.1 Bacteroidales bacterium
CAACTTCCTGAACTACTTGTAATTTAAAAGACAATGAATAATCCTTTTGACTTCTTCTAACATACTTTGAATCCACTATTTCTTTCATAACATTACTTTTTGTGTAACGCTATTTCAGGACGAGACATAGATAACTTAGAAAAAGAAGTTGAGAATATAATCTTAACTTCTTTTTTTATGAATTTACCACGACTTATTCAAAGCATTATTGACTTATATAATTAAACATCAAAATGCCCCATTTAATTCGTTTCTTTTTTACTTAGATAATTCAAATTATTTATAGCTCATTTTGAAAATTAATTGGCATAACTTCTCTCATGAGGGTGGAGTGAAAAGTTGCCGAAAATCTAATATAATATACCGGAAAATCTTATTTTTTGGATTTTAATTTCTTCCAATACATTAATGTTGTTGACAATACCAGTAAAATAATAATGCAAAACCCGATTAATTTCTTTGCAAAAAAACCTTTGTATATGGGTTCTTGATTCCCGTAAACGACTAAACTTGACCAATATTTCGGGCTTGATCCAAGAAAATCAATTGATTCAAGGTAGTTCAATTTAGCCATGCGCATGGCTTCATCTTTACGTTTGCCCATGACCAAATATTTGTAAAATTCCTTTAATTCATATAAGGACGGCTTATAGTAAGCAAACCATAAAGACATTACTATGGATTGATTGCCCGAATTCATAAATTTGCGCCCAATGCTTAAAACACCCTCTCCTTTACTTATAGTGCCGGAACCTGAATGGCAAGAAGCCAATACGATAAGGTCTGAATTTAATTCCAGTTCATCTACTTCATAGGCATGCAAATAACCGTCTTCTACGGTATCATTTTTGTACGACAAGTACATTTTTGATAACCGGGGATTTTCTAAATCTTCACTTCCATATACGTATAAATGAACAATACCATAGTCTTTAGCATACTTTTTCAGGTTATACTCGGTAGCCTTTTCCCTGATAAATATTTTTCCCAGTGTTATCCACGATATCTTCCGTAAATTTTTTGAAACATCGGGTAAATACCGAAAGTGATCTCTTGAATCTTTATAATCCGGTGCAAATCCAAGAAACCTTGGATTCCATTTTTTCTTTTTTTGTTTTGAATCAACATAAAGAGTAGCAGAATAGGCATAACCAATAGGAAACCTTTTGATTAAATAGGGGTCTGTCCGGTCTGCACTACCAACATAAGGTTTTACTGTTAAAGATTCAAATGACATTAATGACAAATCATTATTAGGAATTATTAATAAGTTCTTACCCTTTATAAATGGGATAATTGGCTGAATTAAAACTTTATATAAATCATATGATAACTTAAAATTGTCAGCATTATACATGTATTCACTATGCAGGAATTCTTTATACGTATTTAAACTGAAATAAAAGGAACTGTCGATTTTTGCCCCCGATAAGTTATAATCGTTTTTTGTTATTAAAAATGTATATAACATGCTATCCGTTATTTCATAACTAATTACGGCTTCTTTATCTAAAAGGTTTAATTGGAGTTCGCCAATCTCAACAACTTTATTTTCGTACTTACGTTTATAGTATTTCGGGTAATTTTGTTCAAATTCCCCGATTATTTTTTCACGCGATTGCGTTAAGCAAAAAAGCTTTTCTTTTAATTCGACTTGTTTTAAAGTATCAGGATTTTCAAGCTTGTTTTCATTCTCAATTTGTATCCGGGTATTCCCGATTTGTTCTTTTATTTCTTCCTCTTGTTTTTGGATATTTTCAGGAATGGATGCAATATTTCTGGCAGATTCTTCATTAATAGATTCCCTTAATATAGCATATTTGCTGCGTTCAGAATATTTAAAAGCAACATTAATATAATCCTTATTCCCGGTAATGCTTAATAATTCGTAAGCAATTTTAATAATTGCCATATAGGTTTCATATTCCTTTTCTGCCAGTACCAGTTTCGAATCTTCGTATAAATAACCCATCCTGAGTTGCTCAATAAAACCAACCGTAAGTTCAAGAGTAGAAAGTGCTGCTTTAAGGTTTGTTTCCTTATGTTCCTGTGTTGCCAATATTTCTAAAGCTTGGGCTTTTGCTTTTAAAACATTGATCAAATCGAGGTCGGGAAATACATTCGAGCTTGGATTTGCATAGATAGAACTGTCGTTAAAATTATTAATTTTTGATACCAGAGATTTTTGGTAATAAATTAATGCTTCTTTATAATTTCCTTTTTTAGTATATAATTCACCTATATTTAACAAGCAATATGAAGTATACAAGTGTTGCTTTCCCAAGCTATTAATAAAAATTTTATATGCTTTTTGGTAAAGTTGTTCGCTTTTATTAAATTTTCCAATCTCAGCATAAAAAAGTGCATGGTTCATATATGCCATTGCAGTCATGTAATAATTTTCACCGAAATTACGAATGTAAGTATTTATAGCTTCTTTAAAGTAGAAATCAGCTTTACTTAAACTATCCAATGCCTGATAAGCAAGACCACAATTATTATATTTATTTCCATCAACATTAATTTGATTTTCTTCTGCAATTTGTATACTCTTTAGGCATTTTTCCAAAGCCAATTTCATTTGACCTGAATTTAGATAAGCAAGCCCCTGACTATTGTAAATTTTAATAATATCAAAATATTTTCTTTCCTTGTCGCTTTTTTCCAAAATAGCTAAAGAGTTTTCAAAATAATTAATTGCTTTGGTATAATCGCCTGTTAAAGAATAAACAGTGGCAATATTATTATTCATATATGTTATATTATACTCATCAGTAGTATTTTCCAATGCATACCGATAATATTCAATTGCTTTTTGCAGATTCCCCTGCTTACTATAAACTAATCCTAAACGGTTATATACTTTAAAGTATTTAGGTTCTGTATCAACATGCATTTTATTCTTTAATAAAAGAATTTCATTTAAATCTTTTACGGCTCTATCAAAATCACCTGCTATATACAAAACTTTAGCATTAACGTATAAAATTTTAACATCATTAGTATCTGCAAGCAATTGAGCTTTTATTGTCGGGAAAACTAAAAATATAAGTATTAACAGCAAAGTACAGCGTTTGAAAATCAGGGCTTTAAATTGTATTTTTACCATGTTCATACTATTTTATAAAGGTATGAGAAACTATAAATCTAATTTTTTAATTTAATTCTCACAAGTTATGCAAACAAGAAAACAAAACAAGCAGAAAAAAAATCAAAAATTTATCACAATTCAAAAACTTAAAATCAATGAATTATTGCAAATCAGAGGTGGACAAGGAATTCCGGAAGATTTTGATTTTGATTAGTACTCCATTTTATTAACCATTGTTCTTTAATTAGAACAAAAATAAACCTTATTGTTTAATTAAAAATTTTGAACCATGAAAACATTAAAAAAAAGTAAAGCGAAGAATGTAAAAAAAGTAATCGAAATTCTTAACCTAAATGAATTATTGCAAATCAGGGGTGGAGAAGGAATTCCTGATGATATTGAAATTATTTAGTGTTCCTTTTATTTAATATTAAATTAACCTAAATCGAATAAGTTTTGAAAACAAAAGTTCTAACGTTTTAAGGAAAAATGAACTTATTCAAATTAAAGGTGGTAATAATGAATAATTTTCGTTTTGCCCTACCAAAAGGGAATCAAAAATTATTTGTGCAAAAATTAAAGGTGATTTTGAAGATGGTGACTCTGATTAAAAAAAACACTTAAACAATTTAAGTAAACACCTAATTAAATACTCTAATGTATTTACCCTCTTTTTTATCAATAACATCTGATAAAAAACACTCCTGATAGTTTAAAATTATCGGGAGTTTTTATTTGCTTTTCCTCTTTTTTTTAGATAATAAATCCATTTTTCTACTTTGCAAAAATTCGATGGATCAGTTTGTTTCTTATTGCATTAATTACTGAGAATTTATTTTTACCCCAGATGAGCATAGTCTATAAATCGAAGCAGCTCGGAATTTTCTACAAACTGTAGAGTTGGTAGACATATTTACAAGAAAAAATGAGCTATTGTTAAGGTAATTCAAGGTTGCAAAAAAAGGAAAACATATTAATAATAGTTTTAATAACTACAAGAATAAATTCGATGTAGCGAGGTTTCGATAGCAATTGGAAATACAGAGCAGGGGTGTTTTTTATGGACACTTTTTTATAAGTATTGAGTTGTGGATTGTTTAATATTAACTATCTTTATGTTCACAAAAAAAACATAAAGTATGTAGTTTTATATTTTTTTGTATGTATACGACATAATTGATTCTGCGGGGACTATATCAGCTTTTTGCTTTACACATATAAATAGGTGGAACACTATTTCATCTAAGCAAATGTTAAAAGTAATTTATAAGGTACAAATGTAATAAGGGGAGATATTATATTTTCACTTTAAGAATAACAAACTAATTAACTAGAAGGAGATAATGTGACTTATTTTAAATATGAAATATTCAAACAACAAAAGCTTAACTTTATGTATTTTTATGTGCTAAAATCAGCATGTGTAACAATTGTAGGGGCTTAAAATTTATAATTACAATGCAGAAATTAATTGCTGTTTTAGTTTGCCAAATAAAAATTACCGGATGTACACCTCAATGACAGTAGTTATCAATTCAGTAAGTCAAGTAGTTTTAATATTAGAAATAAAATAAAATGTTCTATTTTCAATATCATTTTCTCGAAAATTGTAATCTACGATGCACACATTGCTACCAACATGATTGGGCAAAAGAGATGCCCGACAATAACTATTTGCAAAGCGTCGTAGGTGAAATGGAAAAAGCTCTTGTGAAATGGAATTTTGAGGGGAGAATTTCATTAACTGGTGGAGAACCATTTTTATATCCGGAGAAACTATTCTATTTAATTGATTCATTAGAGAATTCTGAACCTTTCAAATGGATTGGAATTTTAACGAATGGAACTTTAATTACTGAAGAATCAGCAGTAAAACTATCCCAGTATAAAAAAATCAAAGAAATTCAAATATCCTTAGATGGTGCTGATGAAACCACTCATGATAATATTAGAGGCTTGGGTAGTTTCCGAAAAGCAATAGAAGCGATTGAATTGCTTAAAAGAAATAATATTTTCACAAGCATTATGTTTACGCTTCATAACCAAAACAAACATGATGCTGTTGAAATTCTTAAACTTGCCAATTCTTTAAATGTCGATGCAATTACTGTTGAAAGAGTTACACCGGAACAAAATGACACTTCAGATTTAATGATAGCTCCATCAGAATTGAAAAATATTTTTAAGGAAATTCTTGATTATAAGAAAAGTATTTCAGGAAAAAATAAATTAAAAATTAGACTTTCAAGACCACTATGGGCTTTGATTTCGGAAGAGGATGGAGGTTTTTGTCCTGCAGGATATAGCTGCCTGACAATACTTCACAACGGAACAGTTTTACCATGTCGTAGACTTGAAGTCCCTATAGGCAATATTTTAGAAGATGGTTTATTTAAAATCTGGTATACAAATCCAGTGCTTTGGAAACTTCGCAACAAAAGCCATTTGCAAGGAAAATGCAATGATTGCAATTTAATTGAGAAATGTGGAGGTTGTCGTTCGGTTGCTTATGCTATGACAGGCGATATTATGAGCGAAGATCCTCAATGCTGGAAAATGAATAATAAATGACAATATAAAAATCATGAAGAAACCGAGATTATCAGATAACTGGAACTTGTTCAATGATAAAACTTTTGAAGATAAAAAATATTATCTTTTTAATGTAACTGATGGTTCTATTATCAAACTCAATAAAATATCTTATGATATTTTGGAAAAATGTAATGGTGATAATTCTTTAGAAAACATTAAAAAGCAACTATTAGAAAAATATGAAGTAAATGAAAATGAGTTGGAAAATGATATTTACAATTTACTTTCAATGGCAGAGACGAAATCAGTTCTTTTATTTTAAACCTTTAAATATTATGCTTATGGACGCACAAAAGTCAGGTTTTAAAAACTTGGTACAAGATCAAGTAAAGGAAGTTTATGAAAAACCTCTTTTTGTTGAAGAAAATGGAATGGAATTCAGCAAAGAAGTTTGGGAAGACTTCCACAATGAGCAATGGTGCTTTGGTTGCACTAATTGCAATTGTAATTAATCTTTATGCAATCCTGATATCATTTTCAACTAATCAGGATTGCTTTTTTTTTAATCTTTTGTTGCTTATAAATGAAAAAAATCGGAGGAAATTATCATCAAATTTTTAAGTGGGAAGAATACTATATCTGTTTAATATCGGGTGGTCTCCTTTTTAGAGATAAGAATTTAAAGGAAGTTTTATATAAACCATTATATGGCATTAATAAAATTGAAATTATTTCTGGATTATTATATGCAGGGTGCAAACCAAACAAATACTTCAAAGCTGATTTGCATACTATAAAACAAAATGAACTTAGTTTTATTGAAATTGAAGTGTTTCCTGAACTTGTAAAAAAAGTCCCGGATATAAGTTTTATTAAAGGCATTGAAGAAGAACCCCGTGCAATAGATAGCAATGAACAGATAATTGCAGTTGGCTATAAAAACAAAGGCATTGCCTTATATGATAAAAAAACACAATTAAAAATATCTCATTTTAAATTTCCTGCTTATTCATTTATTGATGGTTTGCTGTTAGACGATAAGCAAATTCTTGTTGCCGATGCATTTGGGTTACGCATAATAGACATTAGCGATGTACAAAACCCAAAGATTGACGATAGTAAAACATATTACAAAGGCTGGCCAAAAGACGTGGCAGTAGCCGATAAATACATTTACGTGGCAGATGTACTTGGGTTTAAGATATATGACAAAATCAATGATTTTAAACTAAGCGGAAAAATTGAAGCATACAAAAACAGAACTGCTAAAATAAAAGTAAATGGACAATATGTTTATTTGGCTTGTGAAGCTATAGGTTTAAAAATTGCAGATATTTCCAATCCTGAAAATCCATTTTATGTTAGTGGCGTGTTGCTGCCCAAAGGAATATGGGATATGGCTTTATATGGCGACTTTATTTTTCTTGCTGCCTATACCGAAGGCATTCAAAAAGTAAATCTTACAGATATAAAGAAACCAGAATTGGTGGCAAAGCATCAGGATGGTTCTGAAATTATTGGCATTCATGTTACCAATGACTATGTGTTTGCAGCCTGCTCACACAATGGTTTTGCAATTTACGACCACAATCTAAATCTGCTTTGCAAATATTCTGATATTGAAGGCAGATGTTGGACTGTTCTACCAAACGAAAATAAATTATATGTTGCTACGGGCAAAACCGGTGTTTGGGTGTTTGATATTAGCAATATTGAAACACCATTACTAATAACACAAATAAAAACTGGTGATGCCAGAGACTTGAAAATAGATAACAATCTGCTTTATGTAGCAGACGGACACAAAGGTGTTGCAATTTTTGATATAACAAATAATTACAAAGCTGTTAAAAATATACCATCGGCAGCTTTTACACGCGGATTAAACGTAGACGAAAACTACATTTACAAAGCTGATGGTGATGGAGGATTAGAAATTTATGGAAAAAATTAGAAAAGCATTAATTTACATAATGCCATTTATTGGTACAATAGTAATTATACTACTAAGTTTTTGGCTAAGTTGGGTTTTGTACCAGAACATTGTTAAACCAAATGATTTGCAACCTATTGAAATTTCCATATTAAGTAACAATGATACTTTATCCAAAGAAAACGTTGCTAAGATTGATAGCCTTGCTCAAAAATTAGAAGGGAAGAAATACATATATGCGAATGAATCATACCTGACAATTGAGCGCCTTAATAGTTTTTATGCCACACTGTTCACATTTATTGCTATAATTATTGCTATAATTACTGCTTTATTTGCATTGATAGCCTGGAATAGGATGCGCGAACTAAAAGACCGATTAAAAGATTTCAATGCGATTAAAGATGACATTGATTTTCTTAAAAGAAAGGGCGATTTAGCAAATTGGGTTCAAGAACAATTTGACAAGGATAATAACTTCATTTTATCTACAAAGCTTGAAATTGAAAAAGAAGAGAAATGGAAAGCAATCGAAAATTTTGTACCAGAAGACACCAAAGATGATTGTTGGTTGCAATTAATTTACGCCAAACAAAAAATGAACGGTAGTAAAGGTATATCTTGTACTTGTGAGAATGATGCATCATCTGGAAATTCATTTTATGCACCAGAAAATAATCATTGCTCCTGTTTTAACCATTACCACGAAGTATATAAGATCCAAAAAAGTATTAATGATAAACTAGCTCTAATTAAAGATGAGCCGGAAAAAGCCACTTTTTACCATATGTTTGGTCAGTTTTATTGGAATTACTACAATCATAAAAAGAATACATATTACAAACATGAATCTGAAACTCAAAGCGACATTAAGGTTGTGTTAAAAACATGGGAAGTGTACGATATTGAAGATATCGAAAACCCAAGTAGTTTATGCAAACCAAATATAATTTTAGAAAAATCATTGTCATTTTACGAAAAGGCATTAAAAATAGCTATTGATAACGATGAAACTTTGGGGAACTATGCTGTCGTTTTGAGTGAACTGGCAAAGTTAAAGGATTTTGACAAAAGCCTTCTGCAAAAAGCTGAAAAGCGGTTGAAGTATATTTCTAAATTAGGAAAAACTACCTTAAATACTCATTGGGACTTAAGCCGTATTTTGTTTTATATTGATAAAAATAACCAAGAAAAGGAAAATAAAGATACCGTTAAAAAGGAGATTAAAGAAGCAGCCTATATTGTCTCTTCTCCAGATACAAAAGCAAAAAATAGACAAGCCTTTGTTGAGGAATTAGAGTTAGACAATAAGGAAACTGGATTTCCGAATGATGATATTGATTTATTGAATGAAATAAAGAATATTGTATATGGTAATAAACAGAAGTAAAATAACAACTCTGGAGTATTTGTTATCATAAGAGAAAACAATCATCAACCTAATAAAAATATACTATCAGCAGCTTTTACATGCGAATTAAACATAGACGAAAACTATATTTATAAAGCTGATGGTGATGGAGGACTTGAAGTTTATGAAAAATAATATAAAAGAAAAATCAAAAAAAGGCAATTTTCCTATAGTGATTGTCCCAACAATTGTTATAGTTGCAATTTTAGTCATATTTATAATATACATTTTATTTCCAAGAGAAGTTAATTTTATACCTTATAGCCCAAGTATAACAATTTCAGCAGATAGTCTGAAAGGAGATACTTGCATTATACAAAAAATAGATTCCCTAATTTTTGAATTAAAAAACACTCAAAACGAGTTTGCTTTATCAAAAGATTCATTTTTAAGCATTAGCCACCTTAATGGATTTTATGCAATCCTAATTGCATTTATAACCCTAATAATTGCTTTTTTTGGTTTTATTAGTTGGAATAAAATAAATAAAATTGAGGACGATATAGAAGTAAAAATGAGTCCAATTGAAGTGCTAAATGAAAATTATAAGATTATCAAAAAAGATGTAGAATATTTAAAAGAAAAAAGAGATTTAGCTCAATGGGTAGAGAAAAAAATAGAAAACGATAAAAGTTTTATTACAGATAATGGCTTTATAACAACAAGCGAAGATAGAATTAATGAAGAAAAGATTATAAATTGTGTTTCAGAAACCAACAAAGACAATATATGGTTAAAATTGTTTTATGCGAAAAATAAATTATATGAGTCCAAACATGAAGAAGTTTATAAAATATACAAGCTCATAGAAATTGAAATTCCTATAATTAAAAATAGTTTTTTACCTACCCAATTCTATCATTTATATGGTCAATTATTTTGGGAGTATTATAAAAAAGAAAAAGAGAGATTTTATGATACAGATGATGGACTATTTGGCAACTGGGAAGAATGGAGAAAAAAAAGTTGGTTAATATTAAGAATGAGAAAGAGTCAGAAATTACCCCAGATAAAATTTTATATGACTCATTGTACTATTATAATAAAGTACTCGATTTCAAAGCTACAAAAGAGGCAATTGATACGCTAGACAATTTAGTTTCGATTAGAACAGAGTTAGCAAAATTTGGTATTAATGTAGAAGACAATTTAAGAATATCAAAAGATTATCTCGAAATAATAGATGAAAAAAATAAATATCCATTTATTACGAATTGGGATTTAAGCAGGGTTCTTTTTTATAAGAATAAGGACAATAACAGAGAAAGAGTTGAACATAACTTACAGTTGGCATCTCAAAAAATACGCAATGAAACGCCAAAGATGCAACGCTTTTTTATAAAAAATTTAAGAACCGAACTCGTAGAAAAAGAATTTCCATATAGTTCTGAATTAATAAAAGAAATAGAACTGGTTATTAATGAAAAGCAAGAGTCTTTTTATGAATTAAAAGATAGAGATTAAAAATGACGCAACAAAACTACATAACAGCAATTTACGATATAGCCAACCCATGCAACTACCGCTGTGTATATTGTCGCAACGATTGGGATGTGGAAGAAAATAGAGAATTCCCACCTTTTGAAGATGTCAAACGAATGCTTGATACTTTTGCAGAGTATGGTTTTAAACGAATAATTTATACCGGGGGCGAGTTTTTTATTATACCTTATTGGAAAGAAATTCTTGAATACGCTAGCTCTTTAAAATTCGATAATTGGGTAATCTCAAATGGCTATTCTATACCCATTAACGAAGTAGAATTCTTAGAAAAACACATAAGCCGTATCAATGTTTCGTTTCATGCACCTACCCCAAATCTGTATAATGAAATAATGGGAACACCTGCCGATAATTGTTTTTCTATTGCCATTAAAAAACTTAAAACCGTAAGTGCAGGGAAAATCAAAGTCGGTATTTTTTACTCACCTTTGCGTGAGAACTATCGTCTGTTTTATAAAACAATTGAAACCCTGCATAAAAAAGGGGTTAAAATTTGCGATGTTAATCTAAATCGCATTCTGCCGGCTAAACACAATAGCGAATACTTAACCAAGAGTAAGCCCTTAAGTATATTTGAACATAAAAAACTCATTGAGCAATTAATAGCAATAAATAAAGATTTAAACATAACAGCTTATTCAGAAGCTTATCCGGTTTGTTTCCTAAACACATTTATAGCAGATATAAAACAAATTGAAAACATTAACAGGCCATGTATAGCAGGGCATAAAGCACTAGCATTTAATGCCGATGGTTCCTTGAAACTTTGTCCGGCAACAGGTTTTAAAATATCCAAGGATGTAAGAGATAAAAGTGTGGCTGAAATATTAGAAAATGAAACTTTTAAAGATTTCCATTCCAATAAATGGCAACACGAAAAATGTAAGCAATGCAAACATTTTGCAATATGTTACGGAGGTTGCTATTCATCGGCAGGCGAACTGTTTTCGTCAGATACATTAATTCCGGATGATGAGCTAACACTAAAAGAGGGAATAGATGGGGCGTTTTTTGATGCGCTGATTAATTTATACAAACCGTTTCTTTCCACTTCATTCAAAAAAGCACCGTTAAAATATACTGTATTCAGTAAAAAATATCCCTACCCTATTGGGCTACTTGCCTTAAATAAAACCAAATCGAATGCGCGTTTTTTCGAAATAGCTTTAATACCACAAGTAAAAGGCAATTGTTATGCCTTTTATGCTATTCAGAAATTCCTGCAAAAACATCCTTTACCTAAAATCGGTTGGACAGTACACAAAGCAAATATTCCGTCAATTCTCCTTTTGCAAAAATTACATGGTGGATTTATGGAAAGTACTGTTCGTAATAAAAAACGCATTGAAGCAGAAGGTTTTTTTAGAAATGGTGGCGAAGTACCTGTAAGTATGAAAAATGCACTTGAAGAGCTTATTCCACAAGCAAAAATAAAATTTGAACAGTGGGAGATTGAGTATCAGGCAAGAGAAGCAGAACAGAATAATTTAACGAATATTTTAGAAAGTTATGAAAATAATTGATTGTCATTGTCACATACATAAACCTGAATGGGTTGAGGCAAACGATGGGAAAGATTTTGTAATTAACAAATACAATTTAAGCGTTGATGAAAATACCATACTGGCAAATATGGAAGAGGCAGGAATTAGCCAAACTATTATTTTCCCGTTTGCATCTTCCATTTTAGATCTCGAAAAAGCCAATCAATATACTATTGATATTTCAAAAAGATATTCAGATAAACTTATTCCGTTTACGGTTATCGACAATAAACCTGAGTATTGGTACGAGCAAGGATGCAGAGGTTTTAAAGAGCACACTTATGGACAAAGAATTCAGAAAGACAGCAAAGGGAATGACATATACTCTCAGAAGTTTAAGCAGTCGTATAAATTCTTAGAAAAGAATAAGCTTCCATTGTTGCTACATGCCGGTAATAATCGTGTAGAACGTATAATCGACGATTTATTACACGATACTCCAAACCTAATCATTATTTTGGCACATTTAGGAGCCGATTTTCCTGAAAACAATAATTACATGCCGCATGAAGAACAAGTATATTCAACATTGGAAAAACTTAAGGATTTTGGTAATGTGTATTTTGATATTTCAGCAGTAACTGAAGGTGTTATTATAAAGGAAGCTATAAATATTGTAGGGGACAAACGCATTCTTTTTGGAGCTGATTCCCCGATAGAATCACCGCTAAAAACCCGTTTGCGTTTGCAAAGTCTTGGCTTATCCGAAAGTACACTTGAAAATATATTCTATAATAATATCAACAACATTTTAGAATTATAAACGATGCCAAAAGGTAGATTCATATACGACCAACGCCCTGCCAAATTACAGGAATTAGAGAGATTGATAAAACTCAATGAATTGTACCGTCCATTGATGCAAGAACTTTTCCAAAATCATTTTTCACATCATCATAAAACAACATTTGATATAATTGATATTGGGGCAGGTACAGGTCATTGTACCATCGATTTAAAAAAAATATTTCCGAATGCAGAAGTAACATATTTCGATTTATCGCCCACCTTGATGGAATACGCTAAAAACATTGCAGAAAAAGAGAAGAGCGAATTAACATATATACTAGGCGACTTCGCAAAATTTGAATTCGCAAAAAAGTACGATTTCATTTTTTCTCGTTTTGCATTAAAGCACATATACAATCCGGAAACAGCCATTAAGAAAATGGTTGACCTGTTAAAACCAAATGGCACAATATTAATAATGGATAAAGATGTATCTGCAAACATCTGGTATCCGGTATTTCCCTTGTATAAAACAAAATATATGCAAGCACTTAACGAATATAATGCTAAACCGGAACGTGGAGGAAACTCGTTTGTAGGCCGCAGAATTAAGTATATGCTTGCAAAATATGGTATTTCAAATATTTCGACCACTCTAAATGCAATAGATTTAACAAGCGAACAAAACACCGAACATCAAAAGCTTTACACAGAAGTATATTTCAACTTGTTACCTGAACTTGTGGCAGAAGGTTTAATATCGCAACATGAAGCAGAGCATGATTTAAAAAGATTGACCGATTTTTTTAATGCCGGAGGTAATCTGTCTGTAATATTTGATTTTATAACAAAGGGAAGTAAAATATGAGTGCCTTAATTAAAACAATTATTTCGCTACGCAATATGATAGCAGAAATGAATAAAAAAGAGCTTGAAATAAAACGCATTAGCAAAACAGCAAGCTTATTAGTATTAAGCGGACTGTCACCTAATTCAATTCCTACAGATATAACTTCACGCATAATTAAAGAACAACAAGCAGATGGGGGCTGGAAAAATATAGTTGAAACTTTTTGGTGTGTAGTGTTACTAAAATTTACAGATGAAAAAAAATACGATGAAAGCATAAATAGAGGTATTAGGTTTATTGAAAGTAATGAAACAAAAACAGGACTTTGGGGTCGATCAAATCGTGATATGCAAAGAATACCGGTTAGTGGTGTTCTTTTGTGGTTGTTACCCGAACTTGCCACAGAGCAACGCTTAATTGCACTGGAAAAACTGTGGAAAAGTGAGCAAAACTCAATTGTATATAAAGCAGGATATACCTTACTTGCTTTTAATCAAAATAATTATATCCCCACTGACCAAAGTTTAATACCATCAACTTGTCAATGGCTCGCTGAAAACCAAAGAGAAGACGGTGGATTTGCCCCTTGGATTGATCATCCGGTTGATGCCGATGTTTTTTGTACAGCAATAGCATCTATCGGTCTGTTTCAATATCAGGAGCATATTGCAAAAGGAGTGTTACAAAAAAGTAACAAATGGCTAATTACTAACCGACTTAAAACAGGTATCTGGAAATATCACGAAATTGAAGACGGAGCTTCGTGGGGGTTGTATGCACTTTCACTACTACAAACTAACAACAAATGAAGAAAGTACTACTAATATATCCTAAACCAGACGAGATAAAAAAATTTAGGTTCAGTTATTCTTTAAATCTTCTTTATGCAGCCTCAATTCTCAGAAACGAAGGCTATACACCTATTGCCTATTTGGATTTTGCGCTTGAGAATATATCAACCTTAAGGTTGCGTGAATACTTAGAGGAAACAGATATTGTGATATTAGAAAGAGACACGTTCCCACTGCGGCGCTCAACAAACATAAGTCATTGTACGAATTTAGCTCATTTAATAAAGACTGAATACCCCACAAAATTACTTATTGGTATTGGTAATGACTTTGCAATGAATTTTGAGGAGGAAAAGTATTTTGATTTTATTTTTGCAGATTCATTTGAAGATAAAATAAGTGGGGTAATAACTCATTTATTAAATGGTGAAAAGGTTGAAAAGGAATCGCCTACTTATATAAAATCTACTCAATATAAAAAAATCCCATATCCCGACAGGTCTTTATTATCAGACTATATTGAACATGGCGGATCATTAAAAGATGAGCCAAAATTAGCTAAATCAGCATTAATACGCACATCCACCGGTTGTCCGTATTCCTGTACTTTTTGTCAACGAAAAGGTTGGTATCCAAAAACGCTTTCTCATTCACCTGAATATGTTTTAAATGAATTCAGACAGCTTTCTGATAATAAATATAAAAACATCTGGATTTCAGATGATAATTTTACGGCAGATTTAAAACGGGCGAAAGCAATTCTGTCTGGCTTAACTGAAAATAAGCTAAGTCAAGATATGAAAATTGCATTGAGTAGTTCTGTCAATATAGATTTTGAGTTTCTTAGATTGGCAAAGGATGCGAATGTTTCAATAATAAGTTTTGGTATCGAAAGTGGCGAAGATGAAATATTAGCTTTTTACAAAAAGAAAATTGACTTGTCCAAAGTTAAAGAGCTTATTGAATATGCCGATTCGATTGGATTATATACTGTTGGCAATTTTATTGTTGGTGCACCTATGGAAAGTGAAAAATCAATAGCTAAAACAACAGATTTTTTAATGACCACACCTTTTGATAGAGTAAATATTAAGTTATTAGACTATATGCAAGGCTCGATATTATATGATAAATTACCGGAAAAAATGAAACAAGAAAAGCGTCATATATTTGCTTGCAAAGAAAATGGACTTAATAACTATTCGCTTGCAGAATTAAAAGAAATTTCAAACAATATTTCTATAGCTTTTAATAAAAGTAAAAAGGGGTTGATTGCAAAGAAAAATAAGCTATTTGGGCAACCTTATTATATGTCATAATGTAAAAAGCAAATGAATTTATTGCGTATAAAGCAAAGTGTGTAGATTGGTAATAATCTAGCACATAACAATATAGCTAGACAGCATATTATATAAACTCAAAGAAGCTAAGGCGGCAAATGTTTTCCGCTTTCTTTTTAATTGAATTGCTAAAACAATTTATATGCCGACAGAAAGTCATAAAGCATACAGGGGTTTTATTGTAATTAAACAAAATTGTGTTATCGTTAACTTTTAGGGGGAATACAGAAACGAGGCTAATTCCCTAACAGTTGCAAACCCTCAATACGTCTATAACCAGACTAGAACAATTATTAAACTTTTAATATCAAATTTTCAGAAAATGTGGAATGAATGAACCAATAAAAATAGCCTATCATTTAATAAGCAAAAAGTACATTCATATTGACAATGCAGAGAATGGACTAGCTTGTAATTGTATCTGTAAGGAATGTAATGAAAGATTAGAAGCTATTCAAGGCAATGAAAGGATAAATCATTTTAGACATCACTCCAATATAAATTGTAAAGGTTCACCAGAATCTGCATTACATGAACTCGGCAAACAAATTTTAATAGATAATAAAGAAATCTCTATTCCGAAATATGGTAAAATTTCGTACTCCGATCCTATTGCTGAAAAACAATTTAAGTTAATTCGACCTGATGTATTAGCAAAAGTTGAAGGATTTTACATATTATTTGAGATTTATGTAACCCATGCTATTGATACTGAAAAGGAACAAGTATTAATAGATGAGAAACTAAATAGCATTGAAATTGATTTACGAGGGGCAGAAAAATTAAAATATTCTGAAATTAAAAGGTTAGTACTAGATGAGATTAGTAATAAGCGTTTGATATTTTGGAATAACAAAGATGAAACAAAAAGCGTTTCTACTAATAATTTAAAAGAGCAGGAAACAACTATTTCCACAGGTGAAATGATTGCAAAAGTTATTATTGGAGTGTTTTTAGGAATTGGGGTAATAAAAGTTTGGAAATATTTAATAAATGGGAAATATAAAAAAAAGAAATACTATAAAAAGCCTAGAAATTATAGATTCAAATAAAAATGGCATCTAAATCCATTTTTATTTTTAATTAAGTCTAGTAACTGTAAAATTAAAGGTGTTAGGGCTTCTTCCAGTTTTTCACGTTTTTTAATTAGTTCATTATATTATTAGTTATATTTTTCACAAGAAAAAAACAATATTTTGTAATTAATTGTAAATATTTCGATAAATAGTTATTAGATTTGTTCAAGAATAGTTCAAGTACATTATGAAATTAAAAAAGACATACATGCTGTATGTCTTTGGTTTTCTATAAGTTAATCAACATCTACAAAAAGTGTTTTACTGACCTAACAGGACAATTTAAATTAAGCTGCCTTTTCAAGGCGAATATTTATTCACAATAATTCAAGCCAAGGCCTTGCCTTTGGGCTAAAATTAACTACACTTATCAAGTTTCAAGCCCTGATTCGCATTTTTAATAAATATTAATAAGTACGATAAATAGATTATTATTTGTGAAGCAAAAAATCAGTAATTTAATCTATTAAAAAATAATTTTCATAATTCCATACGTATATAAATTTTCATAAGACGGATATAGATCTACTTAAAATATTGAATTTTTAATTCCGATATTTCTACCTTGAGTTTTTCAATTTCATTTATAAAGAAAATAATTTCTTTGTTTTTGATTAAAATGAACTCTAACATTTAATAAATTTTTAAACACTTTATTTAACCTAAAACAATTCTTATGAAAAGAAATTTACTTAACACAAAATTGTTTGTCTTAATTATTAGCATGCTTATAAGTGCTTATAGTTTTGGACAAAAAGACACCTATGCATTCTCTGATGCCAAGGGTAATCAAGGAATGACACTTAAAAGCTCTAAAGCAGAAGGAGTTAATATAGGTTATTCAATCAAAGAATTTTCTTTAACGGATAGAATGATTGAAAAAAATGTATTAAAAGCGATTGAAATATCCGGTAAATTTTTACCAGGTAATGAAGGTGCTCCAGACGTACCTAGTTATTCTACATATATAGCAGTTCCTAATGGCGCAACTGCTAAGTTAGAAATTGTTAGTATGCGAAAGGAAATTATTAAAAACGTTGATTTGGCTGCTGCTTTGGATATCCCTTTTGTAGGACAAGAACAAGCTAAATATAAAGAAAATCTGGAAATATATTCTAAAAATGCTTTTTATCCTGAAAATCCAATTCAAATCTCTGAAAAATCAGTAATCAGAGGAGTTGAAGTAGTAACATTAGCTATTTCACCATTTCAATATAATCCTGTAACAAAGGAATTAATTGTATACAGAGATATAGATATAAATGTAAACTTTGACGGTGGTAAAAGTGAATTTGGTGAAAATAGATTAAGAAGTCGATATTTCGAGCCAATCTTAAAAAACACTATCATGAACTATACTTCTTTACCAGAAGCTGACTATAGTGTTACAACAGATAGTAAAGCTACAGGTTGCGAATATTTAATTGTAGTTCCAGATGATGCTGCTTTTATTGCATGGGCAGACACAATTAAGCAATTCAGAACACTACAAGGTATACAAACCGATGTTGTTACTATAACTGAAATTGGTGGTAATAATATTACAACATTAAAAAATTATTTTATAAATGCATATAATAACTGGGATACTCCACCAGCAGCAGTTTTAATAATGGCTGATTATGGAACTTCAGGTGTTGGAATTACTTCTATGGAATATTCTCATCCATACCAAGGTACTTATATTACCGATAACTTTTATGCTGATGTAGTAAATAGTGATGGTTTACCAGACATAGCTTTTGCAAGAATGACAGCACAAAATGCTGCTCAATTAGAAGTGATGGTTACTAAATTTATTGATTATGAAATGAGCCCACCTACTGCTACAGATTTCTATGATCATCCAATTACAGCTTGTGGATGGCAAACAGAAAGATGGTTTCAAATTTGCTCAGAAACTATTGGTGGTTACTTAAAAAATGAACAAGGTAAAAATCCTGTAAGAATAAATGAAATTTATGATGGAACTCCAGGTTCTGTTTGGTCAACAGCTCCAAATACGGCTGACGTTGTAAATTATTTTGGAACTAATGGTTTAGGATATCTACCTGCAAGTCCTTTAACTTTAGGTAATTGGTCAGGTGGAGATGCTGCCGATGTTATTGCAGCTATTAACGATGGTGCTTTTATGCTTCAACATCGTGACCATGGCGCTAGCTGGGGTTGGGGTGAGCCAAGATTTGTAACTGATGACATTAGTGATTTAACTAATACTGATTTATCATTTATTTTTTCAATGAATTGTTCAACCGGTCAATTTAGTGATGCTGCAGAGTGTTTCGCTGAGAAATTTCACAGACTTACATACAATGGCGAAAACGCCGGAGCTTTAGGTTTGATAGCTGCAACACAGGTTTCTTATTCATTTGTTAATGATGCTTTAGTTTTTGGAATGTATGATTATATGTGGCCTGATTTTATGCCAAGTCAAAATACTATAACAGATTTAAATGATACTCCTGCAACATTATTACCTGGTTTTGCACTAGTAAATGGAAAATATTTCCTAGCTCAGTCAAACTGGCCATATAACACTAGCGATAAAGCTATTACATACAATTTATTCCATTTACATGGTGATGCTTTTACAGTAATTTACTCTGAAGTTCCACAAAACTTAAATGTTACGCATGCTTCTCAAGTTGCTGCTGGAGCAACATCTTTTACTGTTACTGCTGATGACAATTCTTTTATCGCTCTTACAGTTAATGGAGAAATTATTGGAACTACTGAAGGTACAGGTTCTGCTGTAGCAATTACAATCCCTGCTCAAGTTGATGGAGCTTCAATGATTGTAACAATTACAAAACAAAATTTCTACAGATATTCATCTTCTGTATCAGTAATTGGAACACCTCAAGCTCCTGTTGCTAATTTTACAGCTAATCTTACAACAGTTACTGAAGGGCAAAATGTACAGTTTACAGACCTTACAACTTATTTACCAACATCATGGTCTTGGACATTTACAGGAGGAACTCCTTCAACTAGTACAGCTCAGAATCCTTCAGTTACTTATAATACTGCAGGAACATATCAAGTTACATTAGTTGCTACAAATAGCGAAGGAACAGATACTGAAATTAAAACAGGATATATTACTGTTAACGGTCCACAAGCGCCTGTTGCTGATTTTACTGCATCAAGCACAACAATAACCTTTGGTGAATCTATTACTTTTACTGATAATTCAACGAATACTCCAACTTCATGGGCTTGGACTATTAATGGCGGTACACCTTCTTCAAGTACAGTACAAAACCCAACGATAACATTTAATACTCCTGGTACTTATACTGTTGCTCTTGTAGCTACAAATGTTGCCGGATCAGATACTGAAACAAAAGTAGATTATATAACTGTAAATGCAGTATTACCTTATTGTACATCACTGGCAACTTCTACAACCGTAATGTGGGCTTCAAATGTTCAAATAGGAAGTTACTCAAAATCTTCAGGTTCATCAGGTTATGCTGATTATACTTCTGAAACAGTTTCTGTTTCTACTGGTTTAACTTCTATTGTTTTAACTCCCGGCAAAGCAAGAAATAATTACAGAGGTTATTGGAAAATCTGGATTGACTTAAATCATGATGGTGATTTTAGCGATGCTGATGAACTTGTATTTGATGCAGGTGCAACAAGTCGTTATGCAATTTCAAGTAATATGAGTATACCAACGTCAACAGCTAGTGTTACAACTAGAATGAGAGTTTCAGTAAAATATAATGCTGCTCCAACTGCTTGTGAAACTTTCGCATCTGGCGAGGTTGAAGATTATACAGTTAGCATTAGTTCTGGAGATTTTTCAGACCAAGCTATGGATGTTATGGATTTAGATTCTAAATCATTTGACGTATATCCAAATCCTACAGAGGGAATGCTTAATATCGATTTAACCGGTTATAGTAATAATACCAATGTTAAAATACTTGATATTAATGGTCGCATAATTGAAAATTTCAATATGGAAGAAAACCATAAAACTTTAAATATCGAACGTTATAACACTGGAATTTACCTAATAGTAATTGAAGGTGAAAATAAAGTTGATTCAAAACGTTTTATTAAAGAATAAACTCACAATCATTTGTTAATTTTAAAGGGGATCTTTTCGAAGATCCCCTTTTTATATTTAAGTACATTATTTAATTTGTAAGCTTTATTAGAACAGGACAAGGTATTAAGCTATTCAGTAATTATAACTATTTTTATGCGTAATAATTAAATTACATGAAAACGTCTCTACTAAATATAGTTTTAATAATAATATTAATTCTGATAGGAATTCCCTGTAAAACCTATTCTCAGGATTTTCAACAGGAAAATTACGAAGTTTATTATCCTCTAAATAAGAATCCAACGGCTATTTGTATGGTAATTCATGGTTTAAACTTAAAACCTTCTAAAATGGATTGGATATGCAACCAGATAATAGATCAGGGGGCTATCGTTATAAATATTGAACTGTGGGGGCATGGTAATAACCCAATAAATTGTACTGATTCATTTAATATTGAAAAAAAAATGGATCAATTTAAAAACGTTACTTGGGAACAATGGATACAAGATACAAAACCGGCTTTAGATTATATTGATTTAATTAATAAAGATAAAAATCTCCCCAAATATTTATTTGGCTATTCATTGGGTGGACTAGTTGGAGCAAGTATTGAAAATGAATTTGATTATAACTTTGATAAATATTTTCTTTTTGCTCCTGCATTAGAAATAAAATTTCTGCCCAATATTCTAATCCGGCTTTCTGGATTATTTCCTAAAATGGTGATAGCAAGTCGAGCACCTGAATTATATCGTGATAACATAGGTACACCAATTGCAGCATACAAGGCTCTTTTTTATGGAATAAAACGTTTCAAAAAGGAGAATCAGAATTTAAATAACTGCTATATTATAGTAGATAAAAAAGATGAATTAGTGTGTAGTAAAAAATTAAAAAAATTAGCAAGTATTAATAATTATACAATAAATATAATTCAACGTAAAAAAACTGATTGTACATATTGTAATTGTAAACATTTAATTATTGATGATAATTCTTTAGGTTCTCAAAGCGATATTGTTGTTAAGCATATCAAGTCATTTTTTTAACAAAATAAATTAAGTGTTTTAGGAAAAGATTGCAAGTTCCTCTAAAAATAAGACTGTTTAAAGGCATACAAGAAAGAATTAGTTTCAAACAGTAATTGTCTGAATCTATACACTTTGCGTTAAATTAAATTACCCCGAGGCAGAACCCCGAGGTAATTAATTTAAACTTTATAGTTTTTTAGCAAGTAATCTGTAGTTTTTACATTTAAAGTCATACGAACAATGTTCGATACTAAAATATTGGAAAAAACTTCAAATTTATTAAAATTTTTGGGTGAGCAAGATTAACAATAATAAAGACAAAACGCCTCACTCACCTATAATATTTTTGTTCTTTATAAAAGTAATTATTACTGACTAATTAACCACTGTTTAGCTACTTCTTCATCCGTAAAATACTCAACGTTAATTCCGTATTTTGCTTTGGCATCTGCATTTACAGTATCCATACTTACTTTACCAAAGGTGTCATTTGGAACAACAAAAGCAAAATGTTTTAGTCCGGAAATTTTTGCTTTTGGAAACCAAACTTCATCAACCCAAGCCTGAATTTCCATTGTTAAAACCTTCATGTTCTGAATATTGTTCAATTGCTTGCAAACTGAATATTTTTTAAGCAATTCATTTGATTTTGAACCAGACTCTTTAAACTTTTCAGTGTTTAGGAATCCATTTATTTCACAAATGACTATTTTAAGCTCCTCGTTAAAATAAGTTTTTGATTCTTTCATAGTAAATAATAATTAACGATTAATATTGTTTTTAGGTGGCAAATATATTTATTTTTTTTTAAATACTCCATTAAATTGTTAATTAAATACCAATGATTAGTTAAACAAACGTCAGTCAAAATTACTAAGCAAGTTTCGATATTTTTTTTGACCTTATTTCAAGAAAATGCTTTATGGACATGCTAGATTTGTTGGTGCAAAATGTTACGCCTGAAATTATTTTATTTAGGATTATTAATATTTATAGGAGTAAATTTGTTGAGAAAATATCTGGAAAGCATGCTTTTTAATGCTACTTATATTTTTTTTGCTTTTTATGCTCATTTTGAGCCCATATGGTGCTCTAAAATATTTTGTAATAAAATGGTTTAACTTTTAAGTTGCATTCGTAAACACGCTTTAAAGCGCTTAAGAATGACTAAAATTGGATCTAAATTCAGACTCTGAAGCAGTTTTTAGATAAATTGATGTTATGTGCAAGCTAAAAAAACCAACGAGAAATGATAATACAAGAATTTAAGCATTTTAAAGGACAACATTGCGAAACGACAGCAACCGGAAGTCTTTTAACGCAAATCGGGATTGAATTATCTGAACCTATGTTATTTGGAATTGGAGAAGGACTTGGATTTATTTTTTGGAATATGAAGATAATGGACTTCCCATTTATTGGCGGAAGAGTAAAGCCAGACGTATTAACCGAAAATATTTGCCGAAACTTAAATCTAAAACTCGAAGTTACAGAAACATCTTCTGTAAAAAAGGCTTGGGAAAATGTGACTAAACATATTAAAAATGGAAAAGCAGTTGGACTGAAATTAGATTGCTTTCATTTAGAATACTTTACCAATAAATTCCATTTTGCAGGTCATTATGCTGCAATGTATGGTTACGACAATGAATTCGCATATTTGGTGGATACAGACCAACAAGATGGAAAAGTGAAAACGTCTTTAAAAAGTCTTGAATTAGCGAGAAATGAAAAAGGCCCTATGTCTTCGAGAAACAGGACTTATGCAATAAGCCGAAAAGAAATTGCATACGACTTGAATAAAGTAATTAAAAAAGCGATTTACAATAATGCCGTGGAATTTCTCAATCCACCAATAAAAAACATCAGTTACAAAGGAATATTAAAAGCAAGTTCTGAAATAAAAAAGTGGTTTAAAAATAGTAAGGACATTAAAGGCGACTTTCAGACAACAGCTATGCTAATGGAAAAGGCAGGAACAGGTGGTTCCATATTTAGAAACTTGTATCGTGACTTTCTAAAAGAGAGTGCCGATTTATTGAATTCTAAAGAAATAAAAGAAGGTTATGTCGAATATTCTGAAATTGCAGGCCTTTGGAAAAAAGTCTCTGAATTATTTTACCAAGCGGGAGAAACAAAAGATATTAAATACATAAATCAAGCATCTGATATTCTAATTGATTTATCGGAACGGGAAAGAAACACAATGGAAAAATTAATGAAAGCCAGCACATAACACTTAAGCATCATTTTCGGTATTCCAGAAAATGTGCATTAAATTGAACTGACCCCGATTTGAACCGGAACACTTTATATATTGTAGAATTGATTTTTTAGATTTTTGCTTTATTTGTTTTTTAAGTACTGTACTTGGATGAGATAGAGAGTACATAATATTTATTAGCGTACTATTTTTACATATTTTATACAAATCCTCACAGAAATTATTTTATTTCAGATTTTACAATTTTAATTAGATGTACCTTTCGTACGACTACTTTAGTAAGTTGCATTTACTTCTAAAATTAAAGCATAATAAATAGTTTTATGATAAAGTATTAAGATAATTCAATTTACTACTTAACTTATCATTATTAAAATGAAGAGTTTTGGTGGTTTGTAAACATTTTCCTACCTTCAAACTTTATTTAATTGGCGAAATAATGAGGCGCAATGGAGTTCTGCATGTTTCTTAAGTAATAATTGTTATATTCTGGCATCATAGAGTTATAATGATTCCATAAAAAATTAGATATCTATTAAATAAAAGATTAATAATTAAATAAATTGACATGGATAAATTAATACCAAAAATTATTTTAAGTTTTCTTATAATCTCAATTATGACCTTTTCTGAAAAAGCTTATACGAATAATAACCATTCAAGCATAAACTATGTTAGATACGGAATTTCTTGTGGAGAATCTGATGGAGATTGCAGTAGGAGTATACAGATTTCAGAAACAAAGATTAATTTTGAAAAAGGAGGCAAGAACGTAAATAGTAAATCATCCAATAATTTAATTTCGGAGACTATTATTAATGAATACTGGGTGCAACTCGTAAATGCAATTGATTTTGATAACTTCATGCAACTAGAATCTATAGTTAGTGCAGATGGTGATATCGAATGGATAGAAATAAAAAAGAAAGGTAAAATCTACAAAGTTACATTTGAATATGGAAATGAGCCGGAAACATTAAAAGGCTATATTGGATTTTTAAGAACGTATATGGCTTCCTTTGAGATTGATTCATTAGGGGCAGTAAACTTTAATGAAAGAACACTTATTAATAAAGAAGGGAAGATTAAAAACTTTTTTTGTTCAAGAGGTTGTTCTCAATATGTAATTGAACTGATTGAAAATAATACTACTACCTACTATTTTGATAAGGATTTGGAATCTAAATACCAAAAAGATGGTTTGTCAATACGTTTTAATGGAGTAATACAATTTGATTCAACGGTAATAAATAAACCCTCACCAAGGGATATTCCTATACCTGATTTTGTAGCGAAAAATATTAGAATGATTAACGTGAATATAAATACTGATTAAAAACTACAAAGCAATTTACGCTTAGGTATCTTATCCTGTGCTAAAAGCATTTGGTTAAATTAAAGTGCCAATTAAGATATTAGATGAAGATAATTTTTGACAGATTTGGCTTAATTTATGCAAAATCAGTACGTCGAACTCACATTATAAAAGAATCCATTAAAACACATTTTAATGGATTCCTTCTTTTGAGTTTAAATATAAAAAAACCAGAGAAGCGAACTTCTCTGGTTTAAACTATATTTTAAAAAGCTGTCAATCTTTTTTAAGACAAAAGTCTTTATTTTTTTTGATTAAAGTACAAGACTTTCTCTAGCTCCACCTTCTACAAACAGTGCGCGCATTCTATCATTCTGACCTTCAGTAAACATATACATACAATCATCATAAACATAATCCATATAATTCATTGTCATATCATTTGATCTACAATGTACAAGTGGATATACAGGACAAGCCCAGTTAGGTTGGTCAGAAATAGGTGTATCTGCAACATAGTCATCACGATTACATTTTCCATCACCCCAGATATGACGTAAGTTTAACCAGTGACCTACCTCATGAGTAGCTGTTCTGCCTTGACCATAAACTCCACCTACGACACCAAAATAGTCTTTGCCAATTACTACACCATCAGTATCAGGATCGCCACCAGGAAACTGTGCATAACCTAAAATACCGCCACCTATATCACAAACCCAAATATTTAAGTAAGTGCTTGGATCAGTTACATCTATTCCTCCTGAACTTGAATATTTCATTGCATCGTTAGTACCCCATTCGTCTAAAACAGAAATTTCTCTGTTAACTCCTGCAAGAACAAAAGTAATATCACAGTCTGATACAACAGGAGCAAATTCAGTTGGAGCCCCACTTGTATTTGGGTTTAAATTAGTGTAATCAATAGTTAAAACATCAATTTGAGAATTAATTACAGCATCAGTTATCTCACCAATATAATCTTCAAGAATGTTTACAATTACAGGAATAGTAACAGGGCCTACATAAGGATCAATTACTGGAGGAGCTGGTTTCTTTTTTGTAATATCTCTGGTAAATTTTTCAATCTTATACATTTCATTTTCTAAACCAGGATTGTTTTTCAGTTTCTCATTAAGAACGTGCATTGTGTAACATGCTGGACCATGTTTGTGTGAACCTTTTGTAAGATTAGCTTCATCTGTATATGCAGACCAATCGCTCATGTCAATAGAAACAGTTTCGTCTTGAGGCACAAAAGTCTCAGTCTCCGTTTTCTGACAAGCTGTAAAACTAACAGCTACAACAGATAATAAAATAAAAATTTTTTTCATGTTTTTGCTTTTTTAGTTAGTAAATAGTAAATGTTTTAATTTCAGATACATTTCTTTTGTAAAATGTATATTTGGGTATTTTCGTGATAATTCAAATTAGAGATTGTTAGCATCAAATTTTCGCACATTAATATTCGTTGGTAATAAATTCATATTCGTCAAGTTACGAATTATATTCGTAATACATAATTTATTTTCTTCATAAAGTATTTATAATATAAAAAAAATGCTTGTTTTTAATTTTGGTTTCATTTTTTTATATTAGTATTAATATAGAGATAATGCTATTTACATCCTAAAATCTTAAAATAATAAAATCTTATTCCTTATGCCTTAAGTTTGTTTTTATGGATATTCAGGTAAATCATTATTTTATAAGTTTTTACTTATATTATTGTGGATGGAATTTTTTCTTTTTGAAGAGAGATGTAAATATTCTAATATATAAGCTAAAGTGAGTTCGACGTAATAATTTAGCATTCGTGAAGTCTAATGTTCTTTTATGGGTAATATTCTGAGCTGATGTTGAATAATGCAAGCATTTAATAAAATTAAAATTTCATTACAATTTAAACTGTCATGGGGGTTTAGTGTACTAATAAAGAACTTATTTTGAGTTTAAATATAAAAAAAACAGAGAAGCATGCTTCTCTGTTTTTTTTTTATTTAAAATACCCTATCAACCTATTTTAGGATGACTAGTTTTCTTATTTCATATTAAAGTACAAGGCTTTCTCTAACTCCACCCGGTACAAATAATGCACGCATTCTTGCATTTTGTCCTTCAGTAAACATATACATACAATCATCATAAACATAATCCATGTAGTTCATAGTCATATCATTTGTTCTGCAATGTTCTGTTGGATATGTTGGACAAGAATAGTTTGCTTGATCTGAAACAGGTGTGTCAGCAACATAGTCATCACGATTACATCTACCATCACCCCAGATATGACGTAGGTTTAACCAGTGACCTACTTCATGAGTAGCAGTTCTTCCATCACCATAAACACCACCAACAACACCAAAATAATCTTTACCAATAACTACACCATCAGTAGCAGGATCGCCACCAGGAAACTGAGCATAACCTAAAATACCACCACCGATATCACAAACCCAAAGGTTTAAGTATGTGCTAGGATCAGTTACATCAATTCCACCTGAACTTGAACGTTTCATAGCATCGCTTGTTCCCCATTCTGCTAATGTAGAAATTTCTCTATTAACACCAGCAAGAACAAAAGTAATACCACAATCAGCTACAACAGGAGCGAATTCAGCTGGAGTTCCACTTGTATTTGGATTTAAATTGGTAAAATCCATAGTTAAAACATCAATTTGAGAATTAATTTGAGCAGTAGTAACCTCACCATTATAATCTTCAAGAATGTTAACTATTACAGGAATAGTAATAGCACCTTCATAAGCACCATCATCTTCTACAGGAGCCGGTTTTTTACTAGTACTAATTCTTGTATCTTTTTCGATCTTATACATTGTTGCTTCTAAACCAGGATTATTTCTTAGTTTCTCGTTAAGAACATGCATTGAATAGCAACCACGACCGTGTTCGTGAGCACCTTTTAGATCAGCTTCATCTGTATATGCAGACCAATCACTCATGTCAACTTTAACAGTTGCATCTTGTGACTTAATTACTTCAGTATCTTTCTGACAAGCTGTAAAACTAACAGCTACTACAGCAAATAAAATAAAAATTTTCTTCATGTTTTTGATTTTTTGGTTAGAAATTAGTAATGTTTTAAATTTATATACATTTTCATTTTTAAAATGTATAATCGGGTATTTAATTGAAAACGAAAATAGAAATTCTAAACAAAATATCTTCTATAGATTTAAAAGCGTAGCCATTTAGTTTATAAGCGTAGCGTAAAGATTTATATTCGTTATTTACGCAATTCATATTCGTTAGTGTATGATTTATATTCGTAAGGAAATAATTTTAATATAGGGCTGTGTCGATAATGTCTACTTCGTAAATCAAATAGGTTTTAATTTTATTTTTAACTATTTAAATAATAGCTTTATACTGAAATAATTCCATTTAAAGATTGAAAGAAAAAGTTTGTTATTCTTTTATTTATAAGGTTTTTTTGAAGAATATTCATGTAGTTTAACTTTCTAAAGTATTCTTTAGCCATTCGCTTATCTTATTGAGCTTGTATTCATTCTTTCCTTGCTCAAACTCACTTTCTGTATGATTTTTTACAGCGCCGTCTTTTTCAATGGTTAATTTTCTGACATATGCTTCTTTTTGTTCTCTTTCATTTGCTCTAGTGTGTTGTCATGACTCATATATTTAAGCTACTAAGTTGGAGGGAGTCTATTGTAGTATAAAATTCATCTATTTTTTCCAGTCTCAGATAATATTTGCAGTTTCTTTAAGCCGTTTAATTCAACTATTTTCTTCATGCTACGCATTTTAATAAAGTGTATTTATAGGCAAAACCTTTGTAAAAAAGAACTTGCTTACTTAAGCCATCTATTATCTGGTAATTATGGTGTTTAAAAGGTATTTTGATTTTTAAAAGTTCTGAGCTGTATTGTTTCAAAATGCAAACATTTTGTGAAAGGATCTCTTGGATTATACACCAGCTCTCGGGGCGAAATTAAAAAGATATCATTTATTGATAGCTCGTCAGCTTGCGGAGAAGCAGGACAGTTGATAATAAAAAAACCAGAGAAACGAACTTCTCTGGTTTAAACTATATTTTTAAAACTTGTTAACCTATATTAGGATTACTAGTTTTGATTATTACAGTACAAGACTTTCTCTAGCTCCACCTGGTACAAATAATGCACGCATTCTTGCATTTTGTCCTTCACTAAACATATACATACAATCGTCATAAACATAATCCATGTAGTTCATTGTCATGTCATTAGAAACACAATGTACAAGTGGATATACTGGACAAGCCCAGTTAGGCTGATCTGAAACAGGAGTATCAGTAACATAATCATCACGATTACATTTGCCATCTCCCCAGATGTGACGTAAGTTCAACCAGTGACCTACTTCATGAGTAGCAGTTCTTCCTTGACCATAAACTCCACCAACAACACCAAAATAATCTTTACCAATAACTACACCATCAGTAGCTTCTGCTCCACCAGGAAACTGAGCATAACCTAAAATACCACCACCTATATCACAAACCCAAAGGTTTAAATATGTGCTAGGATCAGTTACATCAATACCACCTTGGCTTGAAAGTTTCATTGCATCGTTAGTTCCCCATTCTGCTAATGTAGAAATCTCTCTATTAACACCAGCAAGAACGAAAGTAATACCACAATCAGCTACAACAGGAGCAAATTCAGAAGGAATTCCACTTGTGTTTGGATTTAAATTAGTATAATCCATTGTTAAAACAGCAATTTGAGAATTAATTTGAGCTTCAGTAACTTCACCAATATAATCTTCAAGAATGTTTACAATTACAGGAATAGTAACAGGACCTTCATAAGGATCGTCAACTACAGGAGTTGGTCTAGCAGCATCAGGAGTAGATTTACCAGTAACTTCTCTTGTTAATATTTCGATGTTACGCATTGTTTCTTCTAAACCAGGATTGTTTCTTAATTTCTCGTTAAGAACGTGCATTGAATAACATCCACGACCATGTTCGTGAGTAGCTTTTGTAAGATCAGCTTCATCTGTATAAGCATTCCAATCAGTCATGTCAACAGAAACTGTTTTGTCTGGAGATACGATCTCAGCATCTTTCTGACAAGCTGTAAAACTAACAGCTACTACAGCAAATAAAATAAAAATTTTCTTCATGTTTTTGTTTTTAAATTAATTAATAAATTAGAATTAGTAAATTTTATTAATTGCAATATACTGTATTCGTAATCTGAAAAATTGCACTAATTTATATTCGTACGGGTTTGATTTATATTTGCATGAAGGCGTAGTTTTTTTATTTTGGTTTTGCAGGCATTGTTTTATTGTCCTAATATACAGATAATTAAAAAATTATTATTGCTAATTCTTCGGTATTATTTTCATCTTTAATTTTATTTAAGTAATAGGAAGTCAGTGTTATAGGGTTTTAAAGAGAGAAGTTAAATTTTAATATTATAAATCTTTGTAATCTTGATTTAATATCTTTAAATTTCTAGTTCAATATTATTTATATATTTATATATTGTAATGTGATAAAAGTGAACATAATTTGCATTGACTGGTATTCTTTATAGGCATTACTTTTATTGGACCTTATAAAAAAGCATAATAAGTGTTTTAGTATTAATTTAAATTTATCGTTATGACTATTGATTTAAATTCAGATTTAGGTGAAAGCTATGGTAATTTCAAGATGGGAAACGATGCAGAGATAATAAAATATATTACTTCTGCTAATATTGCCTGTGGATTTCATGGAGGTGATCCTTTAGTAATTGAAAAAACAGTTAAATTAGCTTTAGAAAATAATGTGACTATCGGAGCTCATCCAAGTTATAATGATTTACAAGGCTTTGGACGTCGTTCAATAAAAGTAAATAATGATGATTTATATGCAATGATACTATACCAAGTGGGAGCACTAAAAGCAATGACTGATGCTCTTGGAGGTAAACTACATCATGTAAAACCACATGGAGCAATGTATAATGATTTAGCAAATAGTTTTCAAAAGTCGAAAGTTGTTTGCGAAGCAATTCATAAAATTGATCCCGAATTAATTATTGTTGGATTAGCAAATTCTGAGATTCAGAATGCAGCACGAGAAGTAGGATTAAAAAGTGCATGTGAGGTATTTGCTGATAGAGCATATAATGATGATGGATCTTTAGTGGCCAGATATAAATACGGTGCAGTATTTCACGATAGCGAAACGTGTTTAAAACAGGTAAAACAACTAATAACTGAAAATACTTTGCAATCTGTTAATGGTAATAAAATTGAAATGTGCGTGGATACTATTTGTATAAACGCAGATCATGCAGAAGCTCTTGATTTCGTTAAACGCTTTCATGAGTTTCTTGCTCAAAAGAATATAAAATTAGAGAGTTTAAAGGCTTAAATTAGTTCTGAATTAATGATCATAATTGATTTTTTCATTTTAGAATAAAAGGGGATGAAAAATCCCCTTTTTTATTCGCTTCAAATGCTCAGGTTACAATTTCCTTTCATATTTACAACATCCGGCTAATGAATTATAAACTTCATCACTAGATTTTTCTTTTTCTGTATCATGACCTACTTTAGCTATTGCTTTGTGAATATCTGTAAGTTTCACTTTACTTTCGTCAAATGAAATCTCTGCCATTTTAGTTTCTTTATCCCATTCGGCTTTTGAAACTCCATCCAGATCCAATACAGCTTTTTCTATACGATTTTCGCACATTCCACAATTACCAAAAACTTTGAATTTCTCTGTTTTTATATTTTGAGCAAGAGCAGAAAAGCTTATACTCAAAATAAATAACATACTTAATAATACTGTCTTTTTCATATCAATTTGTTTTAGTGAGTATTAATTAAAACTTATTTGTTATTATTCTTTAGTTCCTTGAAACTGATAATTATGATCTGCCATTTTAAAGTTATAACCAAACGAATGTTTCATCACATCAAACCCTCCAAAATGCTCATCTCCATCAATATGTTCATCTCCCATATGATGTATCCATTCTGTTTCACCATTTTGCATGTCACCCATCATACCTCCCGTCATATGACCTTCTCCATATCTGTGACCATACATATGCTCAAAATCATCACCTGTTAAACAAACCATAACACTATCCTGATGTTCAAAATAATTAAGCATAAATGTGGTGTCAAAATCTTGTCCATAACAATGAACTTCAATTTGCATATTACCTAGCATTGTTACGTTAGCATTTGCAGGAAAATTCACTAGATTATTATTTGCATTACTTTTTAAATTGCTTTCTATTGTAATAGTCCCGTTGTAGTTTCCATCAATTGAATTGATAGTTGAATCTTCTGTTTTTTCACAAGCTGTTGCAAAAACAATTACTATCATAGTCACTAAATAAATTCTAATCTTTTTCATATCTTCTTTTTTTAATTTGTATTTCTATATAAGCAGCATTCTGGTAATGCATCATAAACTTCATCCTGTGCTTTTACCATTTTTGTGTCATGACCAACTTTAGCAATAGCTTTGTGAATATCCATTACATCCAGTTTTTTACTGTGTGTTATGTTAATTATTTTTGATTCCTGATTCCAATCTGCAGTTTTAACTCCTTTAATTGATAAGGCGGCTTTTTCAATTCTTGATTTACACATTCCACATTCACCACCAACATGAAATTCAGTATTTAACACGGAATTACCGGAATTATTATATTCTAATCTTTCATATAAACAACATCCAGGTAAACCATTATAAATTTCATCCGAAGCTTTTTCAAGTTCGGTGTCATGCCCTGCATTAGCAATAGCTTTATGGATTTCATTTAGCTTTACTTTTTTTGCATCAAATGATAAATGAAGAATATGATCTTCAGTATTCCATTCGGCTTGATCTACACCATTTAAAGCCAATGCTGTTTCTTCAATTCTTGATTTACACATTTCGCAAGCGCCACCAACTTCAAACATCTCATGTTTTAAGTTTTCAGAAGTACTTTTATGTTCCGCATGTTCTTGATTCGGATCCATCTCGCCATGATTATGACTCGTTGAATTCATTCCTCCTTCGGGATTCATCATACTTGGTAATCCAATTAATTGTGATGCAGCATCGATTTTAAATACTCCATTAACGGCTATTTCTTCACCTTCATGTAATCCTTGAGATATTACATAAAATGAACCAGCTTCCGAACCAAGAACCACTTCTCTGTAAAGGAATGATGGTGTTTTGCGATTAGGTACTTTAACGTATACAATGGCTCGTTTTCCAGTCCAAAGTATTGCCGATTTTGGAACGAGAATTTCATTACTACTTTCAGCAATTTTAGAGTTTAACAAACCAGAAGTAAACATCTCAGGTTTTAAATTCATTTTTGTATTTGGTACTTCAACTCGAACTTTTGTAACACGAGTTTGTCCGTTAATAAAAGGATCAATAAAACTAACCTTTGCAGTAAAGTTTTTACCGGGCAATGCCTGAACGGTAAAATCTATTTTGTCACCTAACTTAATCCAAGGAAGATCGCTTTCGTATGCATCGAACATAACCCAAACTTTGGTTAAATCGACAACTTTAAATAGAGCTGTTCCTTCTTTAACATAATCTCCAGAAGCAACATGTCGCATTGTAACAGTTCCTGCAGTAGGGGATAGTACATCAAAATAAATTTGAGGTTCCCCTTTTTCTTCGATATCTGTAATTTGCTTATCAGATAAATCCCAAAGTTTCAATTTTCCTTTTGCAGCAGCATAAAGTGATGGTCTACTATCCTTAAAACTAATAGCTTCTAATAATTCGCGCTGTGCAGTAACCAAGTTTGGAGAATATATTGTTGCTAGTTTTTCTCCTTTTTTAACATTTTGCCCTGTAAAATTAACAAAGAGTTTTTCTATGCGTCCTCCAAACCGAGCAGTTAATTCAGTAATGTTACGTTCATCCGCCTGAACTTTACCCTGTAGGTAAACCGATTTTTCAGGTACTCCCTTCGAAACTACTATGGTTTGAATCATTGCTAATTTAGCAGCAGATTCAGTCATTACAATTTCGTTTGGATCTACATCATCTCCTTCTGATTGCATTGATTTAAGTGGGATTAAATCCATGGCACAAATTGGGCATAAACCGAATTTATCTTGTTTTATTTGTGGATGCATAGAGCAAGTCCACACTTCAGGCTCAGCAGATTCATGATTATGACCTTCATGTCCTTCCATTTCCTGATTTGCAATAATAGCTGCATCTGATGAATGAAAGAAAATCCATCCTAAAAACATTCCTGTAATTAATACTCCTATTACAAGTTTGTAGTTTTCTTTTATATTTTGAATTATATTTTTCATAATGATGTATAATTAATTCCCCATTAAATATGTGATGAATGAAATTGCTGCTTGTTTATCTGATCTTGATTTTTCTAATTCCAGATTATATTTCAGAACTTTGCGTTCCATCCTTAATATTTCCTCAAAGTTTTTATTGCCAGTTGTATAATCTGTTTCTAAAAGTTTAAGAGATTTATTAGATAAATTCAGTTGTGATTCATATAATGAAATTCTGCGATCAGCATCACGGTAATCTTTCCATCCGTTTTCAAAAAGGATTTCAAGAACATTAATCTTATTTACCTTTTCGTTTTCTTTAGCAGTTTCCAGATATATAACTTCCTGAACCATTGCTTTATACTTATTTCTATAAAGAGGAATAGTGATTCCTACTTTTGGAAACATAAAAGCATCAGTGCCAGCCATATTATTATCACCTTTACCAACGAATGTATAATCTACACCAATACTGAAACTAGGCTTACCATTCTTGTTGGCAACATCTTTTTTATAGCGTAATGCTTCTGCCTGAAAATCGATACTTAATAACTGATGATTATTAATTCGAATAGAATCTAAAGCTTCTTGTTTTGAAAAGCTAAAGTCATTTGTCCATAACGATTCAGGAACTAATATAGATTCATGCTCATCAGTATTTAACAAATTATTGAACATTACTTCTAAAAAATATTGTTTATCCTTTAAAAGAGCAAGTTGGTTTTCTAAATCACCAATCTCCATTTCAATTCTGTATTCATCAACTGCCGAAACTAAACCCGATTCTACCTTTATAATAGCTAACTGTCGAAAAGTATTTAAAATCTCAATATTTTCATCAGTTATAGAAATTGCTTTATTATTAAAATAGAGATTGTAATAGGTTGATCTTACTTCGTTAAATAATTCAGACTTTGCTTCATTAAAAACTTCATATTTTGCTTTAGCTAACTGAAATGCTGCGTTTTCTTTCGCTTTAAGTGTTCCAAACCAAGGAAATATTTGTGAAGCCGAAATCTTAAATTCTTGGGGGCCTACTCTTGTCTCTACAGGTTGAATAAAGTACCCGAATGCTATTTGCGGATCAGGTAAAGCTTTTACCTGAGGTGCTACTTCCAAAGCCGCCATATATTCGTTGAATTTAGCTTTTAGCCCGGGATTATTTTTTGCAGCTGTTTCTAAATATCTATTTAAATCATCTTGTGCTGAAACCATTGAAGAAATCAGCAATAAGAGAATTCCTATAATGGTTTTATATTTTTTCATGATTTTTCACTTTTTGAAGTTTTAATTCTTTTTTTACTGAGTTTTCTTTCCACATACTGTAAAGTACAGGTACAACAAACATCGTTAATACCTCAATAGTCATCCCACCAAATAATGGAATTGCCATCGGAACCATTATATCCGATCCCTTTCCAGTTGATGTTAGAATTGGAATTAAAGCAATAATGGTAGTTGCTGTAGTCATAATTGCAGGTCTAACTCTTTTTGATCCTGCTTCAAGCACCAATGCTCGCACTTCTTTTATGGTTTCAGGTTTATGCTTATCGTTTAATTGCTTAATGTAAGTACTTATTAGCACTCCATCATCGGTAGCAACACCAAATAAAGCAATAAAGCCAACCCACACAGCAACACTCAGATTTATAGTATGTACCTGAAATAGATCTCTTAAACTCATTCCAGCCATTGTTCCATTCATAAACCAAGGCTGACCATAGAGCCAAAGCATAATAAATCCTCCTGATAATGCTACTATAATACCTGTGAATATAAGCGATGTGGATACTACAGAACGAAACTGAAAATACAGAATAAGAAAAATTATCATTAAGGAAATTGGAACAACCAATGCTAAACGTTCTGTAGCTCTAATTTGGTTTTCGTAATTTCCTGTAAAAACATAACTAACGCCGGCGGGTAAATTAAATTCTCCCTGATCAATTTTATCTTTCAAATAAGCCTGTGCATTTTCTACTACATCAATTTCAGCAAATCCTTCTTTTTTATCGAAAATCACATATCCAACCAGAAAAGTATTTTCACTTTTAATTAATTGAGGACCTCTGGTATAATGAATAGTAACTAAGTCTCCCAAAGGTATTTGAGCTCCTGTAGGTGTGGGAATAAGTATTCTTTTTAAATCCTCTGGATTATCCCTGTATTCACGGGCATACCTTAAGCGAACAGGAAAACGTTCGCGCCCTTCAACCGTTGTTGTTAATTGCATTCCGCCGATTGCACTTCCGATAATTGTTTGAAGATCTTTAACTGAGATACCAAACCTTGCAATTGCGTCTCTGTTTATTTCCATTTCGAGATACGGCTTGCCAACAACACGATCAGCAAAAACTGACATTCCCTGAACACCTTTTACTTGTTTTAAGTGCTTCTCGATTTCGTAACCAACCTGCTCAATACTTTCCAAATCGGGGCCATAAACCTTAATTCCCATTGGAGCGCGCATACCGGTTTGTAACATAATCAAACGAGTTTGTATAGGTTGTAACTTTGGTGCAGAAGTTAGTCCGGGAATACTAGCCTGTTTTATAATTTCATCCCAAATATCGCTAGGTGATTTAATTTCATCACGCCATTGTCGGAAATATTCTCCGTTCTTAAATTCAATTAGGTTTTCTTTATCAATTAATCGAAAACTTTCCTCTTTAGGATTATAAAAGCTACCATCTTTTAAAATAAATGCACCCTCTTTATTCATTTTGAATCGCACACGGTGTCCATCTTCGTTTAAAATATATTCCGATTTGTAATTGATTACATTTTCATACATAGACGTAGGTGCAGGGTCGAGTGCTGAATTTACACGCCCCCATTTACCTACAACACTTTCTACTTCTGGAATGGCATTAACTTTTTTATCCAGAATTCTAATAACTTCAATATTTTCTTCGATTCCTGAATGTGGCATTGTAGTTGGCATAAGTAAAAAAGAACCTTCATCGAGCGTTGGCATAAATTCTTTGCCTAAACCCGGTAATGATGTGTTTAAACTCTGATATGTCCCCGTCTTTTTTATGAAATCAGGCATAAAACCAAAAAGTTTATCAAAGCCTTGCCAACTTGTAAATCCAAATAATACAATGAAAATAGGAATACTTAGAAAAGTCCATTTATATTCCAAACACCAACTTAATATTTTAGAATAATAAATTACTACTAAAGATAAGAGACCTAAAACTGTTGCTACTATAGCTATAACAAAAAGGAAATTGACAAATAGCGAATTTTGAGCTCCTAGTGGTATCCATGCTTTGGTTAGAAAAAATACTACAACAATAGTCGTTATGGCTATGTTAATTACGTTTATCCAGGATTCTTTTATTATTGCAGGCCATTTTTCTGAAATAAAGCTATTCAATCCATAAGCTGTGATTGCTAATGCAATATAATGACCGCTAAAAACTGCAAGTGCTATTCCGCTAATAATGAGAATTATATTCCATATTTTTTTGTATTTATTTTTATCGATTTTAATTGAGAAAACTAAATGTGCTAGTGTTGGAATAATTATTAAACCAATTACTAAGGCAGAAAGCATTGTAAAGGTTTTAGTAAAAGCCAATGGTTTAAAAAGTTTCCCTTCCGCTGCTTCCATAGCAAAAACCGGCAGAAAACTTACAATCGTAGTTGCTAAAGCTGTTATTACAGCTCCTGCTACTTCAGTAGTGGCTTCATAAACTACATTCAGTAGCTTTTTTCCCCGTGCTCCAATGTTTTTGGCTAACTCAATATGCCGGATTATATTTTCGACAAACACAATTCCGACATCAACCATTACTCCAATTGCAATTGCAATTCCTGATAATGCAACAATATTGGCATCTACTCCGAACCTGCGCATTGTAATAAAAGTAATTAATACTCCTAAAGGCAAGAGTGTTGAAATTAGAAATGATGCTCGAAGATTTAATACCAATACAATTACAACTAAAATACTAATTAATAATTCAAGTGAAATCGCTTCTTCTAATGTTCCTAAAGTTTCTTTTATTAATCCTGCCCGATCATAAAAAGGGATAATCGTAACTTTTGAAATAGTCCCATCGTCTAAAGTTTTTGAAGGTAATCCAGGCTCTATTTCTGCAATTTTAGCTTTTACATTTTCAATTGCTTCCAAGGGATTTGCTCCGTATCGTGCAACCACTACTCCTCCAACAGCCTCTGCACCTCCCTTATCTAAACCACCACGACGTGTAGCTGGGCCAAAGTTGATTTTTGCTACATCTTTTAATCGAATAGGAACATTATTTCTAACGCTTACAACACTTTTCTCTAAGTCTTCTAAGGAGTTTATATAACCTAAGGCTCTTACCAAATATTCAACTCTATTGAATTCTATAGTTCGTGCACCAATATCCAGATTACTATTTTTTACAGCAGCCATTATTTGTGCTATATTCACTCCATGCGCTTTCATGGCATGTGGATCAATATCAATTTGGTATTCTTTTACAAAACCTCCAATTGAAGCTACTTCAGCTACACCTTTTGCAGATGTTAGTGAATATTTAACGTAGAAATCCTGAATAGTTCTTAGTTCATGAGGATCCCAACCTCCTGATGGCTTATCATTTTTATCTCGACCTTCCAAGGTATACCAATAGATTTGTCCTAGTGCTGTTGCGTCAGGGCCGAGGGAAGGAGACACATCATTCGGTAATGTTCCTTTGGGTAAGGAATTCAGTTTTTCAAGGATCCGTGTTCGACTCCAGTAAAACTCAATATTTTCTTCGAAAATGATATAGATACTTGATACTCCAAATATGGAATTACTTCGTATGGTTTTAACTCCGGGAATACCAAGTAAAGCGGTTGTTAATGGATATGATATTTGGTCTTCAATATCTTGTGGTGATCTTCCAGACCATTCAGTGTATACTATTTGTTGATTTTCTCCAATATCAGGTATGGCATCAACAGGAACAGGATCATTTGGAAGAAAGCCTGTTTCCCAACTAAATGGCGATGATATTATTCCCCAAGCAATTAGAATTATTAGTACAAGATAAGTTACTAATTTATTCTCGAGGAAAAATCGAATTATTTTATTTAACATATTTCTGTATTTTAATTATAGTAAATAACTAGTTTTAAGTAAACTAACTACAAATAACTTATTGCATCTTATTTAAGGTAAGACGCATGTTATCAATTGTTAATTGTATTTAACAGAGAAATGTTTGTAAACTCGAAAGTACAGTCTGTATCTTTAAAGGTGGGGGTGATTCTGGAATTCTATAAATTGATTCAATATAATTAATTGCAATGTCATCTACAATAATAAATAACATTGGAAATAATACATCAATCTGGTTAATTGTATTAATATCAATAAATGTGGTATTAACAAAGTCATCATCTAATTGATAAGAAGTCGTTTCGTTTCGACAACATCCATCATCCATATCACAGCATGATTCCGCTTCATGATTAATTGTAATAGAAACAAGATTGTTGCTACAGTAATGTTTAGAAATAGAAAAGCCTGTTGTAGTAGACAATACTAAAATAGCAATTATTATATGACTTAATGTTCTAAACATGTGTTTTAAAGTACAATTGTACAAATTAAACGTATTGAATTAGAGATTGTTTAGTTAAACATGTTAAATTGATGTTAAATGATATTTGAATTGAATAGAAAGTTAACTAATTACTTAGATTTGCGTAATAAACAAAAATGAAAAGATTTTTAGCAACAATATTATCTATTTTTTATTTAGCGCTCTCATCAAGTGCTGCAATAAGCGTGCATTATTGTGGAGGAGAGATTGAAAATATAAATATTAATTCTTATACTGAGACTTGTTGTTGTGGTGAAATTGAAATTTCTAATTCTTGTTGTAATGTTGATGAACTTATACTGGAATTAAATATTGACCAACAAATTGTTACTTTAAATAATATAGTACCTGAAAGTATTATATTAGTTAATAACTTTATCATAGGTTTTAATTTTCTGTCAGAATCAGATATTAAAGAAAAACCTATTGAAAATTATAAGATTCCACCACCCAAATTAGAAGCAATTTGGATAACAAATTGTTCCCTTACTTACTACGGATAATTTATAAATTTAAGAATTACAAATAACTTTTTAACTCAATGTGATTTAAAAATATCGTATTGAACTTATTCTAGCGTTTGACTTTTCAATGCGAATTATTATTACTAAAAATTTAAGAATTATAAAATCATGAGAATAATTATAAAATCAATATTATCAATAGTTTTAATATCATTTTTATCAATAAACTTATCTGCTCAAGAGAAACAATCAAAAATTGATACAGCAAAATTTGAAGTTAAAGGTGTTTGTAATATGTGCAAAGATCGTATTGAAAATGCTGCTTTAATTAAAGGTGTAAAATGGGTTGAATGGGATAAATCAACCGACACTTTAACGGTTATTTACAGAGCTGACAAGCTTGACATACTAAAAGTACATAAGTCAATTGCTGAATCGGGACATACCACTGAAAACGTTAAATGTAATATAGATGCTTACAACAAATTGCCTGCTTGTTGTGCCTATATGGGCGATGTAAAAAAGCATTAATTTAATGAATAGAATTTTTGGAGTGATTTTGCTTTTATTGCTAACTCAAAATCTTTGGGCACAAGATGTTATATATATAAAAGGGAACGTAAAAGAGCAAAGTAAAAAAGAAGTTTTGCCGCTTATCGGGGCAAATGTATACTGGAATAATACCACAGTAGGTACCACAACCGATGTTAATGGTAATTTTAAATTAAGTAGGTTAAAAACAAACAATCAATTAGTGATTAGTTTTGTTGGTTATCGAACAGATACTATTATAGTTAGTAGTCAAAATTATTTAAATATTGCATTAAATAGTTCGGTTGATATTGATGAGGTCACTGTTACTTATAAAAGAAACTCCACGGAGGTAAGTTTACTTGAACCTTTAAACTCTAAAATAATGGGAGGGAAGGAGCTCTTAAAAGCTGCATGTTGTAATTTAAGTGAGAGTTTCGAAACGAATCCATCGGTTGACGTTTCGTTTACAGATGCTGTTACAGGAACACGTCAGATTCAAATGTTAGGTTTAGCAGGGCCATACACACAAATTACACGCGAAAACATGCCGGATGTTAGAGGTTTATCGGCAGTTTATGGTCTTACTTATATTCCCGGGACTTGGATTGAAAGCATTCATTTGAATAAAGGAGCTGGTTCTGTGGTTAATGGTTATGAAAGTATAGCAGGGCAGATTGATGTGAATTTGAGAAATCCGGCAAGTATGGATAAATTATATTTAAATGTTTACGGAAACCAAAAAGGCAGAATAGAACTAAATGCAAATATTCAAGCAGATATTGGCGAAAAGGTAGGAACAGCAATTCTCTTACATGGAATGAATAATTCATTTAAGGATGATCATAATGGAGATAATTTTATGGATCATCCAACGGGGGAACAATATGTTTTGCTTAACCGATGGGAATTTTATAATGATAAAGGAGTCCATTTTCAGCTTGGAGTAAAAGGAACTTATGTTGATAAAATAGGTGGGGAGCTCGATTTTGATCCTGAAATAGACAAAGGCACAACTAATTCTTGGGGGATGAATATTAATACTGAGCGATACGAAGCATGGGCGAAATTAGGTAAAGTTAATATAGCAAAACCTTGGCAAAGTGTTGGTTTTCAGATTTCAGGTGCAAGTCATAGTCAGGATTCATATTTTGGTTTAAATAATTACAATGCAAATCAAAATACATTTTATTCCAATTTATTGTTTCAATCAATCATTAAGAATTCCAATCATAAATTTAAAACTGGTTTAAGTTTTCAGTATGATGATTATAACGAAATGTTAAATTCTAATGAATTTGATCGAATTGAGTCAGTTCCGGGGGCTTTCTTTGAGTATACATTTAGCCATTTGGAAAAATTTAATGCTATTCTTGGATTACGAGGAGATTATCATAATGAATATGGAACTTTTGTTACGCCAAGAATTCATTTACGTTATTCGTTAAATGATAAAACCACATTACGTGCATCAGGAGGTAGAGGTCTTAGAACTGCAAATATAATTTCAGAAAATATTGGACTTTTAGCTAGCTCTCGACAATTTATTATAAATGGAGATGGTAGTGATAAGCCATACGGTTTAGACCCTGAAATTGCATGGAATTACGGATTGAATCTTACTTATAAATTTACATTGGATTATAGAAATGGTTATGTGAGTTTTGATTTTTATAGAACTGATTTTGAAAATCAAATAGTGGTTGATCTTGATCAAAGCCCACAACAAGCTTCATTTTACAACTTAAATGGAAAATCTTATTCCAATAGTTTCCAAGCTCAATTTGATTATGAGTTAATAAATCGACTTGATGTACGGGTTGCTTACCGTTGGTATGATGTAAAATCAACTTACAATGGTAGTTTAATGGATAAACCTTTGTTGGCCAATCATCGATCATTTATTAATTTAGCTTATGCTACTAAGAAACATTGGACGCTTGATTATACTGTGAATTGGCAAGGACAAAAACGAATTCCGGATTTATCAGCTAATCCAGTGGAGTATCAATTGGAATCAAATTCACCAAGTTTCTTTTTAATGAATCTTCAACTAAGTAAATCATGGAAAAAGGAATTTGATGTTTATGCTGGAGTAGAAAATCTATTGAATTATAAGCAAAGCGATCCGATAGTATCTAGTGACCAGCCTTTTTCTCCATATTTTGATAGTTCTTTAATTTGGGGGCCAGTAACGGGTAGAAATATTTATTTTGGAATGAGATATAAAATAAAATAATATGAGGATGTCCAAAAAGTTAGAAAGTTGTCTATGCTTCGACAAGCTCAGCATGACAATTCTCTGTTAATTAGTTTGTCACACTGAGCCTGTCGAAGTGTTTTGATAATTTTAGTTGCTTTTTGGATACCCTCATTATGATTTACAATAATAGTTTTATATTCTATTTTAAATAGTGCCAGCAAGAAAACTACTTATTTTTAAGGTCTTTAATAAGAAAGCGTCAAAGACGTTCCGATAACTATCGGAATTCGAAGTTTTGAAAAACAAGGAGTTCACTTTTGTGAATGCGATGTACTGAGCTTGTCGAAGTAACTGTTTTAAAAACGAGAGTAACGAAGAACCTTGCGAAGCTCACGAACACAATTTTATAATTATTAAACTCGTGAGTAATTTGGCGTTTTCTTGCAAAGACTAAATAGTGTCTGTCCATAAAGTAAGAGTCTTGTTCAGAATGTTCGATTTTGAGGCTTGCGAAATTGCAAAAATCAAGGAGTTTACAATTGTAAATGACTGTTTTTGCAATGAGCGTAACGAAAAAAGCGGACTTTATGGACAGACTCTAAATAGGTAAAGTAAAAAAGAATGTACTACCCAAATCTTCTTCACTTTCAACCCAAATGGTTCCACTATTTTTCTCAATTAACTCTTTACAAATAATTAGTCCTAATCCTGTTCCTTTTTCTTTATTAGTACCATATGTGGAAAATGTGGTTTCTATTTTAAAAAGTTTATCTATACTTTCTTTTGGTATTCCAATACCATTGTCTTTAACAGAAATCTCAATTGAATTTTTAGACTTCGATATTTTTGATTTGATATAGATCGTACTATTCTTATGTGAGAATTTTATGGAATTTGAAAGTAGATTTCGAATTACTGTATTAACAGAACTCTCATTAATTTTGACACTAATATTATCAATATCAGAGATTATTTTAATATTTTTTCCGATGGCTTTTTCTTCCACAATACTCATTGAAAAATTCACCAGAGAATTTAAGTTAACTGTATTAATATCAAATTCCAGTGTATTCATTTGTATTCTGGCCCATAACAATAAATCTTCGAGTAGTTTATTTGTTTTTCCTGATAAACCCAAAAGTATATTAACGTAATCTAATTTTTCTTCGTCAGAAATTTCATTAAAATTCTCTTTTAATAAGTCAAGTAATTGTGTAAAATTACCCATTGGGCCTTTTAAATCGTGGGCAATTATTGAAAAGAACATATTTTTTGTAGCATTCGCCTGAGTTAATTCTTTTTCCGAGCGAATCAGAGCGTCTTCAGTTTTTTTCCTTTCAGTAATATCTTCTTTTACAGCAATATATTTAATTACAGTACCTTTTTCGTCTATTATTGGAGATATAGATGCTAATTCCCAATAATGATCTCCATTTTTTCTTTTATTAAGAAATTCTCCTCTCCAAGTATCACCATTGGTTATTGTTTCCCATAATACTTTATAATCTTCAGAAACGGTATGACCTGTTTTTAGAATATTTGGATTTTTTCCAATTACTTCTTCCAATGTATAACCTGTTACTTCAATAAACTTTGGGTTAATATATTCAATTATTCCTTTTGTATCAGTAATAATAATCGACGTAGGGCTTTGTGTTACAGCTGTTGATAATGCGAGATTATTTTTTTCAATTTTTTTACGTTCAGTTATATCACTAAATGCAACAACCCTGTAATCTTCTCCTTTAATAATAACATCTTTAGCTTTAATTTCTAAATCTAAGTTTGATCCGTTGGAGCATATTATTTTAATTTCGAAAGAGCCGGAAAAACCTGTATTAAGTTTTGATTTTGCAAAGTCAAGCGAATTAGGATGAATAAAATCCAATATATTTTTTCCTTTAACAAAATCAGAACTATATCCGGTCATTTTTTGAACAGATGGATTAACATCAACAATAATTCCCATCTTGTGTATAATTATTCCTTCAACAGTTATATCGGTGAGAATTTTATACCTGGCTTCACTTTCTATAAGAGCCTTTTCTGCTAATTTAGTCTTAGATATATCTTCTAAAATTCCATCAAAGTATAAAACTTTATTGTTATTATCTTTTATAATATTTCCAGTATCCTTAATAAGAATTGTTTTCCCACTTTTAGTTTTTAAATTTATTTCTTGACATATCGTGGGGTTTTTAGAGTTTGTTAAGAATCGAATTTTATCATCTCTATCATTACTCTGTTCATATAGATCTTTAACAGAAATATTAAGAAGTTCTTCTAAATTGTATTCTAATATATTAGCAAGTGCTTTATTAGCATATAGAATTTTTCCATCCGGATTTGTTCTATAAATTCCAACTGGCAAAAGATCTGCAATGTTTTCTGAAATTTTTTCCACAATATGCTTTTTGATTTTACATTCTGTAAGGTAGCTATTTTTTATGATTGTACGAAAATAAAAAATAACTATTCCAGCCTATATGGATGGGAAAGTAATTTTAATTAAAGAATGTATTGAAAATAAATTTTTAAATTTATTCGGGAAATCTTAATATAAAAGTCGATCCTTGGTTTACTTTAGATATAACTTCAATGTCTATTTTATGATAATTACATATTTTCTTAGATAAAGCTAATCCTAAACCATAACTATCTTTTTTATCATTAGAGTTTTTATACCTTGAAAATATAAGGGGGATTTTATCGTCTTGTATTCCAATTCCAGTATCGGATATTTTAACAACGAATTGATTATTATTTTTGATGGATTCTACTTTTATATGCCCTTTGTCCGTGTATCGAATGGCATTATTTATAAAATTGTAGAATAATGTAAACAGCAAGTTTTCGTTACCATTAATGATAAAATCATTGGCATTTAGCTCTAATTTTAATTCAAGTTCTTTAACAGAGATTTTATCTTCAATTTCGTTAATAACATTTTGTATGGTGTTGTTTATATTTACTTCTTCGCTAAGAATATATTCTTCATTTTCAATTCGCGACATCATTAAAAGAGTTCGAACTAAGTTTGTTAATCGTCGCAGGGTTTTTTTCGACTCGAAAATTTTAATCATTTCATTTTCAGGCAAATTGTTTTCGTATAAAATATTATCAAGTTTACTTTGGATTATACTTACCGGAGTAAGTAACTCATGCGAAACATTACTTATATAATCACGCTCATCATTAAAAGCAAGTTCAATTTTGCGCATAAGCGAATGTATGGTTTCATCGAGATAAGCAAAATCGCTTGTTGATGTTTTTACAGAAGTATAATTAAATGAGGAAGGATGATTAGTTAATTTTAATTTTTTTACGATTTTTCCAAATGGTATCAGTAAATATTGAATAACAGATAGATCAAGTATAAAAGTTAGTGATATTACGATAATCAGGAATATAAATGTAAACCGTTTTAGATTATGCTCAAAAAGATAAATAGTAGAAATACTTTTACCAATTTCTATTAAATAATTGTTTTCATTTTCATTTTCATTGATTGAATAGCTTAGAACCCTGTAATCAACAATTTCTTCTTCAATAATTCGTTGTGAAAATTCAATTACATCAATCAAAGTATCGCTAGCTATTTGTTCTATTGAAATAAATTCTTCCTTTAGAATATTGTAACTTCCAAAGGATTGAAATTCAGCATCTATATCAATAAAGGTCTCAATCCCTAAACTGTCGATAAGTGCAGATACTTGATCAAGCTTTTGTATTAATATTTGATCTGTTTCATGAATAGAGATGTTACTGACCAACCAAGGAATCAAAAGCACTAAAACAGTAATAATAAGTGCTTTTGAGAATGCATTAAATATGGCGAGTTTACTTTTAAGTTTTAATTTAATCATTAATCTTCAAATTTATAACCAATCCCTCTAACCGTTTTTATTCGGATTGTGTCATCGAATTTAGCTAATTTTTTTCGAATATTCTTAATATGAACATCAATATAATTTGAGTCGTAATCATCCTCGAAAAAATCACCCCAAATATGTTCAGTAAGTTGTAAACGATCTAAAACCCTGTTTTTATTTAAAACAAGATAGCTTAAAATTTTATATTCTTTTTTTGTTAAATCAACACTTTGATCCTTAAATTGTAAATTCCTTTTAGTAGTATCGAGTGAAAAGTCTCCAAATTCAATTATTGACATTTGTTGTCCGAATTTTCTTCGGGTTATTGCTTGTATTCTCGATAATAATTCGAGTAACGAAAATGGTTTTGGAAGATAATCATCAGCACCTAAATCGAAACCTTTAATTTTATCTTCTAATTCGCCACGAGCTGTTATTACAATAAAATAAGCCTCAGATTGATATTCTTTGGCCTCTTTAATTAAGTCTAATCCATTGTAATCGGGTAATCCTATATCGAGTAATACAAAATCGTATGGATTAACAGCAATTAATTCTGAGGCTTCATTTCCTGTATGAGCTAAATCACAATTATACTCTTCCTTTTCTAGGAATTGTTTAATCTCTGAAGCAAGACTTTTTTCATCTTCTACAATTAAAATTCTCATTATTTCTTCGAAAAGTTTAAAAACTGTGTTATTGAAATCATAAATCCTGATTGATTCTCCCAACCCAAAAGTTTATATTTATCTGCAGGAATACGATACAACCAAGAAAAAGACAGGTATGTATTATTTATTCCATAGCTGATAGGAATGAATAGATCAATACCTTCGTAAGAGAAAGTGTTGTATGAGAAGCCGTTTGATTGTAAAGCAAGAGCTGTTTCATTCTTTTCTAAGTCCGTCATATCTTCATAAATCCAGTAATCGGTTCCAAATGTTGCAGATATTGTTGGATTTATTATTAATACATCGGTCTTAAAAAAAACTTTACTCACTTGCATAGATCTTGATAAGTTGATGTTTAAAAAAGAATTATTGTCTTTGGGCATTAGCAAGTATGAAAAATCAGCTGATAAATAAAACTTTTTTAAGTCTACACCCATTGATGCATTTAATGAGTGGTCATAATTTAAACCTTCGAGCATTGTATCTCCTGAGAACCCATGTTTGCTATAATAAAGATCAATATCGAAACCCTTATTAAAATTCTTTTGAAATCCGGCATCTATACTATAATCATAAGTTTGAGTATTTGCATTAAAGTAATTTGCGTAAGAACCCCCCACGTATATTCCTGATTTATTTACATAAGATAGAGTAGTAAAAAGGATAGGGATATTTTCAGTTACGCCAGTTAAATATTCTAGATTATTATTTGTATAACTTGCGTTAATCATTAAAAAACTAAAATCCTCATTAATAATCGGAGTTGTAGTAGATGTTGTGTCTATTGTATTTTGACTATTGGCATAAAATGGAATTAATAAAAATAAAAGAACAATTTTTAAATGATTTAGATTTAGTGATATCATATTTTCAGATTAAGAGTTTGTTTAATATAAAAAATCAGCCGAAAAAATAGTGCGGTTGATTGATGAGATAGTGAATGTAAATAATCCCCGGGGATTTCCCGGGGATTAATGAATGATTATCTTTTGCCACCTCTTTTTTTGCTTACAGCTCCGCTGTTTCTCTTTGACATTTGCTTAGCATTTTGCTTTTGCATTTGTGATTGCTGCTTCTGTGCTTTCTTAATTTGGTTTTGATTTTTTTGTGAATTTGGAACAGATTTTACTTGTTCGCCAGAACCTTCTTTTGTTCTAACCTGTTCTCTTGTTTGAGTTCTGGTTTGATCGCCAGTAGCTTCTTCAGTTCTAACCTGTTCTCTGGTTTGAGTTCTAGTTTGATCGCCAGTAGCTTCTTCAGTTCTAACTTGTTCTCTTGTTTGAGTTCTAGTTTGATCGCCAGTAGCTTCTTCGGTTCTAACTTGTTCTCTGGTTTGAGTTTTAGTTTGATCGCCAGTAGCTTTTTCGGTTCTAACTTGTTCTTTTGTTTGAGTTCTGGTTTGATCGCCAGTAGCTTCTTCGGTTCTAATTTGTTCTCTTGTTTGAGTTTTAGTTTGATCGCCAGTAGCTTCTTCAGTTTTAACTTGCTCTTTGGTTTGAGTTTTGATTTGCAATTGCTCTTGCTCTTTGATTTCTTCTTGAGCAAATCCTAAGGTAGAAATAGAAAGGATTGCAGCAATTGTTAATGTTTTTTTAAAGTTCATAATAACCTCCTGTTTTTTAATTTGACAATTTATTAAATTTATTTTTTATTTTCTTGAAATTTATTTTTATCATTTTCTGAAACAAATATAAGAACTCAAAATGAAGCGAAAATGAAGAAATGAAATCTTGTATTAAATAGTCCCGGAAGCATTGTTTTATTAATTGAATAAGCTATTTATATTTACTTCCGGAACGATTTAAAATTTTACTAAGCAACTAATTTATTTACTACCTTTTTTTTGTTACAGTGCCACTGCTCTTGCTTTTTGACATTTGCTTTGTGTTTTTCTTTTGCATTTTCGATTGTTGCTTTTGTGTTTTTTTAATTTGATTTTGGTTTTGTTTTGAATCTGGAACAGTTTCTCCTTGCTCTTTTGTTTGAGTACGTATTTGTTCTCCAGTTCCTTCTTCAGTTCTGGTTTGAGTTTTTGTTTGTTCTTTAGTTTGAGTTTGCAATTGCAATTGCTCTTGAGTTTGAGTTTTTTTCTGTTCTTGAACCTGAGCTTTAGTTTGTATTTGTTCTTTAGTTTGCTCTTTTAACTGTGTTTTCTTTTGTAATTGCTCTTGCTCTTTGATTTCTTCTTGAGCAAATCCTGCAATCGAAACTGAAAGGATTGCAATAATCAATAATGTTTTTTTAAAGTTCATAGTAACCTCCTGTTTTTTAATTAGACAATTTATTTTTTATTTTCTTGAAATTTATTTTAATCATTTTCTGAAACAAACATAAGAACTCAAGATGAAGAGAAAATGAAGAAATGATTTAACAGTTTAAATTCTGCAATTTTTTTTATAAATTTGAGTAAACATAAAAATATAGACAATGAAAAAGCTAACTTTTTTAATTTTATTGATTAGTATTCTTGGTTTTACCTCCTGTAGTTCAAGTTCGGAAAAAAAAGATTCAACTCAAAAAGAAGAGAAATTATCGGCTAGCATTAACGATTGTGATGAATTTTTAGAACATTATGAAAAATGGATTGATGAATATTTAGAAATAATAGACGGTTATTTTAAGAATCCGGCTGATGAAAAAATGACGGCACGTTACATGGAGTTAATGCAAGAAGGAATGGAATGGAGTACAAAGTGGGTTGCGCTGGTTGACTGTGCGGATAGTGATGAATATGAAAACAGGTTTGAAGAAATATCAAAAAAAGTTGAAAATAAGTTAAAAGATATGGGTTTGTAAACAAAGAAACCCAATTGTAGCCGAGCATTTATGTTCGGCTTTTTTTATGTTGATTTCTGATTTGTATTTAGTTCATTACTAATAGCTCATCAATTAAATCTCCTTTTTCATTGAATATATGGGAATAGGTTCCAAGTTCATAATTAGGCTTGTGTAAAAATATATCAAGAATAACTTCAATAGTTAATTGTGTTGATTTAAAACTTTCAATGTTAATAACAACATTATCTAATTTGATTTTTAAATCCTCAGCTTGAATATTCCCAGGAAAGTCTTTTTTGAGATTTTGTTTATCATCCTCTGTAAATGTTTTATGAAGCAATGCTTGAAGGCTGATAATTGTTTCATCAATTAATTCTGATTTGCTTTTTTGTGCGAAAACAAGCTTCTCAATTACATCATTGTTCATAGCAGAATAGTTTAAATTTTAAAATAGTATATAATAGAGAAATGTTGAAGAGTCGAATTTTAAATTAATTGTTCTTCTAATACGAAAAACGACCTTGATTTATTATATTAATGACAAGAAAACTACTGAATGTTTTGTAGCTTTTATGTTTTATAATTAATTAGATTTTTAGCGTAATCCAATCTCTTTTTATAATTTCCTTGTTGTTTTCCCGATAGGTGCTTGCTTAGAAAAATATATTCTGTGATTTCAATTTTAACAATATGAGTATTTAGAACCTTTGCGAAATTCGTTTGGTTAATCATTTTTTTTAATTAGTAATTATATTTCTTAGTTTTATATGTACTAAAAAAGTTGAGAATTATGCAATTACATCTTTTCGAAAGATTTATTTTGATAACATTAGATCAAAAAAAAGGTCGGTTTTTAATCGATTCATTATCCTTAAATTATGGAATAGCAGGAGCAATATTACTTGAACTTTCGAAACTGAATAAAATTACATTACAGAATAAGAGGCTAATTGTTAAAGATTTAGAACCTACCAATAACATTATTCTTGATACTTGCATTAAATTGATAAATAGCTCAAAGAAAAAACGAGGTGCTAAATTCTGGATTTTTAAAATAGGTAATAAATCATCAAATTTTAAAAAGATTATTTTAAAAGAATTAATTGAGAATAAAATCTTAAAAATTAATAAAGAAACTTATTTATGGGGATTGATGAAATTCTTTAGATATCCTATAATAAATACCAATGAAATTGAAGAATTAACAACTAAGCTAAAAAAAATAGTTTTAGAAGATAAGAAACCAGACATTGACGGATTATTATTGCTAAGTTTAATGAACAGTTGTAAACTAATACGAATTCTGTTTATCAAAAAGAAAGAACATAAAGCTGCAAGAAAAAGAATCGAGGAATTAACGAGGAATATTGAAATTAGTGAAGATGTACGTCAAACTCTAAAAGAAATACAAACTGCTATAGTTGCAGCTACTTTAACGACTTATGTTAGTCCATAATAATTGTTGTGTGGTATTCAAAATTAGCAAGAATCGGGTTTTTTTAAGACAAAAAGCATGTTATTTTTGCATTAATGGAAAATACAAAAGAATACTATTATAATAAAGTTGCAAATGCTATTGAATATTTAGAAAGCAACTTTATTAAACAACCGACTTTAGATGATATAGCTAAACAAGTTCATATTAGTCCATATCATTTTCAAAAGATATTTACTGAATGGGTTGGTGTATCTCCAAAGAAGTATTTACAATTCCTTAGTATAAGACATGCCAAACAGATTCTAAATCATCAAACTTTAGCTGAAACAGCAAATAATACGGGTTTATCGGGCACAGGAAGGTTACACGATATGTTTGTAAATATTGAAGGAATGACACCTGGAGAATATAAGAATGGAGGAAAAAAACTAGCAATAAACTATAACTTCTCTGAGTCATACTTTGGAAAAATTCTCATAGCATCGACAACAAAAGGAATTTGTCATATTGGATTCTCAGGTGAAGGAAAGATTGCAATCTCAGATTTAAGCAGAAGATTTCCCAATGCCTTGATCTATAACAGAAATGATGAAATTCAAAACTCGGCATTAGCTTTTTTTAATGCTGATTGGAATAATCTTTCTGAAATCAAACTACATTTAAAAGGAACAGAATTTCAATTGAAAGTGTGGGATGCTTTATTGAAGATACCAATGGGAAGTTTATCGACATACGGTGAAATAGCGCAACATATAGGCAAGCCCAAAGCTTCACGTGCAGTAGGAACTGCGATTGGGAACAATCCCATTGCTCAATTAATTCCATGTCACAGAGTTATACAAGCCTCTGGGAATAGTGGACAATATTATTGGGGAAGTGTTCGTAAAAAAGCTATGATAGGGTGGGAAGCAGCAAAGCTTGAGTCCTTTTAAATTTTATAAATATGGGAAACGAGTATTTTATCTATAGCCAAATAGAAATTGATTATCTGAAATCGAAAGACAAAAAACTGGCAGAAGTTATTGATAAAGTGGGAATGATTCAAAGAGCGGTTATTCCCGATTTATTTGGTGCATTGATAAACTCAATTATAGGGCAGCAAATATCCACGAAAGCACATCAAACTATTTGGGAAAGATTTCAGAATTTCTTGGTAACAGTTACACCGAAATCAATTTTGGAACATTCGGACAATGACTTGCAAAGCTTAGGATTAAGTTTTAGAAAAGTTGAATATATTAAAAATATTGCAGCAAAAGTAGAGGCAAAAGAGCTTGATTTAATAAAACTACAAACGCTAACAGATGAAGAAGTGTGTGTGGAATTATCAAGTTTAAAAGGTATAGGTATCTGGACTGCGGAAATGATAATGCTTTTCTCAATGCAAAGAAAAAACATAGTAAGTTATGGTGATTTAGCAATTATAAGAGGTATGCGAATGCTTTATCATCATCGGGAAATAACACCTGAGAAATTTAATAAATATAAAAGAAGATATAGTCCCTGTGGTTCTGTGGCTAGTCTTTATTTATGGGCAATTGCGGGTGGTGTCATTCCAGAGATGAAAGATTATGCACCACAAAAGAAAAAGAAATGAAGCAAAATACAGTACTTGCATTTGATGTTTATGGGACATTAATTAGAGCCTGTCCATAAAGTCCGGTGTTTGATTCAGAAAGTTCGAGATCAAGGCTTGTGAAGTTTTAAAAATCAAGAGTTTACTTATGTAAATGCTATGTGCTGAGCCTGTCGAAGTAACTGATTTTTAAAACGAGCATAACGCAGATATCGGACTTTATGGACAAACACTAATTAATACATTCGAAGTATTATCTAATCCTTTTGACATAATCGGAGCAGCTTATTTTGGCTTAAAGACTATATGGGTGCAAAGAAACGAAAAATCCATTTTTAACCAGGGGTAAATTGAACCAGACCATATAATTTCAACTCTTAAGAAATAACAACATTAAATATATAGATAAAATGATAACGGTGATTTTTGAAGTATTCCCTAAAGAGGAAAACAAACAAGAGTATTTGGACATAGCAGCTAAGTTGAAACCAATGTTGGCAAATGTCGATGGTTTTATATCTATTGAACGATTTGCGAGCTTGCAAGACCCTAATAAAATTCTATCACTTTCGTTTTGGAAAGATGAGCAATCTATTGAGAATTGGAGGACTGAAGCAATGCATCGACACGGACAAGCTTCTGGCTTACATCATATTTTTTCAGATTATAGAATAAGGGTAGGTCAAATTGTACGTGATTACGGATTGGAAGACAGAATAGAAGCTCCAAGGGATAGTAAGGAATATCATAAATAAGAACATCACACAATTAATGCATCACAAAACTTGAGAGGTTCAGTGGTTTACGAAAAGTTCGTGCTTTTAATCAGCTCCGCCAAATTTAGGATTTAACGGTTTAGTTTAAAACATTAAATTTGTGTTGAATCGTAAATTTGGCTCAGTACAATTTTGATAAGTAAGAGTTACAAAATCCTTTACGTTTTATTGCGAGCCATTCGTTTTAAGAAACCTTAATTGCATTACTAATGTAAAACCGGCAACAACTAAGAAAATTATTCCGGTTAATAATATAGCAGATTCTAAACTGAATTTATCTGTTTGCCAACCAACAAAAGGGCCTATTATGGCAAAGAAAATTCTAATCACAAAGTTTCGTACAGATAACACTGTTGCTCTTACATCAGAATTACAAAGTTGATTTATATAATCTTTTAAAATTGGCGTAGCAAAGCCTCTAAATACATAAAAAATAAATAAAATTAAAAGACCCCAATATCCAACTACCTGACTTAATGCAATATATCCTAAAGGTATAAATATTGTGATTAGTATAAGTGAGTTTGTTTTTTTGAATTTAGCTTCTATTTTATAAGCGAAAAGAGCCACAGCTCCAACAGTAAGATTTAATACAGGCCAAATAATACCAAAATAGAACAAAGGGATTTCGATTAATAATAAATATTTCTGGACAATTAGGGTAGCCATAGTTAATGTGGCAGCACCAATTATTGAAGAATGAAGAATATTCCAGCGTAAAGCCCTATTGTCGTAAAGTGAATCTTTTACAATTCTAAGAATATATTTAAAACCAAAATTCAATGCTGAAGTCTTACGATCGGGTTCAATTAATGTTAGTGCTGCAGGAATTGCGATAAATGCTACACCGGTTTGAACAATATAAGGAAACCTCAAACTTATTCCCACAAGAATACCCCCGGCAATTCCGGCAAGAGTTTCCGATAAATTTCCTATTGAAATTACACGACCTTCATATTTTGTATACTCATCTTTTTTTCCAAGATCATCTAATGTATCGTACAAAATCGCTGAATCAGCACCGGAAATTAAGCTTTGACCAAATCCTAGAATAATTTCAGCAATTATAAACCCAATTAGTCCGTATGAAATACTGTACGTGAAGAATCCGATAAAACCCAGAATCGTGCCAATAATTAAAGTCTTTTTTCTACCTAATACGTCAGCAAGATAACCTGAAGGAATTTCTAAAACCACAATTGAAATTGAATAAATAGCTTTAAGAATTGCAATTTGACTATATGTTAAGCCATTATCTTCATAAAATGGAATCATAAATGGCATAAATAACATAAACCATTTTGCAATTTTTATCAGATAAAGCTTTGAAATATTTGATTTTAACGACTTGCTCATATATATTAATAAGTCGCAAAGATAAATTAGAAATCAATAGAAATAAAGAATTATTACTGCTTTAAATAGGACATAGCTTATTGAATAAAAATTTCATTTAAAAAACTTGAATTTTTATGTTTAAAAGTATCAAAGAAATGTATCCAAATATATTAAATATTGTAAATTTGTTACGTAATATAAACCAAAAAAAGCTATTGTAATGGGAATGACATTAATCGAAAAAATTCTGGCAAATCATTCAAAACAGGATGTTGTAAAACCAGGTGATATCACAGATGTATTTATGGATGTTAGGGCAGCCAGAGATTTTGGTGGTGCTAATGTTGTTAAAAATATTGTGAATAATGGCTTAAGCCTTGATGATCCATCACGCACGTTTTTCACTTTTGATTGCAATCCAACAGGATCTGATCAAAAATATGCGGTAAACCAACAAATTTGTAGAGATTATGCAAGAGATCATGGTATTAAAATCTATGATATTGATGCAGGTATTGGAACTCATTTATTAATTCATGAAGGATTAGCATATTCCGGTTCTACTGCTGTTACAACAGATTCGCACGCAAATATATTAGGAGCGGTTGGTGCATTTGGACAAGGTATGGGTGATCAGGATATTGCTGCTGCATGGAGTAACGGAAAATCTTGGTTTAAAGTTCCAAAATCAGTTAAATTGAATTTTACAGGAGAAAAGCCTGCAAATGTAACTGCAAAAGATATAGTGCTAAATCTATTAAAGCAATTTGGTGCAAATACTTTGTTAGGATATTCTGTTGAATTTCATGGCGAGGCCATCGATAAATTAACCTTGGACGAAAGAGTAACAATTTCTTCAATGGGAACAGAAATGGGTGCTATAATTTTATTATTAACTCCAAACGAGGAAATAATGAGATTTAGCGAACTTAAAGCAGGAAGAAAACTTGAATTAGTTACTGCTGATGCAGATGCAAATTATGATCAAGTATTTGATATTGATATTTCAAAATATATTCCAAGAGTTTCTCGTCCGGGAGCACCTCACGATACAGTTGATGTTGCTGAAGTAAAGAAAACAAAAATTGATTCAGCATTTATTGGTAGTTGTACCAATGGACGTATAGAAGATTTGAGAGCAGCAGCAGGAGTATTAAAAGGACGTCAAGTAGCGCCCGGAGTAGTACTTAAGATTGTTCCTTCAACTGATCAAGTATGGAATCAAGCTTTGGAAGAAGGTTTAGTACAGATATTTAAAAACGCAGGAGCTTTACTTTCAAATGCGGGTTGTGCAGGATGTGCAGCAGGACAAGTAGGGCAGAACGGACAAGGAGAAATTACAATTAGTACAGGAAACAGAAATTTCCCGGGTAAGCAAGGTAAGGGAGAAGTTTATTTGGCATCTCCGGCTGTAGCGGCAGCATCGGCTGTAGCTGGTTACATTACCACTCCAGATGATATACCTGCTGAACCAATGGTGTTTACACCTTCTGAAGAAAAAGCTACAGAAAAGAAAACTGCCCGTACAGCAGGCGGAGAAGCAAAAGATCATCCAAAAGTAGTTGAAGGGCGAGTTTGGTTCATTGATGAAGATAATATTGATACAGATATGATTTATCATAACAGATATCTGTCAATTACCGATATTGATGAAATGGGACAATATGCTTTTGATAACCTAAAGGGCTATGAAAATTTTGCTAAAGAAGCCCAAGCTGGTGATATAGTATTGGTTAAAAAGAATTTTGGTAGTGGAAGTTCACGTCAGCAAGCTGTTGATTGTTTTATTCCTTTAGGAGTGCAAGCTGTTGTAGCTGAATCTTTTGGAGCAATTTACGAACGAAATGCTATAAATGCAGCATTCCCAATTATGTCTTACGATACTTTGGAAGGTTTAGAATTAAAGCATTTCGATAAAATCAAAGTGAACTTTGAAACTGGTGAAATTTCAAATCTTACGAATGGTAAAACTGTAAAAGGAAATCCTTTTTCTGATGTACAGATGGAGATTTACTTAAAGGGTGGAATATTTAGCTAAAGACAGAAGACAGAAGACAGAAGACAGAATACAGAAGACAGAAGAAGTCAGAAAGAGAAAAGAAAATAAAAAAGGAAGAAAATGAGTAGCTCTTTTAAGGATTTATTAGTTTGGCAAAAGGCACATCAATTTGTTTTGGAAGTTTATAAAATTACAAAAGAATTCCCAAAAGATGAGCTTTATGGTTTAACATCACAGTATAGAAGAGCTGCAGTTTCAATTCCTGCTAATATTGCTGAAGGATATACTCGAAAGGGTGAAAAAGATAAATTGAGATTTTATAATATAGCCCAAGGATCACTTGAAGAATGTAGGTATTATATTATTCTGTCAAAAGATTTAGCTTATACTTCTTCTCGTGAATTAGAACCCAAATTAGAAGAAATTAGCAAGATGCTCGTTTCATATATGAACAAAATTAAAGCTAATTAATGAACATTTTACTGACTTCTGACTTCTGACTTCTGTATTCTGATTTCTTGTTAATTAGAATTAAGTGCTATAAATAAAAAGAAAAGTAACTTGAAACAAAAAAATAAAACATGAGCCCAAGAACTTTTGTAGAAAAAATATTTGATGCTGATTGTGGTAGCATCGTTTTTAAGAAACCTGATATCGTTTTAACACACGATAATACAGCTAGTATTAAAAAGACATTTGAAAAAATGGGTGGCGATAAGGTAGCAGATCCTGATCAATTACTGATTGTTTTAGATCATAATGCTCCTCCAACAAATGCAAAATTAGCTACACAGTATCAAGAAGTACGCAATATTGTAAAATACCAGGGAATAGATAAATTTTACGATGCTGGTAAAGGAATTTGTCATCAGATAATGTCGTATCATGCAATGCCGGGAATGGTTATAGTAGGTAGTGATAGTCACTCGTGTACCGCTGGAGCATTTAACGCTATGGCGGCAGGTATAGATAGAACAGAAGCTGCAGGTTTATGGAAACGTGGTGAAACATGGTTTCGTGTTCCTGAAACTATGAAAGTTACTTTAAAAGGAAAGCTTAATCAAGGAGTTTTTGCAAAAGATATTTCATTATGGATTATTGGTATGATTGGTTCTGATGGTGCCGATTATATGTCAATTGAATATCATGGCGATGGTGTAAAAACACTTAGCATTGCTCAAAGAATGACTTTGGCAAATTTAGCATCGGAAATGGGAGCAAAGAATGCTGTTTTCCCATCCGATGAGGTTTTAACCGAATTCTATGGTAAAAAAGTAGAAGGTGTTTGGGCTGATGAAGGTGCTAATTATGCAAAAGAAATTGAACTTGATTTAAGTAAAATATTTCCTTTGGTTGCAGCTCCACATCATGTTGATAATGTTAAAGCAGTTTCTGAAGTTCAGGGAACCAAATTACATCAAGGAGTAATTGGTACGTGTACCAATGGTCGATTCGAAGATATAAAGATAGCAACAGAGATTCTGGAAGGAAAACAAGTAGCTGATGGATTTCAACTATTAGTGATTCCTGCATCGCAAAAAATATATTTACAAGCGATTGAAGAAGGACTAATTACTAAATTAATAGCTTCGGGTGCAACAGTTCTAAGTTCGTCTTGTGGGCCTTGTTTAGGAACAGGTCAGGGAATTCCTGCCGATGGATTTACAGTTATTTCAACTGCAAATCGAAATTTTAAAGGACGAATGGGAAATAAAGAAGCAGAAATTTATCTTGCTTCTCCGGCAACAGTTGCTTATAGCGCCTTAAAAGGAGAAATAGCAGATCCTCGTGGTAAAGAATACAATGATAAGTTTCCGTACCAGAAAGAATCAAGTTCAACCGTAGAAATCCCTGCTAGCGATAATAGGAAATTAGGTAATGTTTGGAATTATACCGATGCCGATAATATTAATACCGATCAGATGTTTGCAGGTAATTTAACATACAATGTGTTGAGTTCTGACGCTGAGTCTATTATGCCGCATTTGTTTGTTGGTTTCGATGAGAATTTCTCAAAGAATGTGGCTTCGGGCGATATTCTTATTGCAGGCGAAAATTTCGGTTGTGGTAGTTCTCGTGAACATCCGGCTGTTGGATTAGCACATGCAGGCGTAAAAGCTGTAATTGTTAAATCAAGTAATCGTATTTTTTATCGCTCATGTATAAATCAGGGACTTGCATTAATTGTAAATCCTGAGATTGTAGATACATATAAATCTGGCGATAATGTTGAAATTAATTTTAATCAAGGTTTTGTGAAGATAGGAGATAGAGAAATTAAATTCGCGCCTTTACCTGAAAAATTAATGGGAATTATTGAGAAAAAAGGTTTAGTAAATTGGATGAAATCTATATAAAACTTTATAAAAAGTATTAGCCTCTTTGGAAACAAAGAGGCTTTTTTTATAAATAATTGTTCGCTCAAAAACATATTAAAATACACTGATCATAGATAAAATACTCATACATTTGTAGTTCATTTAATAGTAGTTAGATGTCTAAAAGTAATAAAGATATTATTATTAAAAGATCGCACGATCGAAGTAAATCTTTTGGAATTAATAAAGAAAGAGAATTTCCAAAACATATCATTAAAGGATTGGAGTTTCAGCATCATCTCGATGAAAATAAAGAGTTATTAGATATTGCAGACTCAATAATTTCACAACTATTAGCTACCGTAGAAAAAAATGGTTTCGTTATTGTATTAACTGATAGCGAAGCTTGTATACTGAAAATTGTAGGTGATAAGGAAACTTTGAAAGCAGCAGGAGACCTAAATATGGTTGAGGGAGCTTCAATGAGTGAAAGTAGTATCGGTACCAATGCAATGGGAACTGCAATTAGTGAAGATGCTTCAGTTCAAATTACAGCAAAAGAACATTTTATTTCAGCCTATCATCAATGGACTTGTTCGGCAACTCCTATACATTATAATCAAAAAATTATAGGTACACTGAACTTGACCGGTAAAGCTGACAATGTTCATCCACATACTTTAGGACTAGTAATGGCTGCTGTATCTGCAATCGAGAACAAACTTGCAAGCAATACAATTTTGCATGAATTATATGCATCAAGGCAATATGCATGGGCAATGATGAATAACTTGGCATATGGTGTTTTTGCAATTGATTTAAATGATGAGATTAAATGGGTTAATGATTCTGCATGTAGAATCATTAATGTTCGTCGTAAAAAACTCCTTGATAAAGCGATCAATGAAATTCTTCCAGAATGGATGAAAATTAAAAGAATTGTATTGAATGATTTAAGTTTATTAGATCAGGAAAGCTATTTTGGTTTACCGGAAATTCAAGAAAATTTTCTTTTTAACGCTTATTTAATAAAAAATGATGAGCAAGAAATATTAGGATTTTTGGTAACATTTAGATCATTAAGCCGAATGCTGAATTTAGTAAAGAAGTATTCAGGTCTTCATGCATATTATAACTTTAAGGATATTATTGCCAGAAGTCCTAAGACGATTAAATTAATCAAATACGCACAAAAAGTATCTAATAGCCCATCTACTATTTTAATAACTGGTGAAAGTGGGACAGGAAAAGAAGTTTTTGCACAAGCAATTCATAATGCCAGCGAACGTCATGAATCGGCTTTTGTTGCTATTAATTGTGGGGCAATATCTCCCACGTTAATTGAGAGTGAAATGTTTGGTTATGAGGAAGGTGCATTTACGGGAGCGCGAAAAGGGGGATGTCCGGGTAAGTTTGAATTAGCGAATGAGGGAACAATCTTCTTAGATGAAATAGGAGAGATGCCACTTGATATGCAAGTAAAACTTTTGCGTGTTTTACAAGAAGGAACTATTACACGAGTTGGTTCGCAAGAAAGCAAAAAAATTGATGTTCGAGTAATTGCTGCAACAAATAAGGATTTAGAAAAAGAAGTTGATAAAGGCGAATTTCGACTTGATTTATATTATCGTTTAAATGTCATTCCTATTCATATACTTGCATTAAGAGAACGAAAAGAAGATATAATTCCTTTGGCTCGCAATTTCATGGCTTCAAAAGGAGAGAAGTTAAATAAGCCAATTCCCGAACTTACGAAAGATATTGAAGAAAAAATTCTAAATTATCCTTGGTATGGTAATGTTCGAGAGTTAGAAAATTATATTGAAAAATTAGTCAATTTGGGTGATAATAATGATTTTATCGATATAAATGATAACGAAAAACAAGTAACTAATTCAAACACTGAAATTTTGGTGGCGAAGGAATTGAAATCACTTGATACTGTTGAAAAAGACACTATTATACTGGCTATTAAAGAATTGGATGGGAATATAACGAAGGTAGCTAAATCTTTAGGCATAGGTCGTAATACACTTTATACCAAGTTAAAAAAGTATAATATTCATCTTTAAATTTATTATTTAAACTGCTCATATTAGAAATACATTCTAATGAGTTTCTATACAAACTATATTACTTGAAAACACTTAGCAGTTGAATTCTTAGGCTATTACCAATTAAACACCAAAATCACCGATATAATTGGTTTCTTTTTCACATATATATTTTCAAAAAATAATTCAATTTGGTTAAATAGTCGTGCCACGGATATTAATACAGCAGTTTTAGTAAATCCGTACTACGGCTTTTGAATAAAACTATGTAACAGTCTGAATACAAGTTCTGTTAGCCATAGCACGATTGCATTAGTAACAAGCCGTAGCACGGATAAAAGATACGTACTACGGCTTGGGGAAAAAAGTATGGTAATTAGCCGTTGTACAGCTATTTACTTATTCTAATTAAGAACTTTGGCAAAGCTAACTTAATTTAATCATGCGACTAATTATCAGCAGCTTGACAGTTTGTGAAATTCAACTTTGCCAAAGCTTAACAAAGTAGTACCACGACTTGCTAATGATTTGTGTAACAGCCTGAATACAAGTTCTGTTAACTATAGCACGATTGCATTAGTAACAAGCCGTAGCACGGATAAAAGATACGCACTACGGCTTGGGGAAAAAAGTATGGTAATTAGCCGTTGTACAGCTATTTACTTGAAAAATACAAACAAATAAAAAATCACTTGTGAATATTAGGAATTACCTTAAATCCAAAACTTGGCTGAGGTACGACTTTTTTAAAAATCAGTAAATAAATTACAATTTACTGTCATCTATTTAAATGAGTCGTGCCACAGCTATTTGCTTATTCTAATTAAGAACTTTGGCAAAGCTAACTTAATTTAATCATACGACTAATTATCAGCAGCTTGACAGTTTGTGAAATTCAACTTTGCCAAAGCTTAACAAAGTAGTACCACGACTTGCTAATGATCTAAGCAAAAAGTACTTCAAATTATTTATAGTTCATTTTAAAATTGAATTGTATAATATAAAAATACCTCAATAATAGTTGTTCCATAATCTAACACTGTTCGATAATTGAACACCGTAAAAATAAAAATCTGTTCGATAATTGAACATTGTTGATTGCAATGATTACTTAAAATATTTGTAACTATCACAAAATCAAAATGTAGTGAAGTTTGGCAAGTATATTGAATTAAAAGTAGCAAATAATTATCAATTTTAAATTAAATAATAAAAGCTATGAATAGATTCACCTTACCAAGAGATTTATACTTCGGAAAAGGTTCCATGGAGGTATTGAAAAGTTTAAAAGGAAAAAAAGCTACTGTTGTTGTTGGCGGAGGTTCAATGAAAAGATTTGGATTTTTAGATACTGTTGAAGAATACTTAAAAGAAGCAGGTATGGAAATTCAGATAATTGACGGCGTAGAGCCGGATCCTTCTGTTGAAACAGTTATGAAAGGTGCCAAATTAATGTTGGAATTTTGCCCTGATTGGATTGTTTCTATAGGTGGAGGTTCTCCAATCGATGCTGCAAAAGCAATGTGGGTATTTTATGAACATCCAGACGCAAAATTTGAAGATATTGCTAAACCATTTAATATTCCTGAATTACGAAATAAAGCACGATTTGTGGCTATTCCTTCAACAAGTGGAACAGCAACAGAAGTAACTGCTTTTGCTGTAATTACAGACTATAGTGTGGGAATAAAATATCCAATGGCCGACTTTGAAATTACTCCTGATATTGCAATACTTGATCCTGAAATTGCATATAAAATGCCCGAGAAACTAACTGCTCACACAGGTATAGATGCTTTAACGCATGCTACCGAAGCAATAACTGCAAGTCAGGCATCTGACTTTTCTGATCCCTTAGCTTTAAAAGCTATTAAGATGATTAAAGAAAATTTAGAGGCTTTTTTTAAAGGAGATGAAACTGCTCGTGATAATATGCATATAGCACAATGTCTGGCAGGCATGGCATTCTCAAATGCTTTACTAGGGATAAGTCATAGTATGGCACACAAAACAGGAGCTAAATTTGGAATTCCACATGGTTGTGCAAACGGGATTTACCTACCTTATGTAATTCAATATAATAGAAAAGAAGCAGAATCAAAATATGCTGAAATAGCAAGATATATTGGATTAGACGGAAATAATGAGCAGGAATTATGCGATGAATACATCAAATACATTCGTAATTTAAATGAAAAATTAAATATTCCAGCTACACTAAAAGATTATGGAATTGAAGAAAATTTCTTTAACGAAAATGTAGAGAGTATTTCTAAAAATGCAGCACTAGATGCATGTACTTTTAGTAATCCAAGAGAAACAAATGCAGAAGATTTTGAGCAAATATTCAAAGCTGCATATTATGGTAAAACCATAAATTTCTAAATATATCATCAGGGCAGGTATAATCGATTTTTGCCAAAATACTCTGCCTGCCCTTAATTTAAACAATCTAAAATTAATTAAGCAATAAAACTAAGGCGATGAAAGAGAAAACAAAACTTATTCTATGTTTGGGAAGTTCTTGCTACAGTCGTGGAAATCAGTATGTGTTGGAGATTGTAAAACAATACATTAAGGATCATGATTTAAAAGATAAAATTGATTTTAGGGGGCAATTATGTACAGGAAACTGCTCTAATGGTCCGGTTATGAAAATTAATGATGTTAAGCACGAAAATGTAGATACAAACAATATTCAGAAGATTCTAGATAAGCATTTTTCTAATTTATAATTAATACTACAATAAATGAACTTACCTACTATTTACACAGAGAAAAATAATTGTCAGGATTGCTATAAATGTATCCGTCATTGTCCTGTAAAGGCTATAAAAATTGACGATCATAGAGCTTCAATAGTACAAGATCTTTGTATTTACTGTGGTAAATGTGTGCAAGTTTGTCCTGCTGGAGCTAAGAAAGTAAGAAACGATATTTCATCAGCTAAATATTTGTTACAACAAAATGATCCTGTAATATTATCATTGGCTCCATCATTTAGATCTGATTTTTACGATTATAGCGATAATCAATTATTGAATGCATGTAAAGCTCTTGGCTTTTTTGCTGTTTCTGAAACCGCTTTAGGTGCTGAAATTGTAAGTAGAGTTACTTCAGATTGGTTGAAAAGTAAAAAGAGTGGAGTATACTTATCTTCCTGTTGTCCGGTAGTTGTTCAATTAATTTCAAAATATTATAGTGATAAAATGGATAGTCTAGCGCCATTTGATTCTCCAATGCAAGCTCATGCGAAATATTTAAATCAAATATATGGAAATAATGCCAAGGTAATATTTGTTGGTCCATGTATTGCTAAAAAACAAGAAGCAGAGGAATTCGATACAGGAGTGGATGTTGCTCTTAGTTTTAATGAATTTAGAGAATGGTTGCAAAGTGAAGCACTCGAATCTGAATATTTATTAGAGAATAAATTAGAAAATCTAAATTTTGAACCAAAACAAGCAGGTAAGGGTGCATACTATCCTATTGATGGAGGAATGATTGCAAGCATGAAAGATAATATTGCTATTACCGACACTTCGTATATGAGTTTTTCAGGTCTTCAAAATGTAAAAGATATTCTTGAAAATCTCCCTAAAAATATTGATGATAAAGTATTTATTGAATTATTAGCCTGTGACGGTGGTTGCGTAAACGGACCCGGAATATCTCATGAAAAATCCTTGGCCGAAAAACGATATAACACATTGAAAGCAGCAAATGACATTTGTAGAGCTACAAAAAATAAAGCGGATAGTAATAAAGATGTTCAGATTAGTGCAAATTACAATAAAATATCTCCCGTGTTAGAACGCATGTATAGCGAACAAGATATTCAGGATGCCTTAAAGCTTGTAGGTAAATTATCGGAAAAAGATGAATTGAATTGTGGAGGATGCGGATATGAAACTTGTCGCCAATTCGCACAAGCTATTATAGATGAGAAGGCTGAACGTCAGATGTGTGTGTCGTATATGCGCAAAGTAGCACAAAATAAAGCTACTGTCTTGCTTCAAAAAATGCCTTATGGAGTTGTTTTAGTTGATGAACACCTAAAAGTAATAGAATCAAATAAACATTTTGCTGAATTATTAGGTGATGAAACTCAGAGAATATATGATATTAAACCAGGCATGGAAGGGGCCGATATTAAGAAGCTTACATCGGCACATAAGCTATTTGCAAACGCTTTAGAAAAAGGGATTGAGGAAATAGAAAAAGATATCAGGCTTGACGGAAAATTATTCCATCTATCCATATTCTCGATACATAAATTTAAAATTGTTTGTGGCATAATTTATCCTTTAAACGAAGAGTCCATGAGCAAAGATTATTTAATCGGTAAATTAAAAGATGTAATAAGTGATAATTTAGCTATGGCTCAAAAAGCCGCATTTTTATTGGGAGAAAATGCATCAAGAACGGAAATAAAACTCAATACAATTATCGATTCTTATCATCAAAATGATATTGAAAATGAATAATTATTTTATTGAAATAGGAAATAAAAGCATTCAAAAAAACGGACAGCAAGTCTGTGGTGATGTGTTTATGAGCCGTAAATTGCAGGAAGAAGGACGATCAGTAGCTGTACTTTCTGATGGATTAGGAAGTGGAATTAAAGCAAATGTTTTAGCAACTATGACAGCTTCAATGGCTCTGAATTTCACTGTTGAAAATCAACCAATTGAACGTAGTGCGCAATCGATTCGAAATACTCTCCCTGTTGATAAGGATCGAAAAATAAACTATGCAACATTTACGATACTTGATATTGAGTACGATGGGGAAACCACTATTCTTGAATATGGAAACCCTCAGTTTTTGGTTTTTAGAGCAATTAATTCATTAGAATTAAAAGATATTAAAGAATCAAGTGATTCTGAATTGAAAAAAGGTCAATTTAAAGCACAGAAAGAAGATCGCATCATTCTTTTTTCGGATGGAGTTTCTCAATCAGGGATGGGAAGAGCTGATATGCCATTTGGTTGGGATTGGGAAGATTTAAAAAATTTCATTTCTTATAAACTACAAGCTGATCCATATGTCTCAGCTGAAAATCTATCGAAAATTATTGTTAACAGAGCTTATTATAACGACTCTCTAAAAGCGAAAGATGATATTACTTGTTCGGTAATTTATTTTAGAGAACCTCGAAATTTAATTATTTGTACCGGCCCTCCTTATAAATTAGAAAAAGATAAAACAATGGCACAAACGATTGACGGATTTAATGGTGCAAAAATTATTTGCGGTGGAACAACTGCTCAGATTATTGCTCGCGAACTTGAAAAAGACATAGAGCTTGATCTTTTTTTAGGTGATGGCGATTTACCGCCAGTTTCGGAAATGGAAGGTATTGATTTGGTTACTGAGGGTATATTAACTCTGGGAAGGGCGTCCGATTGGCTCGAAAAGAAAAAACCTGATGAAATCAATTATGCGAGTCCCGCAGGAAAAATAATTCATCTGTTTTTAAAAAATGATAAAATTACTTTTTTAGTTGGGACACGAATAAATGAGGCGCATCAGGATCCTGCATTACCTGTAGAACTGGAAATTCGCCGTAATGTAGTAAAGAAATTAGCAAGAATACTGGATGATAAATATTTGAAAGAAGTTCATATTCAATATATATAAGTTTTAAATTAATGGTTGATATGTGTAAAGAGCAAAAATACATAATACAAATATGCACAGGAACGCTGTGTCATGTAATGGGAGGAGCTGAATTGCCGGCTTTAATTGATTATTTACCCAAAAACTTGAAGTTAAAAGTTCAAATTAAGGGTATGGTTTGTGCTAATTACTGCAAAGATCAAACTAAGAAACCACCTTTCGTGTTAATTAACAGTGAATTGATGCAGGAAGCCGACTTAGAAAAAATTATAAATTACCTGCAAAAATGCGAGAATAATGACACATACCAATAAAGCCACTCTAACACGCAGGGAGTTATTGATTCAATTATGCAAATTACTTAAAGAGGGAACTATCGAAGATCAGATTGATAGAATTCCTTTAAATATGAGGCCAAAGGGAAATCAATCTTTACGTTGTTGTATTCATAAAGATCGCGCAGTGCTAAAATATAAAATAATGGCTTTGTTAGGTTTTAATGTTGATGATGAAACAGATGAATTAACCAGTTTGCGTGATTATGTGCTTCGTGCTAAACAAAGAAAAAGCTTAACGTCAAAAGTTATGACAGTTGTTGATGAAGCATGCAGTAGTTGTCAACAGGGAAGTTATCAAATAAGTAACATGTGTCAGGGATGTGAGGCACGACCTTGTTCTGAAAACTGTCCTAAAAATGCTGTAAACTTTATAAATGGTCATGCAGAAATCAATCATGAGACATGTGTAAATTGTGGAAAATGTATGAATGAATGTCCTTTTCATGCTATTATTTACAGACCAGTACCTTGCGAAGAAGCATGTCCTGTGAAAGCTATATCTAAAGATGAACAAGGAATTGAGCATATTGATCATGATAAATGTATTTATTGTGGTAAATGTATGGCATCATGTCCATATGGGGCAATAATGGAAAAATCACATATAATTGAAATTTTTCAGGCATGGGAAAATGGAAAAAAAATTATTGCACTTGTAGCTCCTTCCATTGCTGCACAGTTCAGGCAATCAATGCCCAAAGTATATAATGCGATAAAAAAAATAGGGTTTTATGATATTATCGAAGTAGCTAAAGGTGCAGAATATACAATTGAACATGAATCTCAAGAGTGGAGTGAGAAAATGCATTCCGGTTGTCAATTTATGACTTCTTCGTGTTGTCATGCTTATACCGAATTAGTGAATAAACATATTTCTGAACTTAAAGATAAAGTTTCGGATACACCTACTCCAATGTTTTATGCAGGGAAATTGGCAAAGGAGCAGTATTCAGATGCACTAACTGTTTTTATTGGTCCTTGTACTGCCAAAAGACACGAAGCATACTTTTTAGAAAATATTGATTATACATTATCTTTTGAAGAATTGGGAGCTTTATTGATTGCAAATAATATTGATATTGAGAAAATGGATAATGAAATAAATATGCAATTTGCCGATTCCAATGTGCAATTTTTCGCACAATCGGGTGGCGTTACCGATGCAATTAGTAAAAAAACAGGTAATATTTTACAAAGTGAAATTATTAATGGAATTAATAAAGCATCAATTCGTCAATTAAAACAAATTGCTAAAGGTAAAACAGAATCGAATTTCATTGAAGTAATGAGTTGTGAAAATGGCTGTGTAGCAGGTGTAAACACGCTTATTAAAGGAAAACAGGCGCTTGAAATATTTAAAAAGAATCAAAATGAAATAGGCAGATAAAAAGGGCATTTAATTAAATAGGAATTTTAATTGAAATAAATTGCAAATTTAATTTCTCAGTTTAAGATATTTTTATACTTTTGCATCGCTAAAAGAAAATGGTCGCGTAGCTCAGTTGGATAGAGCAATAGCCTTCTAAGCTATGGGTCGAAGGTTCGAATCCTTCCGCGATCACACTTTTAAACCGCCTCAAAAGGGCGGTTTTTTCTTTTATAGTAACTAGTACAGAGGATTTAGAACTCAATATTTCATGGATCAAGCAGAATATTTGGGGATTTATATTTTTCATGCATAAATATTAGTCAACCTAAACAAGAAAAACTCAATATCTCTTACTCCTCTTGATGACGCTCTTAAAGCTTTTATTTTTGCATTAAA
>WTBR01000096.1 GCA_013138975.1 Bacteroidales bacterium
GCAAGGAAACGGTCTTTATTCACTTATATTTCTTCAAAAAATAATTCAATTTGGTTAAATAGTCGTGCCATAACTATTTGCATAATCTAATTAAGAACTTTGGCAAAGTTAGCTTAATTTAATCATACGGCTAATTATCAACAGCTTGACAGCTTGTAAAATTCAACTTTGCCAAAGCTTAACAAAGTAGTTCGACGGATATTAACACAGTGGTTTTAGTAAATCCGTACTACGGCATTTGAATAAAACTGCGCAACAGCCTGAGGACAAGTTATGTTAGCCATAGCACGATTGCATAATTAACAAGCCGTAGCACGGATAAATGATACGCACTACGGCTTGAGAAAAAAGTATAGTAATTAGCCGTAGCACGACTTTTATGATAATCAGTAGATAAACAGCAATTTGAAGTCATCTGTTTAAGTGAGTCGTACCAAAGTTATTTGCTTAATCTACAGAAGAATGAAAATTAATTTGCGGAATCTATTTGTAAAAAGTTGAAATTAATTGTTTGTTATACAACATTATTAATTTTTTCTCTAAGTTTGTCATTCTAATAAAATAGGTCAGTAATAAAAACTAAAAGGAGAAATTAATATGAGTGGCGTTATCATAAAAAATTCAAGAAACACGGAAAATGCACCCAAAAGTTCTGTATCTACACAAACTGTAGCTTTTTCTCATTACAATAATATTTCAGCTCAATTACCTATCGATCCAAAATCTGGTAAAATTGTAGGTAATGATGTAAAAGAGCAAGCAAAGCAGTGCTTAGTAAATATTAAAGCAATTGTAGAAAGTATCGATCATGTTATGGACGATGTTGTTAAAATCACTATATTCCTTAAGAATATCTCAGATATTGACGCTGTAGACGAAGTTTATAAAACATTCTTCAAAAGCTATCTTCCTACACGGACTACAGTCGCAGTTGCGGCTTTACCTATGGATGATGCTTTGGTACAAATTGAAGCAGTTATTTCAAACGGTGAAGGTACAACTCCACAAGAACCTTGCGATCTTATAAAAGTTGCAAGAAACACGGAAAATGCACCAAAAGGTCTATACTCACAAACTGTAGCTTTTTCTCATTACAACAATATTTCAGCTCAATTACCTATCGATCCTAAATCTGGTAAAATAGTAGCTGGTGGTGTAAAAGAGCAGGCTGGACAGTGCTTAAACAACATTAAAGCAATTTTAGAAAGTATCGACCATGTTATGGACGATATAGTTAAAACAACTATATTTCTTAAAAACATCTCGGATATTGAAGCCGTAAACGAAGTTTGTGCAAAATTTTACCCAAGCTATGTTCCTGCACGGTCAATAGTTAAGGTTTCAGCTTTAGCTATGGATGCTTTGGTACAAATTGATACCGTTGTGTCACACGGAGATGGTACACCTCCTCAACTTCCTGAAGACACCCGTTTACTCGTTATAGAAGCAAATAATACGGAAAATGCACCAAAAGTTCCATACTCACATACTGTAGCTTTTTCTCATTACAATCATATCTCAGGTCAATTACCTTTAGAGCCAAAAACTGGTGAAATGGTAGCTGGTGGTGTAAAAGAGCAGGCTGGACAATGCCTAAAAAATATCAAGGCTATTATAGAAAGTGTTGATCACGCCATGGACGATACAGTAAAAATAAATATCCAACTTAAAAATATTGCAGATGTTGATGCTGTAAACGAAGTTTACACAACATTCTTCAAAGGTGATCTTCCTGCAAGAACAATAGTTGGTGTTTCAGCTATCCCTATGGATGCTTTGGTACAAATTGATGCCGTTGTTTCTAACTGTGAAGGTACACCTCCAGCGTAACAACGAAATCTTAAAAATCTTATGAAAATACATTGGTAAGCTTGTGCTAATTCAATCCTCAGCACAAGGCTTACCAATAATTTTGTATTCCTACCTCATTTTGCCTTGCAGGCAATAAGAATTCCAACCAAAATACTATATTATTGGTATTTTATGCTTCCAATCTTCAAACTTTTCTAATGAACATTGTTCAACAAAACTAATGTAGATATTCAGATTCTTAATTATATTTTTTAATCTTAAGTAATGAAATGCTTTTGCGGAAAATTGATGGGTTTAAAATTGCTATTTACACCCCATGAGTCTACTCGCAAACCAGAGCACGCAAAAAAAGTTATTTTACTTGCGCTTTTTAAGTTATTATGAGCTTTTATACATATTTTTAAAGATTTAGAGAAGAATTGTAATTATACAATACAGAAAATTATTAAAACTATAAAAAGCTTGACTAATATATAATTTCAGATGTTATTAAATTAGAATTAAAGAAATGGAATATTTTTTATCTAAATTAAACGATCGAGAATTTGAATCATTGGCAGGAGATATAATTTCAAAACATTTAAATCTGAATGTCGAGAAGTTTAAAGCTGGAAAAGATGGAGGTGTTGATGGTCGTTTTTGGATTGGAAAAAAGGAAGGCATTATTCAATGTAAACATTTTTCTAAAACTGGATATCAGGGATTGATAAGCAAATTAAAAAAGGAAGAGGTTAATAAAGTAAAAAAATTAAATCCCAAAAGATACCTATTTCTAACTTCTGTTCCTTTATCAAGAATAAACAAGAAGGAAATATTTAGTTTATTCTTTCCCTTTATTAAATATGAAACAGATATTTGGGGGGAGGATGATATAAACAGTTTCCTTTCAAATAAAGAAAATCAAGCTATTGTTGAAAAAAATTATAAGCTTTGGATTACTAGTACACATATACTGGAAATACTAATTAATAATGCTATTAAAGGAAGAAGTGAAAGTACAATAAGAGAAATGGAAGCTCATAATGAGAAATACGTTGTCACAGAAAATCACCTAAAAGGATTTGAAATATTAAAAGAAAATAACGTTATAATAATTACGGGCGATCCAGGAATAGGAAAAACGACACTTGCCAATAACCTAGCATTATATTATGTAGCAAATGAATTTGAATTTTGTGATATTGAAGAATCAATTAGTGAAGCAGAAGACTTATTAAGGGAAAGGGAAAAAAAGAAAATTATTTTTTATTGTGATGATTTTCTTGGTAGTAATATGTATGATGCAATAAGTAATAAAAGAGACTCTCATATTGTAAAATTCATAAACAGAATAAAAAGGGATAACTCAAAAAAATTTATCCTTACATCGAGGACGAATATTTTGACAAAAGCAATAAGTTTAAGTCATCAATTTCAGAATAATAATATAACGGAAGATGAATTATTAATAACAATTAAAAATCTATCTGAGTTAGATAAAGCGAAAATACTATATAACCATATTTATCACTCAAATTTAGATAACATTTATATTGATCAGATTTATAAAGAAAAAAGGTATAAAAAAATAATAAAACATAGGAACTATAATCCAAGAATTATAGAATTTATTACAGATAATAGAAGGATTTATGAAGTTAAACCAGAACAATATTGGGATTATATTACTGATAAATTAGAAAATCCAGAAGAAATATGGAGTTGCTTCTTTCAAAATCAGGTAGATGATTCGGTTAGGGTGCTGTCATTTTTAACTGTTTTTAATGGGAGTACGATACCTGAGGATGAATTAAGAAGATCTTATACAAATTTTAAAAATAATTTCAGAATTAACCTTGTAGATCATACAGATATTAGTTTTAACGCTGTAAGAAAATTAGCAATTAAGTCTTTACTTAATCGAAGTAAAACGTGGAATAATAATTATATTTATTCTCTATTCAATCCTTCAATTGGCGATTTTATAATAAATTCATATTTGGAAGATGTGGATTTAGTTATTTCTATTTTAAAATCACTTGGCACAAATTCTTCAATAAATTTCTTGAATAGTTTAAAACTAAATAAAAGAATTTCATCTGAAACTATACAGCAATTTCAACTTGAGCTTTTTAATTATTTTTATGAAGCTAAAATCGTTAATGAAGAGTGGGATTATCTAATATTACTTTCTTATTTAGATTTCTTAAATCCAAAAATAGCAGATAAAATTGATCTTTTTTTAAAAAGTATCACCAAACAAAAAGAATCAACTGGAAATAGCTTATATGAACTATTAACTATTCTTGTTGAATTCTTCGAAGTTATTGAAATTAAAGATTGTTCATTTCTTTCAGGATTTGTTAAGAATATTGCTTTAAATAAAGAAGATATAGAAAAGTTACTGGAGTTTTTAAATATATTTAATATCGAAGATGATCCTATAATTTCTATTATTGAGGAGGGTGTATCTACTTATTTAATAGATGCCTTAAGAGATGATGTAAGTTCAATTAGTTTAGAAAGTTATATAAGTCAATCATACGATGAAGATGGGGATGTGGATTATGAAATTGATTCTTCAGTGATTGAAAGCGAATTAGAATCATTATTAGATTCTATAATTTCAGATTTTGAAGATGAAAGTATAAATTGTATTGATATTGTTTATTCTGATATCTTGGCAAATTTTGATATTCAGAAAATTGAAGAGGATTTTTTTAGTTCATTGGGAGATCAGTATGATGATGATGATGATGATGATATAGGTCGTGCATCTTCTTACTCTAATAAAGATAATGATATCGAAGCAATTTTTGAAAGGTCATGAATTATGTCTAAAATAGTAACAAAGTGAAAAGCTAAGATTGTAAGCCCTTTTTGTTAGCACATTGACAAGTTCCTAATCTAACGCTCAGAAAAGAATATATTTATGTTTTGTGGATAGGGTGATACGGTTTGATAAGATGAAAAAAGAATTTTAATTGGTGGATTATAGATTGTAATTAATAAATGTCAGTATGCAATAGAGTAGTCTAAAGCATAAGGGTTTTAATAGGATTAACGGAGGTTACTGAAACGTTGCGAAAATCACATTAAGCTTCATTGTAACAACCTCCCATCATGAAAAATCTAAATGAATAAACTTTAGATATATAATAACTAATTTGAAAAAAAGCTGCCCGTAAAGGCAGCTTTTATCATATTATTAAAATTACAGGCTTTACTTTCCAGTAATAATTACTTGTAAACTTCCCGAATATTTATTATTCTTCAGTCCTACAAAGTAAACGCCGGGTGATAGGTGGTTTACATTAATATCAAGTTTATTTTCAGTATTGTTCACTTGTTGTACATATACAACCCTTCCGCGAATGTCATTTATTGTTATTATGCTTTCCGAAACATCGGGTGTATTGTAAAATATAGTAACATTGTCTGAAGCCGGATTTGGAAAAGCACTGAAGTTTCTAAGTTCTAAATCCGATGCTATTCCGGTAAACAGACAATCGGGAAGAAATGCACAAACATCCTGAGAGCAAATTCTACCGTTATGTTCCAGTAAGATTTTAAAACATATGATACTATCACTTGGGTTGGTATCCGTAAATGGAATAGTTACTGTACTTAGTCCCGGAGGTACCGGGTTAGGAGTAATCGTACCAAATGTACCTTCTGCTATCGGCAATACCGAGATTGCAGCATTAGCAGCAAATGGATTCTGCACGGTTAGTTCAATTGAGTATGTCCATTCCGTATCAGTCTCCCTTAAACAATGTGTACAAAGTCCAAAAACTCCGAATTCACACAATGAAGTACAGTCTGGAAGCAGGCTACATACTTCTACTCCACAACGTTCATTTTGATAAGTTAAAGTTACTACAAAACAAACCGAAGTATCCATTGGTGCAATATCGGTGAAAGTTGCACTAACGGTTGATGTTCCCAGCGGAATAACGGAAGGTGTTATACCTGTAACCATACCTTGCAAACTAGAAATATTTACAATAGATCCGGCACCATACGTATTGTTAATTTCGAATTGAACAGAGTATGTCTGATCACCGTTTTCATTAACAGGTCCGCATTGTATACTATCTGTAACTGTAAAATCACAATCACAACTTATAAACTGAATTTCAATAATATCTGATGTGTCTGTACAGCCCATAGATGAAGTGATAGCTACCTGGTATTCGCCAGATTGATACAAGGGTACATGTAAAGTATCAGAAATGCTACCCGAAATGTTGCTTCCATTATACAGCCATTGATAAACTGCATATCCTTGTGGTGCATGCCACACAAGTTCCGGTATCGTATCACAAATATCATAACAACCGGTAAGAAGCCCGCAAAATTCAGGTAGGGGATGTATTGCTTCGGTAGCTGTTGATGAACATCCTAATGAGTCTACAACAGTAAAGGTATAAGCTCCGGATATTGATGCATACAAGGAATCGTTTGTTGTTCCGTTGTTCCAAAAACTGCTTACGATATTTGTATTAGTTGAAGTCCCTACAAGTAAATGTGTTTCACCTTCGCATAACACACCACTTGAAATGACAGAAACATTAGGATTTCCTACAACCTCTATCTTTATGGTATCAGAACCCATGCAAGAGTCAGGACTGAAGACGTTTACAATAAGTGTATTACTACCTAATGTATTTGCAAAAAACGAATAATTACTTTGCGTAGACCACTGAAGTGTTCCGTTTAATATCCACTCTATACTATACAATCCCTCCGGATAATTTACCGAATACTTTTCCTGTTCATATTGGCATACAATTTTTTTACCCGTAATTTTTGGTAATGGTGTTGGGTTAGCAAAAACATTGATTTTATTACTTCGGGCATAACAGCCTTTGCTATCATCTATTTCCACATAATATTGCCCGGTGTATTGAGCAATTATATACGGATCGGTCTCAATTGTTGACCATAAATAATTGTAAGCAGGATACCCATTACTAACTGAACTTTGTAAAGTTACACTGTCACCTTCGCAAAATATGGTGTCAGATAATGCTGCAATGCTTACATCCAATGTATTAGGCAGTACAGTTATGCTTTTACTCGATGAATCGGTGCATCCATAAGCATTGGTCAATATCAGTGAAACAAGATAATCATTGTCAGGAGTGTATGTTTTTATGGGGTCGGTAATTAATGAACCGGCACCATCACCAAACGACCATTCAGAAGCAATTATTGAACCTGAACTAGAACTAATAAACTGAATGGGTGCATCAACACAGACAGAATCTTCTGATAAGAAGTCAGCGTTAGGCAATGGATCAATAATTATTGTTTTACTTATCTCACAATCGCCATTTACAATAAGCGTTATAAGATATGTTCCCGGAGCGAAAGTCAATTCGGGATTAACATCGGTACTTACCACACCTCCTGAGTTAATTTCCCATTCATAAGTTGGTGTTGGAGCAGTACTCAGAACTTTTGTATTATTAATAAATTTCACTTTTACCGAATCTAAGCCATCGACACAAAATGTTGAATCAATAAAGTCTGGTATATAATTAATTGTGTCGACATGACTTACACAAATTAAGCATGAGTCAGTATTTGAAATATTCGGAACATTTACACAAAGCTTAACTTTGTAAAACCCTGGTTCGGTGAAAGTGTGTGTGGCATTGGCACCGGCAGCTGAATTTATCCCACTAAACGGATCGTCGAATGTATAAACCGGGTTTGTTGCCCACGATGAAAATGAACCTGCAAAACTATCTACATTGCAGTCCAATCTTGTTCTTGTAAAATCAACAAAAGAGCCATCTTGTGGAGTACAAGGAGGTGAACAGGTAGTGTCAATAGGGATAACATTGCTGGTATCTATACAGCCAAAACTGTTTTCTCCAATCACATAGTATGATCCTATAATGCTTGATGTATGCGATGTTCCGGTATCTACTAATGATGTAGATTCGTACCAATCATATGATACTCCGGTTACAGGTGAAGATACATACATATTTACCGGTGAAACAGCACCACAAAAAATATTAGGATCGGGAGTAGAAATAGTGATATCAGGACTTGGATTTATCATTATTGTAGACGTAGCTATTCCTGTTCCGGTACAAAATCCCGTATACGTTGCATCTACAGTAACAATGAAGTTTCCGGCAGAAGTATATGTATGATTTACAGAATCTCCGGTATCTGTTGTTCCATCACCGAAGTCCCAGCTAAAGCTTGCTCCTGCAGCACTAACCGACATACTTACCGAAGTTCCCTCACAGGCAAGTGCTGGTAAAGTTAATACAGGTATTGGAGGAGATATTACTTCGATGGGATAGTTGGTAGTGGTGGTTTGTTCGCATATTGTTCTTTCAAGAGTTAATGTTGCTGATCCGTTATAATTATTCCATTCAACAACAATATTCTCTTCGTGTTGTCCAGAAATAACGCTTCCTGCAATTGCCGGTGTAATTGTCCAAATAAAATCGTCGCCTAAGGAAATAGTTGAGTAATTTTGCTGGCCATTGGCGCATACTGTATCCAAACCTGAAATCAGTGCAGGGCTTAGCGGTAGCATAGAACTAATAGTATCTACGTATAAATCAGATTGGCATCCCGTTACCGGATTTATCTGAAAAGCAGATATTACATATGGTCCGGTAATTCCCCATACTGTTGAGGCCGACTGACCAACATTTTGATCTGGGTTCCCATTTTCGAAATCCCATTGCACAGCATAATTTGCTGCTGTTGAAAATGCATAATATTGATATGGTACGTTTGGACAAATTGGGTTAGGTCCAAAAATGCTATCTGGTGGTGCAGGTAATTCATTCACAGTAAGTATAAAGCTTTGTGGAGAATTACAATAGTTATTGCTCAAATCCTCAGCAGTTACTTTAAATATTCCTGGTCCATAAATCCAAACTGGTTGAAATGAAATATTAGCAGCCTGAATTGTTGATAGATAGGTAGTAGAACCAATTGCATCTGTGATGTCCCACTGTATATTTCCAGTACCAGACATTGTATAACTGCCTGTTAAGGTGGTTAAATCGCAAATTTCAGTTGGGTAATTTAAAAAAAGTGAAGGTCTTGCATTTATGTCCAACACTGCTGTACCCCCGCAGGAAAGTTCATTTAAACTTCCGGGAGTAGTATGAAAATATTCTACTATAATCTGACCATTGGTAAAAGATGGATCATAGAAACATACCTCAACTTCATGTTCATTAATAGTATCTGTTTGCACATTAACACCATCGGGGAAATGCCAAACAATACTGTCAACAGGGATATTGCATGAAATACTATAGGTTTGACATTCGTATAAGCATATTTCTTGAGGACCTTGTATGTCTGCTGCCGGTTCAATTATTGGAATCTCAACACTAGTAGGTGATGAGCAAAGTCCACTGCAACCAACAGTTGCTAAAGTTAAATATGCCGGAGAACTGCTACCCCACATTACAGTAACTTCATAAGAAGTGGAGTCTCCTACAATTGTTCCGTTTGTTACAGACCAATCATAGCTTGGACAAATATCATCGGTAAAATATGTAACTGTACTACCCGGACAAACAGTTCCAATACAAGATATTTCAGGTCCGGGATCATTGTCCACAATAACGGTAATGTATGCAGTATCCTTACAGTGACATTCATTTTCGGCTATTAGCATTACGTTATAAGTACCTGGTGAATTGTAGCTATATGTAGTGTTTCCATTCGGAAATGATGTATCTAATATTTCGATACTACCATCGCCAAATACCCAGGTGTAAGACCATAGGGGGCTACCTAATCCTGCAGTGGAATTATTTATGAACTGAATATCTTGCATGTTGCAAGCATTTATTATACCACCGCTTGCAGCAGGAATTGATAAAATTGCAGCTTGTGGCTTTGGTAAAATATCGACACAAATAGTATTGTATCCTATGCAACCATTGCTATCTGTTTCGGTTACTTCTACCAATCCAGTACCAGAACCTAACCACATTACCTGCAATTGATTGCTTGTGCTTGGAATAACAGTTGCACTGCCCGTAACATTCCACACGAATGTACTTCCTAAATGATTTTCTGTTGAATAAACAAGCCATGTAGAATCGCAGACTGAAAAACATGGACCTCTGTGTTCTTTTTCTCCAGTTGGATCTTCATTAGAAACATCATTACTACAAGATGATGAAAACGATGGATAAATAGAGGGTTTAGGATTTTCATGAATCGTAACGTTAAGTGAGCTTGTGCAAATAACTTGATTTAAGTTATCCTTAACCACTAAAGTTAACAAACCTGCTCCCGGACTGTTCCAGTTTACAGTAACTGTAGAACCTATACCAGAGACAATACCATTGTACGCATTCCACTGATAAACATATCCACTGTCGCTACTCATATAAGTTATTACTTCATTTTCGCAACACTCTATATCGCCAGTTATAGAGCATGTTTGGGCAACTAGCTGTGTTTGGCTACTAAAACCCAAAATAATAATTAATATTTTAATTAAGGTAGGAGTAAAATTTTTCATAGAATTTAGGGATTGATTCCTATGAATAACAAAAGGAATGTTTATTTTGTTAAAATGGCTGGTATTTAGCCTGTTCTATTCTAAATTATGAGATAGGACTATTCATAATATTTTTTTTATTTTTTTCTGATGATTTCATGATAGAATGCTATAAAGCGGATGATTCCATTTTTAAAAGTAAATGAACTTCGATGGGGCTGGTTTAAATAACAAAAATTTTAAAATTGAAATAAACAGCATTGGAAGATGCTTAAGCTTGTGCAATTATTGAGCTCAATCTGTTATTTTCTCGCAACTGTGTCTTATTCGCCTAGCCGATTGAAGTGGCTGGACGAATTAATTATACCAATTAATTTTCAAAATTACCTATAAATAATTTGAATTATTTTTTGAAGAAATATAAGTGAAAAAGAAACGAATTATATAGGTTATTTTGGTGTTTATGTGGTATGAAAATAAAAATAGAGTACTTAACTAAATAATAGAAAAATGCTAAATACGGGTTAGGTTAGGTTAGGTTAGGTTAGGTTAGGTTAGGAATGCTATATTAATTTGATTCCATACGGGATAATTGAATTAATAAAATAATTAGAATATTTGATGAGCATTTTTCCACCACAGCACTTACAAACACCTCAGATGAGCATAGTCTATAAATCGAAGCAGCTCGGAACTTTTTACAAACTGTAGAGTTAGCAGATATATTTACAAAAAAAAATAAGCTATTGTTAAGGTAATTCAAGTTTGCATAAAAAGGAAAATCTTCTTTTTGTTTGGCATTTAATAGGATGATATTTAATATTAATTATCTTTAAATTCACAAAAAAAAGGATGTGGTTTTATATTTTTTCGTATGTATACGACATAATTGATTCTGCGAGGGCTAAATCAGCTTTTTGCAGGTACATATATAAATAGGTGGAACTCTGTCCCATCTAAGCAATAGTTGCAAATAATGCGTAAAAAAAGAATTTGGGTAACTTCATCTTATTTTGACAAATAAAATATACAAGGAAAATTGTCTCGATTTGACAATGAATTTCTTTTAATTGATTGGTTCAGTTTTTTAATGATAAAAAAACATTTTTTTGCCTTCGCTCTTTTGCACTGACGTGCAATTTGAACTACCGCCCACTTTAAACACATTTGCTTCGCAATAAAGTTTAAATTTAGCAAGGCTTAATACACGTTTACTAACATTCACTAAGATTGAATATTAAAATATTGAAAAACACAATAATATTATTGCGTGATTATTATAAATTAGCAACTTTAAAATAAAAAAATGAAATCTTTATTAATCTTTTTAACACTATTTATATCCTTTTTAACACACGCCCAAAGCATTGACCAAATTAAAGCCAATAACAAAACCTACATTTGGGGTGAAGGTACAGGTTCAACATTAAAAACAGCCGATAATGAAGCTCTTGCGTTTCTTATTGGGCAAATATCAACCCAGATAGAAAGTAGCTTCGAGTTACTAAAAAGTGAGTTAACAAAAAATAATAACAGCGAAATCACTGAAAAAGTGAATAGTGTTATTAAAACTTATTCTGATGCCACATTAAAAAATACTGAAAGAATTGTGGTAAGTAATGAACCCGATGCTAAAGTTTTCAGGTTTATAAAAAGAGCCGAACTGGATAAAATATTTGAGCAACGAAAAAATAAAATTCTGGAGCTGGCAGAATATGGCGAAAAAGCAGAACAAGAATATAAAATAGCTGATGCACTCAGATACTACTATTGGGGTCTAACTTTGCTTAAAAGTCACCCTGAAGGGAATACAATTCAATTTATAGATCAAAACGGAAAACAACAACTGCTTGCCATTTGGCTTCCCTCTTGTATCGATAATATTTTTTCTGATGTAAGTTGTTATGTTACAAATATTGAAGAAGAAGATAATTACAAAACTATTTTGTTATCGATAAATTATAAATCAAATCCTGTAGCAAATTTCGATTATTCATATTGGGATGGATCAGACTGGTCTAATCTGTTTTCGGCAAAAGACGGAAAGGGATTTGTTGATTTGTATGGAGTAGCAAAAGACATGAAAGAGTTAAAACTAAAAGCAGAATATATTTTTGAAGGAGAAGCTCGCATTAATAGGGAAATAGAAGATGTTCTTAGTAAAATAGAACCTATACCTTTCAGGAAATCGTATTATACTATTCCGGTAGAAATAACAGAGAAGAAAACTGTCGAGGATAAAACTGGTGCTATTTTAACCGAAGTAAGTAAGTCCGAATGTTATAATAAGAATATTCAACAAGTGTTTGGAGCCATTACGAATAAAAATTATGAATTAGTGAGAAATAATTTTACAGCAGATGGTTATGATGTATTTACTAAGCTGATTAAATACGGGAATGCAAAAATACTTTCTGTACCGGAACTAAAATTTATAAAATTCGGAGAATCGGTTATTTGTCGATCCGTTCCAATGAGTTTTAATTTTAAATCAAATAGTAAGCAGTTTATCGAAAATGTAGTTTTTTATTTTAACGAAGATTGTAAAATAACAACATTATCGTTTGCATTATCTAAAAATGCTTTAATCGATATAATTAGTAAAGATGTTTGGAATGAAAAAGACAGATTAGTACTAGTTAGTTTTCTTGAACATTATAAAACTGCATATGCTTTGAAAAGACTTGATTATATTGAATCAATCTTTGCTGACGATGCTTTAATAATTACCGGATATTATTTGAAAGTAAAAAGCAACGGAGATAATCTGTTCCAAAATAATCGAATTATAAGATATAACCGACAAAGCAAACAACAGTACATAAAGAATCTGAGTTATTCTTTCGGTAGTAAAGAGTATATTAATATAAAATTTGAAGAGAGCGAAATACGGAAAGCTGGTAAAGGAGGAGATATTTACGGAGTACAAATCAGACAGAATTATTATTCTTCAAATTACGGTGATGTTGGTTATTTATTTTTAATGGTCGATTTAAACGATCCCGATACACCGATTATTCATGTTCGAACATGGCAACCCGAAAAAGATTCAACCGGCACTGTTTTTGGTTTAAGTGATTTTAATTGAATCTAAATCTTGTTAAAAATATTGAAAAATTAATTATAAAACTCAGCACAAAATGAGATTCAGTTTATTATTCCTAATTCTATTTATGCTATCAGTTACGCATATTTATTCACAAAACATATCTGTTAAAAGTTTTCGTATGCTCGAAAAAGATATGGATGCACGAATAAATTATTCTAAGACAGACCAAAATGGAGAAAAATGTGCCATTATAAAAGTTGTAACAACCGAACTGGGTTTTGTATGGGAAGGTGATGCTTTAGGTATAGTTAAAACAGATTTTAAAACCAGTGAATATTGCTTATATATACCCAGAGGAGCAAAAAGATTAACCATAAAGCACTCTAAGTTAGGAATGGTACGCGATTATATCTATCCTGTACCGATTAAAGAAGCAACTGTTTACGAGATGGTTTTAACAACAGCCAAGGTAACTACCATTGTTGAAGAATACGAAGTTCCTACTCAATGGCTGGTAATAAATTCTGAACCCGAAGGTGCAGATGTTTATATCAACGAACTTTATGTTGGTATAACTCCATATTCGGGTAAAAAGGAAATTGGGAAATATACCTATCGTATCGAAAAAGGATTGTATCATCCTGAAGCAGGAGTAATGGAGCTTACAGCAGAAATAAAAAAAGAACTAAACTTAACTCTTAAAGCTAATTTTGGCTATGTTAAGATAAATACAAGTCCTGAACAAGACGCTTTGGTTGAAATTGACGGATTTCCGAAGGATCAGGAAACGCCATTTACTTCTGATAAATTATTACCAGGAAAACATCTAGCGACTCTTAAAAAGCTAATGTTTGAGCCTAGAACAATAGAATTTGAGATATACGAAGGAGAAACTACAGAACTAAACCTTGATTTGGAACCTACTTTTGCTACAATAAATATTACAACAGACCCTAAAACTGATATATATATTGATGATGTTAGAAAAGGATTTGGGAGTTATTCTGAAAGATTAATGCCCGGAGTACATACATTTGAAGCAAAAAAAGAAAAATATATTAGCGATAAAAAACAACAGCAACTTTTTACAGGAGACAATAAAAGTTTTAGTTTACATCTAATAGCCAAGACCGGAAATGTTGATATAAACAGCAATCCCTTTGGTGCTGAAATTAAAATTGATGGTAAAAGCAATGGAAAAACGCCATCTACAATAAAGAATCTCTTAATAGGAGAGCATAAAGTGATTATTGAAAAATCAGGATATGATTTAATAACTAAAAAAATCTTTATTAAGGAAAACAAAACAATAACTGTTGATGAAACTCTGGAAAAAGAACAGTTAGTAAAAAATAATAATTCCGAGATTAAAAATAAGAAAACATCTGAGCAATCAAGTATAAAAACTCCTAAAAATAGAAATAATGGAGGGCCAGCAAATATGTTTCTTTCTGTCCTCATACCAGGATTAGGAGATAAAAATGTTTCAGGAATTAGCGGAGCAAAAAGAACCTTATATACCTATGGATTAATTGCAGGAGGTTTTGCTTGTAAATTGTTGTCTAATATTGAATACAAAAATTATAATGATGCTACTTTACAATCCGATATGGATAAATATTACGAAAGTGCCAATACATATAACAAGCTATATTACATATTAGAAGCATCCGGTGTTATAGTTTGGATATACGATATAGTGTGGGTTGCTAATAAGGGATTTAAAAACAAAAAGAATCTTCCAAAAAGCAGTTTTGATATGAATTACGATCCTAATATAAATGGAATGGCATTTTCGTTAAAAATAAATTTATAAATATGAAGTATAGAATTGTACTATTTATTGGTCTAATTATCATATCCTACGGATGTGATGATTTTCAATGGGATTTAACTAGAGATAATCCATTGGATGATAATTTTGACAAAGAAAATAATGAAATTCCTACGCCTGCACGTATTGAATACAAGAGTTATGAAATTACATCTGATGATAATAATGATAATTTTATAACTAAAGGCGAAACAATTGATCTTAAAGTATATCTAAAGAATACAGGAGGAGCAACAGCGAATGCAGTCAAAGTAACATTTCAAACAAACAGTCCTAACGCTTCTATAATTTCGACTTCTTCCGATATTTCCTATGGAAATATGACTGCAAATAGCGAAGTTGCTGGACAATATTATTATTATGATTACAGTTTGCAATTTAAGGTATCAGATTCTGCACCAGTAAATACATCTATAATTTTTTTTATGAATATTTCAGATGAAGCAGGAAATACATGGACAGATAATTTTTCAATAATAGTTCAAGAAATAAATAGCAATATTATATATTCAAAGAATGAAATTACATCTGATGATAACAATGATAATTATATAACAAAAGGAGAAACTGTAGGGTTAAAGGTTTATTTGAAAAACACTGGAACAAGTACAGCTCTCTCAGTTTCAGCAGAAATTACAACTTCGAGTTCGTATGCGACAGTATTATCGTCTTATTCCGATGTTTCATATGGCGATATGGCTGCAAATAGTGAAGTTGCAGGACAATTTTCTTATTATGATTACAGTTTGCAATTTAAGGTTTCAGATTCTGCACCAGTAAATACTTCTATAACTTTTACAATGAATATTTCAGATGAAGCAGGAAATACATGGACAGATAACTTTTCAATAACTGTTCAAGAAATAAATAGCAATATTATATATTTAAAGAATGAAATTTATTCTGATGATAACAATGATAATTATATAACAAAAGGAGAAACTGTAGGGTTAGAGGTTTATTTGAAAAACACTGGAACAAGTACAGCTCTCTCAGTTTCAGCAGAAATTACAACTTCGAGTTCGTATGCGACAGTATTATCGTCTTATTCCGATGTTTCATATGGTGATATGACTGCAAATAGTGAAGTTGCAGGACAATATTCTTATTATGATTACAGTTTGCAATTTAAGGTTTCAGATTCTGCACCAGTAAATACTTCTATAACTTTTACCATTAATATATCAGATGAATTTGGGAATACTTGGGTAGATAATTTTTCAGTAACTGTCCAAGAAATAAATAGCACAATAGTCTATTTGAAAAATGAAGTATTTTCAGATGATAATTCTAATGATTTAATAAATAGTGGTGAAACAATTGGTCTTGATGTTTATTTGAAAAACACTGGAACAAGTACAGCTCTTTCAGTTTCGGCAGAATTTACAACTTCGAGTTCATATGCGACGGTATTATCGTCTTATTCCGATGTTTCATATGGCGATATGGCTGCAAATAGTGAAGTTGCAGGACAATATTCTTATTATGATTACAGTTTGCAATTTAAGGTTTCAGATATTGCACCAGTAGGTACAAATATTCCTTTTACAGTTAATATATCAGATGAATTTGGGAATGCTTGGACAGATAATTTTTCAATAACAGTTGAATGATATAGTAAAGGAGCTTATAAAGAGAAATTTAAAAGCGAATAAAAATATTTAATGAAACACTACCGATTTTATACCCAAATGATCTGGAATTTCGATAATTCCTGCAAGTATATCAATATATTATTACTATTTGTATATGGATTTGTTTATAAATTCAGTAATTTAATACAACAATTAAAATTCTAAAAACATGGAAATTTTTGGCATGACAATAAATGAGATATTAGTAGTATTAGCACTTTTCCTTATTGTAATTGATATCTTTTTTGCATCTGATGTACCAACTCATGTGGCTTATGTTCTATTGACTATAAGATTTGCGAAAGAGATTGATATGTCAATACTTTATCAATTATTATTTGGAGTCCTAATTTGGTTTGCACTTGTGGCTTTTCACTATACTTTATGGAGAAAAGTTATTGAGAAGATTAATGATAAATTTATTTCACCCAGAAAACATACAGGTGGAATAGATGGATTAGTTGGGAAAGAAGGTATAATAAAAGAAGTTGAAGGAGAAATTTTTATTTCTATTCATGATGAGTTACATCAATTTGAAACCGAAACTGATAAAGAAGTTAAGGTTGGTGACAAGTGTATAGTTTTAAAAACAAAATCAAATAGATTACTAATTTAAAAAAGAAAAAATATGGCATTAATCTACACAATTCCTCAGAATCATGTTGTTTTAATTAAAAGATTTGGAAAGCATTCAAGAGTTCAAATGGATGGACTTCGATTCAAAATACCATTAATTGAGAGTATTAAATATGTAAGAGAATGGGATGGAACAGCAAATAAAAGAGGTTATCAAATTGAATTGTCGGAACAACAGACAGATACTCCTCCGAGACAATGTCAAACCCTTGATAATGTAACGATTGATGCGAATGCCTCAATTTATTGGAGAATTATTGATCCTGTAAAAGCTATATATGATATTGATATATTACCTAAATCAATTGCTGATGTAGCACTTAATGCATTAAGAGCAAATATTGGTAAAATAAAACTTGATCAAGTATTATCAGAACGTCAGCATCTTAATGAGAAAATTGCAGCTCAATTAGCAGAAACTGCTGCAAAATGGGGTGTTCTGTTTACTCGTGTTGAGATTCAGGAGATAAATTATAATGATGAAACTGCTGAAGCAATGATGCAAGAAATGGCGGCAGAAAGAAAAAAACGAGCTGTAATTGCAGAAGCAGAAGGTGAAGCAACGGCTGTAGAAACAATTGCAACAGCAGAAGCAAATGCTACATTAATACGTGCAGAAGCACAAGCAGAGGCACTCAAATTAATTGCAGAAGCAGAAAGCATTTATATTTCAAAACTATCAAAAAGTTCAAGTAAAGAAGTTGCAGGACAGATAATCATGGCACAAAAATATATTGATGGCATGAAGTCTATTTCCAACAACCCAAGTGATAAGGTTTTTTTACCAAATAGTTTCCAAGGAATGTTTGAGATTCCAACGACTAAGAAATAGTTGTAACAAAATAAAAGATTATAATTAAATTCAATGAAAGAAGCTGTCTTAAAAGTAAAATGAGACAGCCTTTTTTTTTGACATTAAACGATCTGTAATACTATAGATTTAACTAATATAAATTATGCTGTTATGTATTTAATATAAGCCTACCATTACAAATTGTCAATACTTGGAGTTTAATTTCAATATTTTTTTAATAAAACTCGATATAAAAATATCCCGAGAGAATATTTCCTAATATCTGAAATAAAAATTCCAATAAGCACCCAGCTGGCGCTGACATGTTGTTGGTGTCTTTTTATTAACTCAAACTACCCATAATGAAAAGAATAATGGCACAATAGGAAAGTAAAGTGCCTTAATGTATGAGTAATGTAACTTAATGTCATGCTGAGCCTGTGATATTCTAACAGTAATGGCACTTTATAGCTACCTGCATTTTGGAAAAGCTATATGAAATATTTAAATGAAAGCTCCAAAGCTGAAATTACAGTTAAACCTAATATCCGCAAGTGAATTTTCATTCTTCTGTAGATTAAGCAAATAGATGTGCCATGACTCACTTAAACAGATGACTGCTAATTGCTGTTTATTTGCTGATTATCATAAAAGGCATGCCACATTTTGTGGTTTTATAGTTAAATATAAACTAAAGCCTTTATAAAAGAAATAATGTTAATTTTGCCAACTCCAGATCTGAGCTCGGGCATCTGACAGAAAATTTTATCGCATAAAATAAATCATTACATAGGATTAAAAATGGATACGAAAGTAATAAACAGCAAAACAATAGGCGCATTACTAATTTGTATTGCTGCAATACTTTGGGGATTTGATGGGGTTGTCTTAACCCCCAGGCTTCACAACTTAAATGTAGAATTAGTTGTTTTTATGCTGCATGTTATACCATTCTTACTTTTTAGTATCTTCATGTCCAAAGAGTACAAGAATTTAAAGGAGTTTACTAAATTAGATTTTCTGGGTTTCTTTTTGGTAGCATTGTTTGGAGGAGCTCTGGGAACCATGGCTATAGTCAAGGCTCTCTTTCTTGTAAACTTTCAACAACTTACTATTGTTGTTCTTTTGCAAAAGTTGCAACCTATATTTGCCATTGCCCTTGCCTCAATAATACTGAAAGAAAAACTGAATGCAAAATTCCTTTTATGGGGGACAATAGCAATCTTTGGAGCATACTTTCTTACATTTGGCACTAAACTTCCTAATTTTGATACGGGTTCAAATACGATTCAAGCAGCTCTTTATGCTTTATTAGCAGCCTTTTCTTTTGGGAGTTCTACTGTTTTTAGTAAAAAGTTATTGACTAAATTCAACTTTAAAACAACTACTTTTTATCGCTATGGCTTTACTTCTGTTATTATGCTTATAATTGTTCTTATTGGCGGCAAATTAGCCCTAATAGAAAGTGTGACAAATACAAACTGGTTAATTATGGGTATAATCGCACTAACAACAGGGAGTGGTGCAATTTTCATTTATTATTACGGCTTAAAAAGTGTTAAGGCCATTGTAGCTACTATCTGTGAATTATGCTTTCCGATTTCAGCCGTAGTTTTCGATTATTTCATTAATGGTGAAATGATCTCTACAATTCAATGGATTAGTGCTATTCTTATGTTTTTTGCTATTATAATGATGAATAAAAGAGGAACTCCTAAAGTTAAGTATGCCAAGACTTTAGTAAAAAATAGCTAATTTGTATTTTATACTTTACTTCTGGGAATTGATTAAGCGATTTGTAGAAGGTAATCCACCAAAGTATTTTATTTAAAATATATAAACTTACAAATAGAAAGAGAGCTTCAATATTTTACTTAAAGCTCTCTAATTTTATTATTTTTGCAGATAATCTGTAATCCTTTTTTCTAGGGCATTCATCTATTAGAACGTTAAGAATTTTAGGAAAAAATAAAAATATATAAAAATTATGACTGATTTTGCTGCTATTGATTTTGAAACCGCCAACCAAAACACCAGTAGCGTATGCTCTGTTGGAGTAGTGCTTGTTAAGAATGGAGAAATAACAGATAAATTCTATAGTTTGATTCAGCCTGAACCGAACTTTTACAGCTATTGGAATATACGTTGTCATGGACTTACAGCTGAAGACACAAATAATTCCCCAATTTTCCCTGAAGTATGGAAAAAAGTTCAAGCACTCATTGAAGGAATGCCACTTGTTGCGCACAACAGCCCATTTGACGAAAGATGTTTGAAAAATGTTTTTCGCACTTATCAAATGGATTATCCTGATTATGATTTTCATTGCACATTGAAAGCCTCCAGAAAACAATATCCGGAATTACCAAACCACCAATTGCATACTGTATCGAAACATTGTGGCTACGAAATGCAAAATCATCATGAAGCATTGGACGATGCTTATGCTTGTGCAATTATTGCTACAAAAACCTTGGGAGAATCTCTATAGAAAAAAAATCAACATTAATCAAACTCATTAAAGTCAAAATCTATTTTTAATTGTTTTTGATCTTGTTTATTTTCAGATTTAAAATGTGACATTGTTGCACCAAGAAGTCGCACGCCGCGCTCTTTAATTTCTTCATTAGGCAATAAATCTATTAATGTTATTTTAATTTTTTCTTTTGTAAAGATTTGATTATGAGTATTGCTTCTTGTAATAGTGGTAAAATCAGCAAAGCGAAGTTTCATGGTAATGGTTTTTCCTATCATTTGTTTTGCCTCACAGCGTTGCCACATAATATTAATAACCTCCGTTAATTTCTCTTTTATCTCATCAATATCAAAAATGTCGGTTTCATAGGTTCGTTCTGCACCAATCGATTTACGCTCGCGAAAAGAAACAACAGAACGCTCATCAATACCACGAACTACATCATAAAAATAAATTCCTGCTTTTCCAAAATGTTGTATCAATTCTGGTCTAGTAAGAAGCTTTAAGTCACGCCCCTTGAAGATGTTCATCTTATGCATCTTTTCCTCTGTTTTTTTTCCTACACCGTAGAATAATCCTATATCAAGATCTTCTAAAAAGCTTTCAGCATCCGCTGGCTTTATTAGGAAAAAACCATCAGGTTTGTCCATATCTGAGGCAATCTTAGCCAGAAATTTATTATAGGAGACTCCGGCAGAAGCTATTAAGCCCACCCTTTTTTTAATCTCATTTTTTATCTCCTTAGCAATTAAAGAAGCTGATGCAGGTCCCTTTTTAGCATCTGTTACATCCAAATAAGCTTCATCTAAGGACAATGGTTCAACTAAGTCGGTATATTCATGAAAAATATTCCGGATATTTCTCGAAACTTCTGTATAAGCATCAAAACGATGCGGCATTACAATAAGATGGGGGCATTTTTGCAAAGCCGTTGACATTGGCATTGCAGAAAAAATACCATATTTTCTTGCTTCATAGCTGGCAGCAGCAACAACTGAGCGAGGGCCTCTATGTCCAACTACCAAGGCTTTTCCCACATGTTCAGGAAAATCTCTTTGCTCTACAGAAGCAAAAAACGAATCCATATCAATGTGAATAATCTTTCTCATTTTTCCTTTTCGTTGGGCTTAAGTTTGATTACACCAAATTCTTTAGTGCCGTTTTATATTTTAATTATCGAATTGGCGTTTTCTTGCAAAGACTAGTTAACACAAATGTAAAAGTTTTTAGTTTAAAATTGATATGGGACAAGGAATTTGCATGGTGCGGGAATTTTATTGTAGAACCAAAAGCTGATAATAAATGGGTATTAATTCAAGCATGCAATAATTATTTTTCTACGAATAATTTTATTACTAAGCCTTTGCTTAGATTCTTTATGGGGATTCAAATTATTGTTTTGGTAATTAGATAAATGATGTCGTTCCGGTATAGATGAAACTTTAATAAAATGTATGGATAGAATTAGATTTTAATATTAGACCTAACAGATTTTAAAATCTGTCAGGATTACTAGTAAACTAGAGCCTCCACATATTTATCTTTCGCGTTTATTTAATTCATATACACAAGCTTTTAATAAACGACACTGTAGAACTGGTAGTCTATTCGAAAAACATTTTCGTAGAATTCTTATCGAAAATGAATCATATTTAAAATATTTGATTTATAATAATAACCCTGTGAACTAAAGTCTAATTATAATAGTCATCGTCAAGTTATTAATATCCCTCAAATACGTTAAAAAAGGTCTACAGGACGTTCATTTGCAAAATTGAAACTTCTATCAGAATTATTATTAGTCATTTATTCATTTGTTTGTATAAATAAATTTATTACGTTTGTGCCTCGTTAAAAAAGATTAAACAAAATGTTTTGCTTTTTCGAGGCGAGAATTCAATAGAAGAAGTTATCGTTTCAGTAAAGAGAAAAGTTGATCGTTTAATCTTTAACGTAAATAATAGCATAAGCTCAATAGGTGAGAATAGGCTAGAGGTGCTAAATAAAGCTCCGGAAGTTCGAGTTAATAATGAAAATATTGGAATAATAGGTTAGTGGTGTGTAAGGTTTTTGTTTAGAGATCGAATACAAAATCTTACAGGTGAAGATTGGGTTATTTTCTTTAAGAATATTAATTCTGATGATATATTACGAATTGAGCTTATTACATTTCCCCGATAAAATATTACGCTGAGGGAAATAGTGGTTTAATTAATATTGTATAAATTCACAATGGGTAATCAAATATTCTAAAAAATATATAGTAATAAGCAATTATAATAATCTAAAAACAAACTCGATTCAAAAAGTTGATTGTTAGGCGATAAACGTTAAGTTTCGTAATTTGCTTATTTGTAGTAAATGAATTTTTATATAATTTTTTATGAGTAAAATACGTATAATCACTTTAATAATGTTAATTGTTGCCACAAATACCTTAGTTGGTCAGAACGTGACCATATTTGGGCATGTAACGGATTCGACAAATGGGGAGTTTCTTATAGGGGCGCATATTGTATGTTTGCCAAGTAATGTAGGGATTGTAACAAACAATTATGGTAATTTTTCAATTCAGATTCCAAGCGGAAGTAGTACTTTAATGGTTTCTTATATTGGATACACAACATTTATTAAACCTATTATATCTGATAAAAATATTGAGTGCAACATAAGCCTTATTCCTGAACCTAAAAATATTGATGAAGTTGTAATTTTAGCGAATAACAACTCAATGAAAATATCGACTCCTGAAACTGGACTTCATTCTTTAAAACAAAAAGATTTTGATAACATACCCAGTGTTGGGGGGATACCTGATGTTTTGAAATCGTTGCAATTATTACCTGGAGTTCAAACAACAAACGAAGGTACTACAGGACTAAGTATTAGAGGAGGAGCACTGGATCAAAATTTAATTCTTGTTGATGAAGCACCTATTTATAACCCAGCTCATATTTTAGGTATATTTTCTGCTATAAATACAAAAATGGTTAAAGAGGTAGTTGTTTATAAAGGAGATTTCCCTGAAAAATATGGTGGAAGGGCATCATCTGTTATTGATGTTAGGTTACGAGATGGTAATAATCAAGAATTTTTAGCTGAAGCAGATGTTGGTATTCTTGGGGCGGGATTGATTTGCGAAGGACCAATAGTTAAAGGAAAGAGTTCTTTTATTGTTGCAGGACGAGTATCATATGCCGGATTTGTCGCTAATTGTGCGAAAAAGGTATCAACAGTTATACCGATTTATTCACTCAATGATTTTCATAGTGGAAATAATGTTTATTTTTATGATATTAACGGAAAAATAAATTATAAAATAAACTCTAAAAATACTTTATACCTATCTGTTTATAATGGCTTTGATTATTTTTACGCTCGTAATGTTAATGATTTATCCACATTAGATTGGGGGAATACTACCATGTCATTGAGATGGAATCGAAGATCGGGTTCACGCATTTTTTCAAATACTAGTTTAATATATTCGGGTTACAATTTCAATAATTCTTCTGGTGATTTTACTTCTATTAGTAACTGGTCTTCTACAATAAATAATTTTAATTTAAAATATGACGTTGATTATTACCCTAATTCAAATAATCATGTTTCCTTGGGAGCTGGTGTGGAATATATGGCTATAAATCCGGGAGAACTTCATTGGGATAATCAATCGAGTCAGGAGTTTGATTTTTCGCTTCCAATAGAGAGAACTATACAGCCTTTTGTCTATATAGGAAATGAACAAAAGATATCTAATTGGATGATTTTAAATTATGGAATTAGATTTTCGACATTTGGTACACTTGGGAATAAATACGTGTACTCGTATGAAAATGAAGTAGCCATTGATTCTGTATGGCTTAATAAAAATGAATTTGAGAAGAATTACGTTTTCATTGAACCAAGATTAACAGTAGCTTTTAATATGAGGAATAATTCCTCAATTAAAGCATCATATACGAGAGTTAATCAAGGAATTCATCGGATAAATAATACAAGTGTTAGTTTACCAACTGATGTTTGGGTTCCGTCAGGAAAGAATATAGAACCAATTGTCTCTGATATGTTTTCGGTTGGGTATTATTTAAAACCTAAAAATAATAACACAATAATATCATTAGAATTATATTATAAGGAACAACAAAATATTACTGATTATATTGATAATGCTGACTTACAAATGAATAAGCATATAGCAACGCAATTACGCCAAGGAAATGCTGAAGCTTTGGGTTTTGATATAATGCTAAAAAGAGAGAATGAAAGATTGAATGGTTGGATTTCCTATGGATACTCTTATATTGAACATCAAATCAATGAAATAAACGAAGGGGAAGTTTTTTATCCCAGATATCATAAACCACATAATCTTTCAGTAGTAATCAACTTTAAATATAATCCCAGGGTTAGTTTTAATGCAGTCTTTAAATATAATTCAGGAGGATTTATCACATTGCCTGAAGGTACGTTCTTTTATCGTAGTAAACCATTCAGTTATTATACCGAAAGAAATGGTTATGAATTACCTGCTTATCATAGGTTGGATATTGGTATGAAGTATATATCTAAAAAAAATAAAGCACGCAAATGGAAAGCTTTTTGGGATTTTGGGATTTACAATGTGTACAATAGAAAAAATGCTTTTTCAATTTATACTGAGACTAGTTGGTTATCCTTAAATGTTACCAAGATGTATATATTCGGTGCGACTCCATACATTACATATACAATTAAATTCTAATTTATATTAAAATGAAGAATAAGTTAAAGTTAATGATAAGCTTCTTAGGAATAAATGTTTTGATGTTTTCATGCACCGAAACCTTTGAATTGAATCTTGAGAGAACAGAACCCAAAGTTGTTATTCAGGGTTTGGTTACTAACCTGCCGGGCCCTTATTTTGTTAGATTAACTAAAACGACAAATGAATTAAAAGTTAAGTATGAACCTGGCTTATATGCAGAAGCTTATGATGACCATACTGAAATAATTGAGAATGCTGTTGTAATTATTTCGGATAATCAAGGAAATTCAGATACATTAATACCTTCCCCCTATCATAATTACATATATTACCATGGAGACAGTATAATGGGTTATTATTGTACACAAAACCTGATTGGAGTAGTTGGAAGAGAATATTATCTTGATGTTTTTGCTGATGGAAAGTATTATCATGCAGAATCCATAATGATTGATGCGCCAGTCATAGATAGTATTTATTATTCTTATAAAGAAGGAGATATAGGAAAGCCCACTAAAATTACTCCACAGATATACTTAGACAAGATTAATAATAATGTATTATATGGAGAAATATTTTTTACTAGAGAGGAAATTACTCATTATAACTTAATGTGGTGGTATTCAATGCTAGTTGATTTAAATGATTACCCAACTGATTTGCCAATACCCTTTTATGCTTATGCTGAGAATGGAAAGAACTATTTGGAACCATATGATTTAAGTGAAGATTTTCAATGGGCAATTGTTACAATGGACGAAAAGGCTTATAACTTTAATAAAACGTGTTACCAACAGTTCTGGGATGATGGAGGAGCTTATAAACCAGCTCCTGCTACACCAATAGGAAATATAAGCGGAGATGCGATTGGGGTGTTTCAGGTTTCAGGAGTTTCAATTTATTGAAAAAATTAATATGAATTTCAGGTCAATATTTCATATATGTTATTAATTCTAATTTATTTTTCTAAAAATCTTATTTTGTATAATAAGATATGCTCATTATAAATATTTAAAGCTGTAACAAATTAAAACAGTGCCTATGGATAATAAATAAGTAGATCAAAAATACTTTTTTTAATTGAATGGTTGAGATAGTTTTAATTTGCTATTTTAGAGTATTTTTCATTCAAATAAAACTATAAAATAGGGCTCGGAAATAAAAATCATTAGTCTGTAAATCTATAATTATTATTGACCCGAACCCACTCATTAAAAAACTTAAAATTATGAAAAATATAATAAATATTTATACTTTATTTTTTATTGGCTTACTTTTATTAAATGCTTGTAATGAAGAATCTTCTTTCAACGAATTAGATGAGCTTTCAATGTCTATTGATAAAATTGAAACTAGTTATATCATAGGAGATGAAAAAGTTGAATCCCTTTACGTGTCAGGTATGCTTAAGGATGAAACAATTGCAAGTGAAGAACATATGGCTCAGCTTATTCAAGACCATGAACGATTGTATAAAAATAACGTTCGTTTGAAGTACTCAGGTTACGATGTAGCTGTATTTAAATCTGGGACCTGTTCAACTAGTAGAATTACTATTAAATTGGATTGTGAAGACAGTGGGAATTCCTCTAGTGTTAGTGGTTGGTCTGGTGATAGTTTTGAAGATTCCAATGGCAACATTTGGCTAGTGTTTTGTGCATGCAATCATTCTCAGTTTACAAACTACGGATTTCACGGTTATGCTGTATTACAAATATCTGATGTGAATTACTTAGCTGAAGATTTAGATCAGATTCATCTTTACCTTGATAATGAAGATAGCAGTAACAGTAATAATATTTATATTGATGGAGTTTCTCAAGGACAGAATTCTACTATACTTTACCCAACAAAGATTACTGCTAACACTCATTTGTATTGGATATATTATCCACAAAGTTCATCAGGATCGTTTTATTTCCCTAAATCATTTGCATCTAGTTATGGTGTGCTTGGAGATTTCAATAATAATTATGCTGGTTATATTTATTCTGATGATGAGGATTATAATAATGATAACTATGACGTACTAAATAATACAACTTATAATCCGAGTGGATTTTCAAATATATACAGTAGTACAGCTAATACTAAGTTCTATATTACTCAAATATTAAATGGTGTCGCTCAGTAATTAATATTAATAATTATACCAGGCTGTAAGCCTGGTATTTTAATAACAATGATATGATCAAAAATATATTTTACATTCTAATTATTTTTACTATAATATCGTGTGGACAAGAAAATAATAGAACAGAAGAGAGAATTGCTGCAACTATTAATGATACATTAAATATTACTTTAACTGACGTTGATACTGAATTCTCACAAAAATTACATGATATTTTAAATGAAGTTTATTATTTCAGAAAACTATCTTTAGATAGAATAATTAGAAGTAAAGTTGTGGAATTAGCTGCAACAGAAAGTATGATTTCTATTGAAAAATATTTAGAAGAAAATATTGACGTTTTTTTAACTAAAAAAAATTTAGAAAAATTTATTATAGATAGAAGATTGATGACTGGAGTTCCTTCAATCAAGAATAATACTCTTACTAGTGAACAGTATAATGAAAAAGGAGAGAATCCCCGTTTCAAACAAATATATTACGATTCTTTATATGAAAAATTAACGGATAGCTTAAAGAATATCTATAAAATAGAAGTTAACCTTAAACCTCCTATTCATCCATATACAGATATGTCTGATGTGAAAGCATATTTTAGAGGGAACTTAAATTCAAATGTAACGTTTTGGGAAGTTTCTGATTTGGAATGTTCCGTTTGTAGGAAAACAACTCCTATATATTTAGAATTATATGAAAAATATAAAGATAAAATTCGTTTTGCATATGTCCCATATTCTTCTGGGGTAAATACTAGTATGCTTTTAGGTGAATATGCCAATGAAAATAATTTATTCTGGGAATTCCATGATGCAATAGTTAGTTCAAATGATAATATTTATCAAGATGATTATTTTAATGAATTGTTGGCCTTGGGGCTTAATCTGAATTCATATGAAGAAATTGTTATTGATAGTAATAGTATAAATATTATGAATGAGAATATAGAATTACTTAATTCTAAGAGATTTTATGGAACTCCTTCTGTTTTAATAAACGGTAGGTTGATTGATCCATTTGATATTGAGCAAATTGAGAAAAGAATAAATGATGAATTGAAGTAAAAAAATGGAATAACATATGTAATGGTTTGAATGATGAAAAAAGTTGTAAATAAAACTATTATTTCATTTATTAAGGGAAAAATTAATAAAAATAAAATCTATCAATTTTTATTATTGTATTTGAAGAAATTAAGATAATGGTCGAGAACATAAATTTAATATTTTAAGAATAATATTGATAGAGAAAGGTTATTATTATTATAAAAAATATTAAACAATCTAAATTAAGCCAATTAAATCATTTTAAAACCCTGTCAGAGTTTAAAACTCTAACAGGGTTTCTTATTTTAACAGATTTTAATTAAAAGATTTCCATATGTGCCGAATCTGTGATTTTCTCACAGTAATGGCACTTTATAGCAACTTGCTTTTTATTTACCACTGTAAATCTTGATTTAATTCCTTCGTGATTAGTAATACATTTTGGATTACCACATTTAGCAATTCCGGTAATTGTATCAGGAACTTCAACAATTTTCTTTTCAACAACCTTATAATCTTTAATGATATTTAGTTTAGCGTCAGGTGCTATCAAAGAAATCTTATTAATATCATCATCAAGAAAGAAGATGTCTGCTAATTTTATAATTGCTTTAAGTCCTAGTCGCTTACTTTCCAGATTAGTTCCGAATGTAATTTGTTTTTCTAGTTTATCTAAACCTAAAATCTTAATTACCTTAAAAAGACCGCTAGCAGGTATATGGTCAATAACAGTGCCATTTTTAATTGCACTTACCTGAAGTTTTTTATCGTTCATTACCATGATATAATTATTTTTTAAGTCCTAAAATATGTGTGATAATAGCCTGACGAGTATAAACACCATTTAAGGCCTGTGTAAAGTAATATGCTTTCTCGTTTTCATCTACATTAACATCAATTTCGTTAACACGAGGAAGTGGGTGTAAAACTTTCATGTTATCTTTTGTATTTTCTAACATTTCGTTTTTTAACACATATGAGTTTTTTGTTTTTTCATATTCCATTGGGTCAGAGAATCTCTCTCTTTGAATACGAGTCATATAAATAATATCAGCATCATTTACAGTCTCATTTAAATCTCTGTATTCGTGATATTTTAAACCTTTACGATCAAGGAATATTTTATATTCATCAGGAATTCTTAATTCTTTAGGAGATACAAAATGATAAGTAGTATTAAACATAGCCATTGCTTGCAACAATGAATGAACCGTACGACCATATTTCAAATCACCAACAAAGATAATATTTAGGTTATCAAGCGTTCCTTGAGTTTTACGTATTGAATATAAATCGAGCAGAGTTTGAGTTGGATGTTGATTAGCTCCGTCACCTGCATTTACAACAGGAACGCGTGAAACTTCACTTGCCCAACGAGCACTACCTTCAATTGGATGACGCATTATGATCATGTCACTGTAATTAGCAACTGTCATAATTGTATCTTTTAGAGATTCTCCTTTTGAAACACTTGATGAACTAGCATCTGTAAATCCAATGTATTTACCACCTAGTCGGCTAATTGCGCTCTCAAAGCTTAAACGTGTACGTGTTGAAGGCTCAAAAAATAGAGTTGCAATTACCTTGTTGTTTAAAAGGTTTTGATTTGGATTTCTTTCGAATTCAGCTGCGAGATCAAGAATTTTAAAGATCTCTTCCTTCGAGTAATCCGTGATTGAAATTAGATGATTGTTTTCCATTAATACAGTTTTATTAGTGGTTCTTAAATTATTTATCTTGTTTCTATAAAATCAATTTTTAAATCTTTTATTCGATCAAATTTGCTTAAAATCTTTTCTGTTTCAGCTTTTCTGAAACTTAGTGTGATAGAGCAGGATAAATCGAACGTTTGATCGTAAGTTTCTATTTTTTCTTCTTTTAATATTTTCATTATATCATTCATTACAGGATATTCGAATTTCAATTCATAAATATCATGTAATGTTTTTTTAATGATTTTTGCATTCTTCAATGCATCTTCGGTTGCTGTTTTGTATGCATTTATTAATCCGCCAACGCCTAATTTAGTGCCACCAAAATAGCGAATTACTACAACTACAATATTTGTTAAATCAAATGATCTTATCTGACCAAGTATTGGTTTTCCTGCTGTACTTGATGGTTCTCCATCGTCATTTGCCCGAAAAATTTCTTTCTCTAATCCCAGCATATATGCAAAACAATGATGACGTGCATCGTAATAATCGCTACGCAGTTTTTCTTGTAATTCCTTAATTTCTATTTCAGACGAAACAGGATATGCAAAGGCAAGGAATTTACTTCCTCTGTCTTTAAAGAACCCTTCCGAAGGTTTACTTATTGTTAAATATTCGTCAATATATTCTGCCATTTAAGTCTTTGATAAAATATAAATTGCTATAAATGATATTATTATTCCTATCCAGTTAATTTTAAGGAATTTTTCTTTAAATACTACAAGTCCGATTATTACGGATAATGCAATTACACCTAAGTTATTTATTCCAAATACGATAGAACCATCCATTGTATTACCAATGCTGTTTTTATAGTTTAGTGCCTTAATTAAAAAGTATAAAGAACCGTAATTACATATGCCTAAGGTGATTCCCCAAAACAAAATCTTTTTATTAAATAAGTCTTTAAAGGATGTTTTTCGAAGTAGTTTGGTTACTAAACCTGATATTGCGGCCATTGCAAAAAGAATAACAGTAAATAGTGGTAAAATGTCGTCAGCAACAAAATTGTGCTGAGCATATTTAACAAACGAATCGACCACACCCATTCCTAAAAATAAGATGATGGGTAAATATATATTCCGAGGATCGAACTCTACTTTTCTTTTACGGTAAACAGAAAGAAATACAGCTAGAATTGCTAAGATTATTCCAATTGCTTTAAAGTTAGTCAATACATCTAAAGGATCGATAATTATTGATACTGCAATTGGAATGATAACTGACATTTTATTGGAAACCGTTGTAATTGCAATTCCAACAATTTGCGATGATTTGGCAATTACTACAAACATTATTATGAATAAAACTCCAATTAGAATGGAGAAGGGGAACCATGAACTTTTTAATATTGGAATAATATCCACTTGAGTATTAGTAAGTAAAATTCCTAGAATTGCTGCGGTAATATAATTAATGATAATAACATTAAAAGTATTTATCTTAAATCTGTCAAGAAATTTGAAGATTACATAAATTCCTGCTGATGATAAAATACTAAATATTATAAAAATCATAATCTCTCGTTATTACACAAAAAAAACAGGCTTCTAAAAATAGAAACCTGTTTAACGGGGTCATTGAACCCTTGAATATTGTTCTGTTAACTGTATTTTGTCTTTGAATATTTTTAATGTCATTTTTTAAATATCAAAAAATCATATTTGTGCAAAGATAGATAAATCTCGAATACAAAAAATACTTAGTTAATAAATCTATTAACATATTTATAAACAATTGTTTTTTTTTGTTGAGTTAATCTTATTATACTTAGTTTTCTTTAATTGTTTAAATTTGGTCAACTGAAACATTAGTTTGTTTTGTTATTTTATATGATGGCCATCTAATCTCAATCCAATCAATTATATTTACATTATCCATTCCAAAATGAGTCCAAAAATCCTTACTTATACTTCTAAAACCCTTGCTAGCAATTATTTCACGTATTTGTACAGCTGATTCTCCATTGATGGTTACCTTAGTGATTATACAAAGACGATTTTTGGATATAAGAAAAGGCTATTTTAATCAAATAGCCTTTTATGCTGTCTTATTCAAATTTATATCTTGGTTTTCAATATCATGCTCTGAACAGCAGAAATTATTACTTCTGGTTGATCTTCATTGATGTAATGACTGCTATTAGGAACTAATATTTGCTCACTATCTGAAGAAAGCTTTAAAAAGTCTTTTTGCATTTTAACTTTAGCATCAACAAATTCATTTTTCATTTTTTCATCGCTAAATAAGTGATCAAAATTATCTCTATCACTTGCTGTTAATACTAAAAGTGGAATGTTTCCGAAAGATGTAATTTTATTTGCTTCTTTATGTAGGAGAGGCATTTGATCTTGTTCCTCCAGCACAGCATATGCACTCTTGTACAGCAATGTTGGCATTAAAGTATTTAAATAATTGTACTCTTCTCTATCAGGAAACATACCTTTGAACATCTGACGCACAAGACCAACTGAATTTGCAAATTTAAGAAATCCACCTGGAAGCCCCCGACTAACCATTTCATAAAGCTCGTCGGATAAATAATCTTCTTCGTTCGGACAGGCACTATCAATTAAGATCACACCTGCAACATCTTGTGGATATTTTGAAATGTAACTTCGAAGAATAATTCCTCCCAAAGAATGTCCAACAAGAATATATGGTTTAGAAACATTTGCTTTTTCAAGTAAAGCATGCAATTCTTCTGCCATTGCTTCACCTGTTTTTGGGTTATTTCCACGTTCGCTCCACAAAAGTCCTGCTCGATCATACGATAATGTTGTAGCAAACTTGGATATTTCTTGTTGTAAAACAAACCACTGCAAGTGTGCTGCAGGATCAAAAGCCGATTCAAAAATTATAGTGGGGCCTTCAGTACCTTTCTTATAATAATGAAGTTTATGGCCTCCAACATCTACAAATTTTCCATGAGGAGTTATTTTTTCTGCTTTGAAACGAGAAATTCTTTCAAATGTAAATCCAATAATGAGTAATGAAATTATTAGTAATAGAATTCCTAACAGGTTTTTTTTTAACCATTTAATTTTTTTCATAGTCAATGTTTTATCAAGATTGTTAAAGTCAATTGAAACAAAGGAACATGATATTGAAAGAAATATCGTCTTAATTTTCTAAAGTGAGACAATGTTGTACTTACTTACAATTCTAAACAATTAGAATCTGAAACCAAAATTTAGGTGAGGTTCAAAAATGTATTTAGGCGTTCCTTTTTCAATAGCAGCAAACTCATCGGGATAGTTTGTGTCTACAGGCCAATATTTAAGTGCATAAGCAGGTTCAACAAAAAAGCGTTTCTTAAAAAAATCAAAGCGATAGCCTAAAATAACCTGAAGATACAACTGGAAACCTTTTTGTATTTTTTTATCATCTTCATCAAAATATTGCTGAAGAAGAAAGCTTGGTTCTACAGTTGTAAATAAATCTTTCCAGAGTAAGCGTTGATATCCTAAACCAACACCATAGGATCTAATCTTACCCGGGTATAGTTCATCGGAATCTCCATAAGTGCCTATGGGCTCATAAACTGTCCACGAGATAGCTTCAAGCATGATTTTATCTTTCCTAGTAAGTTGATATCCGTAATTTAATTGAAAATAATCTGCTGATTCCGGAAAAAGATTTAATACCATAAAAAACGAACCTCCTATGGAATGTTTACGAAAAATATTCTGCTTTTTTGCTTGTTCTGACAATGAATCAGTTTGTGCAATACTTTGACTAAAAGCCAATGTTGTAAACATGGCAATTATAACTGGTGTTAAAAAATACTTTTTCATAATTCTATTTGTTAAATTATTTATTTCAAAACAAAAGGCGTCAAAACGTTTTAACAAATACGTTCAAGTGATATTCTATAGGCATTCAAAAAACGTTCAAGCTATATTTTTATGTAAATAGTTTGTATTAAAGTTAAAAAAAAAATATGATATAGAAATTCTTATTGTCTAAAGTTTCTAGAATAAGGTAGGGGTAACATTTCTAAATTTGCATTTATAGACAATTTTAACTTTATTTGTAAAATGAATGAGCATTCATTTATTAATAAATATTATTATGCGAGTTATTGATACTGATAAAATCGAGAGAATAAAAAAGGAAGCTAAAATCCTGATAGTAAATAAGGGTTATCATGGAGCATCTATTGCTGAAATTGCAAAAAAAGCGAATGTTTCTGATGGATATTTATACAGACATTATAAAAACAAATCAGAATTGGTAAAGGATATCTTAGAAAAGCAATTAGAGCAGTTTCATGATCATATTTTTGCCTTATTGGATGAAAAGCAAACATTAAAATCTGTTCTGGATGGAATAATCTCTTTTCTTTTTAATTTGTCCCAGGAAGAACCATACGCAATTACATTTGCTCATATGCTCGTTTACGATCATGAATTTGTATATCCACAATCAAGGCATGATGCCATTAATAAGCTTTCGAAGGATTTATTAAATCTTGGAATAAAAAATGGTGAAATTTCACAAACGACCAGAGAAATTGATATTCAGCTTACTATTCTTAATATCCCTGTAAAGTTTATTGAATATAACAGTAAAGGATATTATGAAAATTATTTAACAGAAAAAAAAGAAAAAGAACTTCTTATTAATTTATGTATGAATGCCTTAAAATAACAAAAACTATGATTACAATAAAAACACTTAAAGGAATCGACTTAAAAATAATTTATACAGCTTTCGACAAAGCTTTTGCTGATTACGAAGTGAATTCTATGCCTTTTGATGAAGTTATGCAAATGATAACACGTAGAGGATTCAATCCAGAAATATCATTTGGGGCATTTGAAAATGATGAATTGGTAAGCTTTACATTGAACGGACTTGGAAATTGGAAGGGAAAGAAAACGGCTTATGATACGGGAACAGGAACAATTAAAGAGTTTAGAGGAAAAGGATTAGCAAAGAGAATATTTCAAGAGTCTGTGCCAGTATTAAAAGAAAATGGGATTACTCAATATCTTCTGGAAGTTCTTCAGCATAATGATAAGGCAGTTAATTTGTATAAAAATCAAGCTTTTAAAATAAGCAGGGAATTTGATTATTTCACAGCAAATAAAAGCGATTTAAAATTCTCAAATGAGAAATTAAATAATGATTTTGATATCAAGGAGATAAATATTCCTGATTATAATCTGGCAAGTTCGTTTTGGGATTTTCAACCATCCTGGCAAAATACTTTTGATTCTATTGAACAGACCCATCAAAACTTTAAAATAACAGGAGCATTTAAGGATAACGAATTAATCGGATATGGAATTACAGAAATCAATACAGGAGATATAACACAACTTGCAGTAAGTAAAAGTCATAGAAGAAAAGGTGTCGGAACAGTTTTACTTCATGGTTTAATTGATATCATTCAGGGAGAGTCGATAAAAATAATAAATACCGAAAAAGACAAACCTTCGATTAAAAGCTTTTTGGAAAGTATAAATATTCAACCTGCTGGAAGTCAATATGAGATGATAAAACTTTTATAAATCCTAATATCCGTAAGTGAATTTTTATTCGTTTGTAGATTAAGTAAATAGCTGTGGTAAAGACTTGAAAAAAGCAGCTTTCTTGCTAACACTAATTACAAACACTTCAAAAACAAAAAAATGAGCATTGAGTATAAATTTTTAAGCGAAAAATACATCCCGGAAATTCGTAAAGCCTGGCACAAAGCTTTTGCTAATTATCATGTCGATATGAGTTATTTAACTATTGAAAGAATGATTAGCAGAGCAAGAATGGATAGAGTCGATTATAATTTCTCTGTGGGAGCATTTCACAATAATGAGATGTGTGGATTTACAATAAATGGGATTGATAAAATAAATAATGTTTTAAGTGCTTTTGATGCAGGAACAGGAGTAATTCCAGAATATAGGGGAAAGGGAATAGCAGGAGCAATGTTTGATTTTGTAGTTCCAAAACTAAAAATTGAGGGAGTACAAAACTTTATACTTGAAGTAATTCAAGAAAATCAAGCAGCAATAAATACATATAAGAAAACCGGTTTCTCCATTAGTAGAGACTTTAATTGCTATAAGTTAAATACAAACAGCTTTACTAATAAGATTGAGAATTTGTCGGATGTTATAATTAAATCAATAGAAAAAAAAGATATTGAAAACTGCCTCGATTTTATTGAGTGGGATATATCATGGGAATATAATATTGATGCGATCAAAAATATTCAGGAAGAATTGATAATGGATGGAGCATTTGTAGATGGAATTTGTGTAGGGTTTATTGTGTATTATCCAACTTTGGAATGGATTTTTATTCTTGCTGTAAAAGAAGAATTTAAACATAAAAATATAGATGGTTTATTGCTTACTCAGCTTATAAATAAAGTAAAATCCAAAGTTCCTTTAATTAAGTTTAATAATATTTTATCGGATCATGAAATGTGCAGTACTCTGGAAAAATATGGCTTTGAAATATATACAACACAACATGAAATGGTTTATTCATTAAATAATTAAAACAAAATGAAAAGATTAATATTAATCCTGATTCTTCCTTTATTATTTACAGCCTGTAATAGTGTAAAAAAGGGGAATAACAATTCTGAAATAGAAAGAATAGCGAATGAGCTTGTGGTGGAAAATAATATTCCGGGTTTAAATCTATCCATTATATATAAGGATGGCGAGCAGCAAAATTATTCCTTTGCTTATGCCGATGTTCAAAACAAAATAGAATTAAACTCCGAGCATGTTTTGTTTTCCGGAAGTATTGGAAAAACATATGCAGTTGCAATAATTATGCAGTTAGCCGAAGCGGGTAAGATCCATTTAGAAGATAAGATTCTTAATTACTTTCCAGAAAATGAATGGCTTGATAAATTACCAAATATACACGATATAACGATTGAAATGTTGCTGCAACACACAAGCGGATTGCCCAGGTATGTATTTCAAGAAGGTTTTTGGGATTTGGTAATTAATTTTCCTGATAAAGTATGGACTTACGAAGATCGTTTAGCATTTGTATACAACTTAGAGCCTGTGCATGAAGCAGGAGAGGGATGGGGCTATTCCGACACAAATTATATATTATTAGGGATGTTAATTGAAAAAATTACCGGTTCATATTATTATGACGAAGTTAAAAACCGAATTTTGATTCCCCAAAAGCTTACTACAACTTATCCGGCAATAAAAAGAAAAATCAATAATTTATCTGTTGGTTATTCAAAGCCCAATGAATTATTTAGTATGCCCGGGGCAGTTGTAGTTGATGGAGAATGTATATTCAATCCTCAGTTTGAATGGACTGGAGGAGGAATAGCCTGTACAACTTCAGATTTGGCTAAATGGGCAAAAATTTATTATGAAAGCGAATTGTTTTCAAAAGAGACACTGAACCAAATGGTAACGCCAAATAAAAATGGGAAATTAACCGATAATCTTTCCTATGGAATGGGTAGCTTTATTTACAATACAAAACTTGGAGAAATGTATGGGCATTCCGGAACTTTTCCCGGATATAAATCAATTTTTGTTTATCATCCGCAATTGGAAATTGCTATTGCATTGCAGATAAATTGCGATTACGCAACAGAAAAGATGAGCTTGGTAGAATATCTTGAAAGAATATTGATTGATCAGCTAAAATAAAAATATTGGTATAAGTACTAAGGCATATTATAATATTGATATATAGTTATTTGAAAAATTAGTTTCACGCAAAGCACGCTAAGAAAAAAATATGCAAAGACCGCATTTAACACATTATAAGCCTTTTGCGATCTTTGCGAAAAACTTTGCGACTTTTGCGAGAAAACTAAAAAGTATTAATATTTTATCTGTTAGTTTTAAATAGTGTACTTTACACTATGTACTTTGTACTTGTTACTATTAGTCAACACTATTTTTTACCTGAATTACCTTTGCAGCAATACTAATAGCAATTTCAGCTGTTGTTTTGCTGTTTATAGGTAACCCAATGGGAGCATCAACCTTTGAGAGCGATTCTTTTGAAATGCCATTATTCATTAGTGATTCATATATATTCTTGACCTTATTTTTACTACCAATCATTCCAAGATATTTTAGATTTTTTGGAGCAAGTTGTTTAAGAATTATCATAGATTACAGTTATAGGTTCAATAAGGGGGTGGATTCCGTTAAAATTCAACCCGATAATTAATTACCGGAATTAAGCCTATCTTACATAATGTTTTGTATTCTTCTATTTCAGAATCGTAGTATTGATCCTATACATTACTTCTATTTGTAAGTTAGGTTACATTTCCCAATCGGCATAAACCAATTAATTTCTGTTGCTAACAAAAAGTGAGAATAAGAAGAGAAAAAATGACTATTTTAGCACAATTGTAACAAGCAGATAATCAGAGATTAACTTTTATATTAGTCAAAATTAAGAAATGATGAAAAATACTGTAGAAATAGATTTAGTGGAAGTAAAAAACTCATGCTTTGTGGTAATGCCTTTTAATTCATTATATCAAAGTGAGTATGAGAACATTATTCTTCCAGCACTTAATGAACTTAATATTGAATGTATTCGTGGTGACGAAATCTACTCCAAACAAAGAATAATGGACGACATTTGGTTGTCTATTAGAAATTGCAGATTTGTTTTAGCTGAACTAACAGGTAGAAATCCAAATGTGCTTTATGAAGTTGGCTTAGCACATGCAATTGGTAAACCAGTTATAGTAATTACACGAAACGGTGAGGATGTACCGTTTGATCTAAAAGATTTACGGTATTTGTATTATGATGTAAATGACCCATTCTGGGGAGACAATTTAAAAAAGGGAATTAAGTCTCTAGTTAGTAAAGTACTTGAAAATCCTGACTTAGAAAAATACCTTGAGGGTATATCTAAATCCCCTTCTATTGCTTATCCAAAAATCTCGTATAAAAAGACTTCCAAGAAAACTTCCAAGAAAATAATGACAATTTCTGGTAGTTGGATCGGTTCTTTCGAATTGAATGGTTACCATGATATTACTTTAAATATTGAACAGGAGGAAGAAACGCTTTCCGCTAATGCAATTATTACCGTGCAAAAGAATGAACATAAAGATGTTGTTCAGCAATTAATGTCAGGTAAAATAGATGATAAAAAAGCGACTCTTTCTGGAGTAAATTATTCTTTTGTCAAACGAGATCGTCTTGAGAATTATATGCTTGATTCATTTGAATTTACAGAGATTGATGAAAACGTTATTTCTGGAATAGTCACTGATTCCGAAAAAGATTTTAATGGAGAAATAAAATTAATCAAAAACGTTACCTAATAATATATCATAAAATATAAGGGTTTCTGACGTTTATAGTTAGTTTTTTGCATGAAATATGCTCCACCAACTTTATTCCCTTTGGTCATGAGAGAAGTTCTCACAACCAAAGGGCGTAAATCTGCGATTTGACGGGTAATTAAAAAAGCTAAATTTGCGTCTAATCGCAAATTCGGCTTATTTCAGGACGGGACAGTATAAATTATTTATACTTAAAGAGGTATGAAATTTTATCTGATGCAAACAATATAAATCTAATATTATTTAATGTATATTGAATAACATATCTAATTATAAGATTAAACAATATAAAAATTATAAGTTTGCTGATATATGATATAATTTATTATGAAAATAGTAATTGGAGAAAATAAATTATTAAAAATGAGCCTGTGGCTTATCAATCTTCGGTGGGTTGCTGCAGTTATATTAATTGGAGTTATAACAATTGTACAATTTAGTTTCAATATTTCAATACAAGAAATTCCACTTTATTATTGTGTATTGATTTTATTAGCATATAATTTAGTTTTGCATATAGTTGCAAATCGTAACAGGAACTCAGACAATTTTAAGCCTGAAACTATTAAGCAAATCATCAAATTACAGATTTCCGCTGACTTTATTTTATTAACTGTAATGTTACACTATTCTGGTGGCGTTGAAAATCCATTTATTATATACTATATATTCCATATGATTATTTCTAGTATCGTGCTAACGAAAATTGAAAGTTATTTTCAAACTTCTTTTGCACTTTTTTGTGTAGGAGCCTTATCATTTTTGGAATATTTTGCAATAGTTCCTCATTACAATCTTGAAGGTTTTCTTGTAACAAATACTTATAATAACCTAATGTATATTCTTGGAACGGGCGGTATTTTTGTTACAACATCCGTATTTGTTGTTTACATTGCAACTTCAATTGTTTCCTATCAGCGTTTGCATGAAGAAGCACATAAAATCGCAAACGAAAAGCTTATTCAGAAAAACAAAGAAATTGAGGTGCAACAAAAAACATTGCAAAATCAAGCATCGGAGCTTGAGTGCAAAAATATGGAGCTGAAAAAATTATCAATTGTAGCTTCAAATACAGATAGTTCTGTTTTAATAATGGATTCTGAACAAGAACTTACATGGGTTAATAATGGTTTTACTAAGGTTTTAGGCTATACATTGGAAGAATTTACCAATTTATTTGGATCAAATTTGAACAATTTTTCAAGCAATCCAAAAATAAAGAATGCAGTTCAGCAAGCGATAAGCGAAAGAAAATCTATTGAATATATTGCAAAAACTGAAACAAAATCTGGTATTGATGTGTGGTTGCATTCAACGCTTACTCCGATATTTGAGGAAAATGGAAAACTATGTAAGATCATTGCTATTGATGTTGATATTACTCATATTAAACTTCAAGAGGAATACATTAAGAAACAAAAGTTAATTATAGAAAAAGAAAAAGAAAAATCGGATAATTTGTTACTTAATATTTTACCTAAATCAATAGCCGACGATCTGAAACGTACAGGCAAAACTGTTCCTGAAGTTTTTGAAAATGTCACAGTACTTTTCTCAGACCTTGTAGGTTTTACTAAAAAATCATCTGATCTTGAACCTAATTTCCTTATTAATGAACTGAACGATATTTTTACTGTTTTTGACAATATCAGTGAGAAAAATAATTGTGAAAGAATTAAAACAATCGGGGATGCGTACCTCATGGTGAGTGGTATGCCAAAGGAAGATCCAAAGCATGCTGAAAATGCAGTAAAATCGGCACTTGAAATAATTAAATATTTAAATGACAGAAACAAAGTATCTGAATATAAATGGGAGATACGAGTTGGAATACATACAGGTAAAGTAGTTGGAGGAGTTGTAGGTATTAAAAAATATATTTATGATGTTTTTGGTGATACAATTAATACAGCTTCACGAATGGAATCCACATCTGAACCCATGCGAATCAATGTTTCTGAGGTTACTTATAATCTTGTAAAAGACAAGTTTAATTTCATCGAAAGAAATCTTATTAATGTAAAAGGCAAAGGATCCATGAAAATGCACTTCGTTGATAATAGTTCAGCAAAGAGTTTAAACTAAACAATTGAGTAAATCTTTGTTGCAAGGCTTCTTATAATGAAAAATTGCAAGTGCTTTTAATTTTATATATATAAGGGCATTTCCATAAACACTATATAAGTTTCAAAAAAACTATTAAATTAAGGCATGTTCTTTACTTCAATCACTTTAGCAGCAATACTAATAGCAATTTCTGCTGTTGTTTTGCTGTTTATTGCTAATCCAATGGGAGCATCAACTTTTGCAAGGAATTTTTCCGAGATACCTTCATTAATTAGTGATTCATATATATTCTTCACTTTATTTTTACTACCAATCATTCCAAGGTATTTTAGATTTTTTGGAGCAAGTTGTTTAAGAATAAGTTCATCACTTTTATGTCCAACTGTCATTATTACAGCATAAGTATATTCTCCTTCAGGAACAATATCAGCAAGCGCTTTATAATCAATTATTTCTTTTCGATGCGCATACATATTGTCTTCAAAAGTCGAAAGGTCTTTTCTATCATCCAAAACCACTACTTTAAAATCCAGCACCCTAAAAATTTGGCTTAAAGGCAAACTTACATGTCCGGCACCAAAAATATATATGGTATCTTTTAATCCTAATTGTTCTTTATATTTCCAGTTATTTTCATCATTAAATTCAAAAGAAATTTCTTTCGGTAAGATTTTATTTTCATCGAATGATATTCCGTGCGGACTTAAGCAAAGAGCTCCATTTTCACCAATATCTAACTTAATTACAATATTGTTAATAATATCAAAATTAGATTTGTTTAAAGGAATAAATACATGGGATTGTTCACCTGAACATATTAGTCCTGATTTATCTTTTCCTGCATCCTGCTTATGAATTTGTTTTTTGATAAAAGCCTTTTGATTTCCGCTTTTAGCTTCTTTCTTAGCTACTTCAACCATATTGTATTCCATAATACCACCACCAATAGAACCATTCATTGCACCAGTTTCAGAAACAACCATTTTAAAACCTACAATTCCCGGACTACTTCCATTACGCTCAACAATTGTTATCAATACTACATTATTATCTTCTGATAATTCTTCGCGAATAAAACTCCAGATTCCCATAATTATCGTATTAATTATATTTATAATATTGTGTTATATGAAATAACAAATTACAAAATTATAATGAATTAGGTGGATTTTGGAAATTTAATTTTGGTTTTTGTAAATTAATTGCAATTTGAATATTGGTTTTTGAAATTCATTGCCTTAAGTAGAAATTTATCCTTTTAAAAATAATATACATATTAAAATGTTCTATATTAGATTGATTTGACTATAATATTATTCTGTTAATGTATTGTATTTAATAAAAAATGTAACTTTAACAATTGAATAATTAGAACGAACATCATATGGAAAATATCTTTCAAAAGATCAGCGATTTATCGGAGAAATATCGTGATTATACCGCAGAGAATTTATCGAAATTAGTACAAATTAAATCTCTAAGTCTGGGTGAAAAAGAGGTTCAGTTAGAACTTAAAAGACAAATGGAAGAAGCAGGTTTTGATGAAGTATTTGTTGATGGCTTGGGAAATGTGATTGGTAGAATTGGAAATGGAAAGAAAATCCTTGCAATTGATGGGCATATGGATACCGTAGATATGGGAAATATGGATAACTGGGATTTTGATCCGTTAGGTGGCGAAATTAAGGATGGATTTGTACATGGTCGTGGAACAGTTGATCAGGAAGGCGGCCCGGCTGCATTTGTTACTACAGGAAGAATTTTAAAAGAATTAAACTTTGATAAAGATCTTACCATTTATTTTGTTGGAAGTGTGATTGAAGAAGATTGTGATGGTTTGTGTTGGAAATACATTGTAGAGGAAGATAAGATTAAACCTGATTTTGTAATTAGCACTGAACCAACTAACTTAAATATTTATCGAGGACATCGTGGGCGCATGGAAATGCATGTTCATTTTTATGGTCTTTCATCGCACGGTTCAGCACCTGAGCGTGGTAAAAATGCTATTTACATGGCATCAAAAACAGCACTGGAAATTGAGCAGTTACACGAAAGATTAAAGTTTGATGAGTTTTTGGGTAAAGGAAGTATCACTATTTCTGAAATTATATCGGGAAGTCCTTCACTTTGTGCAGTTTCAGATTATGCCCGAATACACTTGGATCGTCGTTTAACTTGGGGAGAAACAAAAGAATCAGCACTTGCTGAAATTGAAGACTTAATCGAGGGAATGAATGCTAAAGTTGAAGTTTTAGAATATCTTGAAACTGCTTATACTGGATTAGAATATGGAATGGAAAAGTATTATCCAACCTGGAAAATTCCTGAGGAGCATGAAATCGTTCAAACTGGTGTTCGTACGTTCAAATCATTATTTAATAAAGATGTTAAAATTGATAAATGGACATTTTCAACCAATGGGATAATGACCAATGGAGTTTATGGAATTCCAACTATTGGTTTTGGCCCTGGAAATGAAGTATTAGCACATGCTCCAAACGAGAAAGTTGCAATTAATGATTTAGTAGTGGCATCGGCTTTTTACGCAGCTTTTGCTTATGAGATCTAATAAAGGGTTTATTTAATTTACAATGATTTTCTTCGTTTGCCCCAAACCCTAAAGGGAGTGAAGAAAATTAATTTCTACCCTTTAGGGATAGGGCAAGGAAATTGATTTTATATAAATTGAAAACATAAAATTATGAGCATAAAAGATAAAATTCGGAAATTAAGTCATTTAAAAACAGATCTTTACAAAAAGGATTTTTTATTAACTTGGAAAAAAAGTCAGGATGATTTAAAAGGAATATTAGAAGTTGCTGAGATATTAAAAGAAATGAGAGATAATAATATTTCTCCACGAGTATTCGATTCCGGATTAGCAATTTCAAATTTCCGCGATAATTCAACTCGTACACGTTTTTCTTTTGCATCGGCAAGTAATCTGTTAGGTTGTGCTGTTCAGGATTTAGATGAAAAGAAATCACAGATTGCACACGGCGAAACAGTTCGTGAAACGGCTAATATGATTTCGTTCCTTTCTGATTTTATTGGAATACGGGACGATATGTACCTTGGCGAAGGAAATAAATATATGCGTGAAGTAGGAGAGGCTTTAGATGAAGGATTTGCACAAGGAGTTTTACCAAGCCGACCCGGAATAGTAAACTTACAATGCGATATGGATCATCCAACACAATCGATGGCAGATTTAATGCATTTACAAAATGAATTTGGTTCATTAGATAATTTAAAAGGAAAAAAGATTGTGATGAGTTGGGCATATTCTCCTAGTTATGGAAAACCATTATCGGTGCCTCAAGGAATTATTGCATTAATGTCACGCTACGGAATGAATATTGAATTAGCTTATCCTGAAGGATACGATTTAATTCCTGAAATAGTTGATATAGCTAAAAAGAATTCTGAAAGGAGTGGGGGATCATTCAATATTAGTCATAATATGGAAGATGCCATGAAAGAGGCAGATATTGTGTATCCAAAAAGTTGGGCACTATTTCATATTATGCAACAAAGAACAGAACTGTTAAAAAATGCCGATACAGAAGGATTAAGAGCACTCGAACAAACCTGTTTGGCGAATAATGCAAAATTCAAGAACTGGGAATACGACGAAGCTAAAAAGAAATTAACAAAAAATCAGGATGCATTATATATGCATTGTTTACCTGCTGATATTAGTGGTGTTTCATGTAAAGAAGGTGAAGTAAATGCGGATGTTTTTGAAAAATACAGAATAAGAACATACCTGGAAGCCGGTTTTAAACCATATATTATTGCTGCAATGATGTTCACAAATAAATTCGAAAACCCATCAAAAGTGTTAGATAATATCATGAAAAGGGATAGAAGAAGAGTGGGTTTTTAAGCTGCTTTTTTTTTATGAGGATGTCCGAAAAGACCAAGCAGCTGTCATTCTGAGCTTGTCGAAGAATCTCAGTTTATTATGTGAACTATGTTCGAATAGATTCTTCACTTCGTTCAGAATGACACTTCGATATAGTTTTTGCTTTTATTACTTTTTCCTGCTTAATTAGGCGTCTTAAGATTCTTTACTTCGTTCAAAATTTTCTTATGACCGCAAGGAATAATGAAGTATCAATTTTACCAAAATACTATCACAATGTCATTCTGAGTAACGCGAAGAATCTATTTCCTGCTTAATTAGATACTGTGTTAAATTCCAAATAATTTATTTTTATTATTATTTTTGCATTAGCAGAAAGAAGGCTTTCGAAGTTTTGAAAACCAAGGAGTTCACTTTTGTGAATGCGATGCACTGCGCATGTCGAAGTGACTGTTTTCAAAACGAGAGTAACGAAGAACATTGCGAAGCTCACGAACACAATTTTACAAATATTAAACTCGTGAGTAATTTGGCGTTTTCTTGCAAAGACTAATTAAGGCTCAAAGGTAAATGATAGATTTTTATTGTACCACCGAAAACTTAACAAGTAAGTTTTTCAAATAAATTTGACGTTTTACTTATTAATAATTAGACCTCAAATTATCTATTAATATTAGCATTGGCTTATATTACTATTTAGACTGAAGTATTTCTTTCAACTAAAAATTTTCGGAAAATTTGCTAATTGAAAATTTCATAATATATTTGTAGAGTGATCAGTCAATCAAATTATGGAAAAAGTTGATAAAATATTCGAAGCAGCCTTAAGTTTGTTTACAACAAAAGGTTTTCATGGTACTCCAACAAGCGAAATAGCAAAAACAGCCGGAGTAGCAAATGGCACTTTATTCCATTATTTCAAGACCAAAGAAGATTTAATTAATAATCTTTATTTGAACTTAAAAAACGAAATGGTTGAAGAATCTACGAATGGAATTGAAAAGATTGAATCACTTAAATTAAAGTTTGAATATTTATGGTCAAAAACCATTCAATGGGCTATGACTAATCCTCAAAAAATATTTTTTATTCAGCAATATATGTATTCTCCGTACATTACAACAAATACCCAGGAAGAAGTTGATAAAATAAAGGAAGTATATATAAACTTGATTCAATCAGGAATTGAAAACGAAGAAATAAAAGAAATTCCGGTAGACTTAATCTATATTATAGCAACACAACAATTGTTCGGAATGATTCAATATTTAGTTATAAATCCTGAAAAATATCACGATTCAGAATTTATGAATCTAGCGTTTAATTTATTTTATGACATATTAAAAACGAATTAAAAAAATTTACTCAATTATTAGAGTGATTAGTCAATCAATGCAAATAATAATTAATAAATATATACTATGAAAAATGTAGCATTAATAACCGGAGCATCCAGTGGAATAGGAAAAGACTTAGCATTTATACACGCCGAACAAAAAGGCGATTTAGTAATTGTAGCTCGCAGACAAGCTGAACTTGAAGCATTAAAATCTGAAATTGAAAAGAAGTACGGAGTAGAGGTTAAAATAATAGTTAAAGATTTGACTAAACCGGATGCTCCTCAAGAGATCTATAATGAGATTAAACAAGATGGAATACACATTGAACATTTAATAAACAATGCCGGATTTGGTGGATTAGGAAAATTTCATGAACGTGATTGGAAACAGGATGAAGCAATGATAAATTTAAATATAATGGCTTTAACATCTTTAACAAGAATATTTTTACCTGATTTTGTAAAAAGAAACAGTGGGCAAATCTTAAATGTATCTTCAACTGCAAGTTTGATGCCCGGCCCTTTACAAGCGGTTTATTTTGCAACAAAAGCCTATGTTACTTCTTTTAGTAATGCAATTGCTGAAGAATTACATGATACAAAAGTAACGGTTACAGCTTTATTGCCAGGAGCAACAGCTACTGAATTTGGAAAAATTTCTGGAATGGATAAAACAAGTATGTTTCAAAATACCGTGAGTGCACGAATGGTTGCTGAAGACGGATACAAAGCAATGATGAAAGGAAAGTTGATTAAAGTATCGGGTTTATCTTTTTCTCAAAAACTCATGATGTCTTTTATTCCTGTAACTCCTTTAAAAATGTTGTTAAAACAAATAAGAGGAATGCAGGAAGTATAGTAATTGGAAATATTGTAACTTGTATAAAAAATATGTCATGAAAATAAAAGCAATAATTACCGGTTCAACAGGGATGGTTGGAGAAGGAGTTCTTCATCAATGCCTTAACCATTCAGATGTTGAGTCTGTATTAGTAATAAACAGACGAACTCTTGGAATGCAACATCCCAAATTAAAAGAAATTATTCATTCAGATTTTTCAGATTTCTCTAGTATTGAAAATGAACTGAGCGGATATAATGCAGCCTTTTTTTGTATGGGAGTTTCATCTGTAGGAATGAAAGAAGATAAGTTTAAGTTTTTAACTTATGATTTAACAATGGCGCTAGCCAAGCCATTAGCCAAACTGAATCCCGAAATAACAATGACTTATATTTCGGGTGTTGGAACAGATTCCACAGAAAAAGGTAAGATAATGTGGGCTAGGGTAAAAGGTAAAACGGAAAATGATATTATAAATCTTCCAATTAAAGCAGGGTTTGCATTTCGTCCAGGGGTGATTACACCAATAAAAGGATTAAAGAATACATATACTTCATATAAAGTTTTGAAACCTTTGCTTCCAGTATTTAGAGCATTGTTTCCAAAATATGTTTGTTCGCTTCGTGAAGTAGGCTTAGCAATGATTAATGTTGTATTAAAAGACTATGATAAAAAGGTTTTGGAAGTAAAGGATATTGTGAACTTAGCGAAAGAATAATAAAAGCAAAAACTATATCGAAGTGTCATTCTGAACGCAGTGAAGAATCTCATTTGCAGGAAATGGAGGTTAATTAGATTCTTCGCACTGCTCAGAATGACATTGTTATAGTAATTAGGTAAGATTGATACTTCATTATACCCTATCTTGTGAAAGTTTTTAACGTATTAAAGAATCTTAAGACTCCTAATTAAGCAGGAAAGAGTAATAAAAGCAAAAACTATATCGAAGTGTCATTCTGAACACAGTGAAGAATCTCATTTGCAAAAAATGGAGGTTAACTAGATTCTTCGCTTTGCTCAGAATGACATTGTGAGAGTAAATTGGTAAGATTGACACTTCATTTCTCTTAGTTTTTTTTTATAACTAAACGCATTAAATAATCTTAAGACTCCTAATTAAGCAGGGAAGAGTAATAAAAGCAAAAACTATATCGAAGTGTCATTCTGAACACAGTGAAGAATCTTATTTGCAAAAATGGAGGTTAACTAGATTCTTCGCGTTGCTCAGAATGACATTGTTATAGTAATTAGGTAAGATTGATACTTCATTATACCCTGCCATAAGATAGTTTTAACGCATTAAAGAATCTTAAGATTCTTAATTAAGCAGGAAAGAGTAATAAAAGCAAAAACTATATCGAAGCGTCATTCTGAACGCAGTGAAGAATCTCATTTGTATAAAATGGAGATTAATTAGATTCTTCGCATTGCTCAGAATGACATTGTGAGAGTAATTAGGTAAGATTGATACTTCATTTCTCTTAGATTTTTTTTTATAACTAAACGCATTAAATAATCTTAAGACTCCTAAGTTAAGCAGGAAAGAGTAATAAAAGTAAAAACTATATCGAAGTGTCATTCTGAACGCAGTGAAGAATCTCATTTGCAGAAAATGGAAATTAATTAGATTCTTCGCTATGTTCAGAATGACATTGTTATAGTAATTTGGTAATATTGATACTTCATTTCTCTTAGTTTTTTTTTTTATAACTAAACGCATTAAAGAATCTTAAGATTCTTAATTAAGCAGGAAAGAATAAAAAAAGCAAAAACTATATCGAAGCGTCATTCTGAACACAGTGAAGAATCTCATTTGCAGGAAATGGAAGTTAACTAGATTCTTCGCGTTGCTCAGAATGACATTGTGATTGTAATTAGGTAAGATTGATACTTCATTATTCCCTATCTTGTGAAAGTTTTTAACGTATTAAAGAATTTTAAGACTTCTAATTATGCAGGAAAGAATAATAAAAGCAAAAACTATATCGAAGCGTCATTCTGAACGAAGTGAAGAATCTCATTTGCAAAAAATAGAAATTAATTAGATTCTTCGCTATGCTCAGAATGACAATGTGAGAGTATATTGGTAACATTGATTCTTCATTTCTCTTAGTTTTTTTTTATAACTAAACGCATTAAATAATCTTAAGACTCCTAATTAAGCAGGAAAGAATAATAAAAGTAAAAACTATATCGAAGTGTCATTCTGAACGTAGTGAAGAATCTCATTAGCAGAAAATGGAGGTTGATTAGATTTTTCGCGTTGCTCTGAATGACAAACTGAGACAGCTGTAGCAATTATACAAGACGTTTCAAAAATCTACCTTTTTGATTTGAAATTAATTTTTCATTTTCAACTACCATATTACCATTAGAAATAACAATCTCAGGAGCTCCAATAGTTTTGAATCCTTCATAAATCTCCAAATCGCAATTCTGATGATGATTCTCAACAGAAATAGTACTTTCAGATTTAGGATTCCAAACCACCAAATCGGCATCGGAGCCAACAGCTATTTCTCCTTTTTGAGGATACAGCCCAAATATTTTTGCTGCTTGAGTTGATGTAACATCTACAAATTGATTTAGACTAATTCTTTTTTCTAAAACACCATAAGTATAAAGTAATGACATTCGGTGTTCAACACCACCGGCACCATTCGGTATTTTTCTAAAATCAGTTTTACCTTGATTCTTTTGTTCTAAACTAAAAGGGCAATGATCAGTTCCTACGGTTTTTACAATACCTTTTTTAATTGACTCCCAAAGTATTTCTTGATCTTCTTTTTTACGTAGTGGCGGACTCATTACATATTTGCATGTATCATTAAAATTTCCTTTGTATTTTGAATCATCTAAAAGTAAATATTGAGGACAAGTCTCAGAGTAAACTTGTTGTCCCGCCTTTTGAGCTTCTTTTATATAATTAATTGATTCTTCGCATGAAGTATGAACAATATATATAGGACAATTTGCATTTTTAGCCATTTCTATTGCATTTTTTACAGCTTCGACTTCTGTATAATCAGGTCGAGAAACAGGGTGGAAATTAGGACTTAAATTGCCAATTCGCCCTAATTCTTCTCTAAAAGTATCAATATCATCACCTAATTCGCAATGCAGAGTTACAATCCCTCCAGCTTTGCCAACAACTTTCATTACTTTAAGAATATTCTCATCATCTAAGCCAATGCTATCCTTATAAGCCATATAAACTTTAAAAGATGTAATTCCTGATTCAATACAATCTTTAATTTCTTGCTCTGTAGAACTTGTCCATTCAACAGGACTTACATGAAAAGAATAATCACATAATGAATTATCAGCCTCTGCTTTTCTATCAATTAAAGCATCAATTAGCGATTGTCCTTTCTGTGGAGTAACAAAGTCAAGTAGGGTAGTGGTGCCGCCTAAAAGTGCAGCCTTACTTCCCAATTCAAAATCATCGATAGAATATCCTGCCGGGCTTGGAAGGTGCATATGTACATGCGGATCTATCCCGCCCGGGAAAATGAGTTTGCCAGATGCATCAATGGTTTTGTCGATTGGTTCAAGGATGTTTAATGATTCTTTTAATTGAACTATTTTACCTTCAGAAATATAAACATCAGAATTAAAAGATCTTTTAGAAGTGATAATTGTACCGTTCTTTATTAAAGTGTTCATATGTAAATTTAGTAAATCTTTCGCAAATGAAAATCTCATTCTGAACGTCCCGGATAGTTATCGGGATGAAGAATCTCAAATTGCGTTAAGAGATTCTTCGTTTCACTCAGAATGACATTCTTGATATTGTTTTAGTAAATAATTTAGTTTACTGAGCGAACTAATCTAACATAGTTATAAACGTATCTTACATCTCCTTGTGGCCCCCAATATTCAGGATAATCATCAGAATTTCCCGATTTAGGATCACTTCGTTGTGCTCCAGCGCCATGCACATCCATTAAATTTCCATTCATTTGACCTTGGGCTTCGCCAAAAGCAATATATACAGCAGATGCATATGGATTTAATCCATCGAGATGACTTGTTCCTGTCCAATAATAACCATACTGACCCGGATTTCCTTCCGGATCGTTAAAACTTGTAGCACTAAAAATAGGATCTATTGCAGGTGAGTTTGTAATATCCGGACAGCGAGAATAATCGACAATACTTTGTAACTCTTTAGCATTTGGTAATCTCCAATCGCTATGTTCGCCAAGAGTTAAGTCTTCTGCATAGGATAATGCATTTTCCCAATCCCGTGTATTTCCATCATCACTTTGTTGCCACATCAGACCAGTTGCATTATCAGAAACTGTTCCGTTTCCATTATCGGTAAAATCATTTATTCCGTATGAAGTATTTCCTCTTACCAATCTAAAATACATTGTATTTTCTTCTCTCGACATTGGATTAAATTTGGGATATCCTTTTATTCTTCCATCAATAAAATTTACACCAAACACCGTTTCGTCTCTACCCATTGTTAACCCAACATATTGTGTACTCGACCATGTCTGAGCATCAATCTCACGTTCCCCAATAGCTGTATTTCCTAAAGCTTGTGCAAAATAATCAGTATCAATAAACATTGAAATAGCTTCTTCTCCTGCAACTTGACCGGTAAATAATATCAAAGAATAAATTTCCTTTATTGTTGGTACTCTCCAGTCATCATGTTCTGCTAATGTTGATGTTTCAGCTTTACTAAAGGCATTATTATAAGTAATTTTATCACCCATATCTTGTTCCCACATTAAACCGGTAACATTATCAGTAATTGTTCCGTCACCATTATCAGTATAAGATGGAGTATTTTCATTATACGTCCCATCTTGTCCATAAAAGGAATCACCAATTGACGGAATCGATATTTCTTCTGTATTACTGTAAAATGCAGTTTGGTTTGTACTTACAATAGGATAAGCTGAAATGTCTGGAAGATTATCTTCAGTTAGATTATTATCTGAAATTGGATCTTCTTCACAGCCCATTAAACTTAAAAATGATAGCACAAATATGCTAAGTATAAATGATCTTAGTGTTAAACTAATTTTTGTTTTCATAATTACATATTTATTGGTTTAATACAAAAATAACTTGCAGTAGTTAATATATAAAACCAAATCTATAGAATGGATATTCATCTCATTATAAGAGTGAATTTTATCAATAAAACTATTTTACAGAATAAGCAATATTAAACAGATCTATCCAAAACCTTAACAAACATTCCTTTTTTATCAGCTGAAAATCCTATCTTCCTTAAATACTTAACATATTTAGCACTATTTCCTGAAGTCATTACTTTATCAAAACCATCATTAATGAATTTTTTTCTTAAACGAAGGTAGATAAATCTCCCATTTTTAAAGTCCCGATATTCAGGAATCACATAATCAAGCCCGACTTTCAGTATATTGTTATCTTCTCTATGCGCAAGGAATAATCCTGCAACAGCAGTATTTCGTAAAACGAAAAAACTAATGGTATTCATTTCAGGTTTGTACCTAAAGCCCGGAAAAAACTTTTGTATTTCTTTATTATGGAATTCTAAAAATCGAAGTAAGTATTTGTTATCTGCTCTAACCTCCATTGTTTCAAAAAGCTCTTTTTTAGTATAAAAAGTAATAAGATAGTAAATGTCAACGCTTACTATGAATCCATTTAGGAATCCAACAGGTAAAGCTCCAATCAGAAAACCATAGCTTGAAAACGTAATTGCCCCTGCTAAGTTAATCCATCTGAATTTTACGATGGAGTTCATTGTCATGGATAAAGCAATGATAACTGAGGCGGCATAACCAATCCATTGTAATATGTTTGTTTCCATGTTGTTTAAGATAAAAGTACAAAGATAAAAGTCAAAAGTATAAAGATGAAAGTTAAAAGAAAAAAGAATAAAGTTCAATATTTACTTTAAATCCGCAATCCGTGGCATGGCTAGTTACTTAGTTTAAATAACTTTTTACTTTGCTCTTATAAATTATTCTTGCATTTTTTTCCAAAGCCTTAACGATTGTTCTTTAGAAAATTTTAAAATTTCTGATTCATTTACAGTTTGGATCTTTCGATCTTTAACAATGATTTTTCCATTGGAAATAACATCATTTACATGATTTGAATTAATTCCATATATAAAATGCCCTAAAAAGTTGTTTTGATTGATTTCAGTAGGAGAGTCGTAATCCAAAATTACCAAGTTATTTTCTCCATCACCATCAAACTGATTTATTGCTAAATACTCATGAACCTTTCTGAATCGTTCATAAGCCGATGAATAATCAATAGTATCGAAACCTTGGCCAACAAAGAATGCAGCTTTTGCACTTTGTAACATATCACTATGCATTCCATCTGTTCCAAGCATAATATTATTTCCTAAATCTTTAGCATTAAAATAACCAACTTTATTATTCAGGTTACTTTCCATATTCTGAACAACAAAGGCTTGAGAATTTTTGATGATATTTCGTTCTTTATCATTAATATGCAAACAATGACTTAAGATAGTTTTAAAAGATTCTAAAACACCAAAATCATTTAAACGTTCAATCACCCGTTTGTTGTAATTATCATAACAATGTCTTTGATCAAATAGATCTTCAGCAACATGAATATGGATACCGGAATTATATTTGTCCATAAGATTCACCGCTCTTCTCATGATTTCATCATTAACGGTAAATGATGCATGCAAACCAATTAAACCTTGATTTGATTTTAGATAATTTTCAGTTTCTTGTAATCCCTCTTCTGCTTTTTCTAATCCGTCTCGATCTGTTATTTCGTAACATAATAAATGGCTAAGGCCTACTTTATCAAAAGCTTTGGCAATAATATCTAATGAACCCTCAATAAAATTAGGCGAAGCATGATGATCAATTACAAAAGTTGACCCTGCTTTAGCACATGCCATTGCTGTGGTTAAAGCGCTTGCTTCAATCATGTCTTTGTCAAGAGCTTTGTCCAGTGTCCACCAAACATATTGTAAAATCTCGTAGAAATTTTCAGGATTCTTTTTAGGTGCGCCCATTCCGCGTGCTAATGCCGAATATACATGATGATGCCCAACTGCAAAAGATTTGGTAACTAATTTACCTTTACAATCGATTATTTGTTCTGCATTAACAGAATCAATATCATCAATAAATTTTATCTTACCGGAAATTCCTTCTTCAACAAGAATATGTGTATTCTTGAATTCTAAGCTTTTCCAATCGATGTATGTAGCGTTTTTTAATAGAATCATTTTGGTTCTTTAATGTTTGTTTTAGATTCTTCACTTCGTTCAGAATGACAAAGAAATGTATATTGATGTCATTCTGAGTATAACGAAGAATCTATTAATCTCTTTGTAACGGCAACTTCGTTCTTTTTATACCATCAAATTTACTGAAAGCACATGCAACTGCCGCAGCAGTCGGTACCATTCCTATTTCTCCAATTCCCTTAGCACCATAAGGCCCAATAGGATCTTTTACTTCAATCATTCTTACATCAATCTCCGGTGTTTCGTGTGCTCGTAATATTTTTAGATCTTTCATTTTATCACTTAGCAAAAAACCATCTTTCATTGGAAGCGATTCAGTTAAAGCATATCCTAATCCCATATGAACTCCACCTTCAACCTGACCTTCAAATAACATTGGATTCATGATTTTTCCTCCATCGTGCGCTGCAATCATTTTGGAAATTTTTCCTTTATCATCCAAAATGCAAACCTGAGCAGCATAACCGTAAGAGTAGTGTGTAATTTGTTCTTTTACATCTGTTCCGGGCTTGCTTGTCCAATCGCACATATATTGTCCTTTGTACGATTTTCCGATTAATTCTTTTAATGATTTTGTTCTTAGATCTTCTTTAAAAGCTTTAGCCGCATTTATAACAGCTAACCCAACCAATGCTGTAGCACGCGAAGAAGTGGTCATTCCTGTTTTTATTTGAGCTTCAGTATCAACTTTTACTTCAATAATTTCAGGAGATACAGATGTTTCTTCACATAAAGTTTGTAAAGCCATATTATGAATACCTTGTCCCATTTCTGTCCAGCCATGTTGCAGTAGAATATGATTTTCGGAAATAATATCAATGATAACTTTTGATTCATCAATCATTCCGTTTCCAACACCGGAGTTTTTAATGGCACAAGCCAATCCTGCATATTTTGCATTGCAAAAATCATCTTTAACTGCATCTAAACAAGCACGAATACCAACACCTTGTACAGTTTGTCCGGTTGATGTTTTTAGTCCATCTACCAAAGCATTATCGTATCTGAATTGCCATCTGTCAAATCCTGCTTGTACACATATATCATCAATGCAGCTTTCTATGGCAAAAGAAACCTGATTAGCACCAAATCCACGCATGGCACCACAAGGAATATTATTGGTGTAAACTGTTTTGGCTTCGATATCAATTTCAGGTATAAAATATCCGGCAGATGCATGACCTGCAACACGTTCCAAAACTTTCATGCCAACCGATGCATAAGCACCTGTATCGCCAACAGCCCTTAATTTTAAGGCAGTAAGCTTTCCTTGCTCATTAGCTCCAATCTCAATATCCATAAAGACAGGATGTTTTTTCGGATGCAATCGAATCGATTCTTCCCGTGTTAAGGTTAATTTCACAGGTTTGTTTAAAAGATAAGCGAATAATGATGTTTGTCCCTGTACACTTAAATCTTCTTTACCACCAAATCCACCGCCATTAGGAACTAAAGTTACCCGAACTTTTTCTTCAGGCAAGCCTAAAATCATAGCAACTTGCCGTCGATCTTCATAAACTCCCTGACTCTGACTAAAAAGTTCCAGCCCATTTTTTCCATCCGGACGAGCAATCGCAGCTTCTTTTTCTAAAAAAGCATGCTCAATACGTTGGGTTTCATAATGATCTTTAGATATGTATTTCGATTCTTTTAAGGCTTTATCAGCATTGCCAATTTCAAATTGAGTGGTTTCAAAATTATTTGGTTTTTCGGGGTGTACACGTTCACCGTTTATTGCTTTAAAAACATCCGTTACAGGTTCATAAACTTCGTAGTCTACTTTGATCAATTTAACGGCTTCACGGGCAATATCATCTGAATCTGCAACAACACCTGCAATTATATCACCAATATAATGTGTTGTTTCTCCTTCGTTAATAAATACATTCCAATCCTGAAGAATTAAACCTACTTTCTTTTCTCTGGGAATATCATTGGCAGTAAAAATTCTATGCACACCGGAAATTTGTTCTGCTTCTGAAGTATCAATTTTTAAAATTTTTGCTTTTGGATGATCGCTAAATTTAAGAGCAGCATACAACATTCCTTCGAAGTGCATATCATCTACAAAATCACGCTTACCAATAGCTGTATTGTAAGCATCGTATTTAGGGTGAGAAACACCAATTTTACCTGATGTTTTCGTGATTTCAAGTTTTTTATTTTTACGAATTGCTTTTCCAGCATACACTATCGCATCTTCAATTTTTTTATATCCAGTACATCTGCAAATATGGGGCTTAATTGCCTTTTGAATTTCTTCAATACTAGGATTTGAGTTATTTTGTAAAAGAACTTTTGTTCTACTTAGAAATCCGGGCGAACAAAACCCACATTGTACAGCTCCTTTGTTAACAAATGCTTTGGCAATAGTATCTTTAACATATTCAGGAAATCCTTCCGGTGTAAAAATTTCAGAGCCTTCTAATATTTTCATTATAACGACACAAGCTAATTTTGCTTTTCCATCAATTTCTACAGTACAAGCACCACAAACTCCCTGACCTGAACATGCATCTTTTACAGAACTTATATGTTTATCGAGGCGTAAATGTTTTAATAATGATTTTTCGGGATCTCCTGAGTAAGTTTCTTTTACACCGTTCAAAGTATAGTTAATCATGAGATGATTTTTTTCAAATTTTCAATAGTTGGCTGAATAGCTTTAGGGATATTTAATATCTTTTGTACTGAATTGATATCTTTAAGTCCGCTTCCCGTTAAAAGTACAACATTTATTGAGTTCTTGTCAAGTTTATTTTCTTCAGAATATTTTAATATTCCGGCAAATGAGCTTGCTGCTGCAAGTTCAGAAAAAATTCCTGTATTCCTTGATAAGATTGCGGATGCTTCTAATATGGCATTATCCGAAACGCTTAAATATTCACCATTGTATTTTTGAATAAACTGCTTAGTCATATTAAAATTACGTGGAATATCAACAGAAATAGAATCTGCAGCAGTAGTGCTTGGTATTATTTCAAATTCCTTATTTTTTATATTTCGGGTTAGATTATCGCTTTCACTGGATTGAACAGCAACAATAGTAGGTATTTTATCAATTAATTTTAGATTTAGCAGATCTTCAAAACCTTTATAAACACCTGAAATGATTACACCATCGCCAACGGGAACAAAAATGCGATCTGGAATAGTTTCTCCGAGTTGATCGAATATCTCGAATGAGACCGTTTTTTTTCCTTCAACCGTTAAAGGGTTAAAAGCGGTATTTCGGTTGTACCAACCAAACTCTTTGCTTGCTTTAATACTTAAATCAAAAGCATCGTCATATGTTCCTTTTACCGGAACAATAGTCGCCCCATACATTATAATCTGGGTTAATTTTGCTAAAGGCGCAGTTTCCGGCACTATTATTATTGCTTTCTGTCCTTGAGCTGCACATATTCCGGCTAGTGAAGATCCTGCATTTCCTGTAGATGCTGTAACAATTGTTTCAAATCCTTTTTCTTTTGCATACGCTGAAACTATGGACGAAGCTCTGTCTTTAAACGAAAATGTAGGATTTTGAGAATCATCTTTAAAAAATAAGCGAAACGGAAGCTCATTATTATCAAGCTGATCAAATTCATATAAGGGAGTGTTACCAACTTTTAGTTTTGGTAAACTTTCAATTTTATTAATTGGCAACAAATCAAGAAAATTATTCTTTTTGAAATCCTTGAAAAGAAAATTTTTCTGTAAAATATCAAAAAAGTTATAAACAATTCTAAGAACTCCTTTTGGTGGTCTTGAATCAATATTTTCTTTACTACACTTGGGGCAAAGGTATATTGTTTCATTTGAATCAAATTGTTTTCCACAATCTATACACTCATAAATAAACTTTTGAGTATTGTATTTTAATGACATAAGCTTTGATCTTTTACGAATTTAATTATTTTTGTTCATTAATATTCAAAAAAAGATAAATATTAAAATACAAAAAGGTGTCTCGTAGTTATAATTAAAGGTTTGGTAGGCCTGTATTTCACTTTTTGAAAAATTTCTGTATTGAGTCAATTCAGGTTATTTTTAGCTATATCGAGACACCTTTATTTTTTTAATTTTATATTAAATATCTAATAAAACTCCTTTTAACAATCTGACGAGTTATCTCTATGGAATATTTTATTTTCCATACGCACTAAGGTGAGGGAAAAATAAGCTTTGAGATCCCTCGACTACACTTCGACAAGCTCAGTGGAGCTCGCTCGGGATCATTCCGATAGCTATCGGAACGACTAGATGATTTTGATTACAAAATCATAGTCTCACTGATTTAAATTCTTTTAATAATCCGGTTCGTTCGTTAAACTCATTTATTAATTCATCCCAGCGCTGAACCTGGTTAAATTGCTTATTCCAAATTTTTTTATCATTCCATAATTGGTTTAAATCTTCAACTTCTTTTCCTTGTTGTTCAATCCAGGTAAAATATTTTAGGTTATGAATAGCTTTTCTATCATAATAATTAAGCTCTTTGGTATTATCTGTAGTACATCCCAGAACACATTTCTCAAAATCCTTCACTGCTTGAATGTTATTATAGTTTCCATGTTCTTTATTTAATTCCTGAATTCTGGATTGATACATCTGTACTGAATCGGTAGCAATTGTTATTACAATATCATCTTCGGTCATTTCGTAATATTTTGCAGCCTTAATAGAAGATAATAAGTTACTTATACCAGAGATTCCAATTAAATGAAGATTATCAATTACTTCCTGATCAATACCCATGGATTTCAAATATGCATGACCATCTTTTTCATTGAACAAACGAAGAATACGCATACAATCTTCATCATCGATTGCAGTAATCATATCTGTATTTTTTACATTATGAATCCAGGGTACATGTTTGTCACCAATACCTTCAATTCTATGACCTCCAAATCCATTCATTAATAAAGTTGGGCATTGCAAAGCTTCGGAAGCAACAACTTTAACATGAGGAGCAATAGTTCTTAGATAATCTCCTGCAGCTATCGTTCCCGCTGATCCGGTTGCAGAAATATAAGCAGCAATGTCACTTTTATCTGTTTTAACAAGATTATAGACTTCTTCAACGGCCTTTCCTGTTGTATTATAATGCCATGCTGCATTTCCAAATTCTTCGAATTGATTAAAAATGATGCAATCTTTACGTGTTTCTTTAATTTCCCAGCATTTATCGTAAATTTCTTTTACGTTTGATTCACATCCGGGAGTAGCAATAACTTCAGAGCCAATCTCATCTCGCAACCAGTTAAATCTTTCTTTGCTCATTTCTTCAGGTAGAATTGCAATTGATTCTGTTCCCATTATTTTAGAATCGAAGGCTCCACCGCGGCAATAATTACCTGTTGATGGCCAAACTGCTTTGTGATATGTAGGATCAAATTCACCGGTTGTGATTCTTGGAGCTAAACAACCATATGCAGCACCAACCTTATGTGCTCCGGTAGGGAACCATTTCCCTATAATTAATATAATTCTTGCATTTACACCGGTAATTTCCTTTGGTAATTCAATATGATTTACATTTCCATACAATCCACCCTTTTCTTTTGGTTCATTTTTCCATGTGATCCTGAAAAGATTCAGAGGATTTATTTCCCACAAACCAATATCTTTTAATTGTTCTTTTATTTTGCACGGAATTAAATCCGGATTCCTTTGTTGTTCAAATGTTGGGAGAATGATTTTTCTCTCTTTAAAACGATTTACCGCATTTTGTAATGCTTCCTCGTTAACTATTTTGTCAATAATTGGAATCATTATAATGTGTATTAGATAATTATACTCTGCAATTTACGTATATTATCTATATATTCTACTTTCAGTTGTATAAATGGCAAAAAACACTATAAATAAGAAATTATAAAGAAATTTATTATATTTGTATAATATATAATTTATAAGAACAGAAAATTAGACTACAATGAAAGTATTAGATGAAATTGATAAAAAATTACTTAATATATTACAGATTAACAGTAGGATAACGATAAGAGAACTTTCCGAAAAATTGCATTTATCTACAACTCCAATTCACGAGCGAATTAAAAAACTTGAAAAGAACGGTTTCATCAAACAATATATTACGCTGGTTGATCCTAAAATGATTGGGAAAAAGCTAATTGTTTATATATCAGTTTCATTAAATAATCATACAAAAGAGGCTATTGATGAGTTTGAAGCTCAAATGCAGAAAATGGATGAAGTAATGGAATCCTATTACATATCCGGAAGTTCAGATTTTCTTTTAAAAGTTTATTGTTATGATATGGACGATTTTCATAATTTTATTACCAATAAATTTTCCGTAATTGGCAATATCACGCAATTTTACAGTTCGTTTGTAATGTCTGAAAATAAAGTTACCCGAAATTTCATTTTGTAATAAAACCTGTCAGAGTGCAAAGCTCCTGATAGTTTTTTTTTGACCTGCTCATCTGCTACAATTGGTGCGCACAAAAAACTGACTTGTCAAGTTCCTAGAATATTTACCTATGAAAAACTAAAATTATTTTTTTTAAGTGGTGAATATTTATTGCACGACAGTGAATTACAAACATTTTGGTAAGCCTATGGCGGTGTGTTGGGTTTGCGAAAGATTGATATCAATTAAACACCAAAATAAGCTATATAATTCGTTTCTTTTTCACTTATATTTTTTTTAAAAATAAAACCGTAGCTATACTTCGACAAAGCTCAGCACGGGTGGCAATGCTTGAATTTTTCGAATCATCTAAGCAAAAAATAATTCAAATTATTTATTGGTCATTTTGAAATTTAATTGAATTGTGTTAAAATCCAAGTTATTTTCAATAATTTTGTATTCGCAGAAAGAAAACTTTTGGTGATTCATTGAACCGAAGTTTATCTTGTATAGTGAGGGAATTATT
>WTBR01000178.1 GCA_013138975.1 Bacteroidales bacterium
TCTCTTCATTTAAGTTTTCCGCATAAACAGGAGGAAGTGCAGCTACTGTAATTTTGTTGCTAATCAAATAGTTCTCAAACAATCTAGCGTCATCTTTTATTAACTTCTCAGGAATATAAAGACTTGCTCCATTTAATAAACACGAACAAATTTCCCATACTGATCCATCAAAAGAAATATTCGCAAACTGAATACAACGATCCATTGGATTCATTTCTAAATCACCTTTCCAGAAGGTATTTTCACTAACAATCCCTTTGTGTTCCAACAATGTCCCTTTAGGATTTCCTGAAGTTCCTGAGGTGTAAATTACATATGCCAGGTTTGTAATGCTTACCTTAATATTTGGATTGGTTCGTTTGAATTTCTCTAAGTCTATATCTTTATAATTAGTCAGTTCTATGTTAGAATCTATTTCTTTATAATCGCTATTGCTATGTATTAATATTTTTAACTTGCTGTTTTTTACAATATTTTTCTTCCTTTGTTCCGGTAAGTTTTTATCAATCGGCAAATAAGCACCTCCCGATTTTAATACGCCTATCATACAAATCACAAACTCGTAGGATGGCTCTAATTCTATTCCAACTATAGTCTCATTCTCTGCGTTAACTCCTCTTTCAATTAAGTAATGTGCTATTTGATTTGCATGTTCATTCAACTCTCCATAGCTTAATTCTTTGTCTCCATTTACTACGGCTATCTGGTTCGGATTCTTTTTTACTTCTTCCTCAAATAATTCATGGATAGTTGTTTCTTTACAATATTCGCTTCGGGTATTATTAAATCTATTTATTATTTGCTGTTTCTCTTCTTCTGGTATTATTTCTATTGATGATATTTTGTCATCCTTTTTAATTTCTAACTGAGGTATTATATTTTTAAAATATTTTATATACCTCTCTACGGTTTCTGATTTAAACAGCTTAGTACAATACTCAAATGTCATTAATAACTGATCCTGATAATCTACCGCTATTAATGTTAAATCAAATTTAGCTATCCCTGATGTATGAACATATTGATCATTAGTAAAATCGGATAAGTCACCTGAATATTCAGTTTGATTTAAAAGATTAAACATTACGTCAATCAAGGGATTTCGACTAATATCGCGCTCTACAGACACATTTTCAACTAAATCTTCAAATTGATAATCTTGATTCTCAAAGGCTTCAAGTGTTGTGTGCTTTATTTCTTTTAAATAATCCGGTAAGGTTTGGTCTCCTTCTATATTATTGCGGATAGCCAAGGTATTTACAAACATTCCTACAATACCTGCCAGATCTGCATGACTACGTCCTGCTATTGGTGTACCTACTATAAGATCTTCTTGTCGGCTTAACTTGGATAATAGAATGTTAAATACGGATAATATTGACATGTATAGGGTCAGATCGTTTTCTTTTGCCAGCGATTTGATATACTGTGTTTCTTGTTTGCTTAAGGCAAAATTTACACTGGCTCCTTCGTGGCTTTGGATAAGCGGTCGAACATAATCTGTGGGGAGATCCAAAATAGGTATATCTTCTTCAAATTTACTGATCCAGTAATCTTTTTGTTTTTTTACTTTTACTTGCTGCTCCTCACTGTTTTGCCACTGGCTATAATCTTTGTATTGCAAACTCAATGGAGACAAGTCTTCGCCTGAACATAATCTCTGAAAATCTTGCTCAAGAATTGCATGTGAAACACCATCGCTAATGATATGGTGCATATCGATCATTAACAAGCTACCTTCTCCTTTTACATCTACTTTAGTTACTCGTAAAAAGGGGGCTTTACTTAAATCAAATGCTTGTATAAATTGATGCTTTTTTTCCTGTACTTCGTCTTTTTCTATGCTTAATTCTTCAATCGTAAATTCTACTTGTTCGTGTATGCGCTGAACGGGTTCTTCTCCTTTTATCTCAAAACTTGTGCGGAAGCTTTCATGGCGATTTATTAATAGTTGAAATACTTCTTCTATTTTATTTTTATCTACCCCTGCTTCTAACGGCATAGCATAAGGCATATTATATGCCGTTGATTCCAAATCCATTTCTTGTAATAAATACATCCTTTTCTGGGCTGAGGACAAAGGATAATGTTCCTGTTCTTTTGCTTTCGGGATGGATACAAACTCTTTCTTTGTACTTATTTCTATCTGACTTGCCTGTGATTTTATAGTTTGATGTAAAAATATTTCACGTAATGGAAATTCAACTCCTAATTCTTTATGAATATTACCTGTTAAAATAGTCGCTTTTAGCGAATGACCTCCTATTGAGAAAAAATTAGCGTTTACACTTATGTCTTCCTTATCGATATTTAACAACTCTGACCATATTTCAAGCAACTTTGCTTCTATTTCATTGGATGGTGCTACATAATCGTCTCCTGCTTTTATTTGTGGTGCCGGCAGAACTTTACGATTTATTTTTCCATTTGCATTTAGCGGTAAACTCTCCAACTCAATAAAATAAGAAGGAACCATATAATCGGGAAGTTGTGCTAAAATATAAGCTCTTAACTCGTCATGATTGAGTTCTTCTTTACTAACTACATATGCGCATAGGTACTTATCATTATTTTCTTCAATTGCTAAAACAACACATTCGTTTATATTTTCATGTTTTATCAGTGTATTCTCTATCTCGCCTAATTCTATTCTAAAGCCTCTTAATTGAACTTGATCATCTATTCGTCCAAGATATTCCAAGTCTCCATCTGATTGCATTTTTACAAGATCCCCGGAACGATATAATATTTCTGAACCAAAATATGAATCCTTTATAAATCTCTCTCTTGTTAGATCTTCTCTTCCCAGATATCCTCGACTAAGTCCATCTCCTCCTATTAATAGTTCTCCGGCAACTCCTTTTGGAACTAATTTTAAATTTTCATCAACTACATAAGTTGTTAGTGTTGGTATTGAGGTGCCAATATTGCTTATATTATTGGCTATTTCATTTTCGCATATTTCTTTATATGTAACATGTACTGTTGTCTCTGTTATTCCATACATATTAATTAGTTTAACATCGGAATAAATATTAAACCATTCTGCCAATTTATTTGGTTTTAAAGCTTCTCCTCCAAAAATTACATACCTTAAATTCTCTAAAGATTTACCTGGCTTCTGCAAGGCTATTTCCGATAAATTATAAAATGCTGATGGGGTCTGATTTAAAACTGTTACTTTTTCTTCTCTAAGTAATTTATAATATTCTTCAACGTCTTTTGCTACTATTTTTGGAATAACAATTAATTTACCTCCATAAAGTAATGCTCCGTACATTTCCCATACTGAAAAATCGAAACAATGTGAATGAAACATTGTCCAAATGTCGTTTTCACTAAAGTCAAATTGAAATCTTTCATTAAAAAATAATCGCACAAGGTTTTTATGTTCTACCATAACTCCTTTAGGCATACCGGTTGTTCCTGAAGTATAAATAATATAACACAAATCTGATGGCTTATTAATTATCTCGATATTAGAAAAATTATTCTCCAATTCCGACATCTCTTCTACACATATTATATTTTCATCAAATTCAATTCTCGTTGAAAGTTCTTTTGTGCTTATTACTATTTTAGAGCGGCTATCATTTAATATAAAATCTATCCTTTCATCCGGGTAATCAGGATCTAGAGGAAGGTATGCTCCTCCTGATTTTAACACTCCTAGCATAGAAAATACTGTCTCAATGGAACGATCAAGGAATATGCTTACAATATCATCTCTAGCTATTCCAATCTCACGTATATGATGAGCAATAATATTCGCTTTTCTGTTTAATTCATTGTATGTAAAAACATTGCCGTCACAACTCACTGCCACATTTTCAGGTGTCTTTTCTACTTGCTCCTGAAACAATTGATGTACTGTCTTATCTTTTGGATAATCTGCTTTTGTATTATTAAACTCATACAATAACTGATGTTTCTCTTCTTTGCTTAGTATATCTATTGCAGATATTTTAATCTCTGGCTTTCTTGCTAATTGACTTACGATCTGTTTAAAATAAGCTATAAATCTATCTATTGTTTCGGCTTTGAATAGTTTGGTGCAATATTCAAAACTAAACATCAATTGTTCTCCATAATCTACTGCTATCAATGTGAGATCAAACTTCGATATCCCAATTTGATGTACCCTCTCAGGATTATTATATCCAGGTATATCACCACTATATTCTGCCTGATTCAACAAATTAAACATGACATCGAAAATAGGATTGCGGCTGGTATCTCGCTCTACTGATACCTTGTTTACTAAATCTTCGAACTGGTAATTCTGGTTTTCGTAAGCTCCAAGTACGGTTTGCTTTAGGCTTGAAACAAACTCTCGTATAGTTTTTTCTCCTTTTATTTCATTAGGTATAGATAAGGTATTAACAAACATACCTACAATATTCTCCAAATCTGCATGATTCCTTCCGGCTATTGGTGTTCCTACTACTATATCATTTTGTCCACTTAGCTTCGATAGAAGAATATTAAAAGCAGATAACAAGGACATATACAATGTAAGGTCATTTTCTTTGGTGAAAGATTTTATCCCTTCTGTCTCTTCTTTGCTCAATACAAAATTCACTGTTGCTCCTTCGTGACTTTGCATTAAAGGTCGAGTATAATCCATTGGAAGGTTCAATACGGGTATCTCTCCTTCAAATTTAGTAAGCCAATATTGTTCCTGATTTTTTATACGTTCTTGCTGTTCTTTACTATTTTGCCACTGGCTATAATCTCTGTATTGCAATGGTAATGGTGCTAATTTTTCTCCTGATAGCAGTGCCTGAAATTCTTTCTCTAAGATTGTATGCGAAATTCCATCACTTATTATATGATGCATATCAATTAGCAAGCTGTCTTCTCCTTTTATATCTACTATAGCTACTCGTAATAAGTGTGCTTGGGATAAATCAAAGGGCTTTATGAATTTATTTCGTGTGTTTTCAAGTTCTGTGCTTTCTATGCTTAGTTCTTCAAGCTCAAAGGCAACATTCTTACTTATAAGCTGAACAGGCTCTTGATCAACTGTAATAAAGCTTGTACGGAAACTCTCATGGCGATTTATAAGTTGCTTGAATACTTCTTTTATTTTTGATTTATCTGCCTCTTTTCCCAATGGAAGTATATAGGGCATATTATAGGCTGTTGATGTTAAATCAAACTGTTGCAACAAATACAATCGCTTCTGTGCCGAAGATAATGGGTAATTTGATTGTTCCTTTGCTTTTGGTATGGATACAAACTCTTTTTTTATACTTTTTGCTATCTGACTTGCCTGGGATTTTATTGTTGAATGTAAAAATAAATCTTGTAATGGAAATTCAACTCCTATTTCTTTATGTATTCTACTTATTAAAATAGTCGCTTTGAGCGAATGTCCTCCTATTGAGAAAAAATTAGCATTTACACTTATATCTTCTTTATTGATATTTAATACTTTTGACCATATTTCAAGCAAGTTCTCTTCTATTTTTGTGGATGGTGCTGCATAATCGTCTCCTGCTTTTATTTCCGGGGATGGCAGTGCTTTGCGGTTTACTTTTCCACTTGCATTTAGCGGTAAACTGTCCAAGTCAACAAAATAAGAAGGAATCATATAATCGGGCAGGCTTACCGATAAATATGTGCGTATTTCTTCCTTATTAAATTCTTCTTCAGAAATAATATAAGCACATAAATATTTATCTCCCTTTTCTTCTATTGCTAATACTACACATTCTTTTATATGTTCATGTTTTTGCAATGCATTTTCTATCTCGCCCAACTCTATCCTAAATCCTCTAATCTTAACCTGATCGTCTATACGTCCTAGAAACTCCATATTACCATCTGGTAACCAGCGTGCTAAATCCCCTGTTCGATATAATCGCTCTCCTTCTGTGAACGGATGGTCAATAAACTTTTCTGAAGTTAATGCGGGATTACCCATATATCCCCTTGCTAAGCCAATTCCACTGACGCATAACTCTCCTGGCATACCTATTGGTTGTAGCTTATTTCTATTATCTAATATATATATCGAATAGTTTGAAATTGGTTTACCAATCGGCACTGTTTCTAAAGTCCCGGGAATGACTTTGTAATAACTCGTATAAACTGTTGCTTCTGTTGGCCCATATAAATTCGCTATATGTATATCCAGATTAAGTTTATTGAACTCTTGTAAGTGATCCTGATATAGAGCCTCTCCTGCTATTAATAAAAATTTTAATGATTTTAAACCTGTTTGGTCAATTATTGATAAAGATTGTGAGAAGCTTTTTAAAGCTGTAGGTACATAATTAATATGTGTTATTTTATTTTTTAAGATAGCATCAATTATTTTGGATGGTTCTTTCTCTTGGTCTTTTTCCAAAATTGATAACTTTCCTCCTCCTAAAATCCATCCAAAAATTTCACTTATTGATACATCAAAGCAATAAGATGTTTTTAATAAGTATGAATCCTCTGTGGTAATTGGATATTGATCTTGTAAAAAGTATAAAAGATTTGTAAGGGAACGATGCTCTACCTGAACTCCCTTGGGATTCCCTGTTGATCCTGAAGTATATATTATATAAGATAAATCTTCTGGTACTATTTTTGGTTTATATTCCGATGCTGTGATATTATTAAAATCAATATCTTCAAAAGATATAAAAGGGATTGGATATTCTATATTATGAGTATAGATTCTTTCTGATAGTACTAACTTTGATTCACTGCTTTCTAAAATATATTTTATTCGATTTTTAGGAAATTTAGGATCTATGGGAACATATACTCCTCCTGCCTTGAGAATACCAAATATTCCTATAAGCATCTCTACGGAGCGTTCTAAAATTAAACCAACTTTGTCTCCTGAAACTATTCCATTATATGCCAGATAACTTGCTAATTGTTCTGATCTCTTATTTAATTCTTCATAAGAAAGTTGTTCATCTCCGTATATTATAGCTTTAGTATCAGGAATCTTATTCGCCTGCTCTTCAAGTAAGTGATGAATAGTTTTATCTTTTGGATAATCTACTTTTGTATTGTTAAATTCATATAATAATTGATGTTTTTCAATATCTGAAAGTAAATCCAATGATTGTATTGCCGATTTATTATCATCTATTATCGTATCAATTATCCTTACAAAATGCTTCTCTATATTCTCTATTAATTCTTTTTGAAAATATGCATTGATATAGTTAAAGCTAATTTCTATTTCATCAGATATTAAAGCACTTACTGTTAGTTTATAGTTTGTTGTCTCTTTTATTGTGAAAGATTTAAAGGCAAGCTCATTTTGATGTTGTAAATTCTCTTTATCGAGAGGATAGTTCTCTACTACAAATATTGACTCTATTAAGTCATTTTCTTTATATCCTGAATTATCTAAAATATTTAGTAATGGAACATTTTCGAACCGCCCTCGCTCTAATGTTTGTTTTGCATTTTCTTTTAATACGGAAATTAAAGGTTTATCAGGTGTGATTTTTATCCTTATGGGAATAGTATTTATAAATAAACCAACCATTTGTTCTATTCCTTCAAACTTAATATTCCTTCCTGATATAGTTGTTCCAAAAAGCATATCGGACTCTCCTGAGTATTTGCTTAAAAGAATTCCCCAGACACCATATAATATGTCTGCAATGGTTAATTTTTGCGATTTACAAACTTGTTTAAGTTTCGAAAACTTATCTTCTGAAATAGAAAATCTATGACTCTGATTATTTGAATTATCTTGCAAAGAGCTATTACTTTTAAAGCTAAAAACATTTTTAGGTTCAAATCCTTTTAAATAATCTTTCCAAAATGATTCATCTTCAATTGAAAGCTCACGGTTAAGTTTAAGGTAATTCTTAAATTGTGCTTTTTTATTTACTTTTAATGAACTTCTGGTAACCGGATTATTATAATAATTTAAAAACTCTTTTAGTATTATCCCATTACTCCATCCATCATAAATTATATGATGATTACTTATTAATAATCTATACTTATCCGTTTTGATTTTACATAAAGTCAGTCTAAATGGAACTTTCCTTAAATCAAAACTTTCCTCATTATCATTAAGTTTGATTTTTTGATATTCAGATTCTAATGTGTTCTCTTTTTTTGATAAATCATAATATCTAATATCAACATTGCTTTCTTTTAGGATAACTTGTATCGGTTTATTCAATTTTTCCCACCGATATAATGTTCTTAACATTTCGTTATTTTCAACAACTTTATTCCATGCTTCCTGAAAATAATCGGACTTAACTACACCTTGAATTTCTAAGGATAGTTGAACAAAATATAGATTTTTTCTTACATCTTTAAGGTAATGAAATAAGATCCCCTCTTGTAAAGAGGTTAAATCTACAATATCTTCAATATTTGTTTTATCTAATTTAAAGTTCTTGTTCATATTAAAATTATGTTAATATTTATATTATATCTTATATCCGCAAGACCTAATAGGTCTTAATCGACTGACTGTCATTCATATAGAATCGACATCCTCTTATTAATACAAAACCTGTTAGGTCTGATTATTTAATAATCAACTTACTGAGAAAATATCTGCGGATATCAGGTTTTTTTGCATTAAAGTCCATCAATAAGTTACGTTCTGCAAGCCTAGCCTAAAGGGAGCACTGATTTTTAGCAACTTTTCGCCCCGACCCTAAAGGGAGAAGTTTCCGGAAATCTATTTACATATTGCTTTTGGGACAGCCTCCTAGTCATACTCGCAACCCAACAGGGATTCAGCCCTTTTATTTAATTTTATTTCGGACACTAATGATTTCTTTAAAAAAATCTAAAAATATTAGATTGATTTATTACTATTAAATTTTGGAAATAATTTACTATTTCGTTTTAAGGGGCTATCTTGAAATCCTGACAGAGTCAGAATGACCTGACAGAGTTTTACTACCAGACTCCAATGTCGTTTAGTTAGCAAATCCTTCGATAAACTCAGGATGTCCAATCTATCAATGTCAGGCTGAGCTTGTCGAAGTCTTTTTATAAGAACATTTTTTAATTACTTAACTAAACGACATTACTACCAGACTCTGACAGGTTTAAAAAAACTCTGTCAGGTCGACCCGAAACTTAAAGCTTTTGGGTAATTATATATGA